>DATLRO010000052.1:0-61471 GCA_035534615.1 Vicinamibacterales bacterium
CAGCTCGATCACCCTAAAGTCTTCATTCAGCAGGTAACTCGACTCTAGAACGAAGCACTTCTTCAATTTCGCATTAAAGTGGGTCTTGAAGTCCGAGGAGTAGCCAGGGGCTTCGGCCTTCCATCCCATGCTGACTAGAACCCGCGCCGCGTCTGACGCGCAAGCGGCCTGCCACGCAAGGGCCTGCCGTGCCGCGCTCAGCGGAGGAGCAGGGTCCGGCTTAGGTTGCGAGGCCCGCTGAACATTGATTGCCGCAATGGCCAGTGAGAAAATCAACGCTGCCGCCTTCATAATGCCCCCTGCATCCGTTCATGCTCGGGCTTGCGAGATCACTCCCGTGCACGTAGCGACTGCGGCGAATCCTAAACCCCGACAACTGTCACGGCTAAGCAGATTGGCTCGACGTTCCCTGAAGAGTGATAAGCGTGAGCCGTCGGCCTTCTGGACCCACAGTGGACCCAAAACAAAAGAGCCCGGCGAGCAGCCTGGCAAATTTGCCGTAATTTAATTGGTCGGGATGACAGGATTCGAACCTGCGACCCCCTGACCCCCAGTCAGGTGCGCTACCAGGCTGCGCTACATCCCGATTCGGAACTGCTGCTCGCGGAGTGACGTGTCTACGCCGGCGCGTGCTTCCGCCGGCCGCTCTTCACCGGCTTCGACGACCCTTTCGATGCGCCCTTGCGCCCGTGGCCGAACTGCTCGGCCGCCGCCTTCACGCGCTCGGCGATCGGCCGCCCGCCGGTCGTGGTCGGCGGGGTCAGCTCGTACTCGTGGATCGGGTGCGGTCCGTCGGACGACAGCAGTTCGAGCAGCGATCGGAGCCCGCTCACCACCTCGCCGATCCGCTCGCGGGCATTGCGCCCGAGCAGGTCGTCCAGCGGCCCGTCTTCCGCGACGAGCGTCGTCTCCCCCTCCAGCTTGCGCCGGGCCCCGGCCAGCGTCAGACCGTCGACCAGCAGCAGATGCTTGATCCGCAGCACCCGCTCGACGTCCCTCCGCCGGTAGATCCGCGGGGCGCCCGCGGTCTTCTGCACGCCCAGCTCGGGAAACTCCGCCTCCCACGAACGCAGGACGTACGGCTGGAGCCGGGCGATCTCGCAGACCTCCGCCGCCTTGAACAGCGCGCGATTGGGAATCTGAACCGGAGGATCGCTCATCTGCCCTCGACGGCTGCAACCCGCCCGACACCCCGGTCGGCGCGACGCGCCGCCGGCTCTTCCGGACTTCCCGTGCCTCGAAAGTATAGCATGCAGGCCGGATAGACGCCCGGCCCCCGCCGCCTACTTCGCCCGGCGCCGGACCTGAATCCTGATCGGCGTCCCCAGGAAGCCGAACGACTCCCGGAGCTGGTTGGCCAGGAACCGCTCGTACGAGAAATGAAACGTCGTCGCGACGTTGGTGAAGAAGACGAACAGCGGCGGCGCCGTGCCGATCTGCGCGGCGTAGAGGATGCGGACGTGCTTCCGGCCGGGGCTCGCCGGCGGATGGACCGCCGTGACCGCCTCCACGAACTTGTTCAGCTCGGCGGTCGGCACCCGCCGCTTCCGCGCCTCGGCCACCCGGTCGATCATCTCCAGCAGCTTCGACGCCCGCTCGCCGGTGCGGGCGGAGATGTGCAGCACCGGCACGTAGTCCAGGAACTTCAGCCGGAATCGCAGCTCTTCGTCGAACACCTTCGACGCGTCGGGACCCCGCTCCTTCATCAGGTCCCACTTGTTGGCCACGATGATGATCCCCTTGCCCGCTCGAGCGGCTTCGCCGGCGATCGCCGCATCCTGATCGGTGATGCCTTCCACCGCGTCGACCACCAGCGCCGCCACGTCGACCAGTTCGATCGCCTTGCGGGCCGCCAGGACGCTGACCGCCTCGACCTTGCCGGACCGGGAAATCCGCCCGGGTCGCCGGATCCCGGCGGTGTCGATGATGCGGAACTGCCGGCGGTGCCACTTCATCACGGTATCGATGGCGTCCCTCGTCGTCCCGGGCATGTCGCTGACGAGCACCCGCTCCTCCCGCAGCAACCGATTGACGAGCGACGACTTGCCGACGTTCGGCCGCCCGACGATCGCCACGGCGACCTCCGACGGTCCTGTTTCGGCCACCGCCGGTTCGACCCGTTCTTCTTCCTCCAGCTCGGTCGCGGCCCGCCCGCGCGGGCCCTTCCCGGCCGTCTCTTCCTCGCGGCCCGCCTCCGGCTTCCCCGGCTCCGCCGCGGTCCCGGCCGGCCGGCCGCTCGGCAGCCGGTCGCTCACCTCATCCAGCAGGTCGCTCACGCCCTGGCCGTGCTCGGCCGATATTTCCATGACGGGATCGAAGCCGAGCTGGTAGAACTCCATCGCCCCGTCGCGCGCCCGGCGGTCGTCGGTCTTGTTGATCACGACGACGACCGGACGGTTGAGCTGCCGGATCTGCCGGGCGATGGAGTGATCGCCCGGGACCAGCCCCTCCCGCCCATCGACGACAAAGACGAGGAGGTCGGCACTCTCGAGCGCCTTGCGGCCGTGGGCCACGACCAGCTCCTGCAGCGGGTCCTGGCTGGCGCCGAACAGCCCCCCTGTGTCGATGAGCTGAAACTGGACGCCGCGCCAGACGACCGGCTGGGCGATCGTGTCCCGGGTGGTGCCGGGCACCGGGGCCACGATGGCGCGGCGGCTGCCGGTGATCCGGTTGAACAGGGTCGACTTGCCGACGTTCGGCCGGCCGACCAGGACGACGGCGGGAACCCGTTTGGCCACGCTTCTGCCCGTCTTTTCGGGGGCCGGCGCCCGCATCCAGGGAATCCGGATTACGAGTTAGCCCCAGCCTTGACAGCGTAAGTTCAACAACCTATGATAGTTACCAGTTTTCAGGAGACCATAAGCATGATTAAGGTCGACATCGTCAACGAGGTGTCCAAGGTGGCCGAGATCACCAAGGTCAAAGCCGAAGTGGCGGTCGACGCCGTCTTCGATGCCATGCGGGTCTCCATGCAGCGTGGCGAGCGGATCGAATTGCGGGGCTTCGGCGTCTTTCAGGTGAAGCCCCGGAAGCGTGGCATCGGCCGCAATCCCCGCACGGGCAAGGAAGTGCGGATCCCACCCGGACGAACGATCCGGTTCAAGCCGGGCAAAGACCTGCAGAATATCGGGTAAGCCGGACGAGCTCCACAGTCCGGCGCCCGACGCGCCGCATCGGGCGTGCAACCCGTCCGAGCGTCCGCCGACCGGCCGCTCGTCCCGATCGCATCGGAAGAAGAAGACCGGCCGTGACTGACACACACGATCCCGAACATCCGCTGCCCCTGGATTTCGACCACGTGTTCGAGCGCAGCCCGCTGGAGGCCGCAGGGCTTCCCGACCGGATCGTCTTCCTGCCGCCGGTGCGCGGCAAGGCGGCCGGCAAGTTCCGGGATCGGGTCTGGCTGCACGTGCTGCTGTTCGTGCTGACCGTGGCCGTCACCACGCTGGTCGGCGCCAACCAGTATGCCGCATTCGCCTCGAATTTTCTCACGGTCGAGATTCCGTTCTCAATCGGGCTGATCGTCCGGGGCCTGTGGTACAGCGCGACGATCCTGCTGATTCTCGGCGCGCACGAATTCGGCCACTACTTCGCGTGCCGCTACTACGACGTGGACGCGTCGCTCCCCTACTTCCTGCCGGCGCCGCTGCCGCTGACGGGGACGCTGGGGGCGTTCATCCGGATCCGGGAGCCGATTCCCAGCAAGCGCATGCTGTTCGACATCGGCATCGCCGGCCCGATTGCCGGGTTCGTCGTCGCGGTGCCGGCGCTGATCCTCGGCATCGCCATGTCGCGCATGACGCCGCTGCCGCAGGGCTTCGAAGGGCTGACGCTCGGCGAGCCGCTGCTGTTCAAGGGGGTGTCCTGGCTCATCTGGGGCCCGACCCGCCCCGGCTGGTCGCTCAACCTGCATCCGGTCGCCTTTGCCGCCTGGTTCGGCATGCTGGCGACGGCGCTCAACCTGTTTCCGATCGGGCAGCTCGACGGCGGTCACGTCACCTACGCCGTGTTCGGGCGCCGGTCGACGACGATCACGCTGGTGATGATGGCGGTCACGATCGGGCTGACGTTCGTCTCGGTGAGCTGGGTCGCCTGGGCGGTGCTGCTGAGCGGCATGCTCATCGCGTTCGGGTTCCGCCACCCGCGCACGCTGGACGAGCACGTGCCGCTCGATCGCAAGCGGCTCTGGCTCGCGCTCTTCGCGCTGGTGATGTTCATCCTCTGCTTCACCCCCGCCCCGATCCAGGTCGCGCACGTCGTCGGGCGATAGGACGGGGGAATGATGAGGAGTCCCGAGCCCTGAGTCAGAGCATCGACACCGGATCCACGTCGATCCGGATGCGGCGCCGGAGGGCGGCATCCGCCGCCACGGCCTGCCGCAGCGCCTCGCGCATCCGCGTCCGCTGCGTCCCCTTCAGGAACAGCTGCGCGCGGTACTCGCCGCGCAGCCGCGACAGCGGCGCCGGCGCCGGGCCGAGCACCTGGATGTGGGCGTTCGCGCCGGCCGCCGCGCGAACGCGCTGCACGACGCCGGCCGCATCCTCCATCGCCGCCGCCAGCGTCGGCGCCCGGACGACCGCGTTGATGAGCGACACGACCGGCGGATACCGCATCGCCCGCCGGAACACCAGTTCCTTCTCGAAGAAGGCCCGATAGTCCTGCCGGCACGCCAGCTGGATGCTGTAGTGATCGGGGTAGAGGGTCTGCACGATCGCCTCGCCCCGCTGCTCGCCCCGCCCCGCCCGGCCGGCCACCTGCGTCAGCAGCTGAAACGTCCGCTCCGCCGCCCGGAAATCGGCGAGCCCGAGCCCGACGTCGGCCGACACGACGCCGACGAGCGTGACCCGCGGAAAATCGTGTCCTTTGGCAATCATCTGCGTGCCGACGAGCACATCGATCGTGCCGTCCGCGAACGCCGCCAGGAGCGAGGGGAGCGCGCCGCGCCGGCGGATCGCGTCCCGGTCGATGCGCGCGACGCGCGCCCCGGGCAGCGCCGTGCGGATTTCCTCCTCCACCCGCTGCGTGCCGAATCCGACCTGCTCGAGATACGGCGCGGCGCAGGTCTGACACCGCGCCGGCACCGGCGCCGAGTAGTTGCAGTAGTGGCACCGGGCGCGGCGGACGGCGTGGCTGCTTCCGTGCACGGTCAGCGACACGCTGCAGTTCGGGCATTCCAGCGTGCCGCCGCACTGCCGGCAGAAGACGGCGGTCGAGAAGCCGCGGCGGTTCAGCAGGACCAGCGCCTGCTCGCGGCGCGCGAGCCGATCGGCGAGCGCCTCCCGCAGCGGCGCGCTCAGCACGACGTCCGGCCCCTCGGCCGCGTACACCTCGCGCATGTCCACGACCCGCACCGACGCCAGCGGCCGGTCGAGCACGCGCCGGTCGAGCGTCACCAGCGCGTACCGTCCCGAGACGGCGTGCTGGTAGGTTTCCAGCGACGGCGTCGCCGATCCGAGGACGACGAGCGCCCCTTCCCGCTGGCCCCGCATCACGGCGACGTTGCGGCCGTGATAGCGCGGGCTCTCCTCCTGCTTGTACGAGCTGTCGTGCTCCTCGTCCACGATGATGAGCCCGGTCGACACGAGCGGCGCGAACACGGCCGACCGCGTGCCGACGACGACGTCGACGTCGCCGCGGCGGATGCGCTGCCACTGATCGTGGCGCTCGCCGTCCGACAGTCCGCTGTGCTGAATCGCGACCCGTGCGCCGAACGCGGCCCGGAAGATCGCCGCCACCGCCGGCGTCAGCGCGATTTCCGGCACGAGGACCAGCGCGCGGCGTCCGGCGGCCAGCGTGCGCGCCGCCAGGCGCACGTAGAGCTCGGTCTTGCCGCTGCCGGTCACGCCGTGCAGCAGCGCCACCGCGAACGTCCCGGCGTCGGCCAGCTGCGACAGCCGGTCGAACGCCGCGGTCTGCTCGGCGGTCAGCAGCCGCCGGTCATCGATGCCGGCCGCCACCGGATCGGCCGCGGCGCCGAGCGCCGCCGACGTGAACGGGTCACGCTCGATCCGGTCGCGGCGGACGGTCAAAAAGCCGCGGGCCGCCAGCCGATCGATGGTCTCCGCGGGCACGCCGCGCCCGGCCAGCTCCGGCAGCGGCAACCCGTCCGGCGCGCCCCTTAGCGCGTCCAGCGCCTCCCGCTGCCTGGTCCCCATCCGCACCCCCGGCTCGCCCGGCCCGGCCGCCGCGGCCAGGCCGTGGGCCGTCAGCGTGGCGACCCGGACCGTCCGGTGCGCGTCCGCGCGCCCGATCACCGGCTGCGTGACCGTCACCAGCCCCCGGCGTTCCAGCGCGTGCACCATGGCGCGCACCGGCGGCGCGGACGCCCGCGCGCGCCCCCCGGCCTCCCGCGCGAGCCGGGCCGACAGCCGCGCGAGGCTCGTGGGGCGGCCGGGCGCCAGGGTCTGCAGCAGCCGTCCCGCCAGTCCGGCGGCGGTTCCGGCCGCGGCGGCCGCCAGGCCGGCATCGGTCAGCTGGACGGTCCGCTCGCTTTCGAGCGATGCGCGCGGCGGCATCGCGGCCGCCATCGTCTCGCCCGGTCCGGCCACGTAGTACGCGGCGGTCCACAGCGCCAGTTCGACCACGTGCGGCGGCACGAACGGCTCATCGTCCAGGACGTCGAGCAGCGGCTTGATCGGACCGGATGCCGGCGCCTCCCCGGCCGGCTCGATGGCGACGACGCAGCCGGTGAGCGTGCGCGGACCGACCGGCACGAGCACACGGGCGCCGATGGCCGGCAGATCGAGCGCGGGCGGCACCTCGTAGGTCAGCAGGCCGAGCGACGGCACCGGGACCGCGACCTGCACGCGCGGCGCCGCCGCCTCGACCGGCGCGGAGGCGCCGGCCGGATCGAGCGGCAGCCCGCGGCCCGCGGCAGCCACCGGCTCACTCACCGCCGAGCAGGGCGCGGACCTGCTTCATGTCTTCCCAGACGTCGCGCTTCGATCCGGGATTGCGCAGCAGGTAGGCGGGATGGAACGTCGGAATGAGCGTCGCGCCGCGGTAGTCGTACGTCCGTCCGCGCAGGCGCGAGATCGGGTCGAGCGTGCGCAGCAGGGTCTGCGCGGCGAACTTGCCGAGCGCCACGATGACCCTCGGCCTGATGGCGTCGATCTGCGCGAACAGGAACGGCTCGCACGTCGCGACCTCCTCCGGCTCGGGATTCCGGTTCTGCGGCGGCCGGCACTTGATGACGTTCGCGATGTAGACCTCGTCGCGCGTCAGCCCGATCGACTCGATGATCTTCGTCAGCAGCTGGCCCGCGCGGCCGACGAACGGAATGCCCTGCACGTCCTCGTCCGCGCCCGGCGCCTCGCCGACGAACATGAGCCGGGCCTCGGGATTGCCGACGCCGAAGACGATCTGCCGGCGGCCCATCCCGTGCAGCTGACAGCGCGTGCAGTCGCCGATCTCGGCGCGGATCGCCGCCAGCGCACCGGCCGGCGGCCCGGCCTCCGTCGCGGGAGGCGCGGCCGGTGGCGGGCCGCCCGCGGCCTCCGCCGCCCCGGCCGGCCGTTCCTGCGGCGGCTCCGCGTCCGCCGCCGGCTCGGCACGCGTCCGCCAGCGGGGGTCGCGGCTGACGCCGTCGACGCCGAGCTGCGCGAAGAACTCGAGGTGGGCGGTGAGGTCGTCGTGGGATGACATGGCGATCCGATCCGTGCAGGCGATGGGCGATCGGGCGGACCGCTAGCCGCGCTCCGCCAGCAGCCGTTCCACCCGATCGAGAATCACGGCGGCGACCGCCGCCTTCGATTGCATTGGCACCGGCTCGCTGCCGTCGGGCCCGACGATCGTGACGGCGTTGGTGCCGACGTCGAAACCGGCGCCGGGCTGCAGCACGTCGTTCGCCACGATGAAGTCCACCTGCTTCTTCCGGCGCTTCGCGTCGGCGCGCGCCACCACGTCCTCGCTCTCCGCGGCGAACCCGACGAGCACCGGGCGGCCCGGCAGCTGGTCCCGCTGCCGGCCGAGGTCGGCCAGGATGTCCGGCGTCGGCACGAGCGTCAGCGTCAGAGCGCCGCCCGTCTTGCTGACTTTCTGCGGCGCGACGCTGGCCGGCTGGTAATCGGCCACGGCGGCGGCCATCACGATGAGATCGGCGCCGGCCGCCCGGCTCATCACGGCATCGTGCATCTCGGTCGCCCGGCGGACGCGCACCAGCTCGGTGACCGCGGGCGGCTCGACCGGCGTCGGGCCGGCGACGAGCACCACCTGCGCGCCGCGGCGCATCGCCTCGTCCGCAATGGCGAAGCCCATCCGGCCGCTCGACCGGTTGCCGAGATAGCGCACCGGGTCGACGTCCTCGTAGGTCGGTCCGGCGGTCACGAGGACGCGCCGGCCCCGCAGCGGGCCGGCCGGCTGGATCACGCGCTCGGCGGCGGCGACGATGTCGTCCGGCTCGGCCAGGCGTCCCCGGCCGATCCAGCCGCACGCCAGGTAGCCTTCACCCGGCTCGACGAGGCGGACGCCGCGGCCGGCGAGCAGTTCGAGGTTCCGCTGCACGGCGGGATGGCGCAGCATGTTGACGTTCATCGACGGCGCGATCAGCACGGGGGCGGGGGTCGCCAGATACAGGGACGACAGGAAGTCGTCCGCGATGCCGGCGGCGAACTTGCCGATGATGTCGGCGGTCGCCGGGACGACGAGCAGCAGGGCGATGTCAGACGCGATGGCGATGTGCTCGATGTTCGCGTTCGCGCCCGGCTCGAACTGATCGGTCACGACGCGGCGCCGGGTGATCGCCTCGAACGTCAGCGGCCCGACGAAGTGCGTGGCGGCCCGCGTCATCACGGCGACGACGTCGTGCCCGCGCTTCTGCAGCCCGCGCGCCACTTCCACGGCCTTGTAGGCGCCGACGCCGCCGCTGACCCCGAGGGCAATCAAAGCCATCTGCCTTCCCCCACGCTGTGACACTCCGTGACGTCACCCGTCCCCGGGCTACGGCGCGAAGGTCCGGACGATCTGCTCGGCCTCGCCGCGCATCGCCGCCAGGCGGGCCCGCGCGGCGAGCACGATCCCCTTCAGGCGCTCCACGCACGCGCCGACTTCGTCATTGACGACGACGTAATCGTACTCGGTGTAGGCCGCCACCTCCTGCCGCGCGACGTCCAGCCGGCGGCGCATCTGCGCCTCGCTGTCCTTGCTGCGGCCGCGCAGCCGGCGCTCGAGCACCTCGGCGGACGGCGGCATGACGAAGATCGCCACGGTCTCGAAGCCGCGGCGCCTGACCTTGCGCGCGCCCTGGACGTCGATCACCAGGACGATGTCGGCCCCCGACTCGAGCACCCGTTCGGTGTCGGCGGCCGACGTGCCGTACAGGTTGCCGAAGACGTCGGCCCACTCGAGGAACTCGCCGACGGCGACCATCGCCTCGAACCGTTCGCGGCTGACGAAGTGGTAGTCGGCGCCGTCGGCCTCCCCGTCGCGCGGCGCGCGCGAGGTGTACGAGCGCGACATCCGGAGGTGCGGCACGACCTCGACCAGCCGCTCGACGACGGTCGTCTTGCCGGTGCCCGACGGCGCCGACACGACGAACAGGATGCCGCGTCCCCTATTCGACATTCTGCACCTGTTCCCGCAGCCGCTCGAGCCCGGCCTTGGCCGCGATCACCATCTCGGACACCCTGAGGCCGTCCGCCTTGGATCCCATGGTGTTCACTTCGCGGTTCATCTCCTGCAGCAGGAAGTCCAGCTTCCGGCCGCAGGGCTCCGCGCTGCCGGCGAGCGCCCGCCAGTGGGCGACGTGCGCCCGGAAGCGCGCGATTTCTTCGCTGATGTCGGAGCGCGCGGCCAGCTTCACGATCTCCTGCGCGACCAGCGCCGGGTCGGCCAGGTCGGCCGCCATCTGGCGCACCCGCTCGCGCAGCCGCGCCTCCAGCTCCCCCCGCCCCTCGTCGGCCGCCCGCGCCAGCTGCTCCACGAGGTCCGCCACCCCGTCGCGGTGGTGATCCAGATCCGCGCGCAGGTGTTCCCCTTCGCGGACGCGCATGGCATCGAGCTGCCCGAGCGCCTCGTCCACGAGCGCCTCGATCCGCGCCTCCAGACCGGCGGCTTCGTCGGGATCGGCCTGCCGCTCCCGGATCGTCAGCGCCTGCGGCAGCCGGAGCAGATCGCCGGGCGCCAGCGTGCCGCTGACGAGGCCCCGGTCCCGGGCCGTGTCGAGCGCGGCGCCGAGGGCGGCGCCGAACTCTTCGTTCAGCTCCACCTCGATCGCCGGCGCGCGCCGGAGCTGCAGCCCGAGGTTGAACTCGATCCGGCCGCGGGCGACGTGCCGCTGCACGATCGCGCGGATCCGGCTCTCGAGGCCGGCCACGGCCGACGGCAGCCGCACCTGCAGATCGAGGTACCGGTGGTTGAGGGCCCGGATGGTGACGGCGACGGTCCCCGCCTCGTCTTCCCGGGTCAGCGAGGCGAAGCCGGTCATGCTCTTGATCATCGTGCGGTTGCGGACAGCCGGCGCCGATCGCCGGCCCTGCTCCTTCAGTGTGCGGGCGCGCCCTCCGGGCTAGCGGGAGGTGTCGACTGCCAGCAGCCGTCCCTCGACGGCGCGGTGTCCTTCGAGCAGCTGCATCTCGTACAGCGCGGCGTACACGCCGCCGGGCCGCGCCACCAGCTCGTCGTGCCGGCCGACCTCGACGACGCGCCCCCGCTCGAGGACGAGGATGGCGTCGGCGCGCCGGATGGTCGACAGCCGGTGCGCGATGACGAACGACGTCCGGTTCAGCATGAGGTTCGCCAGCGCGTCCTGCACGAGCTGCTCGGACTCGGAGTCGAGCGACGAGGTCGCCTCGTCCAGGATCAGGATCGGCGAATTCTTCAGCAGCGCCCTGGCGATGGCGACGCGCTGGCGCTGTCCGCCCGACAGGCGCTGCCCCCGCTCGCCGATCGACGTCTCGTAGCCCTGCGGCATCGCCATGATGAACTCGTGCGCATTGGCGGCCCGGGCCGCCGCCTCGATGGCGTCGCGGGGGGCGTCGGCCGACCCGTAGGCGATGTTCTCGGCCACGGTGTCGTCGAACAGGACGGTCTCCTGCGTCACCATGCCGATCTGCGCGCGGAGCGACGCGAGCGTCACCGACCGGATGTCGGCACCGTCGATCAGGATCGCGCCGCCGGTGACGTCGTAGAACCGCGGCAGCAGGTTGACCAGCGACGTCTTGCCGGCGCCGCTCCGCCCGACGATCGCGAGCATCTGGCCGGCGCGGACGGTGAAGGAGACGCCGCGCAGGATGCCGCGGTCGCGCCGGTCATCGTAGTCGAACGCCACGTCGCGGAACTCGATCGCCGACGAGAACCGCGGCAGGGGCCTGGCCTCCGGCATCTCGTGGACCTCGGTGTGGGTGTCCATCATGCCGAAGATCCGCTCGCACGCGGCAATCGCCTGCTGCAGGCTCGCGTTCACGCGGCTCAGCTTCTTCGCCGGCCCGTACATCAGGAACAGTGCCGCGATGAACGACGTGAACTCGCCGGTCGTCAGGCGGTGCGCCGCGATCCCCTGGCTGCCGTACCAGAGCGCCGCCACCATGCCGAAGGCGCCCAGCAGCTCCATCAGCGGCGGCAGGGCGGCCAGCGCGGCCGTCACCTTCATGTTGGTCCGGTAGAGCAGATGCGCGGCGCGGCCGAACTTCGCCGCCTCGTGCCCTTCCGTGCCGAACGCCTTCACGATCCGGTGCCCGGTGAACGCCTCGGCGCTGACGTGCGACAGGTGTTCCATCGCCTCCTGGCTCCGGTGCGTCGTCTTGCGGACGCGCCGGCCGAGGTGCACGAGGGGGTACACGATGAGCGGCGCCAGGGTGAGGCAGACCAGCGCGAGCCGGGCGTCGTAGTAGAACAGCAGGCAGGCGTAGCCGACGAGGGCCAGCGACTCGCGCGCCAGGTCGCCGACCGTCTCCGAGACCGCCTGCTGCACCTGCACCACGTCGTTGCCGACCCGCGACATCAGCTGGCCGGTCGTCCGCCGGGCGAAGAAGCCGGCCGACTGGCCGAGGACGTGGCGGAACAGCGCGGTCCGGACGTCCATGACCACGTGCTGGCCGACGTCGGCCATCAGGTACGTCGAGAAGTAGGATCCGACGCCCTTCAGCAGGTACAAGCCGACGATGGCGCCGGCGATCAGCGCGAGGTCGCGCTGCTGCGGCAGGACGTGGTCGAAGATCGGCTTGACCAGGTAGGCGAGCCCGGCCGAGCCGGCGGCGTACAGCAGCATCGCCGCCACCGCCCACACCAGCCGGAGGCGGTAGGGTCGCGCGTATCGAAGCAGTCGCTGGAAAGACTTCACTCGCTGAACCGGTACTTGATCAGCACCCAGAGCGCGACCAGCCCGTCGCGCCAGGTGATCTTCTTGCCTTCGTCGTACCCGCGCCCGTCGTACGTGATCGGGATCTCGTAGACCCGGTAGCGCCGCTTGAAGATCTTCGCCGTCAGCTCCGGCTCGATCCCGAAGCCGTTCGAGCGCAGCGTCATCGACCGCAGCACCTCCGTCCGCATCGCCTTGTAACACGTCTCCATGTCCGTCAGGATCGTGTTGTACAGCACGTTCGTCGCGAGCGTCAGGAACCGGTTGCCGAGGTAATGGGTGAACAGGAACACCCGGTGCCGCCCGAGGAAGCGCGATCCATAAACGACGTCCGCCCGCCCCTGGCAGATGAGCTCGACCAGCCCCGGCAGCTCCTCGGGCGAATACTCGAGGTCGGCGTCCTGGATGACGCAGATGTCGCCCGTCACCTCCTCGAAGCCCCGCCGGAGCGCCGCGCCCTTCCCCTGGTTGAACGGCTGCAGCACCAGCTTGAACGGATGGCGGCGCCGCAGCTCGTCGAGCAGGTCGCGCGTGCCGTCGCGCGACCCGTCGTCGACGACGATGAGCTCGATGCGGAGCGGCACCGCCAGCACGCGGCCGATGATCTCCTCGATGGTGTCCCGCTCGTTGTAGACCGGCATCACCACCGACAGCAGCGGATCCCGCAGTGTCCCGCGCATTCCCGACCTCACGCCAGCTCGCCTCCACGGAAGCCGTGCGGGTGGGCGCGGTGCCATTGCCACGCCGTCCGCACGATCGTCTCCAGTCCGGAATGCCGCGGCCGCCAGTGGAGCTCGGCGGCCGCCCGGCGGCTCGCCGCGAACAGCACGGCCGGATCGCCCTCGCGGCGCGCCGCCAGCCGCGCCGGCACCGGCAGCCCGGTCACCCGCTCCACCATCGCCGTCACCTCGCGGACCGAGGACGGCCGGCCGCTGCCGAGGTTGCACGTGTCCGACCGCCCGGTCTCCTCGAGCGCCTGCAGCGCCAGGACGTGCGCGTCGGCCAGGTCGGTCACGTGCACGTAGTCGCGCAGGCAGGTGCCGTCGGGCGTCGGATAGTCGTCGCCGAAGATCTCCAGCGGCGCGCCGCCGGTGGCCGCCTGGATCGCCCGCGGGATCAGGTGGATCTCCGGGTCGTGATCCTCCCCGAGCTCGCCGTCGGGATCCGCGCCGGCCGCGTTGAAGTACCGCAGCGCCGCGAAGCGGAGGCCGAACGCCCGCTCGTAATGCGGCAGCGCCCGCTCGACCGCCAGCTTCGTCTCGCCGTACGTGTTGATCGGCCGGGTCGGCTGCGCCTCGTCGATCGGCGTCTCGACCGGCTCGCCGTAGACCGCGCACGTGGACGAGAAGACGAACCGCCCCACCGACTCGGCGGCCATGGCCTCGAGGACGGTCAGCGCGCCCGACACGTTGGTGCGATAGTACCGGATCGGATCCCGCACCGACTCCGACACCGCCAGCAGCGCGGCGAAGTGCATCACCGCGCCGACCGCGAAGCGCCGCAGCGTGTGCCGCAGGAGCGCCAGGTCGGCGACGTCGCCCTCGACGAACTCGCCGAACCGGACCGCCTCGCGGTGGCCCGCCAGCAGGTTGTCGTACACCACCACGCGGTACCCGGCCCGGTGCAGGGCCTTGGCGGCGTGGCTCCCGATGTAGCCCGCCCCCCCGGTCACCAGCACCGTCCGGTCCTCAGCGCCCAACGGAGAAATACGTGAAGCCGAGCGCGCGCATCTGCGCCGGCTCGTACAGGTTCCGGCCGTCGAAGACGACCGGCGCGTGCATCAGCTTGCGCATCCGGGCGAAATCCGGCTCCCGGAACTCGTTCCACTCGGTGACGACCGCCAGCGCGTCGGCCCCCTTCAGCGCGTCGTAACTCTTGGCGACCAGCGTGATCCGGCTGCCGAACAGCTTGCGCGCCACCGGCATCGCCTCCGGATCGAACGCCCGGATGGTGGCGCCCGCCGCCAGCAGCCGCTCGATGATCGTGATGGCCGGCGCCTCGCGCATGTCGTCGGTGCGCGGCTTGAACGACAGCCCCCAGAGCGCGATCGTCTTCCCCTTGACCGAGCCGAGCTTGGAGACGATGCGGGCCGCGAAGCGGCGCTTCTGCGCGTCGTTCACCCCCTCGACCGCCTCGAGAATCGAAAAGTCGTACCCCTGGTCGGCCGCGAACTTCAGCAGCGCCTTCACGTCCTTCGGGAAACAGCTGCCGCCGTAGCCGACGCCCGGAAACAGGAACGACGGCCCGATCCGCCGGTCCGCGCCGACCGCCCTCCGCACGTGCCCGACGTCGGCGCCGCACAGCTCGCAGAGATTCGCGATCTCGTTCATGAACGAGATCCGGCTCGCCAGCAGCGCGTTCGCCGCGTACTTGCACAGCTCGGCGCTCGCGCAGTCCATCAGCATGATCGGCGCGCCGGTCCGCGTGAAGGGGGCGTACAGCTCCTTCATCAGCGCCGCCGCCCGCTCGTCCTCGGCGCCGATGACGACCCGGTCGGGCTTCATGAAGTCCTCGACCGCCGCCCCCTGCTTCAGGAACTCCGGATTGCTCACCACGCTGAACGGATGCGTCGTCTCGCGGCGGATGATGTCGCGCACCTTCGCCGCCGTCCCGACCGGCACCGTGCTCTTGTCGACGATGACCGTGTAGCCCTTCATCGCCCGCGCGACGTCCCGCGCCACCTGCAGCACGTGCTGGAGGTCGGCCGACCCGTCCTCCCCCTGCGGCGTCCCGACCGCCACGAAGACGATGGACGAGGCGCGGACCGCCCGCGCCAGATCAGTGGTGAACGTCAGCCGCTTCTCCGCCCGGTTCCGGCGGACCAGCTCCTCGAGCCCCGGCTCGTAGATCGGGATCCGGCCTCGTCGCAAAAGACGGACCTTCGCTTCTTCCTTGTCGACGCCGATGACCTCGTTGCCGTTCTCGGCGAGGCAGGCGCCTACCACGAGTCCCACGTAGCCGGAACCAACGACCGCGATTTTCATCCGCTCTCACTCCCCATCCGGCGGAGCCGCCGGCCCGCCGGCGTCCCGAAACGATTGACGGTACCACAACCTCTACAGACTGTCCATAGACCGCAGGCTCAAGCACTTAGCGTGATCCGGCCCGCGGCCGGATCCCCTCCGGCGCGACCGCGCCTGTGATAGCCTCACCCCGGTGCGGATCCTCATCGATTACCGGCCCGCGCTCCGCGAGCGCAGCGGCGTCGGCGAATACGCCCACCAGCTCGTGCGCGCCCTGGCCACCGCCGCCGCGGGAATGCCGGCCGGCCCGGACGACGCCCCCGCCGACCGGCTCGATCTCACCATCTTCTCCAGTTCCTGGAAGGACCGCCTGCGCCTGGCCGACGGGGAGCTGCCGGGCGTGCACCGGATCGATCGCCGGATTCCCGTGCGCCTGCTGAACCTGGCCTGGCACCGTGTCGGCTGGCCGTGCATCGAAGACCTCACCCGCGAGCGGTTCGACCTGGTGCATTCCCTGCACCCGCTGCTGCTGCCCAGCCGGTCGGCCGCGCAGGTGGTGACGATCCATGATCTCTATTTTCTGAAGCATCCCGAACGGACCAGCGCCGAGATCCGGCGCGACTATCCGGCGCTGGTGCGCGCGCATGCGCGTCGCGCGGACGGCATCGTCGTCAACTCGACGTTCACCGCGCGTGAGGTCGAGCACCGGCTGGGCGTCCCCGGCGAGCGGATCACCGTCTGCCTGCCGGGCGCGCCCGACTGGCCGGCCCGCACGGCCCCGCCGCCGCCGCACGAGCGCTATCTGCTCTTCTTCGGCACGCTCGAACCGCGCAAGAATGTGGGGATGCTGCTCGACGCGTACGCCCGGGTGCTGGCGCGCCTGCCGGACGCGCCGAAGCTCGTGCTCGCCGGCAGGGCCACCGCCGAGGCGGACGCCTGGCTGCGACGGGCCGCCGCGCCGCCGCTCGCCGGCCATGTCGAGCATCGAGGATACGTCGACCCGGACAGGCGGCGGGCGTTGTACGAGGGGGCCGCCCTGCTGATTCTGCCGTCGTTCGAAGAAGGCTTCGGCCTGCCCGCGCTGGAGGCGATGACGGTCGGGGTTCCCGTGATCGCGTCGAATACCGGGGCGCTGCCGGACGTCGTGGGGGACGCCGGCCCGCTCGTCGGTCCGGACGATGCCGATGCCCTGGCCACGACGATCGAACGGATGCTGACCGACGAAGCCTATGCGGCGGTCTGCGCGGCGCGCGGAGTCCTGCGGTCCCGGACGTTCACCTGGCAGGCCACCGCCACCGCCGTTTGCGAGGCCTATCGCGCGGCGCTCGTCGCGAGGCGCGAACGGACGGGACGGCGGGCGTAGGGCTCAGTGCTCGGGGCTCAGGGCTCGGGGCGACGGTCGGACGAGGGACGGCGTCGCCCGCGCGGCGCTGTGTTACGTTGTGCATCGAACATCTTCCGTTGCCCGCCCATGCGCATCGCCATTGACGCCCGGGAGTTGTGCGGCCGCCCGACCGGCGTCGGCCGGTATCTGACGCACCTGCTCGACGAATGGGAGCGGACGGGCCGGGCCCGGGAGCTGACGCTGTACGCGCCGGTCCCGCCTTCACTGACCGGCGGGACGAGCGCCCGGGTGCGACTGGTGCCGGGGAGGCCCGGCACCTGGTGGGAACAGGTCCGCCTGGCGGCCGCGCTGGCGGCGGATCGGCCGGACGTGCTCTTCGCGCCGGCGTATTCGGCGCCGCTGCGCGTCTCGATCCCGACCGTCCTGACGATTCACGACCTGTCGTACATGGCCCATCCGGAATGGTTCAGCTGGCGCGAGGGCGTCCGGCGCCGGTGGCTGACCGCCCGGGCGGCACGCTGCGCCGCCCTCGTGCTGACCGTTTCCGAGTTCTCGCGACAGGAGATCCTCACCCGCCTGCGGCTGCCGGCCGCGCGCGTCCGGACCATCCTGCCGGGGCTGCCACAGGTCGCGGCGCCGGGCGGGAGCCCGCCGGTGACCGATCACCCCACGCCGCTCGTGCTGTTCGTCGGGTCGATTTTCAACCGGCGCCACGTGCCCGATCTCATCCGTGCGTTCGCCCCGATCGCGCAGGCCGATCCGTCGGCGGAACTGATTGTCGTCGGCGAGAACCGGACGCATCCGCGCGAGGATCTCGCCGCCCTCGTCCGGACGCTCGGCCTGGACCGGCAGGTGGGGCTGCATCCGTACGCGACGGACGACGCGCTCGCGCAGTTCTACGGGCGCGCGCGGGTGTTCGTCTTCCTGTCCGATTACGAAGGGTTCGGCTTCACGCCGCTCGAGGCGCTGCAGGCCGGCGCGCCGATCGTCGTGCAGGACACGCCGGTGGCCCGGGAGATCGACGGCGACGCGGCGGTCTATGTCGAGCGGGGCGACATCGCCGGCGGCACGGCGGCGATCCGGCAGCTGCTGTACGACGAGGAGGCGCGCCGGACCAGGCTGGCAGCCGCACCGGCCGTGCTGGCCCGGTATTCCTGGGAGCGCGCCGCGGCCGCCACCATGGCCGCGATCGAGGAGGCCGCCGTCCACCCGGGAGCGCCCGAGCCCCCGAGCCCTGAGCCCCGAGCACCCAGCACCGAGCCCTGAGCCCCGAGCCCAATGACCCTCGCCATCATCATCGTCAGCTACAACGCGGCCGCCGACCTCGAGCGGTGTCTGCGGTCGCTGCACGAGCCGCCGCCCGAGACGCCGCACGTCATCGTCGTCGTCGACAACGCCTCGAGCGACGGCAGCCCGGACGTCGTGCGGCGCTGGCCGGGGGTCCGCCTCATCGAGGCGGGGGCCAATCTCGGGTTCGCCCGGGCGAACAATCTCGGCATCCGGCAGACCGCCGGCGAGCTGATCCTGCTGCTCAACAGCGACACCGTCGTGCCGCCCGGCGCCGTCGATCGGCTGGTGGCCGACCTGCGCGCGCATCCCGACGTCGCGGTCGTGGGACCGCGGATCGTCGACGCCGGCGGGCGGGCGGAGCTGTCGTTCGGCCGGGCCCTGACTCCGCTCAGCGAGCTGCGGCAGAAGACCATCCTGCGCCTGCAGCAGCGCGGCGTCCGGCCGTTTCCCCGGCTCGTCGAACGGCTGACCGGACGGGTGCGGTATCCGGACTGGGTGAGCGGCGCCTGCCTGCTCGTCCGGCGGGCGGATGCCGAGCAGGTCGGCCTGCTGGACGAGCGGTACTTCATCTACGCCGAGGACGTGGACTTCTGCGCGGCGATCCGCGCCGCCGGCCGGCGGGTGCGGTTCACGCCGGACGCCTGGATCACGCACCTGCGCGGCCGCTCGGTGGCCGCCGCCCCGGCCGCGACCGAACGCGCCTACCGGCGCAGCCAGATCCTCTTCTACGAAAAGCACCGGCCGCGCTGGGCCCCCTGGCTCCGGCTCTACCTGCGCCTGCGGGGCCGGCTGCCGGCGCCGTCCGATCGGGACGCCGACGCCCCCTGACGCGGCCGGCGGGACCGCCCGCGCGGTCCGTGCATGCTCCGGCGCCCGTACTTCGCTATGATCGGAGCGACGTGAAGTCCACTCCCCCGCGCATCGCCATCGACGCCCGGAAGCTGCACGACTTCGGCATCGGCACGTACATCCGGAACCTGCTGAAGCAGCTCGCCCGGATCGACCACGACACGCAGTACGTGCTGTTCTGCCGGCCGCAGGACTGCGAGGGGGCGCGCACGCTCGGGTCGAACTTCGAGATCGTGCCCGAGCGGGCGGCCAACTATTCAGTCGCCGAGCAGATCCGGATCCCGCTCGCGCTGCACCGCCACCGCGCGACGCTGTTCCACGAGCCGCACTACGTGCTGCCGCCGCTGGTGCCGTGCCGCTCGGTCGTGACGATTCACGACTGCATCCACCTGATGTTTCCGCAGTACCTGCCCGGGCGGTTCGCCTACTACTACGCCCGCGCGCAGCTGCTGGCGGCCAGCCGCCGGGCCGACCGGATTCTGACCGTCTCGGAGACCTCCAAGCGCGACATCGTGCGGCTGCTGGGCGTGCCGGCCGGGAAGATCACGGTGATCTACAACGCGATTGACGATCGCTTCTGGCTCGAACCGACCGCGGAACAGATGCACCGGGTGCGCGAGCGCTACCAGCTGCACGACCCGTTCGTGCTCTACGCCGGCACCGTCAAGCCGCACAAGAACATCGACCGGCTGATCGACGCCTTCGCCCTCGTGCACGCCAGGGGCCTCGACCGGCTGACGCTGATCGTGATCGGCGACGACGTCTCCCGCTACGCGGGGCTGCGGCGCAAGGTGCTGCGCTACAAGCTGCACAAGCAGATCCGCTTTCTCGGCTTCCAGCCGCAGGACACACTGGCCGTGCTGTACCGGCTCGCCTCGGTCTTCGTCTTCCCGTCGCTGTACGAGGGCTTCGGCCTGCCGCCCGTCGAGGCGATGGCGAGCGGGACGCCGGTCGTGACGTCGAACATCTCGTCGCTCGCCGAGGTCGCCGGCGACGCCGCCCTCCTGGTCGATCCCTACGATCCGGAGGCGATTGCCGAAGGCATCCAGCGGGCGGTCGAAGACCAGACGCTGCGGGCCACCCTGACGGCCCGCGGGCTCGCGCGCGCCCGGTCGTTCTCCTGGGAGCAGTCCGTGCGCCGGATCCACGACATCTATGGCGACATCGCACGGTCCTGACCCGGGCGGCCCCACGCCGCGCGTCGCCCTCGTCCACGACTGGCTGACCGGCATGCGCGGCGGCGAGAAGGTGCTCGAGGTCCTGTGCGAGCTCTATCCCGCCGCCGAGATCTTCACCCTCCTCCACCTGCCCGGCTCGGTGTCGGCGACCATCGAGCGCCACCGGATCCACGTCTCGTTCGTGCAGCGCCTGCCCGGGGCGGCCCGGCACTACCGGTCGTACCTGCCGCTCTTCCCGGCGGCGGTCGAGCGCTTCGACCTGTCGGGCTTCGACCTGGTCATCAGCACGAGCCACTGCGTGGCGAAGTCGGCGGTGAAGGCGCCCGGCGCCCACCACTTCTGTTACTGCCTGACGCCGATGCGCTACGCCTGGGATCAGTTCGACGCCTACTTCGGCCCCGACCGGGTCGGCCGGCTGCCGAGCGCGGCCCTGCGGGTGGTGATGGGCGGGCTGGCGCGGTGGGACCGGGCGACGGCCGGCCGGCCTGACCGCTATGTCGCGATCTCCCAATATGTTGCGCGGAGGATCCGCCGATACTATAATCGCGAGGCAGAGGTCGTCTATCCCCCCGTCGATACGGTGTTCTATCAGCCGGTTCAGGTGGCGCCGGACGACTACTGCCTGGTGGTGTCGGCCCTGGTTCCCTATAAGCGCGTGGATCTGGCGATCGACGCCTGCCGCCTGGCGGGGATACCGCTGCGGATCGTGGGCCAGGGCCCCGAGCGGGCGCGCCTCGAGCGCCTGGCCGGGCCCGAGGTGAAGTTTCTGGGCGGCCTGACGGACGAGGAGATTCGGGTGCTGTACCAGCGCGCCGCGGCCGTGCTGCTGCCGGGCGAGGAGGATTTCGGCATCGTGCCGCTCGAAGCGCAGGCGTGCGGGCGTCCGGTGGTCGCGCTGGGACGCGGCGGCGCCCTCGAAACGGTCGTCGACGGCATGACCGGCCTGCTGGTCGAGGCGTCGACGCCGGCCGCTTTCGCCGACGCGCTGGCGCGCGCCCGGCAGGCGACGTTCGATCCGGCGGCGATCCGCCGGCACGCGGAGCGGTTCAGCCGCGAGCGGTTCGCGGCCGAGATCCGGGCCGCGATCGCGGAGACGGCGGCGGCGCCGGCAGGAGCGGCCCGGTGGTAAAGCGGTACAACCGCCTGCTCGTCGCGTTCCACGTCATCACCGACGCGCTGTTCGGCATGGCGGCGTTCGTCGTGGCGTACGTCCTGCGGTTCCAGACCGGGCTGATTCCGGTGACCAAGGGGATCCCGCCGTTCCGGCAGTACGTCAACATCCTGCCGTTCATCGCGATCCTGGTGCCGGTCGCCTTTCACTTCCAGGGCCTCTACCGGCTGCGCCGCGGGCGCTCGCGGGTCGACGATTTCTTCAACGTGTTCGTCGGCACCGTCCTCTCGGTCGTCTTCGGCGTGGTCGCGACGCTGTACGTCCAGGCCTACTACGTGCCGGACGCCCTGAAGGATCGGGGGGTGTACGAGGTGTCGCAGGTCGTCTGGGGCCTGTTCCTCGTGCTGAACGTCGCGCTGGCCTACGCCTCGCGCGAGCTGGTGCGGGAGACGCTGGAGCGCCGGTGGCGCGCCGGGGCCGGCCTGAAACGGGTGCTGATCGCCGGGGCCGGCGAGCTGGGCCGCATCGTGGCCGACAAGATCCTCGTGCACCGGGAGCTGGGCTATCAGATCGTCGGCTTCGTGGACGACCGGGCCGGCGGCGATCATCTCGGCTATCGCGGGCTGCCGCTGCTCGGCACGCTCAGCGAGGCGGGCGAGATTGCCGAGCGCGAGGGGATCGACCACCTGTACGTCGCGCTGCCCCCCGAGGAACACCTGCGCATGATCGCGCTGCTCGAGAGCACGTCGCGGCAGTGCATCGACGTCAAGGTGGTGCCCGACCTGCTCCAGGTGATCGCGCTGCGCGCGCGGCTGGAGGACCTCGACGGAATCCCGGTCATCAACGTCAACGACGTGCCGCTGCAGGGCTTCAACAGCGTCGTCAAGCGGATGATCGACATCGCCCTGTCGGCGGCCGGCCTGATCGGACTGAGCCTGCCGGCGCTCGCCGTCGCGGCGCTCGTCCGGCTGACGTCGCGGGGCCCGGTCTTCTACCGCCAGGAGCGGATGGGCCTCGACGGCAAGTCCTTCACGATTCTGAAGTTCCGGTCGATGTACGACGATGCGGAGCGCGAGACCGGCCCGGTGTGGGCGCGCGAGAACGATCCGCGCGTGACGCCGCTCGGCCGGTTCCTCCGCAAGTCGAACCTCGACGAGATTCCCCAGCTCTGGAACGTCTTCGTCGGCGACATGTCGATCGTCGGCCCGCGCCCCGAGCGCCCGCACTTCGTCGAGCAGTTCCGGCACCGCTTCCCGCAGTACATGCTGCGGCACAAGGTGAAGGCGGGCCTGACCGGCTGGGCGCAGGTGAACGGCTGGCGGGGCAACACGCCGATCGAGAAGCGCATCGAGTACGACCTGTATTACATCGAGAACTGGTCGGTGCGGCTCGACTTCAAGATCATGTGGCTGACCTTCGTCCGGGGTTTCTTCCACAAGCATGCGTACTGACGCGACCCGGCCGCGCCCGGCCGGCCGCCGCCTCGCGCGTTTCCCGCAAGGCCGTCTGGGGTTGAACCGTCCATGACACCACGTGTCGTCGTCACCGGGGCCGCGGGCTTCATCGGCTCGCACCTCTGCGAGTACCTGCTCGACCGCGACTTCTCGGTCATCGGCATCGACAACCTGCTGACCGGCGACGTCGCCAACATCGCGCACCTGGTCAACCGCGACTTCCTGTTCATCAAGCACGACGTCACCAACTACATCTCCATCGACGGCCCCGTCGACTTCGTGCTGCACTGGGCCAGCCCGGCCAGCCCGATCGACTATCTCGAGCTGCCGATCCCCACGCTGAAGGTCGGCGCGCTCGGCACCCACAAGGCGCTGGGCCTGGCCAAGGCCAAGGGGGCGCGCTTCGTCCTGGCGTCGACCTCGGAGGTCTACGGCGATCCGCTCGAGCATCCCCAGAAGGAGACGTACTGGGGCAACGTCAACCCGATCGGGCCGCGGGGCGTCTACGACGAAGCCAAGCGCTTCGCCGAGGCGATGACCGTCGCCTACCACCGGTACCACGGCCTGGACACCAAGATCGTCCGGATCTTCAACACCTACGGCCCGCGGATGCGCGTCAACGACGGCCGGGCGGTGCCGACGTTCATCTCGCAGGCGCTGCGCGGCGAGGACATCACGATCTTCGGCGACGGCAGCCAGACGCGCAGCTTCACCTACATCAGCGACCTCGTCGACGGGATCGGGCGGCTGATGCAGTCGGACGTGAACGACCCGGTAAACATCGGCAATCCGCGGGAGATGACGATCGCCGAGATCGCCCGGACGATCCTGCAGATGACCGGGTCGAAGAGCCGCCTCGTGTATCGGCCGCTGCCGACCGACGACCCGAAGGTGCGCCAGCCCGACATCACCCGCGCGCGGACGCTGCTCGGCTGGGAGCCGAAGGTGTCGCTCGAAGAAGGTCTCGTCAGGACGATCGAGTACTTCCGGATGAAGATGGGGATCGGCGGCTGACGCGGAGTCTCGCGCTCCGCGCCCGCGGCTACAGCTTCGGAATTGAAGAATTGAAGAATTAGGATTGAAGAATGGCGGAAGGACCTGACGCCGGTCGGTCTCTCTCTTTTCTCAAGTTCGCCGAACTCTCAGATTCTTCTTCAATTCCCCCCCCTAAATGTCTTAGTTCTTCAATTCTTCAATTCTTCAATTCCTAAATTCTTCAATTCCGCCAGTGTCTACCTCGTGAGCTTCCGGTACTTGATCCGGTGCGGCTGGTCGGCGGCCGCCCCCAGGCGGCGCCGGCGGTCGGCTTCGTAGTCCTGGTAGTTCCCTTCGAACCACACGACGCGGCTGTCGCCTTCGAACGCCAGCATGTGCGTCGCGATCCGGTCGAGGAACCACCGGTCGTGGCTGATCACCACCGCGCAGCCGGCGAAGTTCAGCAGCGCCTCCTCGAGCGAGCGCAGCGTGTCGATGTCCAGGTCGTTGGTCGGCTCGTCCAGGAGCAGCAGGTTGCTCCCCTTCCTCAGCAGCCTGGCCAGGTGCACGCGGTTACGCTCGCCGCCCGACAGCGTCCCGACCTTCCGCTGCTGGGCCGGCCCCTTGAAGTTGAACCAGGACACGTAGGCGCGCGACGACACGGTCCGTTTGCCGACCGTCAGCTCGTCCGCCCCGCCGGAGATCACTTCCCAGACGGTCCGGTCCGGCTCGAGCGCGTCGCGGCTCTGGTCGACGTAGCCGGTCTGCACCGTGTCGCCGAGCCGCAGCGTGCCCGCATCCGGCTGTTCCAGCCCGGTGATCAGGCGGAACAGCGTCGTCTTGCCGGCCCCGTTGGGGCCGATCACGCCGACGATGCCGCCGCGCGGCAGCGTGAAGTCGAGGCCGTCGATCAGCAGGTTGTCGCCGTAGCCCTTGGTCAGGCCACGCGCCTCGACCACGAGGTCGCCGAGCCGCGGCCCCGGGGCGATGTAGATCTCGACCGCATCGATCTGCTGCGCCGTCTCCTGGGCCAGCAGCGTCTCGTACGCCGTCAGGCGGGCCTTCCCCTTGGCCTGCCGGGCGCGGGGCGACATGCGAATCCACTCGAGCTCGTGGGCCAGCGTCCGCCGGCGCCGGGACTCCTGCTTCTCTTCGAGCTCGAGCCGCGTCTGCTTCTGCTCGAGCCACGACGAATAGTTGCCCTCCCACGGGATGCCCGCACCGCGGTCCAGCTCGAGAATCCAGCCGGCCACGTTGTCGAGGAAGTACCGGTCGTGCGTCACCGCCACGACCGTGCCGGCGTAGTCCCGGAGGAAGCGCTCGAGCCAGGCCACCGATTCGGCGTCCAGATGATTCGTCGGCTCGTCCAGCAGCAGCAGGCCGGGCGATCGCAGCAGCAGCCGGCAGAGCGCGACGCGCCGCCGCTCGCCGCCCGACAGCGTCGTGACCTCGGCGTCGGGCGGAGGGAGCCGGAGCGCGTCCATCGCGAGCTCGAGGCGCGCCTCGAGATCCCAGGCGCTGGTCGCCTCGATCCGATCCTGGATGCGCGCCTGCTCGGCCAGCGCGGCCTCCATCCCGTCCGGCGACAGCTCCTCGCCCAGTCGGGCGTTGACCGCGTCGTAGGCATCGAGCAGCGCCCGGACCTCCGCCACCCCTTCCTCGACGTTGCCGAGCACGGTCTTCGACGGATCGAGCTGCGGCTCCTGCGGGAGCCAGCCGACCGTGAGGCCGTCGGCCGGAAACGCTTCGCCGTTGAAGTCCCGGTCGACGCCCGCCATGATCTTCAGCAGCGAGCTCTTGCCGGCGCCGTTCAGCCCGAGCACGCCGATCTTCGCGCCCGGCAGAAACGACAGCCAGATGTCGCGGAGCACCTGCTTGTCGGGCTCGTGGATCTTCCCGAGCCCCTTCATCGTGTAGACGAACTGTGGTCCCATCGTTCCTCCATAGTACACTTCACCGGTGCCGCCGCACACGCGTCGAATCCTGCACGTGGACATGGACGCGTTCTACGCCTCGGTCGAACAGCGCGACGACCCGGCCCTCCGGGGACGGCCGGTGGCGGTCGGCGGCCGCCCCGACCAGCGCGGCGTCGTCGCGGCCGCCAGCTACGAGGCGCGCGCCTTCGGCGTCCACTCGGCGATGTCGATGGCCCGCGCCGTCCGACTGTGTCCGGCGCTCGTGATCGTCCGGCCGGACTTCACGAAGTACCGGGCCGTCTCCGCCGCCGTCTTCGGCCTGTTCCGCGCCGTCACGCCGCTCGTCGAACCGCTCTCGCTGGACGAGGCCTACCTCGACGTCACGGAGAATGCCTGGGGCGAGCCGTTCGGCATGACCGTGGCCAGGCGCCTGAAGGCGGCGGTCCGCGACACGACCGGCCTCACCGCCTCGGCCGGCGTGGCCCCCAACAAGTTCCTGGCCAAGATCGCCTCCGGCTGGAAGAAGCCCGACGGCCTGACCGTCATCGCGCCCGACCGGATCGAGGCCTTCCTGCAGCAGCTGCCGGTCGACGCCCTCTGGGGCGTCGGCCCGGTGACGGCCGGCAAGCTCCGCGCGTGCGGCATCGCCCGGCTCGTCGACATCCGGACGGCCGACCCTGACGTGCTGCGCCGGACGGTCGGCAGCCTCGTCGACTGGCTGCGCCAGCTCGCGACCGGCATCGACAACCGTCCGGTCGTCCCCGACCGGCCGTCGAAATCGGCCGGCCACGAGAACACGTACCCGGAGGATGTGACGTCGCTGGCCGCCATCCAGGACGAGATCGCCGGCATGGCCGCGCGCGTCGCCGCCTGGCTCGAGCGGCGGCGGCTGCTGGCCCGCTCCGTGACGATCAAGGTGCGGTACGCCGACTTCACGACGGTGACGCGCAGCCACACGACCCCGATCCCGACGCGCGCCGAGGCCGAACTCGTCAGCCGGGCGCTGCAGCTCGTCGGCCGGACCGACTGCGGCCGCCGCCCGGTCCGGCTGCTCGGCGTGAGCGTGCACAATCTGGTCGAACCTGAGGCGGGGGCGGACGGGCCCGGGACGGCGCGGCTTCCCTGGGACGACTGACCGGCGCCGGGGCCGGCCCGACGCATACAATAGGGCGTCGGTGATGCCGCCCGCGGCCCGATCGGCCGGGCGGGCGGCCTGCGGTGATGTGACCTGTGGATACCTGGAATCCGACCCAGTACGAACGGTTCCGCGCCGAGCGCCGGCAGCCGTTCGACGATCTCCTCGCCCTCGTCCGTCCGCAGGCCGACCTGCGGATCCTCGACCTCGGCTGCGGCACCGGCGAGCTCACCCGCGACCTGCACCGGACGCTGCGCGCCGCCGCGACGGTCGGCCTCGACCGCTCGGGGCGGATGCTGGCGCGGGCGCGCGACATTCAGGAGCCGGGGCTCACCTTCGTTCAGCAGGACATCAGCGAGCTGCCGGGCGGCATCCGCGCCGACCTGGTATTTTCGAACGCCGCGCTGCAATGGGTCCCCGACCACCCGGCGCTCCTGGCCCGGCTGACGCAGGCGGTCGCCGACGGCGGCCAGCTCGCCTTCCAGGTGCCGGCCGGCCATCACGCGATCCGGCAGGTCGCCAGCGTCGTCGCCGCGACCGAGCCGTTCCGCTCGGCGCTCGGCGGCTGGACGCGCGGCGATCCGGTGCTGTCGCCCGAGGGCTACGCCGTCGTGCTGCACCGCCTCGGCTACCGCGAGCAGCACGTCCGGCTGCAGATCTACCCGCACGTGCTGCCGTCGCGCGACGATGTGGTGGAATGGGTCAAAGGAACGCTGCTGACCGCCTACGAAGGACGGATGCCGGCCGGGCTGTACGCGCAGTTCCTGGACGCCTACCGCGAGCGCCTGTTCGCGGAGATCGAGGACACGCGGCCGTTCTTCTACCCGTTCGCCCGGATTCTGTGCCGGGCCGTGCGGTAGTCAGCGCGCGCCGGCGGGCAACACAGGTATCATAGCCACATGCTGAAGGGTTCGCGGGAGGCCATCCTCCGCCGCATCCAGCCGGTGAGCATCCACGGCCAGATCTCGCTGGACGTCTACTTCTCCGACCCGGAGGATCCGGGCGGCCAGGTGCAGGTCGCACGGGTCGGCGAAGAGGCGGTCGCGCGCCATCTCGAGCCGGGCGATCCGATCCTGCTCGAATACCTTGTCGGCGTGGTGACCGCGGTCCGCCGGCGCTAGTCGTTCCCCTCAGGGTGTCGGGTGCTGCGCCCGAATCCAGCTCAGGCCCGCCTGCACCTGCTCGCGCAGCTCGGCGATCCTGTCGGTGAAGCGGTGGTTGCTGGCGTCGATCAGGATCAGCCGCTTCGGCTCGCGCGCCGCCGCGTCCAGCATCTCGTAATCGGCCTTCGGCACGTACTCGTCCTTGGTCGACTGAATCATCCAGAGCGGCAGCGGCGACACGCCGGCGATGTAGTCCTTCGCCTCGAACGACGGCTCCTTCGCGTTCTTCTTGGTGATCCAGGTCGTGAAGTCCGACCAGCGCCACGCGATCTCGGCCGAGGCCGGCAGCCCCATCGTCATCACGCCGTCGATCCACGTGTGGTTCTTCGGCTGCGCCGCGACCAGGACGGCGAGGGCCGCCCCCTCCGACACGCCCGCGACGACGACCGGCCGGGGCAGCAGGCCGCGCGCCTTCAGGAACCCGGCCATCGCGGAGAAGTCCTCCTGCGCCTGCTCGGGCGTCAGGTGCCCGCTGGAGGTCGTGAAGGCCGAGAGGTACTGCCGCACGTTGACCCCGACGACCACGTAGCCCTCCGGCGCGAGGTACTTCGAGAGGTCGACCGCCAGCCCGACCCAGCCGACGTCGCCGCTCCCCATGATGATCGTCCCCTTCGGCGCGGCCGCGGGCACGTAGAGCGTCAGGTCCATCTGCTTCCCGCGCAGCGGGAAGTCGAGCTTCTCCTCCGTCACCTTCGCCGCCACGGCCGGCCGCAGGCCGACGAGCGTCAGCATCAGGGCCAGCATCACGGAGCGTGTCATGGGGTCTCCCTGCCCGCCGCCGCCCCGGCTGCCGCGTGCGGGCGGCAGATCCAGGCGAGCGACGATTGCATCTCGGCGTACAGCGTGTCGCGCGCGCCGTCGAAGCTGTGGTCGCGCGCCGCGATCGCGTGAAAGCGCCGGAGCGCGGTGTCCGATCCGAACAGCACGCGGGCCCTGGCCGCCGGGAGGTAGTTGTCGTGGGTCGACTGAATGACCACGATCGGCACGGCCCGCAGCCGCGGCAGGTACGCGTACGTCTGCACCATCACCATCCGGTCCGCCCGGTCCCCGGCCGCGTGACGGCCCAGCCGGAACGGAAAGTGGCGCACGTACTCCTCTTCCTTTGTCAGCGCGACCGCCAGCACGCCGGCGAGCGACGGCTGCAGCGGCGTCTGGCCGGCCGCCACGACCGACAGGCCCGCGCCGCGCGACACCCCCACCAGCACGGTCGGCGTGCCGGGCGGCAGGCCCATCGCCTCCTTGGCGACCTTGATGAAGCGCCCGTAGTCCCGCGCCAGCCGTTCGGGGGTCGTCGTGTCCGACCGATCGCCGAGCCGCCGCAGGTAGTCGGGCGAACTGAACCCGGCCAGCGGATAGTTCCACTGCGCGAGCTGCTGGAACGTCGCGAGATCCTTGCCGCGCCAGCCGCCGTCGCCGGTCGCGAACAGCAAGAGCGGATGATCGGGGGCAATCCGGCATGGGCGGACCAGGTGCAGCTTGACCGGGTGCCCGTAGAAGACGATCGACCGCACGAACTGCACCGGCGCGCCCGGCACGAGCGCCGGCGGGCCGAACGCGCAGGAGGCCGCCAGCGCGCCGCACACCAGGCCGACCGCGAAGGGGGCGATCCGTCCCACGATGCGATTCTGCCGGCTCAGGGGTGGCTCCGCTCCACCCGGACGGCCGTCAGGGCAATGCGCGTCACCGGCGTCTCGCCGTGGACCGGCGTCGCCTCGATCGCCCTGACCACCGGCATGCCGTCGAGCACGCGGGCGAACGCCGTGTACTTGCCGTCGAGCGAGACGTCGTTCCCCGTGCAGATGAAGAACGACGTTGTCGCGCTCGCGGGATCGTCGCCGTGGGCCATCGACACCGTCCCGGGCGCCTGTGGCGTGTCGTTGAACTCCGGCGGCAGGGTGTGGACCAGCGCCTGCTGCTCGACCGACAGCGGCGTCGTCCGGCTGCTCAGGGCGCCGGTCTGGATCACGAACCCCTTCACCACGCGATGGAAGCTCATGCCGTTGTACACGCCGCGCGACGCCAGCCGCAGGAAGTTGCGGACCGTCTCCGGCGCCTTGTCGGGCAGGAAGCCGAGCGTGATCGGGCCCAGGCTCGTCTCCAGCACGGCGCGGTACTGCGCCATCTCCGACGGCGCCATCGTCGCGAAGGGGTCGGGGGGCGGCGGCGGCGTGTCCCGGATCGTCACCGACGTGATGGCGATCCGCGCGAGCGGGCGGCCCTTGGCGTCGGCCGGCGCCTCGGAGATCTTCTGCACGACATCCAGGCCGTCGACCACCCGGCCGAAGACGGAATACCGCTCGGTCAGCCCGGGCTGATCGGTCACGCAGATGAAGAACTGCGACCCGCCGCTGTCCGGCCTGCCGGGAATCGTGACCGCCGAGACGGTGCCTCGGAGCTGCTTCGCGTCGCTGAACTCCGCCTCGAGGACGTTGAGTCCGCCGGTGCCATACCGCGCCTCGTTGGCCGGATCCCTCGTCAGCGGATCGCCCCCCTCGATGATGCCGTCGCGGACGACGCGATGGAAGATCGTGCCGTCGTACGTCCCGTCCTCCGCCAGCTTGATGAAATAGCCGACATGGTTGGGCGCGAGCCCGGGCAGCAGCTCGATCACGAACGTGCCGTCGGTCGTCCGCACCACCGCCTGCTTGCCCTTCATCTGGGCCGGCGTGAGCGGCGTCCGGTAATACTGCGGGGCCGGCGGCGCGGCGGCGGCCGTCGCCAGCCCGAGCAGCAGCACGGCGGCCGCCCGCAGGCTAGACATCGGCGTGCGTCTCGTTGATGATGCGCGCGGCATGGGTGATGTAGTGAATGCCGGAGATCAGCGTCACGGCCAGGGAGGCGTAGATGCACACCGTCACGAGCGGCGACGTCTGGCGCAGGAAGTTGAACAGCATCACGACCACGCTCGTGACGATGTAGGTGGCGGTCGCCAGCTTCCCGTAGATGGACGGCCGGAACGTCCGGCGGCCGACCGCCAGGTTCACGATCGCCACGGTCAGCACGATGACCACGTCCCGGCTGATGATCAGGATCGTCAGCCAGACGGGAAGGCGGTTCACGAGCCCGAGCCCGGGCAGCGTCAGCACGATGAAGGTCGTGACGAGGAGCAGCTTGTCGGCCATCGGGTCGAGCCAGGCGCCCAGGCTCGTCTTCTTGCCCGAGCGGCGGGCGATCAGGCCGTCGAGGCCGTCGGTGACGCCGGCGATGAGGAAGACCACCAGCGCCCAGCCGAGCTGATGGTAGGCGACCAGGATCGCGAAGCCCGGGATCAGCAGCATCCGCAGCAGCGTCAGCTGGTTCGCCAGGGTGAGGATCGTCATCGCCCGTGCCCGGCCGACCTGCGCGCCGCCCGGCCTCCCTCGGCGGCGCCGCGATCCGCGCCGCCGCGTGCCCCCTGCGCGCCCGCCAGCGCCGACACGCGGTCGATGGCCGCGATCGCATCGGCGCCGCTCACGGCGCGGCGCAGCTGGAACGTGCCATCCGGCAGCAGCGGCAGCACGCCGGCGGCGATCACCAGCGAGACGGCCGGATACATGAGATGCTGCCGCGGCACGTCGCGAATCACCAGGTGCTGCCCGCGCCACGCGCGGCCAAGCGCCGGGTCGCGGGCGGCCAGCACGGTCAGCATGCGGCTCAGCACCGCCGCCAGGTCCCCCCGGGACACCAGCGCGTGCGGCTGGAACGTGTGGTTCGGATACGGCTCCATGATCCCGGCGCGAATCACCTCCAGGATCCAGCGGGACGCCCACGATCCGGATGCGTCGGTGACGAGCACGGCGCCCGACGCCGGCATCGACCGCACCAGCGCGTCCAGGCGGACGCCGATGAGCGCCGCCAGCTCCGCGCGGGTGATCTGCGGCGACCCGGCGATCTGCCGGTAGGCGTCCGGCAGCTTCGCGAGCGCGAGCCGGTTCTCGACATCCTGCAGGCGCCGCTGCAGCGCCGCGTCCGGCGCGATCGCGTACGCCTGCCGGTAGGCCTGCGCCGCGCCGTCGAGATCCCCCTGCTGGTCGAGCAGCGCACCCAGCTCCCCGTAGGCTCGACCGTCGGACGGAGCGAGCGCCACCGCCTTCCGGAGGTCCTGCAGGGCCGCGGCCGGCCGGCCGGCCCGGCGCTCGACCTCCGCCAGCTCGCGATACAGAAAGGCGCTGTCGGGTGACAGCCGGATCGCGTCCGCGTACGCCTGCTCCGCCTCGGCGAGGCGGCCGGCCGCCGCCGCCTTCCGCGCCGCGTCAATTGCGTCCCGCTGCGCGTGGAACTGCAGCACCGCCACCTGGCGGCGCACGTCGCCGAGCGACGGGTCGATCGCCAGCGCCTCCTGCAGGCTCTGCAGCGCCGCTTCGTCCTGCTTCAGGGCGACCTGCGCCTGCGCGCGGCCGACCAGCGCCGGCACGTAGCGCGGATTCTGCGCGAGCGCGCGCGCGAACCAGCCCAGCGCGCCGGTCGCGTCCCGCTGCGCGAGCGCGACATCACCCAGGCCGACCTGCGCCGGATAGAACGACGCCGACTCGCGCAACGCCGCGCTGAACTCCCGCCCGGCGCGGGTCAGATCGCCGGCCTGCAGCAGCTGCCAGCCGCGATCGTGGTATGCGACCGCCGCCGGCGCCGACAGGGCCGGCGGCACGGACGGATAGAGATAGTCCGGGAAGTGCGCCGGTCCCGGCGCCGGCAGCCGCACTTCCTTCGGCGCACATGCCGAGACGACGAGCAGGGCCGCCATCGCCCCGGCCAGCGCGAGCCGTCGCCTCCGCGGGCTACGGCTACGCATGGCCGCCCCCCGCCGCCGGCGCGAGGCGCCCCAGCAGCCGCCGCGGCACGTCTGCCTCGATCGTCACCCGACCCTCATGGTCTTCCTGCGTCACGACGCGCGCACTCCGGTACAGCCAGGCCATCCGTTCCCGATCCTCCTCATCGGCCGGGTCGAGCTCGACCACGACCCGCCTCGTATCGAGCGCCAGCCGCGCCGAGACGACCTCCAGCAGCCGGTCCAGCCCTTCGCCGGTCAGCGCCGACAGGCACAGCGCCCCCGGCTCGGCCCCCTCCAGGCGCCGGCGCTCGTCCGCCGACAGGGTGTCGCACTTGTTGAACGCCACCACGACCGGCACCTCCGCCGCCCCCACCTCCTCGAGCACCGACCGGACGGCCGCCATCCGCCGGTCGCGCTCCGGGCCGGCCGCGTCGACCACGTGCACGATCAGATCGGCGGCCGCCACTTCTTCGAGCGTCGCGCGGAACGCCGCGACGAGCGTGTGGGGCAGCCGCTCGATGAAGCCGACCGTGTCCGAGACCAGCAGCGCGCGCCGGTCCGGCAGCCGGACCTTGCGCACCAGCGGGTCGAGGGTCACGAACAGGGCGTCGGACGCCTGCGCCGCCTCGCCGGTCAGCGCGTTGAAGAGCGTCGTCTTCCCGGCGTTGGTGTAGCCGACCAGGGCGACGGTCGGCACCGACGCCTTGCGCCGCCGCTCACGCAGTTGCCCGCGCCGCCGCCGGATCTGATCCAGCTCCGCCGCGATCGCGTGAATACGCTGGCGGATCCGCCGGCGATCGGTCTCGAGCTTCGTTTCGCCCGGGCCCCGGGTGCCGATCCCGCCGCCGAGCCGCGACAGCATCACACCCGACCCGGCCAGACGGGGCAGGAGGTAGCGGAGCTGGGCCAGCTCGACCTGTCCTTTGCCTTCGCGCGTCCGGGCCCGCCGGGCGAAGATATCGAGGATGAGCTGGGTGCGATCGACCACCCGGCGGCCGACCGCCGCTTCCAGGTGCCGGAGCTGGGCCGGCGACAGTTCATGGTCGACGATGACGACGTCGGCCTCGGCCTCGTCGCAGGCGCGCGCCAGCAGCTCGACCTTGCCCCGGCCGAGGAAGGTGGCCGGATCCGGGGCCCGGCGCTCCTGCAGCATCGACAGGACCACCGTCGCACCGGCGGCGCGCGCCAGGCCGGCCAGTTCGGCGACCGAGCGTTCCGCCGCGGCGCGACCGCCCCGGCCGGTCGCCAGCCCGACCAACGCCGCCCGCTCGGGCCGCGTGGCAGCGCGCGCCGTCATTTCGGCTGGTTCATGGAGCTGTCTGCGTGGCACGTCCGGCGGACCGCAAGGACGCGTCGGTGACCCTCGACCGCCGGGCGATCAGGACGCGTCGGCCTCTTCGAGGCATCTTAGCACGTGCTCCCACGGGATGGTCCCGGCACGAATCAGCACCGGCCGCGGGCCGGTCACGTCCACGATCGTCGACGGCGGGCCGCCCGGCGCCGGGCCGGCATCCAGGATGGCCGACAGCCCTTCGTCGAGCTGCGCCTGCACCTCCGCCGCGGTCGTCGCCGCCGGCGCGCCGCTCCGGTTGGCGCTGGTCGCGGTCAGGGGCCGCCCGACCCCGCGGCAGAGCGCGCGGGCCACCTCGTGCGCCGGCACGCGCACCGCCACGCGTCCCGTCCCGCCGTGCACCGCCGGCACGACCCACGGGCCGGCGTCGATGAGCAGCGACAGCGGCCCCGGCCACCAGCGATCCGCCAGGATCCGGGCGCGGGCCGGCAGCGGCCCGAGCGTCGTCTCGATCTGCGCGCGGTCGCTGGCGATGAGCGGGATCGCCCGATCGCCCGGCCGGCCCTTGAGATCGTACAGGCGCAGCACGGCGTTCGCATTCGTCGGGTCGGCGATGAGTCCGTACAGCGTGTCGGTCGGGCCGGCGACGACGCCGCCCCGTTCGATGATGGCGGCGATCTGCGCCAGCAGACCGGCGTCGGGATGCGCGGGATCGACGTGGCGAATCAGCACGATCGCATTATCCCGCAGGACCGGCCCGCCTCCGGCCGCTCAGAATCGGATCTTCGCCTCGTCGTCGCGCACGTGGATGCTGTCGACGAACCGGATCAGGTTGGGGGTCGTCTGCATGAGGACGGAGCTCGTCCGGGTGCCGTCGCCGAAGAACCGGACGCCCCGCATCAGGACGCCGTCGGTCACGCCGGTCGCGGCGAAGATGATCGAGTCGCCCGGCGCGAGGTCGGCCGAGGTGTAGACCCGCCCGATATCCGTGATACCCATCGCGCGGCATCGGGCTTCGTGCTCGGGCTTGGTCACGACGAGGCGGGCGTAGATCTCCCCGTGCAGGCAGCGCATCGCCGCCGCCGTGAGCACGCCTTCGGGCGCCCCGCCGGTCCCCATCACGGCGTGCACGCCGCTGCCCACCACGGCCGCCGAGATGCCGGCCGACAGGTCGCCGTCGCCGATCAGCCGGATGCGCGCGCCGGTCGCCCGGATGTCGGCGATCAGCTGCTCGTGGCGCGGCCGTTCGAGCACGACCACGACCAGGTCCTCGATGCGGCGATCGAGGCTCGCCGCGATCGCCTTCAGGTTGTCGGCCACCGGCGCGTCCAGGTCGACCTTCCCCTTGGAGCTCGGCCCGACCACCAGCTTCTCCATGTAGACGTCCGGCGCGTGCAGCAGCCCGCCGCGGCCGGCGGCGGCGAGCACCGCGATGGCGTTGTTGGAGCCGGTGGCGCAGAGGTTGGTCCCCTCCAGCGGATCGACGGCGATGTCGATCTTCGGCAGGCCGGAGGCCGGCGCGCCGCCGCCGGCCGCGTGCGGCAGGCCGACCCGCTCGCCGATGTAGAGCATCGGCGCCTCGTCGCGCTCGCCCTCGCCGATGACGATCGTGCCGTCGATCCGGACGGTGTCGAGCACCTGCCGCATCGCCTCGACCGCCACGCGATCGGAGTTGTGGCGATCGCCCTGCCCCATCGTGTGGGCGCAGGCGATGGCCGCCCGCTCCACGACGCGGAGGAATTCGAGAGACAGATCGGTCGAGTCGATGGGGGTCATCGGCTACTTCCCTCCACAGGCGGCAGCGTGCAGCGCGTCGGCCGGTCGTTCCGGTACCCGAGCACGTAGTCGGCCTGCATCAGCTTGTGGATCTCGCGCGTCCCCTCGTAGATGACCGCCCCCTTGCAGTTCCGGTAGAACCGGCCGACCGGGTACTCGTCCGAATACCCGTTGGCGCCGTGGACCTGCACGGCGTCGCCCGCCGCGCGCTCCGAGGCGACCGTGGCGAACCACTTGGCCAGCCCGGTCTCGCGGGTGTTCCGCTCGCCGCGGTTCTTCAGCCAGCCGGCCCGCATCCAGAGCAGCCGGGCCGCCTGATAGTCCGACTCCATCTGGGCGATCATCTCCTTGACCAGCTGGTGCTGCGCGATCTCGACGCCGAACGTCTTCCGCTCCATCGCGTACCTGGCGCTGGCGTCGCGGCACGCCCGGATGAGGCCGGTGGCGCCGGCCGCCACGGTGTAGCGTCCCTGGTCGAGCGCGAACATGGCGACCTTGAACCCCTCGCCCGGGCGCCCCACCAGGTTCTCGGCCGGCACCTCCACCTCGTCCATCTTGAAGTAACCGGTGTTGCCGGCGAGGATTCCCCACTTCTCCTTCAGGGTCCCGCTCGAAAACCCCTTGAAGCGCCGCTCGACGATGAACGCCGACAGGCCGGACGTGTCGCGCTGCTTCTTCTTCTCGAGGTCCGACCAGGCGAAGACCAGGAAGTTGTCGGCGACGTCGGCGAGCGAAATCCACATCTTCTCGCCGCTCAGCAGGTAGCGGTCCCCCTTCTTCACCGCCACCGACTGGATCCCGCGGACGTCGCTGCCGGCCCCCGGCTCGGTCAGCCCGTAGGTGGCAATCTGCGTCCCCTGGGCCTGCGGCACCAGGTACCGCTGCTTCTGATCCTCGCTGCCCCACGTGAGCAGCGAGAGGCAGTTGAGGCCGGCGTGCACCGACATGATCACGCGCAGCGACGTGTCGAGGTACTCGAGCTCCTCGCAGGCGAGGCCGAGGCTGACGTAGTCCATTCCGGCGCCGCCGTACTGGGTCGGCACGGAGATGCCGAGCAGTCCGAGTTCGGCCATCTGCGGCAGGGTGTTTCGATCGAACCGGTGCTCTCGATCGAGGTCGTGAATCCGCGGTGCGATTTCCCGGGCGCCCCATTCGCGAATCGAGCGCTCGAGCAGCCGCTGTTCGTCGGTCAGGTCAAGGTCGATCATGGTCAGGACATGAAAAATGACGGCAGGTTGACGGGATGTGGAACCGGCGGCCGGCTCGCGGCCGCCGCGTCCGCGGAGCGGAAAATGCTAGCACAGGGGTTTCGTGGAAGTCGAACGGGGCCCGCCTCAGCCGCGCGCGACCCGCACCGGCGCGCCGCGCCCCAGTCCGAGCACCAGGGCCGCGCTGGCCGCGTTGGCCGCAATCTCGAGCTGCTCCGTGCTGCCGAACAGGGCGCAGATCGCCCCGGGCGCCACGTCACCGTAGGTCGTCACCAGGTGCTCGATCGCGTGCTGGCCGGCCCGGATCTGGATGGCGCCGTGGCGGGCGAACCGATCGAAGGTCCCGCGGTCGATGTTCGTGACCAGGTTGCCGAAGTGATCGACGCGCAGCACCTCGCCGGCCAGCTCCCGGTCGCCGGCCACCGGCTGCGGGATGTCGAGCGGCCGCCAGTCGCCCGCCGCCCGTCCCAACGCCGCCAGGTCGACGCCCCGGGCGAGCCAGCCGGCCGCCGGCGCGAAGCGGTCGCGCCCCTCGAACGTCCGGCTGACCGTGGCGCGCGCGTAGCGCCGCTCCGACAGCTCGACCACGCGCTTCGGCGGCGTGTCCCGGAAGACCGCCGTCAGCACGCCGTTGTCGGGGGCGATGAAGCGGTGCTCTCCGGCCTCGGCCGCCAGGCCGCGCCGGCTCGAGCCGACGCCGGGATCGACGACCACGAGGAAGATGGTGCCGGCCGGGAAGTACCGGAAGCAGGCCGCCAGCTCGAGCGCGCCGGCCAGCACGTCCTGCGGCGGGATGTCGTGGGTGATGTCGATGAAGGTCGCCTCGGGGCAGATCGCCAGGGCCACCCCCTTCATCGTCCCGACGTAGTGGTCCCGGAGCCCGAAGTCGGTGAGCAGCGCAATGACGGCTCGGGCCATGGCCCCCGCGTCGGAGGAAGGCACCGGCCGCCGGACCGGCGCAGGTGGATCCGCGGCAGCGACCCCGGCCGCGCCGCAGCGGCGCTCAGGCGCCTGAGGACGGGGCGTCGGGAGCCGGCGATCCCGGCTTCCTGAACAGGATTTCCCGCAGGTTCGTCTTCAGCAGGAACGAATCCGAGACCAGCAGCCCCTCGAACATCCGGATGATCTCGCGATTCAGCAGAATCCCCTGCCGGCCGCGCGCCGCGGAGTACGGACGGTGTCGCAGGTGGCCCTCGTCCACGACGATGTACTTGGTGTAGTGGGTGTCGCGGGGTTGCATCGTGCCGAAGAAGCCGAGCAGCGCGCCGTCCGGTCGCAGCAGCCGTGTCAGCTGTTCGGCGAGCGCCTGCGCGGTCGGCCGGTCGAGATAGTCGAGCAGATCCCAGCAGAGGATGCCGTCCACCGCGCCGTCGGCCTGCGGAAAGCGCGCCGCGAAGAACGCCGGCAGGGCGTCGAGCGCACCGCGCCGGATGTGGCGCTCGAGATCGGCGTACAGATCCTCGACGAGAATCTTGCACCCGAGCTGTTCACCGAAGAAACTCACGTTGGACCCGACCACCGGTCCCAGGTCGAGCAGGACCGGAGACTCACGGGCCGTCAGGCAGGACAGAAACTTGCGCAGGGCCTTGGTCGGAAAGATCGGATCCGGTTCGACGCCCGGAGCGACCACCGCCTCGGGCTCTCCGGCGGCCGCGCGCCGGGGTCCCAGTCGCGAGAACAGATCGGAAATCGAACGGGAGGTACCGCTGCCGGCCAAGTCGTCTCCTCACATCACCGTGATCCGGTGCGGCCGGCGCCGCGGCGCCAGCCGCTCCGGCATCGCTATGCTCCGACGCGGGGTCCGCCTTGTGCCTGCGGGGGCGGCGGGGCCGGGACGGCGGCCGCCTTGACGTCGCCCTTGACCTCCGGCTGACCGGCCGGCCGCGCCACGGCCGGCGCCCCCTGTCCCTTCCGCTGCATGTCGACCGTGCCGCGGAAGTGCGCGCCTTCGGCAATCGCCACCCGCGGCGCGACGATGTCGCCGTCCACCGAGCCGTTGTCCCGGATGTCGACTTTTTCGGTCGCCGTCACGTTGCCCGTGACCTCGCCCAGCACGATCACCGCCTTGGCGAACACCTGGGCCTTGATGCGCCCGTTGGGCCCGATGGTCAGGACGTGTTCGCGCAGCTCGATCTTCCCTTCCACGTGTCCTTCGATGGTCAGGTCTTCGCTGCCGTTCAACTCGCCTTTGATGACGACCGACTTGCCGATATTCACCATGTCCCTCTCGATCTGGGTCCTGGCGTCCATGTCGAGGCGCGCCCCCGCCATCCCACCCGCCCCCACTGGAGGCGTTGACGTCGTACCACCGGCTGGCCTGACCGCTTCATCGCGTTTCCACATGCTCACCCTCCGCCTTCTCCCGACGCGAGCGGTCGCTGGGCGCCCGGAGGAGCGAAACTGACTGGTTGGAACCTAAAACTCTGCCAGTATAAGTGACCGATCCCACCATGTCTAGTCCTTTTGTTGCCGCATGTTAGCGACAATGTTACAATGGCGGATCGCCATTAGGGCATGAGCACTAACGGCTCGATCCGGTCTGCCGCATGCGCATCTACTTCGACCACAACGCCACGACCCCCGTCGCCGAAGAGGTGGCCGACGCGCTGGCGCGCGCGACCCGCGACCTGTTCGGCAACGCCTCGAGCGTGCACGCCTTCGGCCAGCAGGCCAAGGCGGCGATGGACGAGGCGCGATCGGCGGTCGCCGCCCTGCTCGCGGCCGAGGCATCGGATGTCGTGTTCACGAGCGGCGGCACGGAGGCCGACAATCTCGCGATCCGCGGCGCCGCCGAGGCACGCGAGGCGGCCGGCCGCCGGCACCTGATCGCGAGTGCCATCGAGCACGAGGCGGTGCTGAACACGCTGAAGGCGATGGCCCGGCGCGGCTGGCGCACGACCCTGCTGCCGGTCGACGCCGGCGGCCTCGTGGCGCCCGACGCGCTGCGCGGGGCGCTCGCGGACGACACCGCGCTCGTCTCGGTGATGCACGCGAACAACGAGATCGGCACCGTGCAGCCGATTGCCGAGCTGGCCGCCCTCGCGCACGAGCGCGGCGCGATCTTCCATACCGATGCCGTGCAGTCGGCCGGCAAGATTCCGATGGACGTGCGGGCGCTCGGCGTCGATCTCCTGTCGATCTCGGCGCACAAGTTCTACGGCCCCAAGGGGACCGGCGCGCTCTGGATCAGACGCGGCCTCCGGCTCGTGCCCCAGATGACCGGCGGCCGGCACGAACGGAACCGGCGCGCCGGCACGGAGAACGTGCCGGGCCTCGCGGCGATGGGGGTCGCCGCCGCGCACGCGGCCGCGGCGCAGGCGGCCGACGCCGCCCGGATCGGCGCCCTGCGCGACCGGCTCGAGGCAGGCATCCTGGCACGCATCGCCGGCACCGCCGTCAACGGCGTGCGCGCCCCGCGGGTGCCGAACACGACCAACGTCAGCTTCGATCGCGTCGAAGCCGAATCGCTGCTGATCGCGCTCGATCTCGAAGGCGTGGCCGTCTCGACCGGCTCGGCCTGTTCGTCCGGCGCGCTCGAGCCGTCGCACGTGCTGCGCGCCATGGGCCTCTCCGCCCACCGCACGCAGAACTCGATCCGCTTCAGCCTCGGCAGCGGCAACACGGAGGCCGAGGTCGACCACGTGCTCGATCTGCTGCCGCGGCTGGTCGACAAGCTGCGGGCGTTGACGGGGAACTGGGAACGAGGAATTAGGAACGAGGAATTAGGAATGAGGAATGAGGAATGAGTGGGCAGTGAGTCTCATTCCCTGAGGCAGCGTCCCATGCGTATCGTGGTCGCCATGTCCGGCGGGGTCGATTCTTCGGTGGCCGCGGCGCTCCTCGCAGACGAGGGGCACGAGGTGGTCGGGCTGTCGATGCAGCTCTACGACCAGCAGGAAGGCCAGGCCGGCTTCGGCACCTGCTGCAGCCTCGAGGACCTGCACGACGCGCGGCGCGTCGCCGCCGCGATCGGCATTCCTCATTACGTGGTCAATTTCGAGCGGCAGTTCGACGAGCACGTGGTCTCGAACTTCGTCCGCGAATACGCCGCCGGCCGCACGCCGCTCCCCTGCGCCCGCTGCAACAGCGATCTGAAGTTCGCGACGCTGCTCGAGCGGGCGCGCGGCCTGGGCGCCGACCGGGTCGCAACCGGACACTACGCCCGCGTCGACCACGATCCCGGCACGGGACGGTTCCACCTCCGGCGTGGCGCCGACGCCGCACGCGATCAGTCGTACTTCCTCTTCTCGCTGGATCAGGCACAGCTGGCCGGCGCCGCCTTTCCGGTCGGCGGCCTGGACAAGCCGGCCGTCCGGACCTATGCGCGCAATCACCGGCTGCCCGTGGCCGACAAGCCCGACAGCCAGGAGATCTGTTTCGTGCCCGACCACGACTACGCGTCGTTCGTCGCGCGCCGCGAGCCGTCGGTCCGCCGCGAGGGACGCCTCGTCGATCAGGACGGCCGGGTGCTCGGCCGCCACGACGGTGTGCACCGCTTCACGGTCGGCCAGCGCAAGGGACTGGGACTGTCGGCGCCGGCGCCGCTCTACGTCCTGCAGGTGCGCGCGGCGGACGGCGAGGTGGTCGTCGGCCCCCGGGCGGCGCTGGAGCGGACGAAGCTGACGGCGTCGGGCGTGAACTGGATCGAGCCGGAGCCGGTCGGCGCGCGGCGGGTGTCCGCGCAGATCCGCCACCGGCACCCGCCGGCGCCCGGCACGGTGACGGCAGCCGGCCCGGGACGCGCGCAGCTCGTCTTCGACGAGCCGCAGATGGCGGTCACGCCCGGGCAGGCGGTCGTGTTCTACGACGGCGATCTGGTGGTCGGCGGGGGATGGATTGACTAGCCGAGGCGCTCACGGCTTTGCCGCGATGCCGCCGGCGCCGGCGTGCGCGGCGTGCGCCAGGTCCTCGAGGTACCGCTCGGCGTCGATCGCGGCCATGCAGCCGGATCCGGCCGCGGTCACGGCCTGCCGGTAGACGTGATCCTGCACGTCACCGCAGGCGAACACCCCCGGCACGGTCGTCCGGCTCCCGTCGTGCGTCCGGATGTAGCCGGCGGCGTCCAGGTCGATCTGTCCGGTGAACAGGCTCGTGTTCGGCTGATGGCCGATCGCGACGAAGACGCCTGACAGCGGGATTTCGGTGCGCCGGCCGGTCTCGCGGTCCCGGACGACCACGGCGCTCACCTGCCCCTTCGCCGGATCCTTGATCTCCTCGATCTCGCTGTTCCAGGTCCAGACGATCTTCGGGTTGGCCAGCGCCTTCTCCTGCATGATCTTCGACGCGCGCAGCTCGCCGCGCCGGTGGATCACGTGGACCTTGCTGGCGAAGCGCGTGAGGAAGGTCGCTTCCTCCATCGCCGAATCACCGCCGCCGATGACCCCGATGTCCTGGTCGCGGAAGAAGTAGCCATCACAGGTCGCGCAGGTCGACACCCCGCGGCCCATCAGCGCGCGCTCCGACGGCAGTCCGAGCAGCCGCGCGGAGGCGCCGGTGGCGACGATGAGGGCCTGCGTCCGGTACTCGCGGCCGCTGACCGTGATCCGGAACGGGCGCTCGCGGAGGTCGACCGCCGTGACGTCGCCCTGCAGGATCTCCGTGCCGAAGCGCTCGGCCTGCGCCCGCATCTCCGCCATCAGATCCGGCCCCATGATGCCGTCGCGGAACCCGGGGAAGTTCTCGACCGCGGTGGTCAGCATCAGCTGTCCGCCCGCCTCGACGCCTTCGACGACCAGCGGCGCGAGGTTGGCCCGCGCGGTGTACAGCGCCGCAGTCAACCCGGCCGGACCGGAACCGATGACGATGACCTGCCGGACGTCCTGGGATGCACTCATGTGTCGCTCGATCGGAAAAAGGAAGCCGCAAAGACGGAATGACGGGCGGCGCGCGCTACACGTGCCGGTCGATCAGCTTCTTGAGATCGTCCTTCTGCACGAGGCCGACCACCGACTCGACCACCTGGCCGCCCTTGAACAGGAGCAGCGTGGGAATGCCCCGGATGCCGTACTTGCCGGGCGTCGACGGGTTGTCGTCCACGTTGAGCTTGCCCACGACCACCCGTCCCTCGTAGTCGGCCGCGAGCGCGTCGACCGTCGGTCCCAGCCGCTTGCAGGGTGCGCACCACTCCGCCCAGAAGTCCACGAGGACCGGCGCCGTATTCTTCAGCACCTGCTGATCGAACTCCCCGTCACTGAACACCTGCACCTTCTCGGTTGCCATCGCTCATGAGTCCTTTCTGTCGCCTCTGTCGCCTCGACCGTTTCCGGCTCCCGGGCCGGCCTCTGCGGCCCCGGACGGGCGTCCCCGGCGGGACGTCTTCCGGATCACCCTATCGTACACTTGGACGTACTGCCGGGCCGAGGCGTCCCAGGAATGGTCTTCGGCCATGCCCTGCCGCTGCAAGCGCCTCCAGCGGCGGGCGTTGCGGAAGAGGTCGAGCGCCTGCGCCAGGGCGGCCAGCAGCGCGTCCCCAGTGTACTCCCTGAACACGAAGCCCGTCCCCTGGCCGGTGCGCGGGTCGTACGGCGTCACCGTGTCGGCCAGGCCTCCGGTCGCCCGGACCACCGGTACGGTGCCGTACCGCAGACTGTAGAGCTGATTGAGTCCGCAGGGCTCGAAGCGCGACGGCATCAGGAAGAGATCGGCCCCCCCCTCGATCAGGTGGGCCAGCCGGTCGTCGAAGCCGATGCGGACCCGCACCCGGTCGGGATGGCGCGCCGCGAGCCGCTGCCACTCCTCCTCCAGCCACCGGTCGCCGCTGCCGAGCAGCACGAAGGTGGCCTCCATCGCCGCCAGCCGATCCCCCACGCTCGCGAGCAGGTCGAACCCCTTCTGCGGGACGAGGCGCGTGATCATGCCGACGAGCGGCCGCGAGAGGTACGGCTCGTCGGCCGGCAGGTCGAACGCGTTGAGCGCCTCGCGTTTCGACGCGATCTTGGGGCCGGGGTCGTCCGCCGAATAGGGGGTCGGCAGGTGCGGGTCGCGGGCCGGATTCCACCAGCCGACGTCGATGCCGTTCAGGATGCCGACGAGATCCCCGGCACGCTGGCGCAGGATGCCGTCGAAGCCGACGCCCGACTCCGGCTGCTGGATCTCGCGGGCATAGGTGGGGCTCACGGTCGTGATGACGTCGCTGAAGACGACGCCCCCCTTCAGGAACGAGATCTGTCCCCAGAACTCCAGGCGGTCGACCGTGAAGAGATCCGAGCCGAGATCGAGCCGCGGCAGCCAGTCGGCCGGCGCCACCCCCTGGTAGGCGAGGTTGTGGATCGTCAGCACGGTGGGGACGCCGCCGAGCACGGGATGCCGCCGGTACCGCGTCTTCAGGTACACGGGCGCCAGGCCGGCGTGCCAGTCGTGCGCATGGACGACGGCCGGACGCTGCGCCGTCCGCGCGAAATGCTCCAGCGCCGCGCGGGTCAGCCACGCGAAGCGGCGCGGGTTGTCCGGGTAGGCCTCCTCGCCCCGGCCGTACACGCCGTCGCGCGCGTACAGGTCCGGGCAGTCGACGAACAGCGCGCGCACCCGCGGTGCGATGGCGTGCTCGAGAATCCGGACGTCGCGCACGTAGCCGCCGACATCGAGCGCGAAGCGGTCGATCTCCGCTCCGACCTCGATCCAGCCGTAGCGCGGCAGCGCCACCGTGACGGCGAGCCCGGCCCGTCCGAGCGCCGGCGGCAGCGACCCGAGCACTTCACCGAGGCCGCCCGTCCGGGCGAACGGCGCCATCTCGGACGAGATCATCAGGATGTGGCGCGGCGGTCCCGAGGCGTGGGACGGCTTCGGGCTGGGAGGACGTTTCGCCATCGCGGAGCAGGCTGGCAGGCGTCGCCGGAGCGAGCACGTGAGTGTAGCACAGCGGCGCCGGCCGGCCGCGGGCGGGCCCGGCTCACCCGGCTCGATTCCTGCGTGCCGCCCGCACGCGTCGGATACAATCCTCGCGTGCCACCCGAACGCCGCCACCCGCTCCGCGCCGAACCGAGGGAAATCGTCGAGCTGCGCGCGCTGAAGACCGCACAGCCCGAGCTGGGGCCGGCGGTCGACATGCACATCGCGCTCGCCGAGCTGCAGCGCCGCGTGCAGGCGCGCGTCTCCCTCCCCTGGATCGAGGTCGACGCCGACCGGCTGCGGCAGCAGCTCGCCGCCGGCCGGCCGCTGCTCCGCTTCGACGACATCCCGATCGACTGGACGGAGTTCCGCCTCATGGTCCGCCAGACCACCGACATCCTGCGCCGCTTCGAGGCGCTCGAGGTGGCCGACGCGGAGCGCATCCAGACGCTCGCGCGCGAAGCCGACGTCCTGGAGGCGGTCGTCCGGCGGTGGTACACCGCCGGCCTCGATCGCCGCACCGGCGCCGCCGTCCAGCCTCCGCCGGCAGACGAGCCGCCGATGCTGGACCAGGTACTCGCGCTCGCCGTCCGTCCGTTCCTCGCCCGCTGCGTCGAGACGGTGCTGCCGCGCGTGGATATCGGAGCCTGGACGCGCGGGTACTGTCCGCTCTGCGGGTGGGATCCCGAGATGGCGGTCATCACCCAGTCGGGCGAACGCCGCCTGCTGTGCGGCCGCTGCGCGGCCTCGTGGAAGTTCGACGGGATCGCCTGTCCGTTCTGCGGCAACGACGACCGGACGCGGATCACCTCGTTCGCGACCCGCGACGGGCGCTACCGCCTGGCCGGCTGCGACCGGTGCCAGCGCTACCTCAAGGCGTACGACGGCCGCAACGCGGCGCGGCCGGTCATGCCGGTGGTGGATGCGGTCGCGACGCTGCCGCTGGACGCGGAAGCGGTCAGGCGGGGCTACGAAGGCTGAGGGCGTCCGGGCGCCGGAGCGCCCGGACGGCGGCAGCTATTTGTTGGGCAGCGGCCGGCTCTGCGTCCCCTCGGCGGCGAACAGTTCGTCGGCCCGGCTGTTGAGCCACGTGAACAGGTTCTGGGCCTCGACGAAGCGCCCGGCGTTCGAATGGGCGCCGAGCACCACGACGGCGACGTCCCGTCCGGTCTGCGGCAGCCGCAGCAGCGTGGCCAGGCAGAAGCCGGCCTTGGAAATGAAGCCGGTCTTGGCGGCCCGCACGTCCACGCCGGCGCGTCCCAGCAGGTGATCGGTGCTGTGGATCGTGATGACGCGGCGGTTGGTCCGGATCGTGTACTCCGGCAGCCGCATGATCGACGCGATCAGGTTGTTGCGCGAGGCATAGGTGATGAGCCGCGCCATGTCGTAGGCGGACGACACGTTGCGCGCGTCGAGCCCCGACGGATCGGCGTAGTGCGTGTTCTTGAGACCCAGCCCGGCCGCCTTCTCGTTCATCCGCTCGATGAAGCCGCGCGTCCCCTCGGGCGAGATCCGCGCCAGCGCGCGCGCCGCCGCGTTGTCGGACGGAATCAGCAGCAGGTGCAGCAGATCGTCGACCGTGAGCACGTCGTACGCCCGCAGGTACGTCAGCGAGGCCCGGTAGACGTCGCTCGGCTCGATCCGCACTTCCCGCGACAGATCCGGATGATCCGACAGGAAGACGAGCGCCGTCATCACCTTCGTGATGCTCGCGATCGAGCGCTCGTCGTTCGCATTTTCCTGGAACAGGATGTGGCCGGTCAGCGGATCGTAGACGATCGCCGCCGCCGCCCGGACGTCCGGCACCACGTGACCGTCGGCGTCCACGCGATACCGCGGGACGACCGCTTCGGCCATCTCCCGGGCCCGCGCCTCGGCCCGGGCCCGGACCAGCCGCAGCCGGCGGTCGCGGGCGCGCGCCCGCGAATAGGCGGTCGACGCCTTTCTCGGCGCGACGTGTCGCGGCGCCGCCTCGACCGTCCCGAGACCGACGGTCAGCAGGGCCACGAAAAGGATTCTGGCTGCCCTGAACATCCGGTGGTGGTTCACCTGGTTCCTGCTCCCCTCTGGACCGAGGTACGCCTGCACGTCAAAGTAATCGGCATTTTAGCAGGAAGCGAGTAGATCGCAAGAGATTTCCGGCCAAAATCGCGTCGATTTCGCCTCTTCCCCGCCCCTCCTCCGCCGCCTCGGCCGGCCCGCTCCGGCGCGACGTCCACCAGCCGGTCCGTGCCTGTGCAAGAATGACTCCTGTCGCGCCAGCTCACGAGGGCCCACATGGATCCTGTCCGCCTCGAAGAATTCGCCGCGCTCCGCGCCACGATCCGCGAGCGCGGCACCGCGCGCGTCTGGTTGTGCTGGGCCGGCATCGTCGGCTGGGCGACGCTGGTGGTCGCCGAGACGGCCATCGGCATGCTGCCGGTCGTCTCGCTCGTGCCGCTGCTCGTGCTCGCCGCCACGTTCGAAGGGGTCTATGCGTTGCACACCGGCGTCGAGCGGATCGGCCGGTACGTGCAGGTGGCGTTCGAAGAGGAGGCGCGGCCGGACGCGCCGACCCTGCCGTGGGAGACCGCGGCGATGGCGTTCGGGCGGATCTTCCCGTCGGGCGGCTCGGACCCGTTGTTCGTCGGTCTGTTCCTCGGTGCGACGCTGCTGAACCTCGTGCCGGCCGCCCTCGCCGGTCCGATGCCGATCGAGATCGCGGTCATCGGCGGCGTGCACCTGCTGTTCGTGGTCCGCGTCCTGCGCGGGCGAACCAGGGCGGCCGGCCAGCGGGGCCGCGACCTCGAGCGCTTCCGGACCCTGGCCCGCGAACACGCGGCGGCCGTTGCGGGCCGATCCCGCGCCGGCGACGCTTCCGAACAGCCGCCGTCGGAGCGATGACCGGCCGCAGTCCCCAGCCCGACCGGGCGCAGCGCCTTCCTCTCGTCCCGCCGCCCTGTCGACCACTGTGAACGCCGTCGAACACTGACGGCTCAACGGTCCGGCTGCGACATTTTCCGCGGCTGCGCAACGCGATGCCGGCCGCTGTCCTGTCATGGTCCGGGGTCGCGCCCCGATCCGGACGACGCCGTTCAGGCGCGTCGATCCAACTTCCCGGTCGATCGAATTCAAATGCTGGTGAGCGGTACGTCTGCGTGCGATCGCGCACGTACGGACCGGAATCGCACAGGTCTCGCGCCCGACCCGCCGCCCGCTGAAGAACCTGCGTTTTTCGCTCCGCCGCCGCTCTCCAGCCCGGGTTCGTTCGAGCCGATGAATCAGGAAGAGTGGCCGGAGATTTCGGCACGCCGGTTGCACCGCGGACGGAGCAGGACGCAACAGGAGGTCAGGAGATGGGCGCCGTCTTCAAGTTGCTGGGGTTTGCCACGCTCGGCTGTGGATGCGTGATCGGCCGCTATCGGGAGGTGCCGACCAGCCGCGAGGTGGTGTACGTCGAGGAGAAGGGTTCGGGTTGCGGGAGCCACTGGCACCGGCGGAATCACACGCTCGTCCCCGGCCGGGCCGCGGTCAGTCCGATCGTTCCGCTGTCGCGCGCCTCGTAGGTCCGCCTTCCGCCTCCGCCGCCCGGCCAGCCGGGCGGCCCGGCTTCAGCGGATGCCGCCCTTCGTGGTCACCGGCACGGGCGGTCGCGGCAGGTAGTAGGTCTTGCGCGACCAGACGGTGACGTCCTTCCGATCGACCTTCACATCGATGTTCCGCTCGCGCTTCCGCGGATTCGTGTCGCTCGAATAGTAGCCGAGCACGTAGTAATCGCTCGTCTCCGCGTCGATCTCCTTCAGCGCCTTGTCGAAGTCGTTCTGGTTGACCACGGCGATGCCGCCGGTCAGGTCGGCCAGCACCCGCAGGCTGTCCTGGGACTTGCGCAGATAGTTGTCCCATTCCGTCGGGTCGATGTTCTGATCGATGTCGGAGAACCCGGCCAGTCCGCGCGGATCGATCGTGTAGAACGTGGCGTTCGCGCGGTTGGCGGCGCGCGTCAGCTCCACCAGGTCGCGGGCGAGGTCGGAATCGGCGAACACCTGCCCCTGCATCGCCTGGGAGTCGAGCGAGTCCATCTGGGAGGCGCCGAACCGGTTGTCGAAATAGTTGCTGCTGGAGGAGCGCGCGCCGGCGAACGGGTTGAAATCGTAGCCGTCGCTCACGTAGATGATCGCCTTGCGCCGGTTCTGGATCTTCGCCAGCTGGTGGATCAGATCCTCGGCGGTCGAGAAGGCGACGTGCGCGCGGTAGCGGACCTCGTCCGGCCCCTGGCCGCTCTCGGGCCCGTTGATGATGTCGGAGGGCGACAGCGCATCCCCCTGAATCTTCTTGATCGCGTCGTTCAGCGTCTGGCGGTCGTACGTCAGGTTCACGGCGAGCGACGACGGCCCGGTCGAGACGATGGCGAACATGTCGCCCGGGTGGATCAGATCCTTTTCGATCTTCTTGAACAGCTCGCGGATCCGTCCGGTGTTCTGGAAGTCCAGGTGCAGATCGTCGACGAACAGGACGAAGATCCGGCCGGCCACGTCCTGGGGCGGGCGGGCCGGCGGCAGGATGATGCCCTCCTGCTGCGGCGGCGCCTGCGGCGTCACGAGGTTGTACGTCCGGCCGCCGTGCACGAGCACGAGCGACGCGATGTGCTGCCTGACGCCGTCTTCCAGCACGGTGAAATCCTTCTTCGTCAGGTCCGGAAGGAATTCTCCCTTGGCATTCCGAACGATGACGTCGGTCGTGACAAGGTTCACCGCGACGCTGAAGTTCGGGCGCGCCTGATCGTCGGCCGGCGCGGCCGGCGCGGCGGGGGCCGCCGGAGGCTTCGCCTGGGCTCCCGCCAGCACCGTCATGCCGGTCAGCATGATGGCGACGGACCACAAACCTCGTGTTTTCAAAGCCATGCCTTCCAGTATAACAGAGCGGATCCTGCTGAATCCGACGGTGGTTTAGACGGCGGTCGGCGCGCGTTGGCCGGGCAAACCCGGCCGCAGGGCGGGGGTCAGTCGAGGTCGTCTGTGTCCGGTCCGGCATCCTCGTCCGGCCGCTGATCCGCGCCAGCCTCGGACTCGTCCGGGTGGACGGCGGCGGATCGCGCCTCGGCGGCACCGGCCTCGCCTTCGCCGGCAGCGGTCCCGTCACGCCGTGCCTCGGCGAGCGCGCGCCGGCGACGGCTCCGGCGGACGCCGCCACGGCGCGAGCGGCGCCGGCGACCGACGGCGCGCCGCAGCTCTTCGAACACCGTCTCGAACTCTTCCAGCCCCTGACGCGCTTCCCCCAGCGTGACCCAGGCATCCGGATTCAGGCGTTCGGCCTCGCGGCGCAGCTGCTCGAGCCGGTCCGCCTCCCCGCTCCGTTCGGTAATCCGGGCCTGCACCTCGGCGTAACGGGTGCGCAGCCGGGCCAGTCCTTCCGCTCCGACCAGCTCCTCGGCCGGCACGGGTCGCGCCGATTCCGGCAGCGGCGACACCGGCTCGCCGACAGGCTGGCGGACCTCGAGGCGGGCGATCGGCGGCGCGACCGTCTCGACCACCGGCTCCGGCGGCTCGGCCAGTGCGGGCGGCGCGGGCGGCGGCTCGACCGGTCTCGCGACCGGCGGCGCCGGTGCCCCCCGCGAGGCCGTCCGGCCCCCGGCCGGTCGCGCCGCGGGGGCCGGCTCGCGTTCCCGCCGCCGGCGGGCGCCCCCGCGCGCCGGCTCGGCCACAGGGGCCGGCGCCGGCCGGGCCTCGAGAATGCGCGTCCAGTCGAACGTGAGGTCGGGGTTGTGCTCCTCGATCGCCCGGATGGCCTCTTCGTCCAGCGGCGCCCGGCCGACCTTCACGTTCGGCGGAGTCCGGAACCAGTAGAGCAGGCGGGCCTGTTTCTTCCCGCGCCGGGCGGCCGCGTGCATGATGTACGTATGCTCGTAGCCGCGCCGGTCGCGCGAGAATCGAATATAGGGCACGGGTTACTTCCGCTTCTGGGCCCGGGCCGGCTTCCGGGCCGCCGGCTTCTTCTTGGCGGGGCGCGCCGCGGACGGCCGCGGGGCCGCTTTCGCCGCCCGGGCAGCGGCCGGTCGCCGGCCCGGCTCGGCCGGCGCCTTGGCGGCGCGCGCGCTTCTGGCGGCCGACGCCGCCCGGCCGGCCTCGGGACGGGCGCGGGCGACCTGCGTGAAGCGCAGCTGGTCGCCGATCGTGTGATAGCTCCAGATCTCGGTGAACGGGATGTCGTACTCGGTCAGCAGGCGGCGGGCTGAATCGACCGATCCGGTCGGCACGTACAGGTAGAACGCCGCCCGCAGCGCACCGAAGTACTTCCACTGCGAAAGCGCCTCGAGGTGGTTGACCGATTCGCCGCTTTCCACCTCGACCACGGCCTGCAGCCGGTGTCCCCGATCGGGCGAATTCATCACGAGGTCCGGGTACAGGGCCGACGGCCCCGTGCCCACGGGGACGTTCTGCTCCGCACCCGGGTTGATGCCGACGTCGAACCGGCGCCGGTACCGCGTCTGTAACAGGCGGATGACCCGGTCGTGTTCGAGCTGTTCGCGAACCGGCCGTACCAGGACTGGGCTCACACACCCTCCACGGAAAGAGAGACGGCGCCGCCGATCAAATCCGGGAGTCTAGCACGATTTCCCCGCCCTGCACGGCGCGATCGGGCCGATGATCGGTTTCTTTTCGCATCAGAGTCCGATTCTGTCCGGTTTGCCTACAGTTTTCAATTCGAAGGCTTGACGAAACCCCCGCCCACACCCACAATAGCGGCGTGACCGGACCCGAACCGCCTTCGCCCCGGACGATTCTCATCGTGGACGACGATCCCGGGGTGACCGAGACGTTCCAGCGGATGCTCACCATGGAAGGTTATCGGGTGCTGACCGCCCTGAACGCAGCGGCCGGCCTGAAAACCGCCGAAACGGCCCATCCGCACGCCATCATTCTCGACCTGCGGATGCCGCTGGCCGACGGACTCCAGTTCCTCCGGACGCTCCGCACCAAGCCGGGCCAGGCCGACACCCCCGTGGCCATCGTCACCGGCGACTACTTTCTGGACGACAAGGTGTCGTCCGAGCTGCGGTCGCTCGGAGCGGACGTCCGGTTCAAGCCGCTCTGGCTGGACGATCTGGTGAATCTCGCCCGCAAGCTGCTCAAGTCCGAGGCCTGATCGCCCGTGGCCTTCCGATGAACGATCGCTTCCTGCGCGCCTGCCGGCGCGAGCCGGTCGATGCCACGCCCGTGTGGTTCATGCGCCAGGCCGGCCGGTACATGGCCGAGTACCGGGCGCTCCGCGAGCGGTACTCGCTGCTGGAGCTCTGCCGTACGCCGGATCTCGCCACCGAGGTCACGCTGCAGCCGGTCCGACGCATCGACGTCGACGCGGCCATCCTGTTCTCGGACCTGCTGTTGCCGCTCGAGCCGATGGGCATCCCCTTCGATTTCGTCCGGGGCGAGGGGCCGGCCATCGAGCATCCGCTCCGAAGCGAAGGCGATCTCGCCCGGGTTCGCGCCTTCGAGCCGCGCGAGGCGCTCGCGCACGTCCTGCAGACGATCCGCCAGGTGCGGACCGCGCTGGACGGACGGGTGCCGCTCATCGGGTTCGCGGGGGCGCCGTTCACGCTCGCCTCCTACGCGATCGAGGGTGGCCACTCGACCAGCTTCGCCCACACGAAGGCGCTGATGTACGGGGCGCCGGCCGCCTGGCACCGGTTTGCGGAGACGCTGGCGACCCTCATCGGCGACTACCTCGTGGCCCAGGTCGAGGCGGGGGTGCAGGCGGTTCAAGTGTTCGACTCCTGGGTCGGCGCGCTGAACGCGGCCGATTACCGGGAGTTCGTGCTGCCCCACACGCGCCGCCTCTTCGGGGCGCTGGAGGGCCGCGGCGTGCCGACGATTCACTTCGGCACCGGCACGGCCGCCCTCCTGCCCGACATGCGCGACGCCGGGGGGGACGTCATCGGGGCCGACTGGCGGATTCCGCTGGACGAGGCCTGGGCACGCATCGGCTTCGACCGCGGCATCCAGGGCAACCTCGATCCGACGCTGCTGCTCGGCCCGCTCGACCGCCTGCTCGCCGGCGCCGACGATGTGCTGGCGCGCGCGGCGGGCCGGCCGGGACACATCTTCAACCTCGGCCATGGCATACTGCCCATGACCCCGCTCGAGCACGTGCAGACGCTCGCCCGCTATGTACACCAGCGCTCGCTCGAACAGATCTGACTCCGCGGCCGGGCCGCGTGTGGCGGTGCTGCTGATGGCCCACGGCACGCCCGAGTCGCTGGACGACATGACGGAGTACCTCACGCGCGTCAGGGCGGGCCGGCCGCCGTCGGACCCGCTGATCGCGGAGATGCGGCACAACTACGAGGCGATCGGGGGCCGTTCGCCGCTGACGGCCATTTCGCGCCAGCAGGCGGAGGCGCTGCAGGCGCGGCTCGGTCCGTCGATCCCGGTGTGGCTGGGCATGCGGACCTGGCACCCGTTCATCGCCGACGTGCTGCGGCCGCTCGCCGGATCGGGCATCGAGCGGGTCATCGGGATTCCGCTCGCACCGCAGTTCTCGACGCTCAGCGTGCAGAAGTACGTGGAAGCGGCCACCGCGGCGCTGCCGCCCGGCATCCACTTCGACTGCGTGCAGTCCTTTCACGATCACCCGCTGCTCATCGAGGCGTTCGCCGAGCGCCTGCGGGCGGCGCTGCCGGCGGGCGGACCGGACGCGGGCGAGGCCCTCCTGTTCACCGCGCACAGCCTGCCGGAGCGCGTCGTCCGGGACGGCGATCCGTACGCGCGCGAAGTCGCCGAGACGGCGCGCCTCGTGGCCGCGCGCGCGGGCGTCTCCGGCTACCAGCTCGCCTGGCAGAGCGCCGGCCGCACGCCCGAGCCGTGGGTCGGCCCCGACATCTCGGTGGTGATCCGCGAGCGGGCGGCGCACGGCACCCGGCGCGTGCTCGTGGCGCCGATCGGGTTCGTCTGCGACCACACCGAGATCCTGTTCGACATCGACGTCCAGGCGGCGGCGACCGCGCGCGGGTGCGGCGTGGCCCTGCGCCGCACGGAATCCCTGAACGTCCTCCCGCGCTTCATCGACGCGCTCGCGGACCTCGTCCAGCGCGCGCTCGCGGCGGCGCCCGCGGCCGGCCACGATGGAACCCTCACCCGTTGACGTCGTCATCGTCGGCGCCGGCATCGCCGGACTGGCCGCCGCGTTCGAGCTGAGCCGGCGCGGCCGGCGCGCGATCGTGCTCGAGCGGCGCCCGCGGCCCGGCGGCGTGGTCCTGACCGAGCAGACCGGCGGCTTCACCATCGACGCCGGCCCCGACAGCCTGCTCGTGCAGAAGCCGGCCGCCCTCGACCTGTGCCGCGAGATCGGCCTCGGCGGCCGCCTCGTCTCCACCAGGCCTCCACGCATCGCGTACATCCTGCGCGGCGGCCAGCTGCACGCCCTGCCCGAAGGATCCGTCCTGGGGATTCCCACGAAGCTGGCACCGCTCGCCGCGAGCCGCCTGTTCTCCTGGCCGGCGAAGCTCAGGATGGCCGCTGAAGCCGTCCGGCCGAATCGTCCGCCGGCGGGGGATGAATCGATCGGATCGTTCATCGACCGCCACTTCGGGCACGAGGCGGTCGAGTACCTGGCCGATCCCCTGCTGGCCGGCATTCACGCCGGTGACGTCGATCGGCTGTCGGCGCGCGCGCTGTTTCCCCGGCTGGTCGAGGCGGAAGCGCGGCACGGCAGCCTGATCCGCGCGTTCCGCCGGGCACCGCGGCCCGCCACCAGTGACGGCGCGTTCCGCTCGCTGCCCGGCGGCCTCGGCGAGCTGATCGCGGCCCTGGTCGCCGCCCTGCCGGCCGGAACCGTGCGGGCCGACTGCCCCGTCGCCGCGCTCGAAGGCCGCGGGCCGTATCGCGTCCGGACCGCGTCGGGCGAGCGCTGGCAGGCGCCGTGCGTCGTCCTCGCGGTGCCCGCCTACGCCGCGGCCGATCTGGTGGCGCCGCTCGATGCCGATCTCGCCGACCGCTGCCGCGCCATCCGGTACGTCTCGACCGCCACCGTCGCGCTCGGCTATCCGGCCGCCGCGATCCGGCGCCCGCTGCAGGGCACCGGATTCGTCGTGCCGCGACGCGAGGGGCTGAGCATTCTGGCCGGCACGTGGGTGTCGTCCAAGTGGCCGTCACGGGCGCCCGACGGCCACGTGCTCCTGCGCGCGTTCGTCGGCGGCGCCCGCGATCCGCGCGCGCTCGAGCGGGACGATGAGACGCTGGTCGCGCAGGCGACGGCCGACCTCCGGCGTGTGATGGCGATCGACGGGGAGCCCGAGCTCGTGCGCGTCTACCGCTGGCCGGAGGCCAACGCGCAATACGAGGTCGGGCACCTCGATCGGCTCGCCGCCATCGAGCGCGCGCTCGGCCGCCTGCCCGGCCTGTATCTCACCGGCAGCGGCTTCCGCGGCGTCGGCATCCCCGATTGCGTCAGCGACGGCCGCGCGACCGCGCGCGCCGCCGCCGCCTTCCGGCCCACGTAGCCCCCGGGAGCACCCGAGCACCGAGCACTGAGCACTGAGCGTGTGATAGTGTGATACAGGGTCAGCGGCGGTCATTCCACGGTTTTTCAACGAATTTCAACCGAATCTGGCTCGGAGCACGAGTTCCGTCATGCGTCCCGTCCACATCATCGGTGTTCCTCTCGACCTCGGCGGCGGCCGCCGGGGGGTCGACATGGGACCGTCCGCGTTCCGGATTGCCGGCCTCGGCGAGCGGCTTACCGCCCTCGGGTACACGGTGGTCGACAAGGGCGACCTGCCGGTCCCGATTCCCGAAACACAGCAGCCGCGTGACGAGCGCAAGAAGTACGTGCGCGATATCGCGAAAGTCTGCCTGAAGCTCTACCAGGTGGCCCTCGCCGCCTTCGAGGAGGGGGCGATGCCGCTCGTCCTCGGCGGCGATCACAGCCTCGCCGCCGGCTCGGTGGCGGCCGCCTCCGAGCAGGCGCGCCGCCAGGGCAAGCCGCTCGGCCTGCTGTGGGTCGACGCGCACGGCGACATGAACACGCCGGCCACGACAACGAGCGGCAACGTGCACGGCATGCCGCTGGCGGCGCTGCTCGGTCCGGAGCCGGCCGAGCTGTCGCGCATCGGCGGCACGTCGCCGAAGGTGCGGCCCGAGCACACCGTCCTCGTCGGCGTCCGCAACCTGGACGTGCGCGAAAGGGAACTGGTGCTCGCCTCGGGGATCCACGTCTTCACGATGAAGGACATCGATCGCGTGGGCATCGCGTCGGTCGCCGAGCAGGCCATCGCCATCGCCGGCAAGGGGACGGCCGGCGTGCACGTGTCGTTCGACGTGGACGTCTGCGATCCGTCGATCGCGCCGGGCGTCGGCACGCCGGTCAAAGGCGGCCTCGACTACCGCGAGGCGCACATGATCATGGAAGTGATTGCCGATTCCGGCCGGCTGAGCTCGCTCGACATGGTCGAGGTGAATCCGATCCTCGACATGCAGAATGCGACCGCCATGCTCGCGACCGAACTCGTGCTGTCGGCGCTGGGGATGAACATTCTCTGACGGGGCGCGGGCGCTCGGGCTACGCCACGTCCTTGAGCATCTCTTCGAGCGCCTGGACGAGCTGAACCAGGGAGTAGGGCTTTTCCAGCAGCCGCGTGTGCGGCCGGATGCGCTCGAGTTCGGCCGATTCGGACGGAACGCCCGAGAAGATGATCACCGGCACCGCCGCCGGCATCTGCGCGACGACGTCGCGGCCCGACCCGCGGCGGAGCCGCAGGTCGACGATGGCCGCCGCCAGCTGAGGGCCGTGTTCCCGGACGGCCGCCTGCCCTTCGTCGACCGTTTCGGCCGAGACCACCGTGAACTGGTGCAGTTCCAGGAACTTCACCAGCGGGCGTCTGACCGAGTAGTCGTCCTCGACCACGAGAACCATGCGGTTCGCATCCTTGACCATGGGCCCTGATTATCGTCGCTCGCCACCACCCGCCGCAACCGGGAGGCACACGAAGTGCGAAGGGCGTGACGAAGCTGTGAAACCGCGGGCGGACGAGGGATCGGGCTCCTCACCGGGCCGGACGGCGCGGCCGGATGCGGCCGCAGGACCTTCCGATCGGCGGCGGCGCGCGTCCGCGATCGCGGTCCCGGCCATTGTCGCGCTGCTCGTCTCCGGGTGCGCCTTCGTGACCGGCAGCACGCCGCGGCGCGCCAGCCCGCGCGCCGCGGCCCATGCCACCGTCGACGGCGCCCCGATCGTGGTCGAGTACGGCCGGCCCTACCGGCGCGGCCGCACCATCTTCGGCGGGCTCGTGCCGTACGGACGGATCTGGCGGACCGGTGCAGACGAGGCGACCGTGCTCGAGACGGCGGCCGCCCTGCGCTTCGGCGACGTCACCGTTCCCGCCGGCCGGTACAGCCTCTGGACGCGCCCCGGCCGCCGGCGCTGGCTGTTCATCATCAACCGGCAGTCCGGCCAGTGGGGGACCGACTACGACCGGTCACGCGATCTCGTCCGCGTCCCGGTCGTGCCGACGCGAACGCGACGGATCATCAATCAGCTCACCATCCACATCAGGCCGCGCCGCGACGGCGGGCAGCTGATTCTGACGTGGGAGCGAACCCGCCTGGTCGTGCCCTTCGCCCTGGCGCACCGGAAATAGTCCCGTATACGCCCCTCAACGACTACAGATATTCCACTCCGTCCTACAGGCTAAGACTTCGTCGCCGCCCGCCGATTTCGGATATATCGTACGTCTGCCGTCTGTAGGGCTGACCATCGGGTCCACGTGTGCCTCTGCGCTTCCTCCAGCGACTCCCCGTCCGCTTCGCCCTCGTGCCGATCTTCGTGGCGCTGGCGGTGGCCTGCACGCGCGCGTGCTGGCCGTTTCTCGGCAGCACGCCGTTTCTGCTGCTGTGGGGCGTCGTCGGCTGGGCGGCGTACGACCATCGGCGCGGCCCGAGTCAGCTCGCGATCGGGCTCGGCATGGCGGGCGCGTACTGGTTCCTGCCGTCGAGCGCCGGCGGCATCTGGCACGTCGTGCTGTTCGGCGTCACGACGGTCCTCGCCGCCGAGCTCATCATGGGGCGCGTGCGATCGCGTCAGGCGCTGGCCGACAGCGAGTTCCGGTTCCGCGCGTTCTTCGAGACCGATCTGGTCGCCAACTTCATCGCCACGCCTGAGGGACGGCTGCTCGCCTGGAACGCGCGGTTCGCGGCGCTCATGAACGGCGTGGAGTCCTCCTCCGACCTGCAGAGCCTGCTCGACGCCGACACCTACGCAGCGATGCGCGAGCGTATCGCCCAGGGCAGCTCCCTGTGGCGGCCGTCTCTCGTGATTCACCGCCCGGGCGAGCCCGTGCGGGTCGACGCACGGTTCATGGGGATCCGGAACGCGGGCGGACAGCTCCAGAGCATCGCCGGCTGCCTGGTCGACATGACCGAGCGCTACCGCGTGAATGCCCAGATTCAGCGCTGGCAGAAGCTCGACGCGCTCGAGCGGCTCGTCGTCGGCCTCGTGCACCACTTCAAGAACCTGCTGGCGATCATCGTCGGGCGGGCCGACGTGCTGGCGGCGCAGATCGACGACCACAGCCCCCTGCGCCGCGATGTCCAGGAGATGCAGCGGGCCGCCGCCCGCGCGAACACGCTGACGACCCAGCTCGTCGCCTTCAGCCGCCAGGAGCTGCTGCAGCCGGCCATCGTCGACGTGAACGCGCTCGTGCTCGCCACTGTGGACAGCCTGCCGCGGGCGGCCGATCCTGCGATCTTCGTCGACGCCGGTCTGAGCCGGAGCCCCTGCCTGGCCGAGGTCGATGCCGCACGGTTCGAACAGATGCTGCGGAGCCTGGCAGCGAACGCCTGCGAGGCGCTGCCGCAGGGCGGTCACGTGACCTTCGAGACGGCGATCGTGGATCTGGCGACGCCCCCGCTCAATCGGGAGGAGGTGACGCCCGGCTGCTACGTGCAGCTGGCCGTCAGCGACACCGGCGTCGGCATGCCGCCCGAGGTGCGCGGCCGGCTGTTCGAGCCGTTCTTCACGACCAGGCCGCCCGGCGAGAGTACCGGACTGAGCCTGGCGACCGCCTACGGGCTGGTGCGCCAGAGCGGCGGCTTCATCGAGGTGTACAGCCGGCCGGGACAGGGGACGACCTTCGAAATCTACCTGCCCAGCGCCGATGCGCGGAGCGTGCCCGACGCCGCCATCACCGGGTCGCTCGTCTTCGACTTCGGCACGATCCTGCTGGTCTCCCACGACGGCGACCGGCGGGCCCGGCTGATGCAGCTGCTGCGACGCTACGATTACAGCGTCATCGAGGTTGCGAACGTGAGCGCCGCGCTGGCCGCGCTCAGGGCCGGCCAGAACGTGCATGCGGCCCTGCTCGACGCCAGGACGGCGGATGATGCCGCCGCGCTGCTCGGGGCGCAACCCGCGCTGAAGATCCTGACGCTGCCCGATGGTCCGATCCTGCCGCTGGCCGTCATCCGGCGGATTCGGGAAGCCCTGTCCTCGCCGGTGTGAGCCGCGGTGCGGCCGGCGCTCACGCGCTGAGCTGTCCGGGCACCGCGTCGAGATTCGGGGCGACGGACGTCCGCGCCCCGGCGACCGGCACCCGGCGGACGTGTCCGGCGGCCGCGAGCCGCTCCATCCGCGCCACCGCCAGCTCCTCGGCCCGGCGGATCGCATAGATCCGACCGATCACGCGCTGCGCCGGCGACAGGCTCGGCCCGCTGGCGCGGAGCCACGTCTCGATCCGGTCGATGAACGCCGACAGTGCACAGCCAGCCCTGCTATTGAATGAGGAGACGACCGGGTGACCGAGCAGCCGCCGTGCGCGCCGCCACCTGCGTGCGGGGCGACCGGCACCGGATACCGGCAGGGAGGCCGTGAGGGGGCCGACGCCGATGGCGGGTGCGGCGATCCGCACCGCCGACAAAGGCCACGACAATCCGTGCGGCGTCGCGGTAAGATCGAACGGCTTTCCCGCCTGTCGGGCCGCTAGCTCAGTGGTAGAGCACGTGACTTTTAATCACGGTGTCCCGGGTTCGATCCCCGGGCGGCCCACCAACCTGCAACCCCTTATCTGTCAGCGAGTTCTGCTCTGATTCTTCGGCTGGTTTCTTGTCGGCGGGAGCGGTCTGACCGGCCGAACTTGAAGAAATCTGGAAACTCTTGCCATCTTCCAGCTTCCTCGCGGCGCTCTGGAGGGATTCGAGCGTCTGGGTGTCGTAGCGTTCCGTCGTGATGATTGAGGCGTGCCCGAGCAGGTCTCGAACCTGCGCGAGCGGAACACCACGCTCGACGAGCCGGGACGCATATTCGTGCCGGAGGTCATGCCAGCGCAGCCCAGAGATTCCAGCCGCCTTGAGAGTCGCCAGCCAAGCCTTGCGGAAGTGAAGGATCGGCTCGCCGGCCGGGTTGCTGAAGACGACCGCTGTCTCTGGCTTGTCTTCACCGTCTGCATCGATCCGCTGGAAGTCGAGCACGCTTTTCAACCGGACCGTCCCAATCGGCACCAGACGCGTCTTCCCGCTCTTCGTGGTGCCGCCCCGCAGCACGATCAACTGCCGATCCCGGTCGATGTCGCAGAATCGGAGCGCCAACATTTCCCCTTTCCGCATGCCGGTGTCGAGCGCCGCGATAATCATCGGCCGGAGATAATCGGCCGCCGCGGCCAGCAATCGCGTCTCTTCGTCGGGTGAGAGCCTGCAGCGCCGCTTGTTGTCCTCCCGCTCCAGCCGAATCAGCGGTTCGCTCCCGCGCCGGAACGGTGTCCGGTCGAGATGTTCCCGCCCGACCGCCCAGTTGAACATATGCCGCAAAAGGGCGATCTGCCGGTTGATCGAGGCCGGTGCCAGCCGGCGATCCTCCTGTCGATTCACCGTGCGCGGCTTTTTCAGGTCCGCGATGTAGTCTTCGATGTCGGCCGTCTTGATGTCGGTCAGCAGCCGATCCCCGAAGTGCGCCCGCAGCGGCTTCAGCCGCCAATCGATCGTGCCGGCTGTCCGCAGGCCCTTCGCCTTGACGTAGCGCTCGACATAGGTCTCCGAGAACGCCTGAAACGTCAGCGGCTCGCCGGACGCGGTCTGCCCGAGGCCCCGCCGGTTGAACGTGCGTTCCCGGACGGCCCGCCGCAGGTCATCGAGCGCCCCATCGGCTTCCTGCTTCGTCTCAATCGCCCGGTTCGTCCACTTCGGCAGACTCACCCGCACGCCGCGGTAGCTGCCCCACCACGGATGGCCGCACCGGTCCCGAGCCCGTCCCCGGTGGTCACAGAGCTTGTATAGGCCCATTCAGTTTCGCCCCTTTCTTTCCGGTTCTTGGCCGGGTCGATCGTTCAATGTAGGCCAGCAGGATGGCCGCCATCGGTGGGATACGGCGTTGATCCGTCTCCCACCGGGCGACCGTGTTCCACGTCACGCCCATCTGTTGGGCTAGCTGCGCTTGCGTCAGCCCGAGCTTGGCGCGCCGCTCCTTCAGTTCACGCGCGGATATCGACCTTGCCATAGGCAATAGCGACCTTACGCCTGACTCCCTGCCGGGTCAAGGCGAATCGGCCTCCGCGCATGCCGTTCCAGCCAGCCATCGACCCATTCCGCCCGAAGCCGAATCGCTCGTCGGCCGCCGATCCGCGCGTGTTGCAGTTCGCCCCGTTCGCAGGCGGTGTAAATCGTGTCCCGGCTCACGCCTGAATAGTCGGCCGCGTCTGCAACCGTCAGCCAGATCCTCTCGTTCATCTCTCAGCCCTCCGCTCAGGCAAAATCACCGTTTTCAAGCTGTCTATCGCACGTTCCACGGCTCGGAACCCATCCTCGATCCGCTCTCGACGTGCCGCCCGCTTCGCCCGCAGCCGGCAGCGGTCCGAACAGAAGCCATTCCGCCGTCGCCCTCGGATCGTGCCGCCACAGGTTCGGCAGAATGCCCCCGAGAAAGCCGACGTTCGGCCCTCAGGGGCGCGATCGACATCGGGAACGACATCTACATCATCGGACACGCTAAT
>DATLRO010000053.1:0-44958 GCA_035534615.1 Vicinamibacterales bacterium
GTCACGTGCGGGTTGCCCAGCCGGAAGGCGTTCGCCCGGAGATCGGACAGCAGCGCCCGGACGCCCGGCAAGTCCACCCGGGTCCGCTCCGCGTAGACCAGCCGGATCTGCGCCCAGCACAACTGCTCGAGGTCGCCCGCCAGCGTCGCCAGTGAGACCGCCCGCCGGTAGCGATCGAGCGCCTCGCCGGTCCGGCCGGCGGTCATCGCGATGTGGCCGAGGACCACCTCGCAACGGCTGGCGCGCGCGTTGTCGAGCTGCCGGGCACAGACGATCCGCCGCGCCAGGTCGACCGCCTCGTCGTAGGCGCCCGTATGCTCCAGCAGTTCCGCCCGCAGGACCTGCGTGCCGAGCGGCTCGGCGTGACCGCTGGCACGGCCCAGTTCGCGCAGCGCCTCACCGAACCGGCCCACGCGCGCCAGCGCCTCCGCCCGGCTCTCGGAATTCCCCTGCATGATCCACCTCGTTCTGCCGACAGGGGCGGCTCGGCCAACGGCGGGGGCAGGCCCGCCCGGCCGGGGCACCGGACGCACAGATCCAACGTGTGGGGTATCGACGACAGCTTAGCTCAGCCGTTCTCAAGCTGAACCGCTCGAGTTGAGTGAGCTCGAGTTTCTGTGCAAATCGAAGGGCGAACAACAGACGAACATCTGCGCGAAGGCGCCATTGCGCCTGCCCCGTCTGGCGCTCCTGGTCTCGTGGGCGCTGCAGAAAGCCCCATGACGGCCGATGAACTGGATACGGCTGTTCGTGTTTCCGCACGCGGCCGTTCATGCGGCGAAGGAGCTGCGCGTGCCACGCACCACGAATCCGATTCCGTCCTACGGCAGTGCCGTGATTGCCGTCGCGCTCGCCATACTGCTCACCCGCGCCGGCGGTACGGCACCAGTGGTCTGTTTTCTGATCTTCATGGCTGCCTCGGCGGTGGCCAGCTGGTTCGGCGGACGCGGTCCCGGGTTGGGGTCGGTCGCTGCCGGCGCGCTCGTCGGGCTCTGGATCAGCGTGCGCCAGGGGGCGGCTCCCTGGCCGCTCGCGCTGTCCACGCTCCTGTTCCTCGTGGTCGGCAGCCTCGTGACCGTCCTGATTGCGCGGCGCGGCGAGCTGAAAACCGCGCTGGCGTACGCGGACGCCCGCCTCCAGGCGGCGCAGGCGGTCGCCCGGGTGGCCGTCTGGGCCGTGGATCGGCGCGGCGTCCTCACGTACCGGGGAGGCGCCGTCCTCGACAGCCTCCACATTGGCCCGGACGAAGCCACCGACCGCCCGATGGAGGATCGCTGGCAGGACGCCCCCGCGCTGCTCCGGGCAATACGCACCGCGCTCCATGGCGAGACGACCACCGGGCTGATCGACGTGGGCACCCGCCGCCTGGACGTGTCGTGTGCGCCCGTCCGTGACGCCCGCGGCACGGTGGTGGGGGCCGCCGGCGCCGCCGTCGACCAGACGGATCGCCTCAACCTCGAGGAACAGCTGCGTCAGGCGCAGAAGATGGAAGCGCTCGGCCAGCTGACCGGCGGCATCGCCCATGACTTCAACAACATCCTGACGGCCATCCTCGGCTACAGCGACATGACGCTCGCCCAGATCGGGCCCGACAAGCCGATCTGGAAGGACCTCAAGGACATCCATCAGGCCGCGACGCGCGCCGCGTCGCTCACCCGCCAGCTGCTCGCCTTCTCGCGCAAGCAGCAGATCAAGCTCGGCCCGGTCGACCTCAACGGCACGGTGCGCGACATCGAGAAGATGCTCCGCCGGCTCATCGGCGAGGACATCGCAATCCAGCTGCACCTGGCCAGCGATCTGGGCGTCATCACCGCGGACACCGGCCAGCTGGAGCAGGTGCTCATGAACCTGGCGGTGAACGCGCGGGACGCGATGTCCGAGGGAGGCCGCCTCACGATCGCCACCTCGCGCATCGACCTGGCCGACAGCTACGTCGCCGACCATCCGGCCGTCATCGCCGGGCCGTACGTGCAGCTCACGGTGGCCGACACCGGCTGCGGGATGGACGCCCGGACGAGGGCGCGCCTCTTCGAACCGTTCTTCACGACCAAGGAGCCGGGCAAGGGCACGGGCCTCGGCCTCGCCACGGTGTACAGCATCGTCAAGCAGTTCGGCGGTTACATCTGGGTCTACAGCGAACCGGGCATGGGGACGACGTTCAAGATCCATTTCCCGGAGCTCGACGTCGTGACGGCCCAGGTGACGCAGCGGGCCGCCGCCCTGCCGGCCTCTTCCGGCTCCGAGAACGTCCTGCTCGTCGAAGACGAGGATTCCGTCCGCGCCTTCGCGGCGGCGGTGCTGAAGCGCTACGGCTATCACGTGCTCGAGGCGTCGACGCCGGCCGAAGCGGTCGTGCTCGCCGAATGCCTGAACGGCCCGATCCACCTCGTGCTGACCGACATCGTGATGCCGGGGATGAACGGCGCGGAGATGGTGACGCGGCTCCGCGCGCGGCGGCCCGACCTCAACGTGCTCTACATGTCCGGGTATCCCGAACACGTCGTGCGCCAGGGAATCCTCGACGCGTCGGTCGAATTCCTCGAGAAGCCGTTCACGAGCACCTCGCTGCTGCACCAGGTCCGGGCCGCGCTCGACGGGTCCGCCGCCGGCCCGGTCGAGCCACACCCCGAGAGTGCCGCCTCCGGCGACACCGGGGGCGGCCGCTGCGTCTGGGTCGCCCAGTAGAGGCCTGGTCGCCCGCCGCCGCCTTCCACGTTCCGCCCGGTCTTCGGATCCGATCACCTCGCGTCGTCCGTGTGCGAAGGTGCGCCGCATCCGCGCACGTGTGCGGAACAGCACGCCCACGGGGGATGCCCCGCCGCAGTCGCTCCGGACACCCCCACCCCGGACGCACCGCAGAAATCCGGCCCAACGTGTTCGTCTGATGCGTAAATGACTTGAACGAACTCCGTGCTTCATGAACGGGCATGGAGGTTGCTGGAGCCTGGGAGCCCGTTCATCGTCTGCTTCCCGATGGAGCGCAGTGTCATGATCACGAAGTCGTCCGGTGAATCGACCGGAATTCTGAGGGTGCTTGGCACCGTCCTGCTGTCGGTGGCGCTCGTCGGCCTCGGCCCGCAGCCGCAGGCCGCAGGGCGCGCCGACGCCCCGATCTCGCCCGGGCTGCAGGCCGCGCTCTCGGGCGGCGCCCGCACCTTCCACGTCATCGTCGACGGCAGAACGTCGGCCATCGACGCGTTGGCGGCCCGCGACGGCATCACGGTTGTCCGGCAGTTCGCGACCGGCGCGGCCGTGCAGGTCACCGCCCGGCAGTTGCAGGCGTTGCGGGCCGACCCGGCCGTAGATCGCCTCTCGGAAGATGCCCCGGTGCGCGCCGCCTCGTACGAGGTGACACCGGCGGCCGTCGGCGCCGACCAGGTCTGGCACGGCACCTATCCGGGCGCCGGCACGGCATACACGGGCAAGGGGATCACCGTCGCCGTGATCGATTCGGGCATCGCGAACGTCAAGGCACTCGAGGGCCGCGTGATTGCCAGCAAGGACTTCACGGGCACCGACGCCGGCGGGCTCGGTGCCATCACGGCGACCATCACCCAGAACCCGCTCAGCCTGTCGACCGTGCTCGACGCCGTGACCGGCGTGGTCGGAGGCCTGGTGCACACGACGACCTCGCTGCTCGGCGGCCTGCTGAGCGGTGACGGCAGCACGCCCGGCAACGCAAACGACGACGGGTACGGTCACGGCACCCACATCGCCGGCCTGATTGCCGGAGCCCAGGTGAACGATCCCGCGCTCAGCAGCCCTTACAGCGGCATTGCGCCCGACGCCAGGCTCCTCGACCTCAAGGTGCTCGACAACCAGGGCGCGGGTAACGTCAGCTCGGTCATCGCCGCCATCGAGTGGGCCATCACCTATCGCCAGAAGTACAACATCCGCGTCCTGAACCTGTCGATCGGCCGCCCGGTCACCGCGTCGTATCAGAGCGATCCGCTCTGTCAGGCGGTGGAGCAGGCGGTGCACGCGGGGCTCGTGGTGGTGGCAGCGGCCGGCAACCTGGGCCAGAACGCCAGCGGCCAGACGGTGATCGGCGGCATCACCTCGCCTGGCAACGCGCCGGACGCCCTCACGGTCGGTGCGCTCAACACGTTCTACACGGTGCCCCGCTCCGACGACGCCGTGACCACCTACAGCTCGCGCGGTCCGACGTACATCGACAACCTGCTGAAGCCCGATCTCGTCGCGCCGGGCAACCGGGTCGCATCGGTCGAGGCGCCGAATTCGTACCTGATCGACACGTATCCCACCCTGCAGGTGGATCACGACGGCCCGTACGCATATATGCAGCTGAGCGGCACGAGCCAGGCGGCGGCTGTCGTGAGCGGCGCGGTGGCGCTGCTGCTGCAGGCGGATCCGTCACTGACGCCGGCGCAGGTCAAGGCGGTGCTGCAGACGACCAGTACCTTCCTGCCGGCCGCCGGCCTCATCGGCGGCGGCGCCGGCAGCCTGAACGTCGCCGCGGCCGTCAGCGCCGTGACGACAGGCGATCTGCTGCCGGCCACGACGATCGGCGGCGAATCGGCTGCCTCGAGCGGCGTGGCGTTCGCACCGACCGATTCAACCGTGAACGGCAGCACCATCATCTGGGGCAACACCATCATCTGGGGGAACACGATCATCTGGGGCAACACCAACGTCTGGGGCAACACGATCATCTGGGGCAACAGCTACGTTCCGGGGCAGTGAGCGCGGCGGCCGGCCAGTTATGGACACAGCGCACTTCAGCCGATCGGGCCAGGTCTACCTCTCGGCCGTCATCGCGGCAGGACTGGCGATTCTCGCCGGATCGCTGCTGTCGGTCATCGGCCACGGCGCAGGTGCGGGGTGGCTGCTGCTGGCGGCGCTCACGGCGATCGGGAGCTCGGCCAGCGTGGGGCTGGTCGCCGTGCCAGCGTCGATCTCGGTGGCCGACACGTTCGTCTTCGCCTCGATCCTCCTCTACGGACCGGCAGCCGGTGCGCTGACCGCCGCCATCGATGGCCTCGTCGCGTCGTGTCGCACGCCCAGCGTGCGACGCCAGGCACACCGCCTCCTGTTCAACGTCTCGGCGCCCGCCATTGCGGTGTGGTGCGCTTCCTGGATCTTCTACAGCGTCGCGGGGTTGCCGGCCACCGGGATCGGCGCGGCGCCGCTCGACCGGCTGCTCGTACCGTTCGCCATCTGCGCCGTCAGCTACTTCATGCTCAACAGCGGCCTGATCGTGGCCGCCGTCTCGTTCGAAGCGGGCCTGCACCCCGGTCGCATCTGGCGACGGGATTTCGCCTGGCTGTCGTTGAATCCTCTGTGCGGCGCTTCGCTCGCCCTCATCCTGCTCGCCTACACACGATCCATCGGTGCGTCGCAGGTCATCCTCGTCGCCCCGGTGATCGTCGTGGTCTACGTCACGTTCCGGACGGTCATGGGACGCGTCCGTGACACGAACGCCCACCTGCTGCAGGTGAACCGCCTCCACCTGTCGACCGTGGAGGCGCTGGCCATGGCGATCGACGCGAAGGACCAGGTGACGCACGGCCACATCCGGCGCGTGCAGGCCTTCGCCGTCGGCCTCGCGCGCCGGCTCGGCGTGACCGACGACGGCCTCATCAAGGCGATCGAAGCGGCCGCGCTGCTGCACGACACCGGCAAGCTGGCCATCCCCGAGTACATCCTCAACAAGCCGGGACGGCTGACACCGGCCGAGTTCGAGCGGATGAAGACGCACGCCGGCATCGGCGCCGACATCCTGTCGTCCATCGACTTCCCGTTTCCGGTGGTGCCGATCGTCCGGCACCATCACGAGGACTGGGACGGCAGCGGCTACCCGGACGGCCTCCGCGGCACCGACATTCCGCTCGGCGCGCGGATCCTGTCGGTGGTCGACTGCTTCGACGCTCTGACGTCCGATCGGCCCTACCGGCGCGCCCTCCCGGAGGCGGAAGCCAACCGGATTCTCGTCGAACGCCGCGGCAGGATGTACGACCCGCTCGTCGTCGACACTTTCCTGCGCGTGCAGCGGGAGCTCGCCGTCGCGGTCTCCGTCCCCGCGGCGCCACCGGCCATCTGCCTGGAGCCGGCCGCCACGGCGATCGCCAGCGGAGACGATGACCCGCAGGTACGGGCGGCTGAGGCCGACGAGGGCGCGAGCGAGGCGGCCGCATCCGCGGTAATGGCGCTGCTGGGCCTGGCCGGGGCGCCGGAGGCCCCGGCAGCTGACGCCGGGCTGCTCGCCCTGGCGCAGCTCTCCCGGCTCGCGCCCGCCGACCTGCTCGTGCTGTACGCGTACGATGCCACCGGCGACGTGCTGGTCGCCGGGCCAGCCCTCGGTCTGCACGCCGGCGACATCGCCGGCCTGCACATGGCGCCGGGCGAGCGGCTGAGCGGCTGGGTTGGCGCCTGCCGTCGAACCTCGGTGAACTCCGACCCGGCGCTCGATTTCGCTGGTACGCCCGCCGCCTCGGCCTTCGGTAGCTGCCTGAGCGTGCCGCTGGTGGACGGCGAGCGGCTCGTCGGGGTGGTGACGTTGTACGCCGTCCGCCGGCAGGCGTACACGGCCGGGCACCGGCGGGCGGTCGAACTCGCCGCCCACCCCGCCGCCTGCGCGGTCGCCCGGGCGGCGCGGGCCGACAGCGCACGGGCGGTCGACGCCCTCACCGGCCTGCCGCCGCGCGCCGCGCTCGACCGTCTGGCCTCCAGCCACGCGGGCCTGGCCCTGCCGGGGCCCGTGGCCGTGCTGATCATCGACGTTGGCGTGACGGAGGCGTCCGGACTGGCGGGCCCCGCCGACGACGCCTCGATGGCACAGGCGGCGGCACTGACACGCGCGGCGCTGAGGCCGGGCGATTTGCTGTTCCGGTGGGAAGGTGACCGGCTCGCGGCGGTTCTGGCCCAGACCCGGCCGGACGAAGCGCGGGCCCTCGCGGACCACCTGGCGGCCCGGCTGACCGGCGCCGTGGCGACCCCCTACGCCGCGCCGCTGCCAGTCACGACCGCGGTCTTCGCCAGCTCGCGCGACGGGACCGGACTCGTCGACCTGCTCGCGCGCGCGGCGGTCGCCGACCCGTTCCCCTTCGGCATGAACTCGGTCGATTTCGTCGCGGCAGTGTCGTGACCCCGTGCGGCCGCCGCCCGGCCGGCACGCGGCCTCAGCGCCCGCCGAAGAACGACGGCAGCGCCAGGTCCCGCATGGTGTGCAGGCCGGGCGCGGCGGCCAGCAGGTGCGGGATCGAGTTCACCACCATCGACGCCGTGGCGATGTCGCCGTGGATGCCGCCGGCGATCTTCATCGAGAGGCTCGGCGTCCCGGTGATCTCCACCGCGTCGTACGACTCCGGCTGGCCGATGGCCGCTTCCATGTGCAGGTGAATCCGCGGCTCGCCGTTGACGTAGCCGACCCCGTCCTGGATGATCCCGCAGACATAGCCGGGATCGACGGCGAGAAACTCGCTCGTGACGGTCTCCCCGGTCACCTTCGGCTGGATGTCGTCCGTAATCCGGTCGACCCGCCAGCCCATCGCGTCGGCGATCATCGCGATCGACTCGGTCAGCCCGACGTGCCGGACGGTCCCGTCCTGCACCTTCTTCTGGAACTGTTCGATCGTGAGGCCGGCGCCGATCTTCTGCTGGAACGGCAGGCGGCGGCGGGCGGCGTCCTGCACACGACTCACGCGAATCGACTCGACCCGCTCGCAGACCGCCGTGAGCGCGATCGGCAGGGCGTCCATCGCAAACCCCGGATTGACGCCGGTCCCGAGAACGGCGACCCTCGCCTTCTTCGCGAGCGCATCGATACGCCGGGCCTGGCGCACATGCGTGTAACCGGGATACGCCAGCTCCTCGGTCGTCGACACGATCGGCTTCTTCAGCTTGAGGATGCCTTCAATCTGCGGGAGCACCGCCTTGACGGACGACCCGGTGCACAGCACGACGACGTCCGGCTTCGCGGCCCTGATGGCCCTGGCCGCATCGTCGGCAATCTTCAGCCCGAGCCGCCGGCGGAGCCCCGCGACCTCGCCGAGATCCCGGCCGATCTTGACGGGATCGACGTCGATCCCTCCGACCAGCTTGAACGCCTTGCGCTCCGCGATCTGGCGCGCCACGGCGCACCCGATCGGCCCCAACCCCACGTGCATCACCCGGATCGGCATCGTCTCCTGCTCCCGATTCAGACCGGCAACAGCCGGAATTATATCCCGCCGCGCCCGACGCGCCGCTGAATCCGCCCCTCAGCCTCGTTTCGTGGTCTCGAGGCCGCACCCGGGACAGGTCGCCGGCAGGCGCCGCAGAATCCGGCCGCGGACGGGGTCGCTGGGGACGTAGACCCGCCGCCCGCACCGCGGGCACCTGAGCAGCTGCATGACCGCATACAGTGCGACCGCCAGGCCCACGAGCGCGGTGAGAAACACCGGGTTCCTGAGGATGGCGGCCGTCAGCAGTGCCATCCCGCCGGCCATCCAGACCAGGCCGATCACGTTCCGCTTCGCCTGCACGCTCCACGCCATGCCAGCAGTGTAGCAAAGCGGGCCCGGGGTCGGCCTCCCCCCGCCACGGTTCGCCTTCCTCCCGGACTCTTGTTAGGATACCGGACCGACCCTGGGTCGGGGTTGCCCTGATCCGCGCGGTTCGTCGCCGGCGTCCGCGAACGAGCCGCTTGCTCCCTCTGGATTACTTGCGTGCCGTCATCAGCGCCCGGAAAGACCGGCTGCCCGGTCACCTGCCGGTCTCCGCACGCAGGATCGGGTGCTCGGCGGCGACAGCGCCTTCGGATTCCGGCTGAACTACCCGAACGATCGCTGGAACATGCACCTGGGCTGGAAGCAGATCGGCGAGAGTTTCGCGCTGGCGCTCGGGTTCGTGCACTCTCGATCAGGCGACGATGACGCGGCAGTACACGTTCCGCTTCTGACGACGCGCGGCACGGCCGCGAGGGATCGCCGGCCCGCGGCCGGCGCCCGTGACGTCACGCGGACGGCGCCGGGAGCAGGGCGGCCGCCAGGATCGTCCGCAGTCCGTCGGCGTCGATCGACTCGGCCGCCAGCAGCTCCTCGGCGACGGCGCGCACCGCGTGGCGGTGCCGATCGAGCACCTGGCGCGCGGTCTCGTATGCGCGCATCACCAGGTCCCGGATCTCCGCGTCGATCCGCTCCGCGGTCGCTTCACTCAGCGCGCCCCCGGGATCGCGCGCCCAGGGATCGCCGGTGACCCGGAACGCCAGCGGGCCGAGCGGCGACATCCCGAATTCGCACACCATCCGGCGCGCAATCTCCGTCGCGCGCTCGATGTCGTTCCCCGCCCCGCTCGTCATCTGCCGCAGGAACAGCTCCTCGGACACGCGGCCGCCCATGAGGATGGCGAGCTGCGCGTCGAGGTACTCGCGCGAATACGTGTGCCGGTCGCCTTCGGGCAGCTGCATGGTCACGCCGAGCGCCCGCCCGCGCGGCACGATCGTCACCTTGTGCAGCGGATCGGCGTGCGGCACGACCGCCGCCACGACGGCGTGGCCCGCCTCGTGAAACGCGCAGGTGACGCGCTCCTGGTCGGTCATCGCCAGCGACCGGCGCTCGACCCCCATCATCACCTTGTCGCGCGCCGCGTCGAGATCGGCATCCGTGACAACCGCGCGGCCCGCCCGCACCGCCATCAGCGCCGCCTCGTTGACCAGGTTCGCCAGCTCCGCGCCCGAGAAGCCGGGCGTGCCGCGCGCGATGGCCCGCAGGTCGACATCGGGCGCCAGCGCCACCTTGCGGCCGTGCACCCGCAGGATCTCCTCCCGCCCGCGCATGTCCGCCCGGCCCACGTACACCTGCCGGTCGAACCGCCCGGGCCGGAGCAGCGCGGCATCGAGAATGTCTTCCCGGTTGGTCGCCGCCACGACGACGATGCCGACGTTCGGGGCGAATCCGTCCATCTCCACGAGCAGCTGGTTGAGCGTCTGCTCCCGCTCCTCGTGGCTCAGCGACTGGCCGCCCCGGCTCCGCCCGACCGCGTCCAGCTCGTCGATGAAGACGATGCAGGCCGGATGGCGGCGCGCGTCCCTGAACAGCTTCCGGATACGGGCGGCGCCCACGCCGGCGTACATCTCGACGAAATCCGATCCGCTGGCCGACAGGAACGGGACACCGGCCTCGCCGGCAATGGAGCGCGCCAGCAGCGTCTTGCCGGTGCCCGGCGGGCCGACCAGCAGCACGCCCTTCGGCGCGCGCCCGCCCACCGCCGAGAACTTCAGCGGCTCGCGCAGGAACTCGACGATCCCCTTCAGCTCGTCCTTCGCTTCGTCCACGCCGGCCACGTCGGCGAACGTCACGGCCGGCCCGTGCGGATCGGCCTGTCCCTTCCCGCGTTCGAACGTCGGCACCCGCCCGGTCACGGCCCGGTACGCCACGAGGCCGATCGCCCCGACCGCTCCCACCGCGAAGAGCAGCAGCAGGTAGCTGTACCGATCGCCGCCGGCGGTCGTCTTCACCTCCAGACGGACCTGGTGGCGGGTCAGATCGGGCACGAACTCGGGATTGGCGGCGACATAGCCGGGCGGGGCGACCGTCTGCGCCCGCGTCCCGTCCCGCCGGACGAACGTCAGGGCGTCCTGCCGCACGGTCACCGATGCGACCCGGCCCTGATCGACCTGCTGGAGGAATGCCGAGAAGGCGACGGTCGGGATCGGCGGGGACCGCCGGTCGCGCAGGATCAGGACGACGCCCGCGGCCACCAGCAGGAGCACCACGGCGCCGAAGGCAAACAACCGCCGCCGGGGAAACTGACCTCGCACCACACCTGACTCCGATGACTGACGGACCACACGCCTGGACGATTGCTCAGGGGGTGACGAACCCGGAGGCCACCAGGATGACATGACACCAGGGCCCCTGGTCTCGAGGCGATCACGCTCGCATGAAGAGGGGGGCTGGGCCGGACGAAGCGCCACAGTCCCGTTCATTTTAGCCGAACCGGCACCGGTGAGTAAACGGCGACGCACGCGGTGAGCTCGGCGGGGCGCGCCGGCCGCGGGCCGGATGGCAGTTGCCGGCCCGCGCGTCCCCTTGTATAGTCCGAATCTGGGAGCGCGAAACACTCGCGCCAGCTTCCGGCCGGCGCGAGCCGGCCATATGGATTCGGAGTCGGCTTTGAAGTCGAAGGCCCGCCGCCGGTCAGCCCCGTCCTCCTCTTCCGCTCCTTCGAAATCGACACGCCGCCCCGCGGACGCCCCCGCGCCGCCGGCCTCGACGCGCGCGTACCTGCTCGCGGCCGCCGTCGGCATCGTCGTCATCGGGGCGATCGGCGTGTTCACCTGGCGGTCGTTCAGCCATCGCGGCCAGTCGATCGTCGTCGGGCAGTACCGCGGCGACAACGTGCTGCTGGTGACGATCGACACGCTGCGCCGGGACCGCCTCGGCGTGTATGGCGACCCGGACGGGCTGACCCCGAACCTCGATCGTCTCGCCAGCGGCGGCGTCCGCTTCGACGACGCGTTCACGGAAGTGCCGGAGACGCTGCCGGCGCACACGTCGATCCTGACCGGCCTGACGCCGATCGCGCACGGCATCCACAACAACGGCACGTTCCGGCTGGGTCCCGGGCCGGCCACGCTGGCGTCGACCTTCAAGAAGGCCGGCTACCAGACGGCGGCGTTCGTCTCGGCCTTCGTGCTGGACGCGCGGTACGGTCTCAACCGCGGCTTCGATCTGTACGACGACTACTTCGGACACCGGCAGAGCGCCTCGACGTTCGATGTCGCCTCCCGCCCGGCCCCGGAGACGCTGGCGCCGGCGCTGGCCTGGATCGAGGGGGGCTCGACGGCCACCGCGCCGCCCGCGCCGCAGCCCTGGTTCGTCTGGGTGCATCTGTTCGACCCGCACGCGCCGTACCACGCCCCGCCCGAGTTCGCGAAGGGCCACACGCCGTACGACGCCGGGGTCGCGTACACCGACGCGATGCTGGGGCGGTTCCTGGATCAGCTGCGCAGCCGCGGCATTCTCCAGCACACGGTCGTGGTCGTCATGGCCGATCACGGGGAGTCGCTCGGCGATCACGGCGAGCTCACCCACGGCCTGTTCGCGTACAACGCGACGCTGAAGATCCCGCTCATCCTGTCGGCGCCGGGCCTGCATCCGCAGGTGGTCAGCCGCCTCGTCGCCAACATCGACGTCATGCCGACGCTGCTCGCGCTGACCGGCGTGCCCATTCCAGCCGGCCTCGACGGCCACTCGCTGATCAGCGTCCTGAACGACGATGCGCGGAAGCCGGCGCCGCCGGTCTATTTCGAGGCGCTCGACGCCAACCTGACGCGCGGCTGGGCGCCGCTGCGGGGCGTCATCTCCGGCCACTGGAAGTACATCGACCTGCCGATCCCTGAGCTCTACGACCTCGCCCGCGATCCGGGGGAGACGCACAACCTGGCCTCGGCGGACGCCGAGAAGACGCGCGAGATGAAGAACCTGCTGCGCGAAGTCATGGCCAAGGACAAGCTGGTCGGCGGCGGCCCGCAGCGCGTGATGAGCGCCGACGCGGAGGCGCGCCTGCAATCGCTCGGGTACGTCAGCGGCGACAACACCACGAAGAAGATCTACACGGCCGCCGACGATCCGAAGAACCTCGTCGCCCTGAATGCCCAGTTCACCGCCGCGCTGGAGCAGTCGAGCACCGGTCACCTCAATCGGGCGGTGACGCAGCTCGAGGCGGTGCTCGCCAAGTGGCCCACCTTCGAGACGGCCCGCACCAGCGCCGCCGACATCCTGCTCACCGAGAACAGGACGGCCGACGCCGTCACGCTGCTGAACGCGGCGCCGGGAGGCGTGGCCCATTCACCGGAACTGCTCGCCAAGCTGGGCGCGGCCCTGCGCCAGTCGGGCGACCGCGCGGGCGCTGCGAAGGCGTTCGAAGAGGCGATTGCCGCCGGCAGCCAGGATCCGGATGTCTACAACGATCTGGGGGTGACGTACGTCGAGATGGGACAGCTGGCCCAGGCCCGGGCGATGTTCAGCCGGGTGCTGACGTTCGACCCGACGTCGGCCGGCGCGTGGAACAATCTGGGCATCCTCGCGATGCACGACAATGACACCCAGGCGGCCGTCCACGCGTTCCGCCAGGCCGTCCATTTCGATCCGACCTACGGCGAAGCCTGGCACGGTCTCGGCGCGGCCCTGATCAACAGCGATCCGGCGGCGGCCGTCGATGCCTGGCGCCACGCCGCCGCGCTGCTGCCGGACGATTACGACCTGCTGTACAACCTCGGCGTCGTGCTCTCCCGGTCGTCGCAGCCGGCGGACGGCCTGCCCTACCTGAAGCGGTTCGTGGCGGTGGCGCCGCCGGCGCAGTACGGCCCGGACATCGCCCGCATCAAGGCGCTCATCGCGAAGATCGAGCAGATGAGCGGGAAGTAGCCGGCCGGCCCCGCGCCGCAGGCGGATGCCGCGCGCGGACGCCGGCTACGATCGCCGGCCGGCCGCCCCTGAGGCGGCCCGGGCCTTGAGACCCGACACCGCCTCCACGATCCGCGCGGCCGAGATGCCGAAGCGGTCCAGGAGCTCCGCCTCGCGGCCGCTGCGCGGGATTTCCCGGACCGCCAGCCGGTGCACGGTGAAGCCAGCCGGCGCCACCGCTTCCGCGACGGCGTCGCCGAGGCCGCCCGCCGCGTAGTGATCCTCCACGGTGAGCAGGACGCCGCTGGTCTTCCGGCCGGCGTCGATGAGCCCCGCCGCATCGATCGGCTGCACCGAATAGGCGTCGATGACGCGCACGAACGTGCCGGCCGCTTTGAGCTGATCGCAGGCCTTCAGGGCCTCGAACACCGTCACGCCGGCGGCCACGATCGTCACCTCGTCGTGGTCGCTCTCGCGCAGGACGCACGATCCCCCGACGGTGAACGTGTCGGTCGTCTTGTAGAGCACGGCGGTCTTCGGCCGCGACGTCCGGATGTAGACGGGGCCGGGATGGTACGCGGCGAGCACCGTCAGCCGCTCGGCGCTGACGGCGTCGCACGGATAGAGGACGGTCATGTTCGGCTGGGCGCGCATCATCGCGAGGTCCTCGAGGGCCATCTGCGACGGGCCGTCCTCGCCGATCGACACGCCGGCGTGCGAGCCGGCGAACTTGACGCCGACCCCGCTGATCGCCGCCATCCGGATGAAGTCGGCCGCGCGCGACAGGAAGCAGGCGAACGTCGACGGGAACGGGATCGCGCCGCGCGCGGCGAGCCCCATCGCGGCACCGACCATCACCTGCTCGGCGATGTAGTTCTCGTAGAAGCGCGCGGGCACCACCTCTTCGAACAGCTCGCTGAACGTGGAGTTGCCCACGTCGCCGTCCAGCGCGACCACCCGGGGATCCGCCTTCCCCAGGCGGGCCAGCGCCTTGCCGTACGCCTCGCGGGTCGCCACGACCGCGCCCGGTGCGTAGTCCGGCGGATCGACCGGGCCCGGCTGCGGCGCCGGCCGCGGGCGGGACGGCGGCTTCACGATCGACGCCGAGAGCCGCACGTCGCCCGGCACCTCGACGAACTGCCGCTGCAGTTCGGCCAGCGCGCGGTCGGCCTCCTCCCCCTTCTTGAACGGCCGGCCGTGCCAGCCGTTCAGCCCCTCGACGAACGAGATCCCCTTGCCCTTGATTGTCCGGGCCAGAATCATCGTCGGCTGGCCCTTCGTGGCGCGCGCTTCCGCGAGCGCGGCGAGCAGCGCCGTCAGATCGTGCCCGTCCACGACGATGGCGTGCCAGCCGAAGGCCCGCCACCGGCGGGCAAACGCCTCCATGTCGTGCTGCCACATCGTCGGGCGGCTCTGCCCGAGCGCGTTCACGTCGGTGATCGCGCAGAGATTGTCCAGGTGATCGTGGTCGGCGACGTCCGCCGCCTCCCAGACCGATCCCTCGGCCGACTCGCCGTCGCCCAGCAGCACGTACGTCCGGTAGTCCGACTCGATGCGGCGCGCGTTGAGGGCGCTGCCGATCGCGGCGCAGATCCCCTGGCCGAGCGAGCCGGTGGCGACGTCGACGAACGGAAGCCGCGGCGTCGGATGGCCTTCCAGATCGGACCCGATCGTGCGCAGCTTCAGCAGCTCGCTCCGGTCGAAGACGCCCGCTTCGGCCCAGGCGGCGTACAGGATCGGCGCCGCATGGCCTTTCGAGAGGACGAACCGGTCGCTGTCGGGATTGTGGGGGTCGCGCGGGTCCCACCGCATCTCGGCGAAGAACAGCGCCGCCATGATCTCGGCCGCCGAACAGCAGCTCGTCGGATGGCCGCTGCCGGCCTGCGTCGTGGCGGTCACCGAATCGATGCGCAGCTGCGTGGCGACGTTGTGCAGCGCGGGAATGAGGATGGATTGGTCAAGTGGCACAGCTAACCCTCCGGAACGGACACCCGGGTGCGGTCGCGGGCGGCACGCGAGTCTACCAGAATCACGGTCTCGCGCGCCGCGCGCGCCTGACCGCCTTGAACGCCCGGCGCCCCGACCGCCCGAGCGCCCCGACCGCCCGAACGCCCGAGCGCCTGAGATCATTCTATATAATGGCTGCGTGGTCGTCGTGCGCTATGCTTACGCGCTTGCACTGGCCTTCTGGCTGGGCGGGCTGCCCGTGCTGGGCGGCCTCGTGGCGCCGACGCTGTTCGGCTCGCCGCGCGGCCACGATCCCGCCGCCGGCGCGGTGCTGGCGGGCGTCCTCTTCGGCGCCATCCTGCACCGCTACCTGCTGCTGGCCTGCGGCGCCGCCGTCGTCCTGCTGGTCTGTCTGGTGCTCAGGCGGCTGATCGGGCCGCGGCCCGTCGCCTTCGGCGCGCGCGCCGCCCTCGTCACGGTCATGTTCATCCTGGCGGCCTACACGGCCGGCCCGCTCACCAGCCGGCTCGCCCGGATCCAGCAGGAGGCCGGCGGCGCGATCGCACACCTGCCGCCGACCGACGCGCGCCAGCTGGCGTTCGACCGGGTGCACGGCCTGGCCGGCACGCTCCTGTCCATCAGCCTGGCCGGGGCGCTGGTCCTGCTCTACTGGGAAGTCAGCGAGTAGCCGTGAACGACTATCCCGGCCTCGCCGGCCGCCTCCGCGCCGCCATCGCGGCGGCCACGCCGGACGAGGCGATGACGCTGACCGTGCGGGAGCTGCAGGACGCGCTGCCGAAGTACACCTGGGTCGGCATCTACCTGCTCGACGGAGACGAGCTGGTGCTCGGCCCGTTCGTCGGGCGCCCCTCGCCGCACACGCGGATTCCGGTGGGCCGCGGCATCTGCGGCGCCGCCGCCGCGTCGGGCGAGACGATCGTCGTCGACGACGTGAACGCCGATCCGCGGTACCTCGCGTGCAGCCTCGAGACGCGATCGGAGATCGTCGTCCCGATCGTGCGCGACGGGCGCGTGTTCGGCGAGATCGACATCGACAGCGACAGGGCCGCGGCGTTCGACGCGCGGGACCGGGCGCTCGTCGAATCGCTGGCGGTCGCCCTGGCCGAAAAGCTGGCGCCGGCGGGCGGCGCCGGCCGCTGACACGCCCCCGGACACCGGCCGGCGGCATGCTATAGTGGCCCGGCTGGAGGGACCACTGCGATGCTCGATGAGATCACCCGGGCGGTCCTCTCGCGGGAGGAGGTCGCGCGCTACCTGCGCGGCAGCCACGGGGAAAGTGCATTCGAGGCGCGCGAGCGGATCCACGCCTATCTGGACGAGCTCCGCACGACCCAGCGCTATCCGATCTACCGGGCCCTCAAGCATCCGCTCTATCCGATCCTCCGGAAAATCGAGCGTCACGTCGAGGGCATCGAGCACGCCGAGGCCGCCGTCGAGGCCGGGCGCGTCGTCTATGCCTCGAATCACAAGAGCCACACCGATTACCTGATCGAGCCGCTGGTGCTCGAGGATCACGGCATCCGCCCGCCGGTCATCGCGGCCGGCATCAACCTGTTCGGCGGCCCGCTCGGCCTGCTGCACCGGCACGTCACCGGCGCGATCCCGATCCGGCGCAACGCGAAGGATCCCGCGTACCTGATCACGCTGCGGGCGTACGTCGCCGAGGTGCTGCAGCGGCACGATCTGCTGTTCTACCCGGAGGGCGGCCGGAGCTACAGCGGCGAGATCAAGCCGGCCAAGAGCGGCCTGGTCCTGGCCGCGCTGCAGTCGGACCGGGACGATCTCCAGATCGTCCCGGTGGCGATCGCCTACGACCTCGTGCTCGAGGATCACGTCCTCGCCCGGCAGCGCGTCAAGCGGCGGCAGCGGCCGTTCGCCCGCGAGCTGGCCGAGATGATCCGGTACGCCGTGGGCTACCGGTCGCGTGCGTACGTGACGTTCGGGCCCGCCATCCCGGTGACCGAGTACGACCCGCAGGAGCGCCGCGACGTGATCCGGCTGACCCGCCTGCTCAGGGAGCGGATCGGCCGGCTGTACAAGGTTCTGCCGACGGCGCTCGTGGCGGCGGCCATGCGGCCGTCCATCACGCGGCGCGATCTCGAAGCCCGCATCGACGCCCTGCTCGAGGGCCTGCGGGCCACCCGCGCCAACGTGACGGTGGCGAGCGGTCGGGAGGCCGTCGAACAGGCCGCGGAGCCGCTCGAGGTCCGCGGCGTCATCGTGTACGGGCGGGGCCGCTTCCGGGTGCGGGAGCGCAACGTGCTCCGCTACTACGCCCGCACGATCGAACACCTGATCGTGCCGCCTGGACGCACGCACTGATGCTGGACGCCGCGTCGAAAGCCTTCTTCCACACCCTGGCCGGCAGCCGCGTGCTGGCGCGCGTCGCGTCGCGCTACGGCATGGCCGGCCCGGACGCCTTCGCCCGCCGCTTCGTCGCCGGCGAGTCGGTCGGGGAGGCGATCGCCGCGGTCCGGAGCCTCGAGGCCCAGGGCCTGCAGTCGACGCTGGACGTGCTGGGCGAGAGCGTGTCGACGCTCGCCGAAGCCGACGCCGCCACGCGCGAGTACCTCTCGGTCATGGACGCGATCGTGGCGGCCGGCATCGGCCGCAACCTGTCGCTCAAGCTCACCCAGCTCGGCCTCGACATCGACCGCGCCACGTGCATCGACAATCTCCGCCGGATCCTCGACCGCGCGCAGGCGCACGCCTTCTTCGTCCGGATCGACATGGAGAGCTCGGCGTACACGCAGGTGACGCTCGACGTCTTCGAGACGCTCTGGAGCCAGGGATACCGCCAGGTCGGCGTCGTGCTGCAGTCGGCGCTGCGGCGCAGCGAGCAGGACGCGACGGCGCTGGTCGCCATGGGCGCGCGCATCCGGCTGGTCAAGGGGGCCTACAACGAGCCGGCCGGCGTCGCCTACCAGAACAAGGCCGACGTCGACGCGGCCTACGCGCGGCTGACGCGGCTCCTCCTGAGCCACGCCACGTTCCCCGCCATCGGCACGCACGATCCGGCGATGATCGCCGTGGCCCGCGAGCACGCGGCCGCGCACGCCATCGGTCCCGAGCGCTTCGAGTTCCAGATGCTGTACGGCATCCGCCGCGACCTGCAGGCGGCCCTGCACGGCGAGGGCTTCGGCATGCGCGTCTATATTCCGTTCGGCACGCACTGGTTCCCGTACTTCATGCGGCGGCTGGGCGAGCGCCCCGCCAACGTCGGGTTCGTGCTGCGCGGCGTCCTCCACGAGCGCTGATCCGCGATCAGGCCCGCCCGCAGAAGTCGAGGGCCAGCTCCGCCAGCGCGTCGCGGCACATCAGCACGTCCTCGATGTTCACGTATTCCGTGGTCGAGTGGAGACCGGCGCCGCCCGGCCCGAACAGCACCGAGGGGATGCCCGCCTGGCCGAGCACGGCGGCGTCCGTCCAGAACGACGCGCCGGTGACCGCGGCCGGCCGGCCGATCCGGTGCGCCGCGGCCGCCAGCAGGTCCGGCAGCGGATGGCCCGCCGCCAGCTCGTACGGCGGCCGCCCGAAGGTCGCGCGCGCGACCGCCTCGAACGATGAATCCTCCTCTCGCAGCGCGTGAAGGATGGCGCCGACTTCCGCAGCAGCCACGTCGGCCGCCTCGCCCGGCAGCGTCCGGCGCTCCATCTGCAGCGTGCAGCGGTCGGGATAGCTGCTCAGCTCGCGGCCGCCCTCGATGAGCGACGCGTGCAGCGAGGCGGTCCCGAGCCGCGGATGCGGCGGGCGCCGCTGGAGCGCGCGATCGAGCGCCTCGAGGCGCGCCAGTACGCGGCCCATGCGCAGGATGGCATCCTGCCCCTCGGCCGGACGGCTGCCGTGCGCGGCGACCCCGCTGACGACGATCTCCATCCACGCGAAGCCCTTGTGCGCGACGGCAATGGCCAGGTCCGTCGGCTCGGTCACGACCGCCGCGTCGGCGCGCCAGCGGGTGACCAGCGCCTCCGCCCCCAGGCTGGCGTGCTCCTCGTCCACGACCGCCGCGACGATCAGGCGGCCGGCCGGGAGGCCCTGCCCGGCGAGACGCGCGGCCGCCCCGATCATGGCCGCCAGCCCGCCCTTCATGTCCTGCGCACCGCGGCCGTAGAGCCGTCCCTCACGCTCGATCGGATCGAACGGCGCGTCCATGCCGGCGACACCGACCGTGTCGAGGTGCCCGCAGTACATGAGCGACCGGCCTGGCGCGCGGCCCTCCAGCACGCCGACCACGTTGGGCCGCCCCGGCGCGACCTCGGTGACGTCGACGTCGAGACCGGCCGCCCGGAGCGCGCGCGCCACCGACGCCGCGACCGCCGCCTCGCCCGCGGCGTCGGGCACGAGCGACGGATTGACGGAATCGATGGCCACGAGATCACGAAGCAGGCGCAGGGTCGGATCGGGCATGGGGACGGTCACACCGGCCGGAAGCGTTTGCGGGAGATGCCCGCGTACGCGGGCATGACGCACCGGAAAGCCGGCGCGTGGGCCGACATCCGCGCCACGTTAGCACAGGTCCACCGGTACGCGCATGCTATGCTGATCGCATCGCGCCTCCGCCACGACGCAGACTCCCATGCCCGAACTCCTCCGTGACAAGGTCGTCGTCATCACCGGCGCATCGGCCGGGATCGGAGAGGCCACTGCGATGGAACTGGCCGGCGGCGGAGCGGCCGTCGTGCTGGCCGCGCGCCGGCAGGACCGGCTCGACGCGCTCGCCGGACGGATCACCGGCGCCGGGGGCCGTGCCCTGGCGGTCGCGACCGACGTGGCGTCCGAACCGGACGTGCGGGCGCTGATCGATCGGACGATCGCCGAATACGGCCGGCTCGACGTGCTGATCTGCAACGCCGGGTTCGGCGTCAAGGGGACCCTCGAGGAACACTCGCACGAGATGATGCGCCGGCTGCTGGACGTGAACTTCATGGGGACGTTCTTCGCGGCCCGCGCGGCGCTGCCGATCTTCCGCCAGGCGGGCCGCGGACACCTCATCTTCGTCTCGTCCATCGTCGGGCGGCGGGGCGCACCGTTCCTCGGCGGCTACGCGGCGACGAAGTTCGCGCAGGTCGGCCTGGCCGAGGCGCTGCGCGCGGAGCTGGCCGGGTCCGGCATTCACGTCAGCGTGATCTGCCCGGTCGCCACCGACACCGAGTTCTCCGCCGTCATGCAGCAGCACTCTCCCGGACGGAAGATCGGCTGGGTGGGCCCGCAGCAGTCGGCGGAGCAGGTGGCCCGGGCCATCGCGGCCTGCGTGCGCCATCCCCGCCCGGAGGTCTACCCGTACCGGAAGTCCCGGATGCTGCCGTTCATCACCTGGCTGGCGCCCGCATTCAGCGACCGGCTGATGCAGCGCTTCGGCCAGTCGCCCGGGGCGCCCGCGCCGCATGCAGACTGAGTTCGCGCCCGTGCCGGCCGGATGGTTCCTGATGGGGGCGGCCGGCGGCCAGGACGATGAAGCGCCGGTGCACCGCGTCTGGGTCGACGCCTTCGACTGCGCCGTGCGGCCGGTCACGCGCGGCGAGTACGCGCGCTTTCTCGAGGCCACGGGCCACGAGCCGCCGCGCGAATGGGCCAGCCCCTGCTTCGCCGACCCGGTCCTTCCGGTTGTCGGCGTGAGCTGGCACGACGCGCTGGCCTACTGCGCGTGGCAGTCCGCGGAGGATGGGCCGGTGCGCCTGCCGACCGAAGCGGAATGGGAGCGCGCCGCCCGCGCCGGCATCGACGGCCGGCGTTATCCCTGGGGCGACGAGCTGCCCGCCTGGCTGCCGGACGGCGGCCGCGGGCCGCGGCGGGCCCCCTGGCCGGCCGGGTTCGGCGAGCCGAACGCGTTCGGACTGTTCGGCATTGCCGCCAACGTCCACGAGTGGTGCGCCGACTGGCACGCCCGCGACTACTATGCCGTGTCGCCCGACAGAAACCCCACGGGTCCGGCGTCCGGCGTGCGGCGCGCGTCACGGGGCGGATCGTGGCGGCACGCCGTGACGGTCAGCCGATCGGCCGCCCGGAGCCGGCTGGATCCGTCGTTCCGCTACACCGACTATGGCTTCCGCATCCTCCGATCGCAGTGATCGTGATTCGATCGACCTGGCGTGCGCGATGGCCCGCGCCGTCGCCGGCACGGGCGGCCGCGCGCTGATCGTCGGCGGCTGGGTCCGCGACCGCCTGCTGGGCCGGCCGTCCAAGGACATCGATCTCGAGGTGTACGGCCTGCCGGCCGATCGTCTCCGGCCGCTGCTCGAGCAGTTCGGGCGCGTGGAGGCGGTCGGCGAGAGCTTTCAGGTGTACAAGGCCGGCGGGATCGACGTCGCCCTGCCGCGTCGCGAATCGAAGGCGGGCCGGGGCCATCGCGGCTTCGACGTGCGCGGCGACCCGGACATGCCGGTCCGGGAGGCGGCACGCCGGCGCGATTTCACCATCAACGCCATCGCCTGGGATCCCCTCACGGACGAGTATCTCGACCCCTGGTCGGGCCGCGCCGATCTCGAGCGCCAGCTGCTGCGCGCCGTGGATCTCGACACGTTCGGCGACGACAGCCTGCGCGTCCTGCGGGCCGTCCAGTTCGCCGCCCGCTTCGCGCTGCAGCTGGACGAGGCGACGGCGGCCCTCTGCCGGCGCATTCCGCTCGACGACCTGCCGGCCGAGCGGATCTGGGGCGAAGTGGAAAAGCTGCTCGGCGCCGTGCACCCGGCGATCGGCTTCCGGCTGGCGCGCGATCTGGCGGTCGTCAGCCGCCTGTTTCCCGAGCTGGAGGCGCTGATCGACTGCCCCCAGGAGCCCGAGTGGCATCCCGAGGGGGACGTCTGGATCCACACGCTGATGGTGATCGACCAGGCGCGGACACGCGTGGACGATCTCGACCGGCCGATGCGGATGGCCGTCATGCTCGGCGCCGTCTGCCACGACTTCGGCAAGCCGCCGACCACGGCGTTCCTCGAGGGGCGGATCCGATCGCCGAACCACGAGGAGGCGGGCGTCGCGCCGACCCTGGCGTTTCTCGACCGGCTCAACCTGCATTCGCTGGACGGCTGCGACGTGCGGCGGCAGGTGGTCGGGCTCGTGGCCCAGCATCTCAAGCCGGGGATGTGGTACAAGGTGCGCCGCGAGGTCGGCGACGGCGCGTTCCGCCGGCTCGCGCAGAAAGTGAACCTCGAGCTGCTCGCCCGGCTCGCCAAGTCGGACTGTCTGGGCCGCACCGGCACGTTCGACTGCTCGGCGATGGACTGGTTCCTCGATCGGGCCCGCGCGCTGGGCGTCTCGCATCGGCCGCCGGCGCCTCTGCTGCTCGGCCGCCACCTGCTCGCGCTCGGCCTGACACCGGGGCCACGCGTCGGCCAGCTGCTCAGGCAGGTCTACGAGAGACAGCTCGACGGCGAGATTGCCACCCTCGACGAGGCGATGGCGCTGGCGAAGGATTACGTGAGCGCGGGGGCATGAGGCGTGACCGGCCGTCTCACTGCGGATGGCCGTTCACGATCGAGTTCGGTCCCGGCGGCGAGACGGACGTCGTCACCGTCGGCAGCGGGATTTCCAGCGCGCTGTTGATCGCCTGCTCCCAGATCTGGGCCATCTTCAGATAGCCGGCGGCGTTGGGGTGCAGGCCGTCGTACCCGATCAGCGACAGGTCGGCGGCGAACGGCGTGTAGAAGTCGACGAGCGTCGCGCCGTCGCCCGCCACGAGCTGCTCGAGCGCGGCATTGAACGGCGCGATCAGATTGATGGAGTACGCCCGGTAGCCGCCGGCCACCTGCGGCAGCAGCGTGCCGACGAACACCGTGATGCCCTGTCCCTGGGCCTCCGCGATCATCGAGCCGAGGTTCGCGATGGTCGGCTGAATGCCGGCGGCGCCCAGGGCGTCGAGGTCGTCGACCCCTTCGAGCAGCAGCAGCACCTGCGGCTGATCGGCGCTGAGCACGCCCGGCAGCCGGCTGATGCCGACGAAGGTCGGTTCGCCCGCGACGCCTTCGTTGTACACTTGAATCCGCTGATCCGGGTGATCGATCGAGAGCAGGGTCTCGAGCTGGGCCGGATACGACTGCGGCGCGACGACCAGCGGCAGCAGCCCCTGCGGCGTCGCGATCGTGCCGGCTGTGATGCTGTCCCCGAACGCGACGAACGTGGTCTTCGACAGCGGGCGCGGCGGCGGCGCGGACAACGAATTGATCGGCGGCACGGTCTGCGACGTCGTGACGGCCGAGGGCTGCGTCGGCGACCCGCCGCACGCGGTCCAGAGGGCCGCCAGGCAGAGGACGATTGTTCCGGAGACTCGAATTCGCATGACGGCGTCGTTCGTCGGAGCCGAACCGGCAGTCTAACAAACAGGCAGTCCCTGAGACAAATCCGGCCGCCAGGTCCGTGACCCAGCCATCCTCGTCGTGCCGTGACGATCGGGCCTTCCGGCGCTCCGGGCCGTGCCTTCAGCGCGGTGCGGGCCTGGTCCGCCCGGCGGCCCCTCCTCACGGCGGCGATCCTCGCCAAGATGCTGCTGAGCTTGGTTATCGCCGGCCGGCGGGCCGTCGATCTGCCCCCAGGCCTCACGGCCCGCGACTACCCGAACGCCGCGTGGCAGCCGCCGGTCCGCCGCCTCGCTTCCGGATCCAGCCCATCCACCGCCTCGCTGCAGGCCGCCTGGAGCGAACGTGCGGAGCGTGCAGGCACCCGAGAAGGACCGGCCGCAGTACTATGTCCTCAATGCCGACTACACGCGGTCGTTCGGCCGCGGCACGGCGGGTGGAGCGCTCGTGGCCGGTCTGCGCAGCGGCGCCCTCGGCTACCGGCTCGTGCTCCGGGCGCGGACGCCCTGGCCGTGGCTGCCGGGCGCGGATCCCGACCTGGTCGGCGCGCGCCGGAACCGGCTGGTCCTGTCGAATCTCGAAGAGATCAACCCGACCACCGAGGTCTTCGAACGCGAGACGCGGCCGCTCCCATGAGACTGCTGGTCGTTGAAGACGACGCCGTGATCGCCGACTTCATCGTGAAAGGGCTGCAGGAGGCCGGCTTCGCGGTCGATCACGAGCGGGACGGCGAGCAGGGCCTGCGGACGGCGCTGGCCGGGCCGTACGACGCGGCGATCGTCGACGTGATGCTGCCGCGCCTCGACGGGCTGGCGCTGATCGAGGCGCTGCGCCGCCGGAAGGTGGCGACGCCGGTGCTGGTGCTGAGCGCCCGCCGCTCCGTGGACGACCGCGTGAAGGGGCTGCAGGCCGGGGGGGACGACTACCTCACCAAGCCGTTCGCCTTCTCCGAGCTGCTGGCGCGCGTCCAGGCGCTGATCCGGCGCGCCAGCGGCACCACCGAGCCGACGCGGCTCACCGTCGGCGACCTGTCGCTGGATCTCCTGACGCGGCAGGTCAGCCGCGCCGACCGGCCGATCGACCTCCGGCCGCGCGAGTTCGCGCTGCTCGAATACCTGATGCGGAACGCCGGCCGCGTCGTCTCGAAGACGATGATCATGGCGCACGTGTGGGATTACACGTTCGATCCGCACACCAACATCGTCGACGTGCTCGTGTGCCGGCTGCGGGAAAAAATCGACCGGAACTTCGAGACGAAACTCCTTCACACCGTGCGCGGCATCGGGTATGTCATCAAGCCTGTCTGACCGGCTCCGCCGGACGGTCGGCTTCCGCCTCGCGCTCTGGTACGCGGCGCTGTTCGTCGCCAGCGCCATCGTCCTGGTCGGCCTCACCTACCTCCTGCTCTCCAGCTCGCTCGCCCGGCGCGATCACGAGATCATCCGGTCGACGCTCGTCCGCTACGCCGGCCAGTACGAGCAGGGCGGCCTCGAGGCGCTCAACAGCGCCATCCAGACGGACACCCTGGCCGGACGGCACGGGCCGCTCTTCGTGCGGGTGCTGGGGCCCGACGAGGAGGCGGTCTTCTCCAGCATGCCGGCCGACTGGCCCGACTTCGACGTCTCGCAGCTGCCGTCCACCCCGCCGGCGAACGGCTCGCAGTGGACCGACCTGGCGGGGCCGGGCGACGTCGTGCTCGAAGTCGACTCCGTGCAGCTGCCCGACGGCACGCTGTTCCAGGTCGGCAAGAGCACGGCCAGCCGCGACGAGATCCTCAGGCGCTTCCGCGCCGTCCTGAGCATCGCGCTGCTCGTCATGCTCGCGATCGGCCTGACGGGCGGCGCCGTGCTGACGCGGTCGGCGCTCGCGCCGATCCGCCGCCTCATCCAGGCCGTCCGCACGATCATCCAGACCGGCCGCCTGCGGGCGCGCGTACCGGCCGGCGGGACCGGCGACGCAATCGACGAGCTGGGGGCGCTGTTCAACGGCATGCTCGACCGGATCGAATCGCTCATCGCCGGCATGCGCGGCTCGCTGGACAACGTCGCGCACGACCTGCGCACGCCGATGATGCGGCTGCGCGGCACCGCCGAGATGGCGCTGCAGGCCGGCGGCCCGGACGCGTGCCGCGAGGCCCTGACGGCCTGCGTCGAGGAATCCGACCAGGTGCTCGCCATGCTCGATACGCTGATGGACATCTCCGAGGCCGAGACCGGCGTGATGAAGCTGCAGCGCGACCCGGTGGATGTCGCGACGCTGCTGGGACAGGCGGCCGAGCTCTACGCGGACGTGGCCGAAGACCGGGGCATCACGCTGGCCATCGACGTGCCGGCCGGATTGACGGTGATGGTCGACCGGAACCGGATGCGCCAGGTGCTCGCCAACCTGCTCGACAATGCGGTGAAATACACGCCGGCCGGCGGCCGGATCGCGCTCGAGGCCGCGCCGGTCGACGGACGGATCCGCCTCATCGTCCGGGACACCGGCGCCGGCATTGCCGCGCACGAAATCGATCGGATCTGGGACCGCCTCTACCGGGGGGACACCAGCCGCTCCGAGCGCGGTCTCGGCCTCGGGCTCAGCCTCGTCAAAGCCATCGTCCTGGCCCACGGCGGCTCGGTGGACGTCCACAGCGAGCCCGGCCACGGCTCCGAATTCATCGTCTCGCTCCCGCAGACGTAGCGGACGCCCCCGGGGAGCCCCGAGCATTACACCCTTGTAATCCTCCCGTAAGTTCCCCGTAAGGCAGGGATCCGTCTTATCCAATAGAGCGGTGGAAGCGGCAGATCCGCCTGCGCTGTTCATCTTCCAGGAGGAATATGACGATGTCCCTGAACGAACTCAGCAAGTCGCATCCGATGCGGTTGTGGGCGGCGGCCGTGCTCGGCGTCGCCCTCGTGGGCGGCGGTCTGGCGACGCGCAGCCTCGCCGACGGCCGCACGAACACGCCAGCCGCCCCGGCGGCCGTCCGCCAGACCCCGATCGCGCCGCGGACCATGGCGGCGGTCTCGTCCTACGCGGACGTGGTCAGCCGCGTGGCGCCGTCGGTCGTGACCATCCGCGTCGATCAGCGGGTGAAGCCGGCCGTGTCGGAGCAGTTCTTCAACGATCCGTTCTTCCGCCAGTTCATGCCCGACGGGCAGCAGCCGCAGGCGCCCCGCGCCTACCACCAGGAAGCGCTCGGCTCCGGTGTCATCGTGCGGCCGGACGGCTACATCCTGACGAACGAGCACGTCATCGACGGAGCGCAGTCGATCAAGGTGACCCTGCACGACCGGCGCACCTACAGCGCCCGCGTCGTCGGCTCCGACAAGCCGAGCGATCTGGCCGTGCTGAAGATCGACGCGGCCGGCCTGCCGGCGCTGCCGCTGGCCAACTCCGAGCAGGTCCGCGTCGGCGACGTCGTCCTGGCGGTCGGGGATCCGCTCGGCGTCGGCCAGACCGTGACGATGGGCATCATCAGCGCCAAGGGGAGAGTGACGAGCCTGGGCGACGGAAGCTTCGAGGACTTTCTCCAGACCGACGCGCCGATCAACCGCGGGAACTCGGGCGGCGCGCTCGTCAACACGGACGGCGAGCTGGTCGGCATCAACTCCCAGATCCTGTCGCCGTCCGGCGGCAGCATCGGCATCGGCTTCGCCATTCCGTCCAACATGGCGCGCAACGTGATGACACAGCTCATCGCCACCGGTCACGTGCGGCGCGGGCTGCTCGGCGTGACGGTCCAGGGCGTGACGGCCGACCTGGCGTCGAGCCTCGGTCTGCCGGCGGTGGAGGGGGCGATCGTCGACAAGGTCGAGCCGGACGGCGCGGGAGCGCAGGCCGGGCTCGAGCAGGGCGACGTCATCACGGCCTTCGACGGCCGGCCGGTCGTCGACAGCAACGCGCTTCGGAACGACGTGGCCGGCACGCTGCCGGGCACGAACGTGACGATCGGGTACCTGCGCGACGGCCACGCGCGGACAACGCACGCCACGCTGCAGGCGCTCAACAGCGACAGCGGCCGGACGTCCACCACGTCGGCCGGCCACGGGGGGACGAACGGCGGCCTGACGGTCGCTCCGCTCGATGCGCGTCGCGCCGCGCGGCTCGGGCTGCCGGCCGGCAGCCGCGGCGTCGTGGTCGAGCAGGTCGATCCGTCCGGATCGGCGGCCGACGCCGGCCTGCGGCCGGGTGATGTCATTCAGCAGGTGAACCGCCGGCCGGTGAACACGCCGGGGGAACTGGACCAGGCGCTGCGGCAGGCCGGCCATCGGCCGGCGCTGGTCCTCGTCGAGCGTCAGGGGACGCCCTTCTACGTGACGATCAGGGGGTAGAGCGCCAGGCGGGGGTGGGCCATGGGCGACAGGCGGCAGGGTGGAACCCTGCGGCCAGCCGCCCGTGGCCTGCGGCCGACGGCCGGACCGCTACTTGAGATACTTCCTGAAGAACGCGATCGTCTTCGGCCAGGCGTCTTCGGCGGCCCGCAGGTTCGCGCCGTTCATGAGCTCCTGGGCCCGCAGGAATCCGTGGCCGGCGCCCGCCTCCATGTTGGCCTCGTACGGCTTGCCCAGCGTCTTCATCGCCGATTCCGTCGCCGGCACCGTCGCCCCCACCCGCTCGTCCTTGCCGCCGTAGAAGCCGATGACCGGCGCCTTGATGGCCTCGAGCTGCGCCGTCTCGGTCGGGGCCGTGCCGTAGTAGACGACGGCGGCGTCGAGGCCCGGCTGATGCGAGGCGTACCAGAAGCTCGACGTGCCGCCCCAGCAGAAGCCGATCTCGCCGATGTGGCCGTCCGCCGACGGCAGCGCGAGCGCCCAGGCCCGGACGGCATCCAGCCGGGCATCGACCTCCGCGCGCGGCAGGCTCGACACCAGCTTGACCGCCCCGTCGCGATCGACCGAGTCGCTGCCGCCGCCGTGCGGGCCCATGCCGGAGATGAGGTCCGGAGCCACCGCGATGTAACCCTCCGCCGCCAGCTGATCGGCCACCGACCGCACCCAGTCGCTCAGCCCGAAGATTTCGTGAATCACCAGCACGACCGGCGCCTTCGTGCTGCGCTGGGGATACGACACCCACGTCCGGATCAGGGTGCCGTCGGCCATCTTCACGTTGTCCCATTCGCCGTGGCGCGGCGAATGATCGAGGCGGGCGAGGGCCGTCACTTCCGACGGCGGCAGCTCGATACGGGTGGCGGTCGTCCGTGCCGCGGCCGGCGCGACAGGCAGCAGCCCCAGCAGCGCCGCGGCCACCACGGGCGTGAAGATCCGGACCTTCATGCGCATCCTCCTTCTCTCACGTCGCGCGTCGTGCCTCGCACGTCTCTTCACCCCTGCTCCTGCCCGCCCCGCCACTCGTCGAGCAGGCGGGCGGCGTTGCCGGCGATCGAATGCAGCGTCGGCGCCCAGCCGAGCGCCCGGGCGCGCGGGCTGCGCACGACCTGATCGAGCGCCAGGGCGTCCGCGTACGGCCCCATCTTCGCGCGCGCCTCCTCCATCGGGACGTGGCGGACGTCGGGCCGTGTGTTCAGGTACGGGGAAATGGCTTCGACGATGTCGTTGACCCGTTCGTCCGCTTCGTCGTTGGCGTGATAGACGCCGGACGCGTCCCGGCTGCCGGCCAGCCGCGCGTAGAGGTCGGCCAGGTCGCGGTCGTACACGAGCGCCCAGTGGTTGCTGCCGTCCCCGACCACCCGGACGAGCCCGTTCACGGCCGAGCGGAAGAGATCGCCGATAATGCCGCGGCCGCCGCCGTAGACGATCCCCGGGCGGACCACGACCGTCCGGACGCCGTCGCCGGCCGCGTCGAGCACGATCTGTTCGTGGACCGGCCGCCAGGCGACCAGCGCGATCGGATTCACGGGGGCCGCTTCGTCCACCGCTTCGGGCACGTTGCCGAGCACCCACACGCCGGAGGTGAAGACGAGAAACCGTCCGTTCGACACGCCGCCCCCCGACGTGCGCGGCCGCTTGACCGCCGCGATCAGCGTGTCCACGGCGGTCCGATCGATCGCCTGCCCCCGCGCGGACGACTCGAACGCGGTGTGGATGCAGCCGTCCTGCCCTTCCGCACTGTTCCGGTACGAGTCGGGCTCCGCGAGGTTGCCGATGATCGGATGCGCGCCGCGCGCCGTCACGCGCGCCGCCTTCTCGTTGTCACGGACGAGTGCCGTCACTTCGTGCCCGGCGCGCACGAGGGCGTCGAGGACGGACGATCCGATGTATCCCGTGGCTCCGGTCAGAAAAATCCGCATGGTGTGGCGTGGGCCGGGCACCGGCGGACCTCCGCCGGCGCCCGGGCCTTATCAGCTTACTTCAGCTTCGCGCCGGATGGATCGCCGGGCGCCGGCCCCGGTGCCGCGTCAGAGATCCCAGACCCGTTCTCCATCGAAGAAGGTGATGATCCCGTCCTCGCTGACCTTCAGCACCGGTCCGAACCGGCTGGCGGCGATGGCGGCCGTCGTCCGGGCGCCTTCGACGAGCCAGGACACTTCGACCGACGGCGGATGCCGCAGGATCGCGCCGGCCGCCAGCAGCCGGCCGGCCGGATCGACCACAATCGCGCCGTCGAGCGAGGCCAGCGCCCCGAGCACGCTCGGATCGAGATCGGTCACGGATCGGCCGGCCAGCAGATACAGCAGGTCGCGGCGCGACGGGCTGACCACGTCGGCGCGCACCTGCAGCGTGTCCAGTCGATCTCCCGGCGCGACCAGCTCGCCCACGCTGCGCTCCGCATCGCGCAGGACCACGAACAGCGCCCCCTCCCGGAGGTCCGCGAGATCGAGCGCCGTCTGGAACAGCCGGTCGGCGAGCGCCGGATGGCCCACCGCGGCCGACCATTGCTCGTACTTGGCCTGCACGTCGAGCAGGTGCCAGTTCGCGTTGTGAAACGTGAACAGCGGCGCCCCTTCGGCGAACACCTTCATCTCCTGCGACGGACTGAGCACCACGCAGACGTCCTGGCCGTTGAGCGTCGCCAGCGCGTGCGCGGCGTACGTCGTGCCGCACGGCACCGCCAGCGTCGCGTCCGGGTTGGCTTCCCGGGCCCAGCGCGCCGCGTCGATGATGTCCACCAGCGCGCCGCTGCGGCTGACCAGGAACAGCGTGTGCACCCCGTCGGCCAGCCGGTAGAAACTCCGGATCGCCGTCAGGGCGGCGGCGAACGAGTGCGGCACGTGCGGCCGCTCGGGCAGCCCGGCCGCGGGCTGCCGGGGGGTGTACGGCCGGCCGAGCAGCAGCACCCCGGTCGAGATCGGCCGGTTCTCGTACGTCGACAGCGCCGCGACCCGCAGCACTTCGAGCGCGCCCGCGACGATGTCGGCCAGCCGGTCGCCCCCTTCGATGTGCCGCCCGCCGTCCAGGAACGCGCCGATGTAGCGGTCCTCCAGCGCCCCGCGGAACAGCTCCCGCTCCTCCGCCATCATGTGCGGGCTGAAGATCGCCCGGTACCGGGCCTCGAGCACCGCGCCGATGGCGCGCGCCAGCCGGATCTCGTGGGCCGAGAACGGGCACCGGGAGGGCGCATGCAAAATGCACAGCGTCCCGAACCAGCGGATCGTCAGTACGCCATCGCCCTCGGACGAGGTCACCGTGAGGCGGTGGTCGTCCGGGCCGGCCAGCACCGGCTCGAGCGTGAAGGCCGCGCGATCGAAGAACCGCCGCAGGGCGGCCTGCAGAAAGGTCTCGTGCAGCGAGCCGACGCCGGGGCGGGGGGCCGGTGGAGGCATGACAGATCAGGATCGGCGCGTTCCCGGTGTGGCGCGGCGCCACGCGTCAGGCTGACGGCGGATTGCTCGATACATCATAATTCACCCATGGTCCGCGAGACGCTCGTCGACTTCTTCCAGGATCTGGCCGCCGCCCGCGGCACGTTCCTCGTCTACGACGACGGCTACCGGACCCGCGCGCACACCTATGGCGAGGTGGGACGCGCCTCCCGGGGATTCGCCGCCCGCCTCCAGGCCGCCGGCTTCACCAAAGAGGACAAGGTCATCCTCTGGGGCGAAAACCGGCCCGAATGGATCGTGGCGCTCTGGGGCTGCCTGCTGGCCGGCGTCGTGGCCGTCCCGATCGACTACCGCGCCTCGGCCGTGTTCCTCAACCGCGTGCGCGAGATCGTCGGGGCGCGGCTCGTCGTGCTCGGCGACGACGTGCCGCCGGCGGCGCCCGGCGACCCCGCGCCCCACGGCATCCGCGGCGCCGACGTGTGGCGCTTCGCCGATCTCGACTGGCGGGAGGGCACGCCCGCCCCGGTCGCCCTCTCGCCCGGCGACGTGGCCGAGATCATCTTCACGTCGGGCGCGACGGCGGAACCGAAAGGGGTGATCATCACCCACCGGAACATCCTGGCGAACATCGTCCCGATCGAGCGCGAGGTGCGGAAGTACCGGAAGTACGGCCGCCCGTTCTTCCCGCTGCGGTTCCTCAACCTGCTGCCGCTCAGCCACATGTTCGGTCAGGCCATGGCGACGTTCGTCCCGCCCATGCTGCCCGGCACGGTCGTCTTCATGCGCGGCTACAACCCCGCCGACATCGTCGGTCAGATCAGGACGCGGCGGATCTCGGTGCTCGTCTCCGTGCCGAAGATCCTCGACGTCCTGCGGGAGCATCTCCTGCGCGCAGCGCCCGAGTCGGCGACGCCGCCGCCCGGCAGGGAGCACGTCGCGCGCCGCTGGTGGCGCTACCGGCGCGTGCACCGGCTGTTCGGCCTCAAGTTCTGGGCGTGCGTCGTCGGCGCCGCCCCGCTCGACGCCGGGCTCGAGGCGTTCTGGGGCCGGCTCGGCTTCCTGGTCGTGCAGGGGTACGGCCTGACCGAGACCGCGCCGATCGTCAGCCTCAATCACCCGCTGTTCGGCACCCGCGCCGGCTCGGTCGGCAAGGCCATCGGCGGAGTCGAGATCAGGATCGCCGGCGATGGCGAGATCCTGGTCCGCGGGGAGAACGTCACGTCCGGCTACTTCCACGCGGACGAGGAGACCCGGCGCGCGTTCGAGGACGGCTGGTTCCACACCGGCGACATCGGCGAGATGGACGCGCAGGGCCGGCTGTTCATCCGCGGGCGCAAGAAGGAGATGATCGTCACGCCCGAGGGACTCAACGTCTTTCCCGAGGACGTCGAGCGGGTGATCAATCCCCTGCCGGGCGTCCGCGATTCGGCGGTCGTCGGCGTGCCGGTCGGCGGCGAAGAACGGGTGCACGCCGTGCTCGTGCTGGAGCCGGGCGTCAATCCGGACGACATCGTCCGGCAGGCGAACGCGCAGCTCGAGGACCACCAGAAGATCCGGAGGGCGCTCGTCTGGCCCGGCGACACCCTGCCGCGCACCGAGGGGACGCGGAAGCTCAAGCGCCAGGACCTCAAGCAGTGGATCCAGAGCGGCGCCGGGCCGGAGGCGGCCGCCGCCGCGCCCGGCCGGAGCGTGGAGGCCCTGCTGGCGCGCTTCGCCGGGAGCCGGGCCATCACGCCCGGCACGACGCTGGACGAACTCGGCCTGAGTTCGCTCGAGCGGGTCGAGCTGATGGTGGCGCTGGAAGACGCGTTCCAGACCCGCATCGACGAGACCGCGTTCGCCGGCCTCCACGACGTGTCCGACCTCAAGACCCTCGTGGAGCGGCCCGAGGCGCGCAGCGCGCCCGTGAGCGAGCCGTTCGAATTTCCGACCTGGAATCAGTCGTGGCCCGTGCGGGCCGTGCGGCGGGCGAGCCTGGCCGTGTGGCTGCTGCCGCTGACGCGCCTGTTCGCCTGGATTCACGTGGAAGGCCGCGAGCACCTGGAGCGGCTGCCGGGTCCGGTGATCTTCGCGGCCAACCACCAGAGCTACATGGACACGCCGGTCATCCTCGCGGCGCTGCCCGGACGGTGGCGGTCCCGGGTGGCGACGGCGATGGCCAAGGAATTCTTCAAGGCGCACTTCTTTCCCGCGGAGCACGGCCGGCGGGCCTGGCTCACCAACAGCCTCAACTACCTGCTCGCGGCCGGATTCTTCAACGCCTTTCCGCTCCCGCAGCGCGAGGCCGGCGCGCGCGAGACGCTGCGCTACATCGGCGAGCAGCTCATCAGCCGCGGCCGATCGATCCTCATCTTCCCCGAGGGGCGGCGGGAGATCGGGAAAATCGCGCCGTTCCGGCCGGGCGTCGGCATGATCGCGGCGCGCCTCGACGTGCCGGTCGTTCCCGTCCGGATCGACGGGCTCAACCGGGTGCTGCCGCCCGGGGCCTTCATGGCCCGACCGGGGCGCGTCCGGGTGGCGTTCGGGCCGCCGCTGCGGCTCCAGGGGGACGATTACGAGGCGCTGGCGGCGCAGGTCGAAGAGGCCGTCCGGCGGCTCGGCGCCTGAACGTCCCGGGCAAGGCCGGCTCTGTGTCCGGTCTATGCTGTGAGGAGTTGAGTCGGAGCGCCTGGGAGGTGCCCATGATGTCGATGCTGCGCCGAACCGCTGCGTGGAGACCGATGCTCGCCGTCCTGCTGCTGGCCGGGTCGCTCTCGGCCCTGAACGCCTGCGCGATGGGCGTGATGTACGTCCGCGTGGGGCCGCCGCCCCCGAGAATGGAAATGAGAGCCCACGCGCCCGGCCCCGACTACGTCTGGCTGCCCGGCTACTATCGCTGGGATGGGGTGGCCTACGTCTGGGTCGGCGGGTACTGGGTGCGGCCGCCTCATCCGCGGGCCCGCTGGGTGCCGGGCCGCTGGGAGCACACCCGGCGCGGCTGGCGCTTCATTCAGGGCCACTGGCGGCGGAGGTGAAATTCAGGCGTTCGGGCGCTCAGGGCTCGGGGACTCCCCCGAGCCCCGAGCCCTGAGCACTGAGCCCTGAGCCCTGAGCACTGAGCCCTGAGCACTGAGCCCCGAGCACTGAGCCCCGAGCACTGAGCACTGAGTTTGCGTCCAACCCCAAAATATGGCACAATTATTGAACGTAGCAATCACAATCATGACCGCTGAAAGGATATCTAGCCGTTGAGCAAGGACGATCTGATTGACATGCAGGGCACCGTGGTGGCCGTTCACAGCGGCGGCCTCTACCGCGTTCAGTGTGACGCGGGACACGAGGTGCTCGCGCAGTTGAGCGGCCGGATGCGCCGCTTTCGAATCAAGGTCGTGCCGGGCGATCGGGTGACTGTCGGCGTGTCGCCGTACGACCCGGTTCGCGGAATCATCACGTTCCGCGCGCGCTAGTCCAGGTTTTGAACTCCGAAACGCCACAAACCCGAAACGTTCGCCGCCGCCGGCCTGCCCGGCGCGCGCCCCGCCCTCAGCCTCACACCGATCCGGTCGCTCGTCCGGACGGATCGTCGCCCGGCGGGCTGGTGCCGGCCGAGGTCGATCCGGCTCCGGTGTCGTTCACGACCTTCGGCTTCGCCGAGCCGGTCATGCGCGGTCTCGCGGACCTGCGCTTCGCGGAAACCCGTCCGATCCAGAGCGCGGTCATTCCGTTGGTCATGGCCGGGCACGATCTCATCGCCTGCGCGGAGACCGGCACCGGCAAGACGCTGGCCTTCCTGCTGCCGATCCTGCACCAGCTCGTCTCGGCTCCGCCGTCGCCGCACAGCCGGGCGCTGGTGCTCGCGCCGACCCGCGAGCTGGCCGTCCAGATCGAAGACGACCTGCACGGGCTGTCGTATCACACGTCGGTGACCAGCTTCGCCATCTACGGCGGCGTCCCGATGGATCCGCAGGAGCGTGCGCTCAGGGCGGGGGCCGATGTCCTGGTGGCGACGCCGGGGCGGCTGCAGGATCACATGCGGCAGGGGGCGGCCCGACTGGACGCGGTGAACGTCCTGGTGCTGGACGAAGCGGACCGGATGATGGACATGGGCTTCTGGCCCGACGTCCGCCGCATCATCGGCGCCCTGCCGGCCAACCGCCAGACGCTGCTCTTCTCGGCGACGATGCCGGAGGAAGTGGTGAAGCTGACGCGCGAGATCGTGCGCGAGCCGCGGTACGTGCAGATCGGATCGGCCAGCGCGCCGGCGCGCACGATCACCCACGAGTACCACCTGATGCCGGCGGCGGAGAAAGCCGGCTGGCTGGCGACCTTCCTCCGGCGGGAGGAAGGCCCGGTGCTGGTCTTCGTCCGGACGAAGCGCGGCGCGGAACGCCTGGCGCTGCGGCTGGCCGGCGCGGGGCTGCGGGCGACCGCACTGCACGCGGACCGGACCCAGGAAAAGCGGCAGGCGGCCGTCGAAGGGTTCCGCTCGGGCCGCTACAAGGTGATGGTGGCGACCGACATCGCGGCGCGCGGGCTCGACATCGACGCGATCAGCCACGTGATCAACTTCGAAGTGCCCGACACGATCGAGAGCTACGTGCACCGCGTGGGGCGCACCGGGCGGTCCGAGCTGGAAGGGATTGCCCTGACGCTGGTGTCGCCCGAGGAGCGGCGCACGTTCGCGGCGATCGAGCGGGCCATCGACTTTCGCGCGAGGTAGAAAGCCACGATGACCGATCGGTTCCCGCCGGACCACGCGAACCCCGGATCGAGCGACCTGAATGCCGCCGCGGCGCTCTCCCCCGCCGTGGCGAAGTTCCGATCGTGCCGCTGGCGGCGCGCCCCCGAGGACAACGACGGCGTCGAGTGCTGCGGCCATCGCGATGTCCTGCCGATGGCCGGCACGACCGGATTCGATCCCCAGGCCTGGTGCCTCGACTGCACCTTCTACAAGCTGCGCCGCACCCCCCGCAAGCGCACCGAAGGGGATTTCAGCTACTGAATCAGGGCTCAGCGGGCAGACCGACGGCTTGCCCAGGACGCTGGCCTGAAAACGGGGGATTTCAGCTGCTGAATCGGGGCTCAGGGGGCAGGGGTCGTAGCGCCGGGCTTCGGCCCGGCCTGGCTCTCAGCGCTCGGGCGCTCCGAATCAGTCCGAGAATTCCCGCGCCAGCTCCACCCACTCCCCGTCCGGCGCCAGCTGCTGATAGGCCTTCCAGTGCGGCTTCGCCTCCTGCGACAGCCCCAGCTTCTCGCACGCCACCGCCAGGTAGAAGTGGGCGTCGGCGTATGCGGGATTGAGCCGCAGCGCCTCACGATAGCAGGCGACCGCCTCGTCCAGCCGGGCGAGGTCGTGGTAGATGTTGCCCAGATTGAAGTGGGCTTCGAAGAAGTCCGGCTCGAGCCCGATCGCACGCTCGTAGAGCGCCTGCGCCTCGGCGAGCTCGTTCTGGGCGTAATGGATGTTCGCGAGGTTGATCAGGGCGGCCACGAGGTACGGATCCACCTCCAGCGCCTTCCGGTACGCCGCCGCCGCCTGCTCCCGCTTGACGTCGTCTCCCTCGTCCAGCATCGACGCCGCGAGGAAATACTGCTCGGCCAGATCGCTCGGGGCGGCCGGCGGCGGCTGACCGGCCGGGCGCGATCCGGCCGGCCGGCCGGGCGCCCCGGCGGGGCGCCGCAAGGCGAGGATCCGGGCCGGCGGCGCCTCGATCCGGAAGTCGAACACCAGCTGCCCCTCGCGCGGCGGCGGCGCGAGCGCCCGGAGAATCCGGCGGAACGGCACTCCCTGCTCGAGTTCGCCGCTCACCTGCTTGATGATTCCGACGTCGGAGAAATTGAAGAAGGTGTCGGCGTTGGTCTGCAGCACGGGGCGGATGATGCCCCACTTCTGCAGGTAGCGGAGGTGATCTTCACGCACGCTGGAGTAGCGCGACAGCAGGTCGCGCAGCGCGTAGTACTGCTTCTTCAGCGCCTCGGCGGACGGCAGCCCGACCATCCGGCAGAACTCCTCCTCGCTGAGGATCCGGATGCGCGCCTCCGCGGCGTTCAGCTGCTCCGCCTTCCGCAGCTTCTGGCTCTTCGCCGCCGCGTCGGTCCCCCCCTCGTCCGCCGGCCGGACGGTGCCCGACACGAATCCCTCGCCGCCCACGACCAGCAGGGTCGTGCGCGCGTTCACCTCGTCCGCGCTCACCCCGCCGAGCCGCTCGACCAGGGCGCGCGCGTCCTTCCGTCCGAGCAGCGACAGCTTGCCCGTAAAGACGACGGTCTCGTCCTTCAGCGACTGGTCGCCTGGCAGCTGGAACGAGAGTTCGGACACTCAGGGCTCCCGCAACGGACGAGGGGCCGATCGCCAGCGCCGACCCGCCCGCTGGCGATGCACGCGTGCGCCGGCGCGCGCCGGCGTCGCCCCGCGAACAAGATGAAGGAGAAGCGGACCGATGTCAATGACCAGCTTCCGCGTCCCGCCGCCCGGGTTCGCGGTTGCGCAACGCCGGCGGGACCGTGCTACAGTCGGCGGGCGACCGATTTCTGTGAAGGAGGCGCATGCTCCTGGCCGGTGATGTCGGCGGCACCAAGACCCTGCTCGGCCTGTTCACCCCGGAACACGAGCGGCCCGAGCCGACCGTCGTCCGTCAGTTCGCGACGCTGGACTTCGAGAGCCTCGAGGCGATGATTGCCGAGTTCCTGAAGCAGGCCCGGCAGGCGCACGTCGACGCGGCCTGCTTCGGCGTCGCCGGCCCCGTGCTGGGCGACGCGGCGCGGCTGACCAACGTCCCCTGGACCGTCGACGCCGCCGGGATCCGCCACCGCTTCGGCATTCCGCACGCCAGTCTGCTCAACGATCTGCAGGCCATGGCCTGCTCGGTGCCGGTGCTCAGGCCGGACGAGCTGGCGGTCCTGCAGGAGGGCGACGCGGTGCCCGACGGCAACGCCGCGCTGATTGCCGCCGGCACCGGCCTGGGCGAGGCGCTCCTGCACAACGTCGACGGCCGCTTCCTGCCGGCCCCGTCCGAAGGCGGCCATGCCGACTTCGCCGCGCGGACCGAACGCGAGATCGCGCTGCTGCGGGAGCTGATCCGCCTGCACGGGCGGGCGCAGTGCGAAATGGTGCTCTCCGGCCCCGGCCTGGTGAACATCCACCGCTTCCTGCACCCGCGCGGATGCCCGGCCGTCAGGTCCACGGACGATCACGAGGCGCCGGCGGAGATCACCGAGGCGGCGATGCAGCGCCGCTGCCCGCAGTGCGTCGACACGCTGGATCTCTTCATCTCGGCGTACGGCGCCGAGGCGGGCAACCTGGCGCTGCGCTCGCTCGCCACGGCCGGCGTCTACATCGGCGGCGGCATCGCCCCCAAGATCCTCCCGGCGCTCGAGCAGGGCGGCTTCATCGACGCCTTCCGGGCGAAGGAACCGATGCAGGATCTGCTCGCCGCCGTGCCGGTCAAGGTCATCCTCAACCCGCAGGCCGGCCTGCTGGGCGCCGCCGTGCGCGCAGGGGAGATGGGGGAACGGTCTTGAATTTAGAATTTAAGAATTTAATGAATTCGTAGATTCCTCTTCTCACTTCCCGTGCGCATCTCCTATCCTCCCGCCCGCATCCTCGATCTCGTGGACGACTACCATGGCACCCCCGTGCCGGATCCGTACCGGTGGCTCGAGGAGGCCGGCAGTCCGGAGACCGTCGCCTGGGTCGAGGCGCAGAACGCGCTGACGCGTGCGCGGCTCGACGGCCCGTCCCGCGAGGCGCTCGTCGCGCGCCTGACCGCCCTCTACGAATATCCGCGCACGTCCGCACCGATGCGGCGCGGCGCCCGCTACTTCCACACGCACAATGACGGACGGCAGAACCAGGCGGTGCTCGACGCGCGGGAGGCGGCCACCGGCGAAGTGCGCCACCTCGTCGATCCCAACCGGATCGCTCCGGACGGCACCGTCGCGCTGACCGAGTTCGAGCCGGACGACACCGGCCGCCTCGTCGCCTACGCGTTGTCGAAGGACGGGAGCGACCGGCAGGAAATCGCCGTCCACGACGTCGACCGGGGCGTCGATCGCCCGGACCGCCTGCAGTGGGTCAAGTTCGTCAGCCTCGCCTGGGCGGCCGACTCGTCCGGATTCTTCTACACGCGCTTCCCGGAGCCTGGCAGCGTCCCGCCCGACCAGGAGAGCTACTTCTGCCGCATCTGCTTTCATCGCCTCGGCGATCCGCAGGCGGCCGACCGGCTCGTCTGGCAGCGACCGGACGACCCGATGATCGTCTTCGAGATCGACGTGACCGACGATGGCCGGTGGCTCGTGATCGTGGCGCGCCACGGCGCGAGCGACAGGAGCGAGGTCTGGCTGCAGGATCTCGCCGATCCGGGCGCGTCGCCCGTGGCCGTGGTCACCGGCTTCGAGGCCGCCTGGCAATTCGTAGACGAGGTCGACGGCACGTTCTACTTTCTGACCGATGCCGGGGCACCGCGCGGGCGGATCGTGGCGGTGCCGGCCGGCGGCGGGATGCCTTCCTTGCCGGACCAGGTCGAGCTCGTGCCCGAGAGCGACGACCGCCTGTCGGTCGCCGCGGTCGTCGCGCGGCGGCTGGTCGTCGTGTCGATGCGCAACGCCATCGACCGCGTCCGGATCTTCCGGCTCGACGGCACGCTCGAGCGCGAAATCGCGCTGCCGGAGCCCGGCTCGATCCTCGAACTGGCCGGCCGCAGCGACGACCACGAATGGTTCGTCCAGTTCACGTCGTTCACCCGTCCGCCGACGATCTACCGCGGCGACGCCGTCACCGGCGCCTTCGAGCCGTGGGAGACGATCGCCCTGGCGATCGATCCGTCTCGATACGAGACCCGCCAGGAGTGGGTCGTGTCGAAGGACGGCACGCGGGTGCCGATGTTCCTGGTGTACCGGACCGGGCTGACGCCGGACGGCGCGCGGCCGGTCCTGCTGGGCGGCTACGGCGGCTTCAACATCAGCCTGACGCCGCAATTCGTCCCCGGTGCGTTTCTCTGGCTCGACCGCGGCGGTCTCCTGGCCGTCGCCAACCTGCGCGGCGGCGGCGAGTTCGGCGAGGCGTGGCATCAGGCGGGGATGCTCGACCGCAAGCAGAACGTCTTCGATGACTTCATGGCGGCCGCCGGATGGCTGACGGCGAGCGGCTGGAGCCGGCCCGATCGGATTGCCATCGAAGGGGGGAGCAACGGCGGCCTGCTCGTCGGCGCCGTCATGGTGCAGCGGCCGGACCTCGTCGGCGCCGTGATCTGCCGCGTGCCGGTGGCCGACATGCTGCGCTACCACCTCTGGACGGTCGGCCGGTTCTGGATTGCCGAGTACGGCTGCGCGGACGATCCGGAACAGTTCCGCTGGCTGTACCGCTATTCGCCGTACCACAACATCCGGGCCGGCACGGCGTACCCGCCGACGCTCGTGATGACCGCCGACACGGACGACCGCGTCTCACCCGGCATGGCGAAGAAGTTCGCCGCCCGGCTCCAGGCCGCGTCGGCCGGCGACGGTCCGATGCTCATCCGCGTCGAGACGCAGGCGGGCCACGGCGCCGGCAAGTCGCTCGGCCGGCGGATCGAGGAGGAAGCGGATATCTACGAGTTCCTGTTCAGGTATCTGGCAGGCGGCATGCCCGACCGTTGACACTGGGCTCGGGGCGAGGTGCTCGGGGCTCGGGGCGAAGTGCTCGGGGCTCGGGGCGAAGTGCTCGGGGCTCGGGGCTCGGGGTTCCGTTATGCGACCGCGGCCAGCCGCCTGAGGATCTCCGCCTTCCCGGCGGCGCCGACGATCCGGTCGACTTCGCGGCCGTTCTTCAGGATGAGCAGCGTGGGAATGCTGGAGACGCTGAATCGCGCCGCGGTCTGCGGGTTCTCGTCGACGTTGAGCTTCGCGACCCGCACCCGGCCGGCCAGCTCCGACGCCAGCTGATCGACGATCGGCGAGACCATCCGGCACGGCCCGCACCAGGCCGCCCACAGATCCACCAGCACCGGCAGCGGCGACTGTTCCACCTCGCCCGCGAAGTTCGCGTCGGTGACCACCACCGGCCCGCCGGCCGCGCCGGCCGGGACGCTCAGCGGCGTCTTGCACCTGCCGCAGACCACCGTGCGACGGCCGCTGTCGGCCGGCAGCCGGTTCTGTGCGCCGCAATGCGGACAACGGATGATCATGGCGCTTGTCGGTCGGGGCATTGAAAGTCCTCAAACGCGCCTTAGACCCTCGCGGCCTCCGTCCCCTTGAGCAGGTGATCCAGCCACTGGCTGGACAGTTTTTCCTCCACCGTATTCTGGCGCAGCCGGGCGGCCAGGTTCGGGAAGTCCACCTGATCCATCAGCTGATCCTGGTTGAAGCAGGAGAAGACGAAGAACTCCTTCCCCGTCTCCGGGTCGACGTGCTTCTGGAGGCACTGCGCGCAGATCTCCTTCATCATGCACTGCATCGGCGAGTTGATCGACGCGATGCCGACGTGCCCCTTCTTCAGGTGGGACGCCAGGACGCCGTGTCGCGCCGCCTTCACGGCCGCCATCATCCGGTCCGAGCCGATGGCGATGATCCGGTCGACCGACGGCAGCGGCACGAGCCGGTCGCCGAGCGCCCCGTCGTGATACGCCAGCATCGCCTGGACGATGTTGCCGCGGAAGTGCCGATCCTGCGGCCGGCTCGGCACGATCGCCGCGCCCATGTCCGTGCTCCAGATCACCTGGTCGGTCGACGCCTCGATCTCCTCCCGCTTGAACAGGTCCTCGCCCTTCTTGTAGCCGGCGAAGTAGATGACGCGGTTGCCGCGCTCGCGGAGCGCCTTCGCGATGGAGAACAGCACGGCGTTGCCCAGCCCGCCGCCGGCCAGCAGCACGTGCTGCCCCTCCGGAATCTCGGTCGGCGTGCCGGTCGGCCCCATCACCACGACCGGCTCCCCTGGCCGCAGGTACGCGCACAACCGGCTCGACACGCCCAGCTCCAGGGTGATGAGCGACAGCAGGCCGCGCTCGCGGTCCACCCACGCGCCCGTCAGCGCGACCCCTTCCATCAGCAGCGGCGTGCCGTCTTCCTTCGGTGCGGGTGTGGCCCCACCCCCATCCGCGCGCGCTCGGCGGCTCGGCTCGGCCTCGCTGCCCTCCGGCGCCTCGCGCGGGCCGCCGGCGCTCACGCGCAGCGCCCGGCTCTCGAAATTCTGCAGCCGGTAGAACTGTCCCGGGTGGAAGTGGCGGGCGGCCGCCGGCGCCAGGACCACCACCTCGACGATCGTGTCCGTCAGCCGCTCGACCCGCACGACCTCCGCCAGCAGATCTTCGTTCAGCTGACCGATCAGCCGGTGCCACTCCCGATCGCGCTCGGGCTGGCGGGCCGGGTCCAGCGCCGCGATCGCGCCGGCGAACAGCTTCACCACGTGCCGGTACCCGTCCTTCGCCGACGCCATCGCCTTGACGACGTTGCCGTTGTAGCGGGGATGGTTGTCGCCGTAATAGCTGATGAACCGGCCGGCGCGGCTGTAGGAGGTGAAGAAGCCGTTCGGATCGGGCTTCAGCGTGAAGCCGCCCTGTCCGTCCTCCACGGCGGTGAACTGCTGGAAGAACTTCCGGCGGCCGTCGAACTGGAACGTCCCTTCGTATTCCTTCTCGTACGTCACGTTCGGCGTCGTGCCGGCCGCCACGAGCACGGTGCGCGCCGGCAGCTCCACCGTCTCGTCCAGCTCCACCCACGTGTCACCGTCGAGCCGCTGGCGGCGGAAGATCATGCGCTGGACGCGGCCGTCCTCGTCCGGCACCGCTTCGATCGGGTTGAGGTTCTCGGCGAACCCGATGCCCTCCTCCAGCCCCTTGACGACCTCTTCGTGGTTCAGCCGGTAGGCCGGCGAGTCGATCATCCGCTTCCGGTAGACGATCGACACGCCCCCCCACTCGCGGACCAGCGGGACGAAGTCCGGCGCGTCGCCGGCCGCCGCCGCGCGCGCCCGCTCCGCCCGCACCGCCCGGCCGTGCGACAGGAACTCGTCGAGCTCCCACTGCTCCTCCGGATCGTAGGCCGCGCGCACGCGGTCTTCGCCGAGCTCCGCGGCGAGCGTCTCGTACCGCTCCAGCACCTTCTCGACCTGCAGCGGGTAGTAGGCCATCAGCTCGGTGGCCGTGTCGGTCGCGGTCAGGCCGCCCCCGATGACGAGCGCCGGCAGCCGGACCTGCAGGTTCGGCAGCGCGCCGCGCTTGAACGCCCCGGTGAGCTGCAGCGCCATGAGGAAGTCGCTCGCCTTGCGGATGCCGCGGATCAGATTGTTCCTGATGTCGATGATCGTCGGCCGGCCGGCGCCGGCGGCAATGGCGATGTGGTCGAACCCGTAGCCCCACGCGTCGTCGATCGTCAGCGTGCCGCCGAACCGGACCCCGCCGTAGATCTGCATCGTCCGGCGCCGCGCGAGCGTCAGGTGCAGCAGCGTCAGGAAGTTCTTGTCCCAGCGGACCGTGATGCCGTATTCCGACACGCCCCCGAAGCCTTCCAGCACGCGTGCGTCGAGCGGCCGGTAGATCTCGGTCCAGTCGCGGATCGGCTTCGGTGGCTGCGCGGCGGATCCGACCAGCGCCTCCGGCAGCGGCTCGATCTTCAGGCCGTCGATGCCGACCACGCCGAAGCCCTCGTTCAGCAGGTAGTGCGACAGCGTGTAACCGGCCGGCCCGAGCCCGACCACGAGGACGTTCACGCCGTTGTAGGGCAGCGCGTGCGGCCGGCGCACGTTCAGCGGGTTCCACCGCGTCAGCAGCCCGTAGATCTCCACCCCCCACGGCATCCCGAGCGTCGTCGTCAGCGCGCCGGTCTCCGTCTGCGGAATGTTCACCGGCTCCTGCTTCTGGTAGATGCAGGCCTTCATGCAGTCGTTGCAGATCCGGTGGCCCGTGCCCGGGCACATCGGATTGTCGAGCATGACGAGCGCCAGCGCGCCGACCGCGTCGCCCTGCTGGCGCAGCACGTGCATCTCGGAGATCTTCTCGTCGAGCGGGCAGCCCGACAGCCGGATGCCGAGCGGGTTCGACGACACCGTGCCGTCCTTGGCGCGGATGCCCTTCGAACACGAATCCTTGTCGCGCTCGTGGCAGAACACGCAGTAGTTGACTTCGCTCAGCAGCTCCCGCGTCGACGCGCGCGGATCGGTCAGCGTGAACCCGTCGCGGCGGCGCAGCCGGCCGTCCGGCCCGATCATCCACTCCGGCAGGTCGGGGCGCGGGTGCTCGACGTGGACGAGCTTGAAGTAATCGAGCGTCTCCGGGAACCGGAAGACCACCCATCCACGGTACGCCGGCTCCTCGACATGGGCCGCGCACCAGCGCTTGAGCGCGTCGATCTCGGCGGCCACCGCCCGGCTCGCCGCCTCGTCGCCCTTCGCCGCCGCCTCGCGCGCGAGCAGCGCGCAGCCCGCCCTGGCCAGCGCCAGCTCGGCGTCGGCATCCGGCGCCGCCGCCAGGATCCGCGCCACGTACGTCTCGTCGTCCGGCGTCACCGCCGGATGCGCCCCCCCCTTGAGCAGCGGCAGCGCCCGCCGGCGGACGAAGTCGACCTTGAAATGGAAGAGCTGGTCGAGCGCCGCCGTCTCGGCGCGCAGCCGATCGGCCTCCGGCCCGTCGCCGAACAGCCGCGTCAGGAACCGGCTGACGTGCGGCGCCATGCGCACGAGCAGCGACGACACCTC
>DATLRO010000054.1:0-16218 GCA_035534615.1 Vicinamibacterales bacterium
CAGCTGCTGAACATGCTGCGACAGACGCAGGAAATGGTCGAGGCCCGGCGGCGCGAGGGAGACGTGGGCCTGCGCGCCGGTCTTGGTTTCACGCCGGAAGGGCAGGGCATGGTGCTGTCGTCTCCCGGGACCGAAGCGTTCAAGCAGGACTTCGCCCGGTGGGCGTCGCTGCGCCGGAACGCCAACGCGGCGCTCGCGCAGATGGAAACCGCACTGTCGCAGCGGCTCCAGGCGCAGGTGCGCCGCGACCGGCTGGCGGCCGGCGGCGACGATCGCGCGCCGGCGTCGTACCGATCGCTGGTCGACAGCTACTTCAAAGCGCTGGCGGACAAGGACCGCCAGAAGCCCCGGCCGTAGGCCGTTCCGCATGCACTTCGCGTATCCCTTCCCCTGGTGGGCCGTCGTGCTCGTCGTCGCCGCGGCGGCCGGACTCGCGTCCCTCAGCTACGTCCGGCCGCTGGTGCCGCTGTCCGCCGGCCGGCGCGCCACGCTGGGGACCCTGCGGGGCCTGACGCTGCTGCTGCTCGCGCTCTGCCTCTTCCGGCCCGTCTGGCTGCTGCCGCCGCGCACGGCGAGGGATGCGATCGTGCCGATCCTGGTGGATGCCTCGCGGAGCATGCGGCTGACCGACGGCGAGTCGCAGTCGCGGCTGCAGCGCGCCCGGGCGATCGTCCGCGACCGCCTGCAGCCGCTGCTCGCGGGCGAGTTCCAGACGAAGGCCTTCAGCTTCGGCGATCGGCTGGAGACCGCCGACGTCGATCGGCTGGCGCCGGACGAGCCGGCCAGCAACCTGTCTGCGGCGCTCGCCGCGGTGCGAGCCCGCTTCCGCGGACAACGCGTCGCCGGCATCGTCGTCCTGTCCGACGGCGGCGTGACCGGGTCCGGGCCGGTCGCCTCGCGTGACCCTGGCGAGGCGCCGGTCTATACGATTTCGCTCGGCACGTCGCGGGGCCTGCGCGACCGCGCGGTGGTCGGGCTCAGTGCGGGCGAGGCGCGCCTGGAGGATTCGACCGTCGATCTGTCGGTGTCGGCGGTCAGTCGCGGGTTCGGGCGCGAGCCGTTCGAACTGCGCGTGCTCGCAGACGGCCGGCCGGTCGAGACGCGGCGGGTGGTGCCGGCGGCGGACGGTGCACCGGTCCAGGAGACCTTCACCGTGTCGCCGGACGCGAAGACGCCGACCGTGTACACGGTCGAAATCCCCGGCGATCCGGACGAGCCGGTGACCGAGAACAACAGGCGGGCGGTGCTGGTCCCGCCGGCCGGCCGGAAGCGTCGCATCCTGCTGGTGGAGGGAGCGCCCGGCTTCGAGCACAGCTTTCTGCTCCGGGCGCTGAGCCTCGATCCGGGGCTGGCGATCGACGTGGTCGTGCGGAAGGGACGGGACGCGGGCGGGCGGGGGACGTTTCTGATCCAGGCCAGCCCGACGCGCGCGCCGGCGCTGCGCGACGGCTACCCGTCGACCGCCGGGGAACTGGATGCGTACGACGCCATCATCCTCGCCAACACGACCGCCGACGAATTCACGCACGCGCAGATGGAAATGACCAGCGACTTCGTCAGCCGGCGCGGCGGCGGCCTGCTCATGTTCGGAGGTCGATCCTTCGTGCACCACAGTTTTCTCGGCACGCCGATCGACGCGGCGCTGCCGCTCGAGCTGAACGGCCGCCAGGGCGGCGTGACGCTCACCGGCCTGACGGGAGAGCGCCTCGACGCCAACAAGGTCGTGCCGACGGCCGACGGGCTCAGGCACCCGGTGATGCGTCTCGGCCGGACCGCGGCCCGGACCCGCGCCCGGTGGGCGGCGCTTCCCGCGCTGGCCGCCACCGCCGTGCTCGGTGCCCCGCGTCCGGGAGCCCGCGTCCTGGCGGTCACGTCCGCTCCCGGCGGCGCCATTCTGCCGGTCGTCGCCGTGCAGCGCTACGGGCGCGGACGCTCGATGGTGTTCGCCGGCGAAGCGTCCTGGCGCTGGCGGATGCTGATGCCGTCGACCGACCGCACCTATGAAATCTTCTGGCGCCAGGTCGTCCGCTGGCTGGCCGCGGAGGCGCCGGATCCCGTGACCGTGACCGCCCCTGCCGAGCTCGAGCCGGGTGACCGGGTGCCGGTGGACGTCACGGTCCGCAATGCCGCGTACGAGCCGGTCGGCCAGGCGTCGATCCGTGCCACGGTGATCGGGCCTGGCGGGACGACCACGGTCCTGCGCGAAACGCCGGCCGATCCGGCGGAAGGGCGGTATCGGGCGCTGGTCGGGCTGGATCGTCCCGGTTTGTACGAGGTCACGGCGGAGGCGACGCACGGCGGGATGCCGCTCGGGCAGGCCACCCGCTGGCTGCTGGTGGGCGGCCTCGATCGGGAGTTCGCCGACCCCCGGATCGACGAGGAGGAGCTGCGGCGGCTCGCGGTCGCGTCGGGCGGGCGATACCTGGGCAGGCCGGCGCTCGGCCGTCTGCCCGGGCTGCTCGCCGCCGGCGAGCCGGTTGCGGTCGTGCGCGGGCAGCGGGACCTCTGGGATACGCCATGGGTGATTCTCGCGCTCATCGCGCTGCTGTCGGTCGAATGGGGCGTGCGCCGACGGTGGGGGCTCCGATGAGACGGCCGGCGATCCGGATCGTGGCGCTGGCGCTCTGGCTGCTCGCCGGCCTGCCGGCCGGCGCGGCGGCCGGGGGACAGCGGTACGCGCTGCTGGTCACCGGCGCGTCGGACGGGCCGCCGTATGCCGGCCGGTACGATGCCTGGCGGCAGTCGCTCGTGACGACGCTGCGGGCGCGCTTCCAGCTCGCCCCGGATCATCTGGTGCAGCTGGCCGGGCGGCCGGGCGACGGCGTGGAGGAAGCGACGGCGGCGAACGTCCGCCGCGCGCTGCAGCAGTTGCGCGGCCGGATGACGGCCAGCGACCTGCTGCTCGTCGTGCTGATCGGACACGGCACGTTCGACGGCACGGAAGCGAAGTTCAACCTCGTCGGCCCGGACCTGGACAGCGCCCAATGGGCGGCGCTGCTGGCTCCGCTGCCGGGCCGGCTGGTGTTCGTCGATACGACGGGCGCCAGTTTCCCGTTCCTGCCGGCGCTGTCGGCGCGCGGGCGGGTCGTGCTGACGGCGACCGACTCGACCGCGGAGCGCTACGAGACGGTCTTCCCGGAGTTCTTCATCCAGGCGCTGGACGACCCGGCGGCCGACGCGAACAAGGACGGCCGCGTCTCGATCTGGGAGGCGTTCGCGTACGCCAGCGCCGCCGTGCGGCGCTGGTACGCGCAGCACGGGCAGCTGCCGACCGAACGGCCGGCGCTGGACGACAACGGCGACAGGATCGGCACCGAAGCCGGCGCGCCAGGCCTCGACGGCGCGCTCGCGCGGAACACCTATCTGGATTCCGGCGTCGGCGGCGACTCGTCGGACTCGACGATCGACCTGCTTCGGAAGCAGCAGGCGGCCATCCTGGCCAGCGCGGACGCGCTGAAGGCCCGGAAGGCGTCGATGCCGCCCGATCAGTACGAGGCCGAGTTCGAAAAGCTGATGATCGCCCTGGCGAAGGTCTCCCGCCAGCTCCGGCTCAAGTCGGGCGCCGTCAGTCGCTCCACCATTCCACCCGCTCCCGCTCCGGCCGCCTGAACACCAGGATGCCGGCCATGCCGGCGAGGAAGCCGGCGATGTGCGCCCAGATCGCGATCCCGCCGCCCAGCGGGCTGGCGGCGGAGGAGCCGACGCTCACGAGCTGGACGAGAAACCAGAGGCCGAGGAAGAACACGGCCGGGACTTCGATGATCGGCCAGAAGATGAACAGTGGCACGAGCGAGAGGATCCGTGAGCGGGGATAGAGCACGATGTAGGCGCCCATGATCCCCGCGATGGCCCCGCTCGCGCCGATGGTCGGGACGATCGACGCGGGCGCGCTGAAGACCTGGGCGAGTCCCGCGACGGTGCCGCACAGCAGATAGAAGACGAGGAAGCGGCCGTGCCCGACGCGGTCTTCGACGTTGTCGCCGAAGATCCAGAGATACAGCATGTTCCCGCCGATGTGCAGCCAGCCGGCGTGCAGGAACATCGACGTGATGAGCGTCGACCACGCGAACGCGGCCGGCACGACGCCGTAGGTCTGGATCAGCGCCTGCCGGGCCGGCGCCGGCAGTGACAGCTCGAACAGGAACACCGCCACGTTGAGGAGGATGATCGCGACGGTGACGTACGGGCGGGTGCGCGACGGGACGATGTCCCGCAGCGGGATCATCCGAGCAGTATAGCCTCAGCCGGCGGACCGCCGCGATCGGCCGGGCCGCGGCGCGGAGCCGTCGCCGGCGGCAGCTTGTGCGGCGGTTGTCGCCGGACACGTGCTCATCTATGATGAGTCCGTGAATTGCCGGTACTGCGGCGTCGAAATCGCCGACAAAGCCCTGATCTGCTATCGCTGCGGCCGTCCGACCACGGAAGCGCGGATCCAGCCGGCCGCCTCGTCCGCGCGGAGGTCCCGGATCGTCGGCGTCCTGCCGAGCGTCGTCGCCTTGCTGCTGCTCGTCATTGCCGCCCTCTTCATGGGCCAGGTGGCGGGCGGGGAGACCCCGCGGTTCGTCGGCTGGATCGTGGCCGTCCTGGCGGGCGTGCTGATCGTCTGGCGGCTGGCCCGGCTGCGATCGCGCTGACGCGGCCGCGCGCCGGGCCGGCGCATTGCGCCTGCTCGGCGGAATCAGCTAAGATCGATGCACTGTCGACATGTCACCCGTCCAGCGGTGTCCCGTCTCCGTCGAGCTGTGCGGTCTGCCGGGTTCGCGGCCGGTGATGCGGCCGGCCTCTTCCGATCTTCGCCCTGTCCATGTTCGATAATGCTTCATAGCCGGCCGATTGCCCACGAGCGGATCGCGTGCGCCAGCGCGCCCGGCCCGGTCTCCCTGCCGGGCGGCCGGCGGGACGCGCCGCCGCTCCAGTCGCGAGGCCGGCACCGGTGAGACGAAGCGTCAAGATCGCCCTCGTCCTGTGGATCGTCTTCGGGGTCGTCGTCTGGAACGTGATCTTCGACTACCACGTGCAGGCGGCCGCCCAGCTGTACGTCTCCGAGGCGACGATGGCCTTCCGCGGGCAGGCGCCGCCGGTCACGATGGACGGCGTGATGCGCCCGGCGATCGCGCGCGGCGTGCGGGGCGCCTCGGTGTGGGCCGGGCTGATCGTCGTGGTCGGGCTGGCCGCGGTGGCGTACGGCGCGCGGCGCGGCCGGCCCGGACCGCCCGGCGGGCCCGACGGCACCGGGCCGCCGCGGACCGCCTGAGAATCGAGCGTGGCATGCAGCATCCGCTGATTTACGACTGGAATCGCGTCGGCCGGGGGCCCGCACCCGCCGCCGTGATGCTCGACGACGAAACGCTGCGCGACGGCCTGCAGTCCCCGTCCGTGCAGACGCCGACCATCGAGCAGAAGATCGAGATCCTCCACCTGATGGCCCGTCTCGGCATCGACACGGCCGACATCGGCCTGCCCGGCGCCGGTCCGCACGTCGTGCGCGACGTCGAACGGCTGGCGCGCGAAATCAAGGACCAGCGGCTGCCGATCGAGGCCAACTGCGCCGCCCGCACGGTGGTCGCCGACGTCCGGCCGATCGCCGAGATCTCGCAGCGGGTCGGCCTGCCGATCGAGTGCTGCACGTTCATCGGCTCGAGTCCGATCCGCCAGTACGCGGAGGATTGGACGCTCGATCTGCTGCAGCGGCGGACCGAGGAGGCGATTACGTTCGCCGTGCGCGAGGGGCTGACGGTCATGTACGTGACCGAGGACACCACCCGCGCCGATCCGGAATCGCTCCGACGGCTGTTCCTGACGGCCATCCGGGCCGGCGCCCGCCGGGTCTGCATCGCCGACACCGTCGGGTACGCGACGCCCAACGGCACCCGCGCGGTCGTCAGGTTCGTCGCCGGCCTGATCAAGGAGACCGGGGCCGAGATCGGCATCGACTGGCACGGGCATCGCGACCGCGACCTGGCGATCGGCAACTGCCTGGCGGCGCTGGAGGCGGGCGCCACCCGGCTCCACGGCGCCGCGCTCGGGATCGGCGAGCGCGTCGGCAACGCGCCGATGGACACGCTGCTGGTCAACCTGGTGCTCGAGGGATACCTCGACCGCGACCTGACGGCGATTCCCGCCTACTGCGAGGCCGTCTCGCGCGCCTGCGGCGTGCCGATTCCGGTCAACTATCCGGTCGCCGGCGCCGACGCGTTCCGCACCGCCACCGGGGTCCACGCGGCAGCCGTCGTGAAGGCCTTCCGCAAGGGCGATCGCGCGCTGATGGACTCGGTCTATTCCGCCGTGCCGGCCGCACTGGTCGGGCGGGAGCAGACGGTCGACATCGGGCCGATGTCGGGGAAGTGGAACGTGATCTTCTGGCTCGAGCGGCACGGCATCCAGCCCGACGATGCCCTGGTCGACCGGATCTTCCAGAAAGCGAAGACCGCGACCCACACGCTGACCGAAGACGAGGTGCAGGCGGTCGTCCGGGCGTTCCATCCGGCCGCGTCGGGCCAGCGGCGCCCGTAAGGCGGCGCGGCGGACCGGCGAGATCTGGGGACACGAACGATGCAAGCGCTGTGGCAGGCGGACGTCCGCGGCGACCTTGCCGGTCGGGTCGCGCGGCTCCATCCGGCGACCCCTGCGCGGTGGGGGCGCTTCACGCCGGCCCGGATGCTGGCCCACGTCAATGATTCGCTGCGGATGGCGCTCGGCGAGCTCGCCGTGGCGCCGAAGGCGGGGCCGCTCCGGTATCCGCCGCTCAGGACGCTGGCCGTCTACGTCCTGCCGTTTCCCAGGAACGTGCCGACCGCGCCCGAGCTGCTCGCCCGCGGCGAGGCGGCCTCCTGGGACGCCGAACGGGCCGCCTTCCCGGCGCTGCTCGAGCGGTTCGCCGCCGGCGATCCGGCGTCCTGGCCGCCGCATCCCATCTTCGGCCGGCTCTCACGGCACGCCTGGGGCGTCCTGGCGTACCGGCACATCGACCACCACCTCAGACAGTTCGGCGTCTGAGGCCGAGGTCACGTGCGTCGGCGCCTCGACCGGCGCCCGACCCTCTGGATTCCCGTGGTCGCGGGAATGACGAACGGAATCGTCGTCGTCCCTGCGAACGCGGGGACCCAGGATGCGTGTCAATCCGACGGAATTCCGGAATCAGGAACCCGGGGTCCGGGGGGACTGCGCGATTCGTCGCACGTCCTGCTATCGGGCCTGCATCGCCCGGGTTTCGATCTGCGGGAGCGCCCCGAGCACGACATCGCCGACGATCTGCAGGCTGCGCGCGCTGACCTTGTCGAGCGTGTCGGCGGCGGTGTGCCACGGCGCGTAGTCGAGGTCGATGACGTCGACCGACGGGACGCCGGCCTGGAGGAACGGGATGTGGTCGTCCTCGATCTGCGTGTGCTGATCGAGGAAGTAGCTGCCCAGGCCCAGCCGGTGCGCCGTCTGCCAGATGATGTCGGTCAGCCAGGTGGTGGAATTGTCGTCGCGGGAGATGTCGAGGTTGCGATCGCCCACCATGTCGATCAGGACCATCGCCTTGATCCGGCCGAGCGTGCCGTCCCGTCTGGCGGCGTCCACGAAGTGCTGGCTGCCATACGTGTGGTCGGTGCCGGTCCAGTGGACCATCGCTTCCTCGCCGTCGAAGAAGACCACCTGGATGGTCATCCGGTTGCGCCGGTGCTGCAGGTCGCGCGCGATCTCCAGCAGGAACGCGGCGCTCGAGCCGCCATCGTCGGCGCCGACGAAGCGGAACCGGCGCTCGAGCTTCGTGTCGTAGTGCCCGGTGATGAGCAGGCGGTCGGGTGACGCCCCGGGGATGGTGGCGATGATGTTCACCATGTGGATGGGGCCGATCGGCGTCCGGGCCAGGAACGGCTGCTCGCGGTAGCGGACGCCGGCCGCCTTGAGCTGGCGCTCGATGTAGCGGCGCGTCGCGGCCAGGGCGGACGAGCCGGCCGGCCGCGGCCCGAACGCCACGATGCGCGCGAGGTCGTGGTACGCGCGGCGGGAATTGAACGCGACCGGCGCGGCCGGACGGGCCTGGATGGCCGCGCCGCCGAGCACGAGCGCTGCGAGCGTGGACAACGCGAGCGGAACGTGACGCACAGGACTCCTCGGGCCCGTTCGCGGTGAACCGGCCCGACGCGGAACGGCCGCATCGGGCCTTCCCCGGGCGGGGCGCCTCGATTTACGCCCGCCGGCGGTCGGCCGGCACGTAATCGCGGCGCGTGGCCCCCTGATAGATCTGGCGCGGGCGGGCGATCTTCTGCTCGGGATCGAGCAGCATCTCCTCCCACTGCGCGATCCAGCCGGCCGTCCGGGCGATGGCGAAGAGGACCGGGAACATGTCGACCGGCAGGCCCATCGCCTGGTAGATGAGGCCCGAGTAGAAGTCGACGTTCGGGTACAGCTTGCGCGATACGAAGTAGTCGTCCTGCAGCGCGATCCGCTCGAGCTCGAGCGCGATGTCGAGCAGCGGATTCTTGCCGGTGACCTCGAAGACCTCGTACGCCACCTGCTTGATGATCTTGGCGCGCGGGTCGTAGGACTTGTAGACGCGGTGGCCGAAGCCCATCAGGCGCCCCTCGCCCGACTTGACGCGCTTGACGAATTCCGGCACGTGCGAGACGGAGCCGATCTCGGTGAGCATCCGGAGCACGGCCTCGTTGGCGCCGCCGTGCAGCGGGCCGTAGAGGGCGGCGGCTGCGGCGGCCAGCGCCGAGTACGGGTCGACGTGGGAGCTGCCGACGTTGCGCATGGCGCTCGCGCTGCAGTTCTGCTCGTGGTCGGCGTGCAGGATGAAGAGCACGTCGAGCGCCTTCATCAGCACCGGATTCGGCTGGTACTTCAGCTCGGTCATCTTGAACATCATGTTCAGGAAGTTGCCGGTGAAGCTCAGGTCGTTGTCCGGGTACACGTACGGGCGGCCGATGCTGTGCCGGAAGGCGTACGCGGCGATGCTCGGCACCTTCGCGATCAGCCGGTGCGTCTGCCGCAGCCGCGAGGCCTTGTCGAAGATCTGGCGGGCGTCCGGATAGAAGGTCGACAGCGCGCCGACGGTGCTCAGGAAGATCCCCATTGGGTGCGCGTCGTACTGGAACCCCTCCATGAACTTCTTGATGTTCTCGTGGAGCATCGTGTGGAAGGTGATCTCGTGGACCCACGCTTCCAGCTGGGGCGTGGTCGGCAGTTCCCCGAACAGGATCAGGTACGCCGTCTCGAGGAACGTGCTCTGCTCGGCGAGCTGCTCGATCGGATAGCCGCGATAGAGCAGGATGCCTTTGTCGCCGTCGATGAAGGTGATGGCGCTCCGGCAGGCGGCCGTGTTCATGAACGCCGGATCGTACGTCATGAGCCCGAAGTCGTCGGCCCCCGTCTTGATCTGCCGCAGGTCCATGGCCCGGATGGTGCCGTCCTGGACGGAAATCTCGTACTGCTTGCCGGTGCGGTTGTCGGTGATCGTCAGTGTGTCGGACATAAGAAAACCGGGCGGAACGGAGTCACAGGGGTCACAGGGGGCACGGTCTGCGCGCGGCCACGCCTGCGGGCGACGGGCTACGGTTCGCGGGACGGCTCGTCCCCGCCTTCGGGGTCGGGCGCCGGCTCCGCCGGGATGCGGTACTCGCCGCCGATCCACCGGGCCAGGTCGAGCCATTTGCAGCGCTCGCTGCAGAACGGCCGCCACGCCGGGTCAATCGGCCGGGTGCGACAGTACACGCACCGCGGGTCCGCGTCCCCCATCACGCTATTCTATGGTCCGGTCGTTCGAAGGTTCAAGCGCGGCGGCGATGTTCGCCACGGGCGAATGCCGCCCGCCGGGAGGGAGGGCCGGGCGGCGGGGCGCCGCCGGCGCCCCGCTCAGGACTTCGGGTCGATCGCCGCATGGTGCCGGACGTCGCGGGCCGACACCATGAAGATGACGTCCTCGGCGATGTTCGTGGCGTGGTCGCCGATCCGCTCGAGGTGCCGCGAAATCAGAATGAGGTCCAGCGACGGCTCAATCGTCCCCGGATCCTGCAGCATGAAGGTCAGGAGCTCCCGGAAGATCTGCGTCTTGAGCGCGTCCAGCCGGTCGTCCTCGTCCAGGACGTGCTGGGCGAGCGTCGTGTCGCGGCGCACGTAGGCGTCCAGCGCGTCCCGCAGCATCTGCTGCGCGATCGTGGCCATCCGCGGGATGTCGATGAGCCGCTTGACCGGCGGATGCAGGATGTAGCGCTTGGCCGCTTCCGCGATGTTGACCGCCAGGTCGCCCACCCGCTCGAGGTCGACGTTGATCTTGGCCGCGGCCATGATCGTGCGCAGGTCGACCGCCATCGGCTGGTGCAGCGCCAGCAGCGTGAAGCACCGGCTGTCGATCTCGATCTGCAGGGAATTGAGCGGCTCGTCGTTCCTGAGCACCTCGTCGAGCTGGCTCGGCAGGCGCTCGACCAGCCCCTGCACGACGCGCCGCACCTGCTCTTCGGCGAGGCCGCCCATCTCGAGGAGCCGCTTCTTGAGCTGGTCCAGACCCTCCTCGAAGTGCCGGACCACGCGCTCGACCGGTTCTGCTGGTTCCACGATTCGTCCTCGACTGGCGATGGGCCCCGCGGCGTCCGCAGGCCTGCGGAGCGCCGGTGCCGTGGCTCGAAACCGCGCGATCGGGCGGACCGGGATCAGCCGAAACGCCCGGTCACGTAGTCTTCCGTGAGCTTCTCCGCCGGCGCCGTGAAGATCCGGCTGGTCTCGCCCCACTCGATCAGCCGGCCCAGCCAGAAGAACGCCGTGAAGTCCGACACCCGCGCCGCCTGCTGCATGTTGTGCGTCACGATGACGATCGTGTACGTCTTCTTCAGCTCGTAGATTAGTTCCTCGATCCGCTGCGTGGCAATCGGATCCAGCGCCGACGCCGGCTCGTCCATCAGCAGGATCTCGGGCTCGACCGCGAGCGCCCGCGCGATGCACAGCCGCTGCTGCTGGCCGCCCGACAGCGACAGGGCGGAGCCGTGCAGGCGATCGTGGACCTCGTCCCACAGCGCGGCCGCCCGCAGGCTCTTCTCGACCCGCGCCTGCAGCGCCGCACGCGTCGACACCAGCCGGTTGACCCGCACGCCATAGGCGACGTTGTCGAAGATCGACTTGGGGAACGGGTTCGACTTCTGGAACACCATCCCGACGCGCCGGCGCAGGTCGACGACGTTCACGGACGACCGGTAGATGTCCACGCCGTCGATGAGGACCTGTCCCTCCACCCGCGTCCGGGGAATGATGTCGTTCATCCGGTTGAGCGTGCGCAGGAACGTCGACTTGCCGCAGCCGGATGGGCCGATCAGCGCCGTCACCCGGTTCGGCGGGACGCGCAGCGACACCTGCTCGAGCACCCGGCGGCTGCCGTAATAGAAGTCCAGCCCCTGGACTTCTATCTTCCAGGCCGGCGCCGCGGCCGGGCGGGCGGCGGCAGGCGCGGCGGGCCGGTCCGTCCCCGCCTCCGGCAGCCCGGACAACGGCTCTCCGGCGGCCGGGGCCGGCACGGTCGCCGTGTCGACCGGATGGGTCGAAGTCGCGTCAGCCGCCATGGTCATTCAGGCTCCAAGATGACGTCGCTCCCCGCAGGCCGACAGAGGTCGTGGCCGGTCCGGCCGGTGGCCCCGGTCAGGCGTCGGACGTGTCCCGGATGGCTGGTCGAACGGTTCGAAGGCGGAACGCGCCGGAATGAGCGGCCGTGGCCGGACGGATGCGGGGCCCAGCCGGCAGGCGACGGGATCTCCCTGCCGCCGCTGGTGCGTGAGCGACTTGCGGGCCGCGGGGGCTGCCGCAACCGGGTTCATGACCCTGCTAGGCTACCGGAGGGGCGTGGCTCGCGTGTTTCAGGCAGGTTAAATCCCTGTTGCCTGTCCGTGACAATTACCCCCCTCCGGCCGGGGGACCGGTCGGCGCCGCCTGCGGCGGGGCATGCCGATCCCCCTTCAGGATCGAATACAGGAACAGCAGAATCCCGGCGCCGACCATCGGGCAGGCGAACACCAGGAACGCCACGAAGGCGAGCGGGTGGACGCCGATGAGCGAGACGGCCTGGATGAGCAGGCCGGCGGCAATCAGCAGGCCGGCGATACGCAGGCGGCGTTCGAGGGGTGAAATGGCCATGGGTCTTAGGACGTCGGCTTCCAGAAGGTCACGAGATTGAAGTCCTTGAGGTCGTGGACCGTGTCGTGACAGTTGCTGGACATGCAGGACAGGTGATTCGACTTGATCTGCGCCATCATGCCGGGCGTCCGATGGTGCGGCGCGGCCTCCTCGAATTTGCGCATGCCGAGGTGGCAGTGCAGGCACTCCCGGTTGTTGAACGGCGTGTACAGCTTGATGTTTTCCGGCTTGGGCACGGTGCCGAGGTACTGGACGTACAGGTGCCGCAGGCCGCGGAACTTGGCCTGGTAGTCCCCGAACATCGTGTAGGTCGTATGGCACGTGAAGCAGGCCTGGTCGGTCGGCACCAGATGGTTCTGGAAGTGGACGGCCGGGATGAAGCTCGGGTCGTTCACGTACAGGCTGCGGCCGTAATCGTGCATCACGTGGCACGACAGGCAGAAGGCGGTGGTCTTGGCCTTCTCCATGTGCTCGTTGAAGCCCTGGGTGGCGGCCATCGCCGGCAGGATGAACAGCGCGATGAACGCGAGGATCTTGCCGCTGGTGGCGCGCGTCAGCGCCACGCGGAACGAGACGACGAGCGCCAGCAGGACGGTGACGCCGACGAAGATGAGTGACAGGACGGTATCGCCAGACATCGGCTCGCCTCGCAGGGATCGAAGACGCGGCGCGGGACCCGGGCCGCCGGGCCCGGGTCCGCGCGGCGCCTTCGGCTATTTGGCCAGGCTTCGGTAGTACTCGACCAGCGCCTTGATCTGGTCGGCGTTGAACTGCTTGGCGAACCCGTCCATGTTGGGCGCCTTGCCGTCGGTGACGACCTTGATCATCTCCGCCTCGGAGAGCTGCTTGATCGTCTCATGGACGTCCTTGACCTTCAGCTTCCTGCCTTTCAGGGTCTTGCCCCGACCGTCCTGGCCGTGGCAGACGGCGCAATTGTCGAGATAGTGATCCTGCGCGGTCGGGCCTGCTGCGGCGTCCACGCGGGCCGAGATCCCGGGCCCCTGCGCCAGGAGCAGGAGACCGGCGCCCGCGAGGGCGATGGTGCCGATGAGGCCGACGACCTTTCCGAACGACTCTGACATGGTGTCCTCCACGCGCCGACGGTTCACGGTCAGAAACTCCGGGTCCAGCGGACCATCAGAATCCTGGCGCCGAAGTTGTTCAGCGGGTCGAGCGCTTCGATGTAATAGGTGCGTTCCAGATCGACGGACAGGCGGCCGAGCTTCGGAAACTCATAGTACACGGTTCCCGTCGCATAGGGGAAGCTCAACGGTCCGTAGAGCGGCTGCTCGCCGGTGATCGTCCCCTCGCCGGTCGTCCGCACGTAGTTGCCGGCGAAGCTGAAGCCCAGGCGTTTGGTCGCCTTCCCCGAGAAGCCGGCCTGCCAGACGCGGTCGATCGTCTGGTCGACGATCGTCACGTTGAGCGGGGGTGTCCCGCGGATGAAACTGACCGACCCGGTGGCGTACAGGCTGTCGTAGCTCAGCCCGCCGAAGACCGCGAACCGGTCGTTCAGCGTGTAGGTCGCCACGAGGGAGTTGTTGCGGATGCGGTTCTTGTAGTCGGTCGCATCCAGGCTGGAGCTCCGGACATCGACGGTGTCCTCGATCGACAGCTGGTCGATCGGGTGGATCCGGACGACGAAGTGCGAGCCGATGTTGGTCTCCGGCGTGATCGCGGTGTACGACGTGTCGTTGCTGATCGCGTCGAAGGTCCCGCGGATGCTGAAGACCGACGAGGGCGTGTAGGAGGCGCTGACGATCGGCCAGAAGGTGTTGATCGTCTTCGTGGTCGTCGGATCCACCACGCCGTCCTGGAGCACCTGCACGTCGTTGTGCAGGTACTGGACGCCGGCACGGATGAGCAGCTGCTCGTTCGGCAGGAATTCCAGGTCGGCTTCGACCTGGTGCCGGTGCTCCCGCCACTGGTTGGTCGTGACGCCGGTGCTCAGCGTCGAGTTGAACAGGCTCTCGAATGTCCCGGTCGCGTTGATGGCCGTGTTCGTGTACCGGTAGTCGATCAGCACGTTCATCCAGCCGGTGGCGTCGTAGGTGATGCCCTGCGTGACGATGTGCGTCGGCTCGGTGTCGTCCGTCCGCGTGTTCAGCGAGAGCGTGTACGGCAGGTACTTCGATCCCGACGCCGCGCTGCCGTTGTAGGCCGCGTCGAGGCTCGCCGGCCCGCTGTAGCGGTAGAAGGTGTAGCCGCCGCGCCACGTGACCTTGGGCTCCAGCCTGCCTTCGTAGGAGAACTCGCTCACGGGGGTCGTCAGCTTGCGCGAGTCCTGATAGGAGCCGGCGGTCAGCAGCTGGAACGCGGTCGTCGGATCGTCGATGTTGATGCTCTGCTGCGGCGACGTCAGGTTGTTGGCCGAGACGGCGTCGAGGAACGTCTGGTAGCCGACGCGGTAGTGGAAGTTCCAGTTCCGCAGCGTGTAGTCCAGCGTCCCCACGTAGCGGCTGGCGTTCTCGGTGAGCGGCGCCGCGATCTGGTACGGGTTCCCGCGGGCGAACGTCCCCCAGCTGCTCGGCGACCCGAAGAAGTCGGGGGTCCGCGTGGTGATGTTCATCCCCTGCCGGTTCGAATGGTAGAACTCGAAGCCGACCCGCAGGTCGTTGGTTGCGTGCAGCACGAAGTTGGCCGAGCCCATGTTCCGGACGGTATCCCAGGCATGGCTCGTCGTCAGGCCGTTGAAGCCGCTCGGCGAGGTCGCCGTGCTCTGATCCCAGAAGTAGTCGCTCTGGCGCCAGGTCACCCGGAGATCGTAGAGCTGGTCCTTGCGGGCGGTGAACTGGATGGTCGGAAAGGGATCGCCGCCCAGGCCGCTGGCCGAGATCGAGAACGTGTCGGCGAAGAGGTTCTTGCCCTGCGGCGCCCGGGCGAACAGGTTGAAGTCCACCAGGCGCGGGCCGTTGCCGAGGTTGAACAGCTCCCGGTACATCTCGTCGCGGCCGGTCACGCTGGTCGCGCGGTAGCCGACGCTCGCCGATCCCTCCACCTGGAAGCCGGCCCAGCTGAGCCCCGCCGACGGCTGATCGCTCTGGGCGCGGGCCGCCGCCGGCGTCGCCAGCAGCGCGGCCAGCGCCAGGGCCGGGACGACAGCGAGTGAGGATTGATGTCGCATGTCAGTGTCCTCCCTCACTGCAGGAAGTACTGGTTGAAGTTGGAGCCGTGGATCGCCACGTGGCACCGCGTGCACTCGCCGCGCGTCTGGAAGCCCAGCCGGCTGTGCGGCGTGTTGGCGGCAAACGGCGTGACGTGACACTGCAGGCAGAGGAAGCGCCCTTCCCGCCGGACCAGCAGCATCCGGTTCACGCTGCCGTGCGGGTTGTGACAGACCACGCATCCCTCGATCTGGACCGACGCGTGCTCGAAGACGAACGGGCCGCGCTTGGCGACGTGGCACTTCACGCAGGACTCGAATCCGGCCTGGCGCAGCGACGCCAGGTTCATCGTGCCGTGCGGCTGATGACAGTCGGTGCACTTCATCAGGCCCTCCGGCACCCGGTGGTGCGTGGGCAGCGCGAACTTCGCCTGGATGTCGGCGTGGCATGTGTAGCAGAGCTGCGGCTGCGGCTTCTTGAGGAGCCCGTCCTCCAGCCACACCGCTTCGATGTTGACCGCCGGCACGTCGAACATCCGCGCCTGCGCGCCGTGCAGGTGCACCGTCTCGATGCCGGCCGCCACGTCCGCCCCTTCGACCAGGTGCGCCGCGTGGCACGACTGACACGAGACCCCGTGCATGAAGTGTTCGGAGTGCTGGAAGTCCGCCTGGTGCTTGCTGCTCGTGTGGCAGGTCAGGCACCGCGCGGCATTTTCCTTGGCCGTGCCGTGGAAGGCGAAAATCAGCTTCGCGGCCGCCTCCGTCTTCGCGTCGTCGCCGCGCGCCGCTTCCTCGCCCAGGACGTGCGCCCGGCCCGGCCCGTGGCAGACCTCACAACCGGTGACGCCCCCCTTCATCTCGACCGCGAGCCGCGCGTGGGGCGTCTTCTCGAACTCCGTGAACTCCGCCTTGTGACAGGTCGCGCAGCGCTCCGGGCCGACGTAATCGGCGGCGTTGCCCGCCGCCGGTCTCGTCCAGGACGCCGACGGCGGCGTCGCGTTGGCCGGGAG
>DATLRO010000055.1:0-30214 GCA_035534615.1 Vicinamibacterales bacterium
CGGGGGCTGCTGTCCGTCGAGGAAACGGACATCATCAGGGCCGAGCTCGACAGACTGACTGCCAGGGCCGGCGAGTATCCCGGCATCATTCTCGAGAAGGACGGGAAGACGCTGCGAAGCCTGTCGAACCCCCAGCGCGACAGCGAGGTCTTCACCAGGCTGATCCGGCATCCCAGGCTCCTGTCCGCGGTCACACGGCGCGACGCCGGTGGCTTCGACCATCAGGTCTATGGACGGATAGAGAATGTCGCATTCGATGAGTTCCTCCGCACTCCCGCCGCCGTGGACTTCGTAGGGATGGACCACGAACACGTCACCCGGCTCGACCCTGAAGACGCGGGTTCCGATGGTCAGCCTGACGGTGCCTCTTCTGACCAGGCCGATCGTGTAGGTGTCGTGAAAGTGCGGATCGCAGTCGCGGAGCAGAACCTTCCCGCCAAGGATCTGCCGCCGGAGGATCATGCAGTCATATTTCAGTATCCGGCTTCCCATGGCGGGGGTTCTCTGAATGAGGAATGAGGAACGAGGAATGAGGAATGAGTGCCGAGTGATGGCCTCCGAGCCCTGAGCCTCACCGCAGGACGCTCTGCCTGAGGATGGCGACCGCCACCGGCGTCACGCCGTCGATGATGCTCTGCACGCCGACGACGGTGACGAGCAGGCCCATGAGGCGCGTCATGACGTTCAGGCCGGTCTGGCCGAAGAGCGCCACGACACGGTTCGACGCGGCCAGCACGATCCATGTGACGATCGACACGCCGATCATCGCCCCGTACACGGCGATGAGGTGCCCGCGCGTCTGGGCCTGCGAGACGAGCACCATGACGGTCGTGATCGTCCCCGGCCCGGTGATCATCGGCATGCCGAGCGGCGTGATGCCGACGTCCTCCTTCATCGATCCTTCCGACTCCTCTTCCTCCGTCGCCTTCACCCGCGAGCGCTTGGCCTGCAGCATGTCGAGGCCGATTCCGAAGAAAATCAGGCCGCCGGCGATCCGGAACGCGTTGATGGTGATGCCGTAGACGGTGAAAATCCAGCGGCCGAGCAGCGCGAAGCCGACCATCACGAGCAGCGCCGTGACGACCGCCCGCTGCAGCGTCCGCCGCCGCTGCGCCGTGCTGTACCCGGCGGTGAGGGCCAGGAACATCGGGGTGGCGCTGAGCGGATTGACGATCGCCAGCAGCGAGGTGAACGCCAGCAGCGCGAAGCCGAGCTCGGCGGATGCGTTCATGGCTGCGTCGATTCTGCGGCGGCCCGGCCCGGCTCGAACGCCGGAGGTGCGGGGCGGGGCGCCGGAGACTCATTCTAGCCTCAGTCGAGGCGCCGGCAGGCGATGGCGGGCCGGGGGGACGCACGCGGGCATCGGGGGCGCTCCCGCCGCAAGGGCCGATTGGCCCTGTCTGCGGCCGTCAAAACCGGGTATAGTTCCGGCACCCGGCCGCGCCCGTTCCGGCCGGCCGGGACCCGATTCATCGATTCTTCACGCCTCACCGGCGTTCATGGCTGCGGCGTGTCCGCGGCGTCCTGTATCTCATGGCTCAGGATTCTCTCCCCGGCTCGGGGTCCGTCAGGCGGTCGACGCGGCTCCACAAGAGCCTCAGCACGATCGAGTACTTCACGTTCGGCTTCGGCAGCATGATCGGCGTCGCCTGGCTCATCCTGATGGATGACTGGCTGAACCGCGGCGGCCCGGTCGGCGGCGCGCTCGGGTTCCTGATCGGCGGCATGCTGCTCCTGCCGATCGCGCACACCTACGCGCGGCTGGTGCGCCAGATCCAGGACGCGGGCGCGGAGATCGCCTACACGGAAGGGGTCTTCCCGCCGATCCTGAGCTTCGCCACCGGCTGGACGATGGTGCTGGCCTACGCGATCGTCTGTCCGTTCGAAGCGGTCGCCATCGGGAACCTGATGGCGCGCGTGTTCCCGGAGATGAACACGCATCAGCTGTACGTGCTCGCCGGCGACCCGATCTATCTTCCGCGCCTCATCGTCGGGCTGCTGCTCACGCTGCTGGTCGTCAGCGTCAACTATCGCGGGATCCGGCCGAGCGGCGTGCTGCAGGACTGGGCGACGTTCGGCCTGCTGGGGGCGTTCCTGATCTTCACCGTGCTCGGCTTCGCGCGCGGGCACGCGTCCAACCTGTATCCGCTGTTCTCGCATCCCGGCACGAAGGGCATGTGGCTGTCGATTCTGCTGACGATGCAGATCGTGCCGTATTACATGACCGGCTTCGAATCGATCGCGAAGGGATCGGAGGAAGCCAAGGCCGGCTTCGACCCGCGGAATTTCGGCACCGCCATCTACATGGCGCTCATCGGCGGCTTCGTGTTCTACGCCGTCGTCATGATCGTCGTGCCGTGGGTCTATCACCCGTGGCAGAACATCGTGACCGGGCACATCGGCACGGAAGTGGCGTTCGAGCGGGCGTTCGGCGAGCACTGGATCGCGCAGATCATCCTGATCGGCGCGTTCCTCTCGCTCGCGAAGGTATTCAACGGCAACTTCGTCGCCTCGACGCGGCTGCTGTACGGCATCGGCCGCCGGAACCTCGTCCATCCGTCGCTGGCGAGGGTGCACCCCGACCACGGCACCCCGATGACGGCGATCGTCCTGATGGGCGTGATCACGGCGGGCGCCGCCTGCCTCGGCGACGCGATTCTGGTGCCGATTTCCGACGTCGGATCGCTGGCGGTCGGCGTCGGCTGGATGTCGGCCTGCCTCGCCTACATCCTGCGGATGCGGCGCGCCGACAACGAGCCGCGGTTCCACGCGATGGCGTGGATGGGCGTGCTCGTGAGCGCCGCGATCATCCTGATGAAGGTCGTGCCGGCGGTGCCCGGCAGCTTCAGCCGGGTGGAATGGCTGGCGTTCGCGCTCTGGTGCCTGCTCGGCCTGCTGTTCTGGATCGGGCGCCCGCGCCCGCAGGCGGCCGGGCGGATCGGCTGAGAAGGCGCGCGGCGGGCCCCCGCGCGGTCTTCAGGGCGTCGAGGACCCGCCGTCGGCGCCCGTGTCGCGCCCGGCCAGGCCTTCCAGCGCCTGCGCCACGAACATCTCCTCGGGGAGGGCGCCGAGGATCTCGGTCGTGCCGTTGACGACCGTCTTCGGCACGCCGGTCACGCGGTACTGCCGCGCCAGATCGGGAAACTCCGTCGCTTCGACCACCGTCGCGCGGATGTGCGGATTCGCCAGCGCCATCCGTTGAGCCAGGCTGACCGCCCGGGGACAGTGCGGTCACGTGGGGGTGACGAAGACCTGCAGGTCCACCGGCTGATCGACCGCCGCGAGCCGCTGCAGGCTGGCGTCCGAGAAGTCCTCGCCTTCCAGCGCCGAACTGCCGCCCGACACCAGCAGGACCGCGTCGACGAGCGACATGAACTCGTAGCCGGTCGGCGCGCCGTAGAAGCGGATGCCGGGATCGGTGTCGCCGACCACCGCGATGGCGGGGACCCGGTCGACGCCGTACGCGGCGACCTTGTCCTTGTCGAGGATGAAGTTGACTTCCTCGAGCGCGAGCTTGTCCGACAGTCCGACGAGCTCGTCGAGGATCTGGCGGGTGACGAGGCACATCTCGCAGCCGAGCGTCTGGGTGAAGAACACGAGACGCACCGGCGCCGGCATGGCCGCCAGCACTTCCTGCAGCTTCAGGCGATCCGAGTCGGAGAGCAGAGCCATGTCCGAATTATGTCACGGGTGCGCGGGCGCGCCCGCGCACTGAGCACTGAGCACCGAGCCCCGGGTTCCGATCGCCGTCGATCGGGTCCTGTCGCCGGCCAGCCCCACCCGTCCCCGGCCCGAAGAGCGCGTGTCACGGGTGTCGGGCCTGCGCGGCGGGCGGGGCGGCCTCGTCCGGCGCCACCCGCGCGAGCGGCCGCGAACACACCTGCGCCCGCTCACTTGAACAGATCGTCGAATGCCTGGCGGGCGCTGGTCGGTCCGGTGGAGCCGGTTTCCCGTTCGACCGTCGTGCGCGGGGCGAAGAGCGTGCAGGTGTTGCGGGCGTCCTTCGGGGCGACGCGCGCGGGGATCGCCTGCGTGCACTCGAGACGGCTTCCGGGGTCGAACGAGGCGCAGTGGATGCAGGCGTGCAGGTCGACGCCGCACCGGTTGCACCGGCCGTCGGGTGCCACCGGGAGCGCGAGGCGGTTGCCGCAGCGCGCGCACCGGAAGACCTCGTGGGCGCCCATCAGATTGGGCGTGCGCGGCCCTTCGGGCCGTTCGCGCGGCGCCGGCTCGGGCTTCTTCGATCGGGCCTCGCGCCGGTCGTCGTCCTGGTAGCCGCGCTGGCGGTACTTGCGATCGCTCACGACCAGACCTCCTGCCTGCGCTGATCATGCGCCGAATCGGCCGCGGCGACAATCATCGGGGGGCCGCCGGGCTCTGCCAGACGCCTGCGCGGCCGTCCGGTCGGGGCGGCGTCCGCGATTGCACGATTCGGGCAATACACCAAATCTCACGAAATCGCGGCCCGGCAGGGTACCGCATGGTTGAGGTTAGACGAAAAGCGGTCGCCCGCGGTTGGCCTGTCGCGCGGGTCGCTTGACGCGCTAAAAGATTTTCTGTTACAACTCGCGGTTGGTTCGCACGGAGGAGCGACCCCAGACCGTAGCGTCCGTCCAGCTGGGCCGTCAAGGGCACGGGACGGTATCGCGCCCGCCGGGATCCTGTGGGATTCCGCGGAGTGGCGTGCCGGGCTGGTGCTCCGGGGCGCGTCCGGACTCGCACGGAACCCTCCATTTGTTGTTTCGCCGGCCGACCCGCGGCCGGCGGCTGTTCGATCGACCGCACCGATGCAGATCTTTCATCGCAGCGCCAATACTATTTTCAAGCTGAGTATCTTCGGGAGCCTGCTCGTCGTGGGCGGGCTGCTGTACGTGATGAACGCGGTGGAGTCCTCGTCCTGGGTGACGCGGCAGGACCAGATCATCACGCAGCCCGTGCAGTTCAGCCACGCCCGGCACGTCGGGGGCAACGGCATCGACTGCCGGTACTGCCACACGTCGGTCGAGACGTCGGCGTTTGCCGGCATTCCGCCGACGAAGACCTGCATGAACTGCCACTCGGAGATTTTCAGCCAGGCGTCGTACCTCCGTCCCGTCCGCGCGAGCTTCCGGACCAACGTCTCGCTGCACTGGAACCGGGTCCACGACCTGCCGGATTTCGTGTACTTCAACCACAGCATTCACGTGAACAAGGGGATCGGCTGCTCGACGTGCCACGGGCGGGTGGATCAGATGCCGCTCGTCGTGCAGGTGCAGTCGCTGCAGATGCAGTGGTGCCTGAACTGCCATCGCCATCCGGAGCGGTACGTCCGCCCGCGCGCGGACGTGTTCCGGATGGATTACGCGTATCCGACCGACCAGGTGGCGCTGGGCAAGCGGCTGGTGGCCGAATATCACATCAAGGGGCCGGCCGACCTGACGAGCTGTTCGACGTGCCATCGGTGAGGCGCGGCCCCGGGCGCGTGCCCGCCGGCCGCGGCGGCCTGCGCCCCGTCCGGATTCAGTGAGTTCCTGCGAATCGTCATGAGTGAAGAGCACAAAATCGACCTGGCGGCCATCCGCGCCCGACTGGCCGGCTCGAACGGCCCGGAATACTGGCGCAGCCTCGAAGAACTCTCGGAGAGCCAGGGCTTTCAGGAGATTCTGCAGCGCGAGTTCCCCAGCCGCGCCTCGGAGTGGCTGGACCCGGTCGGCCGCCGGTCGTTCCTGAAGCTGATGGGGGCGTCGCTGGCGCTGGCGGGGGTGACCGCCTGCACCAAGCAGCCGCTCGAGCAGATCGTCCCGTACGTCACGCAGCCCGAGGAGATCATCCTCGGCCGGCCGCTGTACTTCGCCACGGCGATGACGATGGGCGGGGTCAGCACGGGGCTGCTGGTCGAGAGCAACGAAGGGCGGCCGACGAAGATCGAGGGGAACGTCCTCCATCCCGAGAGCCTCGGCGCGACGACCGGCTACGCGCAGGGGTCGGTGCTCTCGCTCTACGATCCCGACCGCGCGAAGACGGCGACGTACCTCGGCGACGACAAGCCGTGGAAGTCGTTCGTCGGCGCCATGCAGACGCTGATGCAGGTCAAGCGCGCCAGCAAGGGCGCCGGCCTGCGGATCCTGACCGAGACGGTGGTGTCGCCGTCGCTTGCGGATCAGCTGCAGCAGCTGCTGACCGACTATCCGAACGCGAAGTGGCATCAGTACGAGCAGACGGGGCGGGATCACGTGCGGGCGGGCGCGAAGCAGGCCTTCGGGCGCTACGTCGACATGCGGTACCACTTCGAGCGTGCCGACGTCATCCTGTCGCTGAACGCCGACTTCCTGAACTGCGGCCCGGGCCTGCTGCGCTACGCGCGCGACTTCGCGGATCACCGGCGGATCACCGGGCCGGACAGCACGATGAGCCGGCTGTACGTGGCGGAAAGCGCGCTGACGAACACCGGCGCGGCCGCCGACCATCGCTGGCCGATGCGTCCGAGCCAGATCGGCCCGTTCGCCGCGGCGGTGGCGGCGGCGGTCGGCGTGGCGGGGGTCACGCCGTCGTCGGGGCTCTCCGCGGACCTGCAGAAGCAGGCGGCGGCGGTCGCCCGCGACCTGCAGCAGCATCGCGGGGCGTCGATCGTGATTGCCGGCGAGGACCAGCCGCCGGCGGTGCACGTGCTCGCGCACGCGCTGAACACGGCGCTCGGCAACGCCGGCACGACGGTGGTCTACACCGATCCGGTGGAGGCGAATCCGGTCGACCAGCTCGAGTCGCTGCGCGAGCTGGTGGCCGACATGAACGCCAGCAAGGTCGACCTGCTCATCATCCTCGGCGGCAACCCGGTGTACACCGCGCCGGCCGACCTCCCGTTCAACGCCGCGCTGTCGAAGGTCGCGATGCGGGTGCACCTGGCGTCGCACTTCAACGAGACGTCGGCGAACTGCGAATGGCACGTGCCCGAGACCCATTACCTCGAGGCGTGGGGCGACGGGCGCGCGTTCGACGGCACGATCTCGATCGCGCAGCCGCTGATCGCGCCGCTCTACGAGGGCAAATCGGCGCACGAAGTGCTGGCGGCCCTGTCGGACGCGCCCGATCGGTCCGGCTACCAGATCGTCCGGGAGTTCTGGATGCGGCAGTTCGCGGCCGGTCAGGGGCCGTCGGCGCCGGCCGCCGCCGCGGTGCCGGCAACGGCCGACAAGACCAAGGCGCGGGCGGGCGGCCCGATGCAGGCGCGCATGGGGACGGCCGGGCCGGTCACCAGCGCCGCGCCGGCCGCGGGCGCGACGCCGCTGGCGGCGACCCTCGCGGCCTCCGCCGCGGCGGAGCCGGCGCCCGGGCCCGGCGACGATCCCTTCACCTGGTTCTGGCGCAAGGTGCTGAACGACGGCGTGATGGCGGACACGGCGTACGCGCCGCTCGCGGTCAGCTTCAGCGGCACGATTCCGCCGCTGCCGCCGGCGCCGCCGGCCGGGCCGGGGCTCGAGTTCATCTACCGGCTGGATCCGACGACGTACGACGGCCGCTTCGCGAACAACGGCTGGCTGCAGGAGCTGCCGAAGCCGCTGACGCGGCTGACGTGGGACAACGCCGTGGTGATCAGCCCGGCGACCGCGGAGCAGTTCGGCTTCGTCACGCGCTACGCGTATCAGGGCGGCGAGCACGGCCAGGCGCTCGTCGACCTGGTCGAACTGACCCTCGACGGCCGGACGGTGAAGGCGCCGGTCTGGGTCATGCCGGGCCACGCGGACGGCTGCGCGACGCTGTATCTCGGCTACGGCCGGACGCGCGCCGGGCACGTCGGCAACGGCACCGGCTACAACGCGAATCTGATCCGGACGTCGACCGCCGCGTGGGGCGGGTCGGGGCTGCAGGTGAAGAAGCTGGACGAGGAGTATCACCTCGCGTCGATCGAGGGGCACTACTCGATGCAGGGGCGCGGGTTCGTGCAGGTGGCGACGCTCGAGGCGTTCAGGAAGAATCCGGCCTTCGTGAAGGAGGCGGTGGAGACGCCGTCGTCGGGCGACACGATGTTCGACCCGGCGGAGCACCCGTACCTCGGGTACGCCTGGGCGATGAGCATCGACCTGAACGCGTGCGTGGCGTGCGGGACCTGCGTCATCGCGTGTCAGGCGGAGAACAACATTCCGGTGGTCGGCAAGGACCAGGTGATGGCCGGCCGCGAGATGCACTGGCTCCGCGTCGACCGGTACTTCCAGGGGACGCTGGAGAACCCGGCGGTGTACGCGCAGCCGGTGCCGTGCCAGCAGTGCGAGAACGCGCCGTGCGAACTGGTGTGCCCGGTGGGGGCGACGGTTCACAGCTCGGAAGGGCTGAACGACATGGTGTACAACCGCTGCGTGGGGACGCGGTACTGCTCGAACAACTGTCCCTACAAGGTGCGGCGGTTCAACTTCCTGCTCTACCAGGACTGGAACACGCCGAGCCTGAAGTTCGTGCGCAATCCGGACGTGACGGTGCGGAGCCGCGGCGTCATGGAGAAGTGCACGTATTGCGTGCAGCGCATCCAGGAAGCCAAGATCGAGTCCGAGAAGCAGAACCGGAAGGTGCGGGACGGCGAAATCGTCACGGCGTGCCAGGCGGTCTGTCCGACCGACGCGATCATCTTCGGGGACATCAACGATCCGGCGAGCCGGGTGTCGAAGCTGAAGGCCCAGACCCGGAACTACGGTCTGCTGGCCGAGCTGAACACGCGCCCGCGGACGACGTATCTGGCGCTGCTGAAGAATCCGAATCCCGAGCTAGCGGCGACGGCGCCGGTCAACAGCTAGACCGAGAGCGACATCAACGTGGCTGAACGTTCCAACAATCCGCTGGATCATCCCGTGGCGGCGGTCGCCGTCGCCGGGCCGCCGCCGGTCATCGGGCCGGGGCACGATTTCGAATCCGTCGGCCAGGCGATCAGCGAAATCGTCCTGACGCGCAAGACCCCGCTCGGCTGGGTGGCGGGGTTCGGGCTGGCCTTCACGCTGATGATGGTCTTCCTGACCGCGGCGACGTACCTGTTCCTCAAGGGCGTCGGCATCTGGGGGATCAACATCCCGGTCGCGTGGGGCTTCGCGATCGTCAATTTCGTCTGGTGGATCGGGATCGGCCACGCCGGGACGCTCATTTCGGCCATCCTGCTGCTGCTGCACCAGAAGTGGCGGATGTCGATCAGCCGCTTCGCCGAGGCGATGACGCTCTTCGCGGTCGCCTGCGCGGGCCTGTTCCCGCTGATGCACATGGGCCGGCCGTGGCTGTTCTACTGGATGTTCCCGTATCCGAACGAGATGACGGTCTGGCCGCAGTTCCGCAGCCCGCTGGTGTGGGACGTCTTCGCGGTGTCGACCTACGCGACGGTGTCGCTGGTGTTCTGGTACGTCGGGCTGATTCCGGACGTGGCGACGCTGCGCGACCGGGCGAAGACGAACGTCGGCCGGAAGTTCTTCGGGACGCTGGCGCTCGGCTGGCGCGGGTCCGCGCGGCACTGGTTCCGCTACGAGACGGCGTCGCTGCTGCTGGCCGGTCTGGCCACGCCGCTCGTCGTCTCGGTGCACACGGTGGTCAGCTTCGACTTCGCCGTGGCGATCGTGCCCGGGTGGCACACGACGATCTTCCCGCCGTATTTCGTCGCCGGCGCGATCTACTCCGGCTTCGCGATGGTGCTCTGCCTGGCCATTCCGCTGCGGGCGGCGTACGGCCTGCAGGACTTCGTGACCATGTGGCACCTCGACGTGATGGCGAAGGTGATGCTGGCGACCGGCCTCATCCTGGCCTACGGCTACGGCTGCGAGGTGTTCTACTCCTGGTACAGCGCCGACACCTTCGAGCGCTATATGATGTGGAACCGCATGTTCGGGCCGTACGCGTCGGCGTACTGGGCGCTGATTGCCACCAACATCGTGATTCCGCAGCTGCTCTGGTTCAAGAAGACGCGGCAGAACATCCCGCTGCTGTTCTTCGTGGCGCTGGTCGTGAACGTCGGCATGTGGCTGGAGCGCTACGTCATCGTCGTCACCAGCCTGCACCGCGACTTCCTCGTGTCGTCGTGGGGCCGCTACGCGCCGACGATGTGGGACTGGGCGACGTTCGTCGGCACGATCGGGCTGTTCCTGTCGCTGTTCTTCCTGTTCATCCGGTTCCTGCCGATGATCTCGATCGTCGAGATGCGGACGCTGCTGCCGCAGTCGCAGGTCAAGGAGGAGCTGCCCTGACGGGCGGCCGCCGGCGGGACGAGGCGGCGTGGTACGGTGCAGACTATGCATGAGCACGGGAAGGAACCGGCGCTGTACGGCCTGATGGCCGAATTCGAGGAAGCGGGCGCCCTCGTCAAGGCGGCGCGGCACGCGCACGAGGCCGGCTACCGGCATCTCGACGCGTACTCGCCGGTGCCGATCGAGGAGATCTACGAGGCGATCGACCTGCACCAGAACGAAGTGCCGCTCACGGCGCTGATCGGGGGGATCACGGGCTGCCTCACCGGCTTCTTCCTCCAGTACTGGGTCTCGGTGATTGCCTATCCGATCAACGTCGGCGGCCGCCCGTTCAACAGCTGGCCGGCCTTCATCCCGGTCACGTTCGAGCTGACGATCCTGTTCGCCGCGCTGACGACGGCGCTCGGCATGCTGGCGCTCAACGGGCTGCCGCAGCCGTATCACCCGGTCTTCAACGTGCCCGGCTTCGAGCGCGCCACGACCGACCGGTTCTTCCTGTGCATCGAATCGAAGGATGCGAAGTTCGACCGCGAGGGGACGCGGGCGTTCCTCGAGAGCCTTCGCCCGCGAGAGGTGACGGACGTTGTCCCGTAAATTCCTGGCGCTCGGCGCCTGCAGTCTCCTGCTGCTGTTCGCGGCCGGCTGCCGGCAGGACATGCACAATCAGCCGAAGTACCTGCCGCTGCGCCCGACCAACTTCTTCGGCGACGGCCGATCGGAGCGGCCGCTGGTGAAGGGGACCGTCGCCCGCGGCCAGCTGCGGGAGGACGATCTCCTGTACACCGGCGAGATCGACGGGAAGGTGGCCAACGAGTTCCCGTACCCGGTGACGGCGGCGATGGTCGCCCGGGGCCGGCAGCGGTTCGACATCTTCTGTTCGCCGTGTCACGGGACGACCGGCCTCGGCAACGGGATGGTCGTGCAGCGCGGCTACCGGCGGCCGCCGTCCTACTTCGAAGCCCGGCTGATGAACGCGCCGCTCGGCCACTTCTACGACGTGATCACGAACGGCTTCGGCGCGATGCCCGATTACCGGGATCAGGTGCCGGTGCGCGACCGGTGGGCCATCGTGGCGTACATCAAGGCGCTGCAGCTGAGCGAGAGCGCGACGCTCGACGACGTGCCGCCGGCCGAACGGGCCAAACTGCAGGCGCAGAACGCGTCCGGCGGACAGAATTAGCGATTCAGCGACGAGGCTGAGGAACGAAGACCCGACCCATGCCAACCGAGTACCCCGTTCCATCCGACATTCAGCGGCTGCAGCGGCCCGCCCTGCTCGGCGGTGCCGTGCTGTTCGTCGCCTGTCTCGTGGGTGGATATTTCAGTCCGGCCCAGTTCTTCCACTCCTATCTGATCGCCTACATCCTGGTGCTGAACATCGCCATCGGCTGCATGGCCGTGACGATGGTGCAGCACCTGACGGGCGGCAACTGGGGCGTCATCACCCGGCGCCTGCTCGAGGCGGGATCGCGGACGATGCCGCTGCTGGCCCTGCTGTTCATCCCGATCATCTTCGGGATCCACTCGCTCTACAGCTGGTCGAATCCGGCCGTCGTGGCCTCCGATCACTTCGTCCGCGACAAGGCGGCGTACCTGAACGAGCCGTTCTTCATCGTGCGGGCGGTCATCTATTTCATCGTCTGGTGGAGCATCGCGCACTTCCTGAACAAGTGGTCGCTGGAGCAGGACCGCACGGGCGACCCGGCGATCAGCCGGCGGCTTCAGCGGCTGAGCGGCGGCGGCCTGGTGCTCTACGGCATCACGATCACGTTCGCCGTCACCGACTGGCTGATGTCGCTGCAGCCGCACTGGTACTCGACCATCTTCGGCATGATTTTCATGGCCGGCGAGGGGCTGAGCGCGTTCTCCTTCGTCATCGCGATTCTGTGCTGGCTGGCCCGGCGCGAGCCGCTGCAGAGCATCCTGTCGTCCAGGCAGATGATCGACCTGGGCAACCTGATGCTCGCGTTCGTCATCCTCTGGACGTACACCTCGTTCTCGCAGTTCCTGCTGATCTGGGCCGGGAACCTGCCCGAGGAAATCGTCTTCTACGTGCCGCGGTTCAAGCACGGCTGGCAGGTGATCGGCGTCTTCCTGGTGCTGTTCCACTTCGCCGTGCCGTTCCTGCTGCTGCTGCACCGATCGATCAAGGGACGGGTGGCGCGGATCGGCGCCGTGGCGATGGCGCTGGTGGCGGCCCGGTGGCTGGACATCTACTGGATGGTGGCGCCGTCGATCCACAAGTCGCTGTACCTCTCCTGGATGGACGTCGCCGCGCCGCTGGCGCTCGGCGGCCTCTGGCTGGCGACCTGGGCGTGGCAGCTGCAGGGCCGTCCGCTGCTGCCGCTGCGCGATCCGCTGCTCGCGCAGGCGCTGCGATACGGCCACGAGCATTCGCACTGAGGACCGGACGGGAGAGCGGGGCGCCGGGCGCCCGCCGCCGACATTGACCTATGAGTGACGCACCACACCAGGCCGCCTATCACGATCCGGACGTCGCCCACGAGGACGCCGACATCAGCTTCAACGGAGCGGTGGCGTTCGGCGTGTCGCTGATCGTCACGTGCGTTCTCTGCGGGGTGGTGGTCGCCGTGCTGTTCCGCGTGTTCGCCGGCACGACGCTCCGGCAGGCGCCCGGGCTGGGCGCGGTGAACGTCGACGTCGCCCCGATGGAGAAGATCGAGTCGCCGACGCAGATGCAGACGTATCCGCTGCAGCCGGCCGCCAGCACGCCGATCGGTCCGGGCGTCCAGGCGAATCCGCCGGCCGACCTGGCCGCGCTGCTGGCGCGGGAGAACGCCATCCTGGACACCTACGGGTGGGTGGACCAGTCGAACGGGGTGGTGCGCATCCCGATCGCGCGGGCGATGCAGCTGCTCGTGCAGCGCGGGCTGCCGTCCCGCAAGAATCCCCCACCGATTGAAAGCCCGCTGTATCCGGAGGTGTCGAGCTCGGGACGGATGATGGAGCAGCTCGTGCCGTGAGCGGCAGGGGCGGCGGAGGACCGGGGTCGAGGAGACGGAGCCACAGAGAAAGTCGAAGTCAAGTCATGAAATTCCAATACGCGCGATCGATCGTCGTCGCCCTCGGCGTCCTGGCGTGCGTCTCGGCGGTGCCGCGGCCGGCCCAGGCGCAGGCGGATCAACGCGGCGCGAGTTTGTGGGCGGGCGGTGCCACTAACAAGGCGGGCGTGCCGGCCACCTCGTCGACGCAGATCCTGAAGCAGGTCGGGTTCGACCAGCGGCTGAACCACCAGGTGCCGCTCAACCTGACGTTCCGTGACGCGACCGGCCGGCAGGTGACGCTCGGACAGTACTTCGGCAAGCGGCCGGTGGTGCTGGCGCTTGTCTACTTCAACTGTCCGATGCTCTGCACGCAGGTCATGGACGGGACGGTGGCGGCGCTCAAGTCGATGACGCTGCAGGCGGGCAAGGACTACAACTTCGTCGTCGTCAGCTTCGACCCGCGGGATACGCCGAAACTGGCGGCGGAGAAACAGGCGTACTACATCAAGGACTACGGGACGCACGGAGACGGGGCCGACGGCTTCCACTTTCTGACCGGCCAGGAGCCGGAAATCCAAGCGCTGACCAAGGCGGTCGGGTTCCGTTACGTGTGGGATCCGACGGTCGGCCAGTTCGCGCACCCGACCGGCATCGTGGTGATCACCCCGCAGGGGCGCGTCGCGCGATACCTGTTCGGCATCGACTTTTCTCCCCGCGATCTGCGGTTCGCCCTGGTCCAGGCGTCAAACGGCAAGATCGGAACCCCGGTGGATGAGCTGCTGCTCTACTGCTACCATTACGACCCGCTGACGGGGAAGTACGACGTGCTCACGATGCGACTGCTGCGCGTCGCCGGCGTGCTGACGGTGCTGGCGATGGGTTCGTTCATTTTCATCATGTGGCGGATGGAGAAGCGCGGCACTCACCGGGCGATTCCGCCTGCGGCCGGATCCGCGGTATCCGGCAGAAAAGCATAATTACCGACGATGTTGTCCGGCATCCAGCTCTTCCCCGAAGAGGCGTCCACTTTCGCACCGAAGGTCGACGCGCTCTATTTTTTCCTTGTCGCGGTCAGCGCGTTCTTCGTCGTGCTGATTGCCGGCATGCTGCTGTTCTTCGCCATCAAGTACCGGCGGCGGAGCCCGAACGAGGTCGGCGCGCCGATCCATGGCGGCCTCCTGCTGGAGACCGTCTGGACCGTCATCCCGCTGCTGATCGCGATGGTGATGTTCGTCTGGGCGGCCGACCTCTATTTCCAGGCGTACAAGCCGCCGAAGGGGCCGGCCATCAACGTGTACGTGCTGGCGAAGCAGTGGATGTGGAAGTTCCAGCACATGGACGGCCAGCGCGAGATCAACGAGCTGCACATCCCGGTGGACCAGCGGATCAAGCTGATCATGACGTCGCAGGACGTCATTCACAGCTTCTTCGTCCCTGATTTCCGCGTGAAGATGGACGTTCTGCCGGGCCGGTACCGCACGCTCTGGTTCGAGGCGACCAGGGTCGGGACGTATCACCTGTTCTGTTCGCAGTACTGCGGCACGGGGCATTCGCGGATGACCGGCGAGGTCATCGTCATGACGCCGGAGGCGTACGCCGCCTGGAAGGCGGGCGGCGTGAGCGGCGACACGATGGCGACGGCCGGGGAGAAGCTCTTCACGAACCTCGCCTGCGTCACCTGTCACAACGCGCAGTCGGGCGCCCGCGGCCCGATCCTGACCGGACTGTTCAACCAGAAAGTGGCGCTGACGGGCGGACACCCGGTCGTGGCCGACGACGCGTACCTGCGTCAGTCCATCATGAACCCCGGCTCCCAGGTCGTGGCCGGCTACCAGCCGATCATGCCGACCTATCAGGGGCTCGTGAACGAGGAACAGCTCCTCGATCTGATCGAGTACATCAAGACGCTGAAGGCGATGCCGGCCGTGCCGACGGTGACCACATCAGAGCCTGACGGTCGCGCGGTGCCGAAGTCGTCGGCTCGGTCGTTGCCGGTCGCCCCGTCGGCCCAGAGATAGAATTATGACCACTGCAGTACTACCGCGCGAAAACTACCTCAACACGGACTACCGCCTGCGGTCGTGGCTGCTGACGACCGACCACAAGCGGATCTGCATTCTGTACCTCCTGACGATCACGATGTTCTTCGCGATCGGCGGGGCGTTTGCGACGATGATCCGGCTGTCGCTGGTCAACCCGGCCGGCACGCTGGTCTCCGACGAGACGTACAACAAGCTGTTCACCATGCATGGCATCATCATGGTGTTCTTCTTCCTCGTCCCGTCGATCCCGGCGACGCTCGGCAATTTCCTGATCCCGATGATGATCGGGGCGAAGGACGTGGCGTTCCCGAAGCTGAACCTCGCCAGCTGGTACATCTTCGTGACCGGCGGCTGCTTCACGCTGTGGGCGCTGATCTCGGGGGGCGTCGACACCGGCTGGACGTTCTACACGCCGTTCAGCACGCTGTCGTCGAACACGAACGTCAGCCTGGCGGCCATCGGCATCTTCATCGCCGGGTTCGCATCCATCCTGACCGGCCTGAACTTCATGGTCACCATCCACCGGATGCGGGCGCCGGGGATGACCTGGTTCCGGATGCCGCTGTTTCTGTGGTCGATGTACGCCACCAGCCTCATCATGGTGCTCGGCACGCCGGTCCTGGCGATCACGCTGCTGCTGGTCGCCGCGGAACGGGTGCTGCACCTGGGCATCTTCGACCCGTCACGGGGCGGCGACCCGGTGCTTTTCCAGCACCTGTTCTGGTTCTACTCGCACCCGGCCGTCTACATCATGATCGTGCCGGGCATGGGGGTCACCAGCGAGCTCATCGCCGCGTTCTCCCGGAAACGCATCTTCGGCTATGAGTTCGTCGCCTTTGCGAGCCTGGCGATCGCGGTGCTCGGCTTCCTGGTGTGGGGCCATCACCTGTTCGTCGCCGGCCTGTCCATCTACTCGGCGATGGTGTTCTCGCTGCTGAGCTATCTGGTCGCCATCCCGTCGGCGATCAAGGTCTTCAACTGGACGGCGACGCTCTACAAGGGCTCGGTCTCCTACGCGACGCCGATGCTGTACGCGTTCGGCTTCATCTGGATGTTCACGATTGGCGGCCTGACCGGCCTGTTCCTGGCCGCCCTCGGCCTCGACGTCCACGTGCACGACACCTACTTCGTCATCGCCCACTTCCACTACATCATGGTCGGCGGCGCGATCATGGGGTACCTGGGCGGCCTCCATTACTGGTGGCCGAAGATGACGGGCCGGCTCTATCCGGAAGGCTGGGCGAAGCTCGGAGCGCTGACGATTTTCCTCGGGTTCAACCTGACGTTCTTCCCGCAGTTCATCCTCGGTTACATGGGCATGCCGCGCCGCTACCACGTGTACCCGCCCGAGTTCCAGGCGCTGAACGTGCTGTCGTCGGCCGGGGCGTCGGTGCTCGGCATCGGTTACCTGATCCCGCTGGTGTACCTGCTCTGGTCGCTGAAGTACGGGCCGATCGCGGGCGACAATCCGTGGGGCGCGAAGGGGCTCGAATGGACGACGACGTCGCCGCCGCCGACCCACAACTTCGCGGTGACGCCGATCGTGACCGAGCCCGCGTACAATTACGCCGGGGAGCAGGAGGAGAGCCGAGTTGGCTGACATGACGTCTCAGGCCGCCGTCGCGCCGCCGCGTGCGCTGCAGCACCATTTCGACAGCCTCGAACAGCAGCGGGATGTCGCCACGCTCGGGATGTGGATCTTCCTCGTCACCGAGGCGCTGTTCTTCGGCGGGCTCTTCACGGCGTACCTGGTGTACCGGTCGATGTACCCGCACGCGTTCGCGGTGGCCAGCGAGCACACCCTGATCGCGCTGGGGGCGGCGAACACGGCGATCCTGATCACCAGCAGCTTGACGATGGCGCTGGCGGTTCACGCGGCGCAGGAAGGCAACCAGAAGAGCATCATCCGGTTCCTGGTGTTCACCTTCCTGCTGGGCACCGCGTTCCTCGTGCTGAAGGGGGTGGAGTACACGGTCGACATGCGCGACCACCTGCTCCCCGGCGCCAACTTCGCCATCGCCGGAGCGAATCCAGGCCACGCGGAGATCTTCTTCTCGCTGTACTTCATCATGACCGGCCTGCACGCGATCCACATGATCGTGGGGCTGTCGCTGCTGGTCGTGATCATGTACATGACGTCGAAGGGGCGGTTCTCGAAGGAGTACCATGCACCGGTCGAGGTGATGGGCCTCTACTGGCACTTCGTCGACATCATCTGGATCTTCCTGTTCCCGCTGCTGTACCTGATCGACCGGCACAAGTAACGCGCTGAGGCCTGAACGTACCGGGATACTGAACGCCCATGACGAGCGAGCACATCGTACCCAAGAGCACCTACTACGCAATCTTCATCATCCTGCTGGTCATGACCTACACGACCGTGCAGGTGGCGTACTTCGACCTCGGGCCCTGGAATCCGGTCGCGGCCCTGGTGATCGCCTTCTTCAAGGCGTCGCTGGTCGTCCTGTTCTTCATGCACGGGAAGTACAGCTCGAAGCTGATCAAGCTCGTCATCCTCGGCGCGCTCTTCTGGCTCGGGATCATGCTCTCCTTCACGATGATGGATTACCTCACCCGCTTCATGGGCTGAAGCGGGGACGGGTTCTGTCACGCCCCCCACGGGCTCCGCCGGCCGACGATCCGGGCGATGCCGGCCGGCGTGAGCCTCGTCCGCGGACGGGCGGCACGAAGCGCCCGACGTCAGACGGACTCAGAACCCCCACACCACCGAGGCGCTGAAGAGATTCGCATAGTAGTGGAACAGGCCGTTGTTCAGCGCCGTCGTCGGCGGCACCGCGCCGGTGTCGACCGTGCGGCCGGCCCGGTCGCTCTGGTTGACGTACATGTAGGCCAGGTCGAGGTGCAGCCGCTTCGCGAGCGGCAGGCTCGTGCCGAACGCCAGCTCCTTGCGCGGCGCTTCCGGCAGCACCGGCGTCACCGATTGAGCCGGCTCGGCCGCCGTGTTCGCGTCGAACCCCGCCCGCACGACGATGTCGCGCGGCAGCAGGTATTCGCCGCCGATGCGGATGCCGTGGGTGTTGTTCCAGTGTCCGTACAGCACCGTCGGCGGCGCGATCTGATTCTGGATGAGCAGCTGGTTGAACATGGCCCAGTGGGTGAACTGGTAGTCGATGAACAGCTGGAGCTGCTTCGACGCCCGGTAGGCGGTGCCGAGGACGAGCTGGTCGGGCAGCGGCAGGGACGTCGTCGCGGTCTGCGGCCCGAGCGGGGCTCCCGCCGTGAATTCGGGCGCGAGCAGCACGTCGATCGGCGTGCCGGCCGGCACGCCCGGCAGCGGGATCGGCAGCCGCAGCCCGGTCGGCACCTGCAGCGTGGCGAGCTTGCCGTTGGTGATCGAAACCGTCTGGCCGGAGAGGTAGCGGCCTCCGAACGACCAGGCGTCGTCCGCCTTGAAGATGAAGCCGACGTGCACGCCGGCGTGCAGGCCGCTGCCGGACAGCGCCACGTTGGCGAAGTCGGTTCCCTGCGGGACGCCGAGCGCCGCGAACGTCAGGCCGCCGGCGCCCGGAATCAGCTGCGTGGACAGGTCGACGCGCCGGTCCAGCTCCACGCTGGTGTGCGTGATGTCGATCCCGAGGCCGATGAAGAGCCGCTTGCCGGCGTGGAAGGCGACCGTCGGCTGCACGTACAGGCTCTGGACCGAACTCTTGTAGCTGACGAACCGCCCTTCGCTCGTCGTCGGCCAGTCCGACGTCAGACCGTACGGCGCGAACACGCCGAGACCAACGACGACGCCATGCCACGGGGCCGCGATGTACTCGCCGGGGGCGAGGAAGGTGGTGGCGTTCAGCGGACTGACGAGATGCGTCGTGCTGTCCGTGAACCGCCCGCGTGGGGAGATGGTGGTCGCGCCGACGCTCGCCACCAGGCCCGTGTGAACCGCCAGCCCGGCTGGATTGAAGAAGATGGCCGACCCGTCATCGCACGGCGCGGCGACACCGGCGCCGCCCCGGCCCATCATGCAGGCCCCCTGCTCGTACAAACCGTAGCCCTGGGCGGCGGCCCGTGAGCTGAGGCCGAAGACTCCCCCTGCCAGCGCGATCAGCGCGACAACCGATCGGAAGTGGCGTGCACGTGACATGGTCGATCCTCCCTGGCCGGCGCTTCGCCGGCTCGCGGATTGGAACGTGGCACACGACGCGCAGGATCTCTCTCGGACAAGCATAGCGCAGCCGGCCGGAGGCGTGACCCACCGTGTCACGCGCCGCGCCGGACCGGCGCACGGCCGGCGGGGCCGTGCGATACTGCTGTTCGATGCTCAGGCTCATCGGTTTCGCGGCCGGCACGCTCACGACCCTCGCGTTCGTCCCGCAGGTGGTCAGGACCTGGCGGACGCGCTCGGCCACCGACATCTCGTTCGGCATGCTCCTGGCGTTCAATCTCGGCGTGGCGCTGTGGCTGGTCTACGGCCTCGGTCTCCGGGCCGTGCCGATCATCGTCGCCAACGGCGCCACGCTCGCCCTGGCGTTGATTCTGCTCGTCCTGAAGATTGCGGATCGCGCGAGGCAGCGGGGCGCCGGAACGGCCGGGGGCCGCTGACGCGCGGCCCGGCGCGCGTGCGTCGCCCCTCGCTAGGGCGCAGCGAGGGGGACGGCCGCGAGCCCGCTTCGGGGCGGCGCCTGTCCGGCGACCGCGTCGACGAGCGGCTCGATGCCCGGTCCCGGCGTGTACACGCACAGCGGGTCGGAGGCGGTGATGGCGCCGCTGGCGGCGAAGGCACGCGACCGCGACCCGCCGCAGACGGCGCGGAACCGGCACCGGCGGCACTTGCCGTGCAGCTCATCCGTATCGCGCAGGCGCACGAACAGGTCGCTGGTGCGATACACGTCGACCAGGCTGGCCGTCCGGACGTTGCCGCACGGCACGGGCAGGAAGCCGCTCGGACAGATGTTGCCGACGTGGTCGACGAACACGAACCCGTTTCCGTCGTTGACGCTGCGCGGTGCCCGCAGCTGCCGGCGGCGCTCCACCTCATGCGTTGGCAGGCCGGCCTGGATCCGCGCCTCCTCCCGCTGCCGGACGACGCGCTGATACTGCGGAGCTTCGGTGGTCTTGATGCCGAACGGGGCCGTCAGGGAGAGGTCGTACAGGTAGTGCAGGACCCGTTCGCACTCCTCCGCATTGACCTGGTCCAGCCCGGCGCCGCGGCCCGTCTGGACCAGAAAGAATACGGCCCACAAGGACAGCGGAAATTTTCCCACAGCCTCGGCCATCGCCTCGAGCGACGGCAGGGTCATCCGGCTGATGGTTGTGTTGATCTGCAGCGGCAGTCCCAGCGCGATGGCCGATTCGATGATCCGCATGGTCCAGGCGTAGGAGCCTCGCACCCGGCGGAACGCGTCGTGCATGTCAGGCTCCGGGCCGTCGAGGCTCACCGCGATCCGGGACAGCCCGGCGTCGCGGAACTCTTCGAGCCGGGCCCTGGTGGCGGCGGCCGTGCCGCTCGGCGTCAATGCGACGAGGAGGCCTGCCGCATGGGCATGGCGGACGATTTGGGCCAGATCCGGCCGGCGCATCGGGTCGCCGCCGGTCAGGACGAGGAGCGGGCGCTGGGGGGCGAACCCCTGCAGCTGGTCGACCAGGGCGAAGGCCTCGGCGGTCGTCAGCTCGCGCGGGTCGCGGCGGGGCATGGCATCGGCCCGGCAGTGCACGCAGGCGAGGGCGCAGGCCCTCGTCGTCTCCCAGATGACCAGGAACGGCGCGCGGTCGAAGTCGACGGGCAGCGGTGGGCGTGTCATGGGACCCTCGGGGACAGGCGGCCCGAACGGGCCACTGCCACAGGATCTCACGGCGGTCGCGCGCCCGGTATGATCGGCGTCATGAGGGCCGGGATCGGCCGGTGACTATCCTGTGGGCATGTTTCTCAGCGGAGCCATGGGGCTCGTGACTCGACGGGAGGCGCGCATGGCGCTGAATGCCTGCGAGCTCGAGATCGACCTGTTCTGCCGCGGCATGCGCGTGCCGGACGAGGTCTCGCTGGCCGGCGTCCGGGGCGTCGCGCGGACCCGTGCCGGCCTCGGCTCGGGGCTGGACGTCGTGCTGCCGACCGGCTCGCGCATCAAGGACGAGATCTGGGTGAACGTGCCGGTGGTCGAAGCGTTCGCCCGCGAGTCGCCGTATCGGCTCGAGGGCGGGCCGGAGGCGGGCTACCGGATCGTCGACGATCGTTTCTCGCTCAGCTATCCGATCCGGCTGCCGCTCGAGCCCCAGTGGTACTCGCGCGAGACCTCGCGGCAGGTCCCGATGAGCCGCGTCGGCGTGTTGCAGGGGACCTACCTCGGCGTGTACGTCAGCATGGTCTGCGCGTTCTGGAACTACAAGCCGGCCCTCAACTGCCGCTTCTGCACGACCGGCCAGAACGTCGGCGACGCCGAAGAGCTCGACAAGGCGGTGTCGGACGTGGTCGAGACCTGCCGGGCGGCCCGGGACGAATCCGGCATCACGTTCGTGCACCTCAACGGCGGCTTCCAGGGGACGCGGGGCATCGAGTTCACGCTGCCGTACGTGAAGGCCATCAAGCAGGAGGTCGGGCTGCTGGTCGGCGTGCAGCTCGCGCCCGAGCGCGACTTCTCGCACTACGACGCCCTTATCGAAGCCGGCGTCGATCACATCTCGTTCTGCCTCGAGTTCTTCGACCCCGAATGGTTCGGGCGGATCTGCCCCGGCAAGGCGCGCATCCACGGCCAGCAGGTGTTTCTCGACGCGATGGCGTACTGCGCGAAGCGGATGCCGCGCGGCGCCGTGTCGGGCGAGATCATCGCGGGGGTCGAGCCGATCGAGCGCACGCTGCAGGCGATCGACGTCATTGCGGGCCTCGGCGCATTCCCGACCGTCTGCATCTTCCGGCCCACCGTCGGGTCGGACATGGAAGCGTGGCCGGCGCCCACGTTCGAGGGGATGCGGCTGGTGATGCAGCATGCCTACGAGGCCTGCCGGCGCCACTGGCTGCCGATCGGGGCCGCGCCGAACATCGAAGTCAGCCTCGTGGTGAATCCGGATGACGCGGCGCTGCTGGCCGAGCGCAACTTCGGATTCTACCGATACGAAGCGTTCCGGAAACTGGCCAGGACGGTCGCCCGCCCGTACTTCAGGCACAAACTCCGGCCGCGCTCCGCTGCCTAGCCCCGGGAGGGCCCTTCGTGTCCCGCACGCTCCCGTTCGTCCCGTTCGTCGCGGTCGTCGCGGTCGTCTGCGCGGGCTGCGGTGCGTCGCGGTCGTCCCCGTCCGGCGCGCCGCTGTTCACCCGGAACATGCCTGCGCTGGCCGGACAGGAGAAGACCTGCGCGGGGCCGCGGCACAAGACGTTCGACCTCGACGTCGTCCAGACGAAGGGGATCGCGCTCGGCATGGGACTGACCTTCGCCGCCTGGACGTACGACGGCCGGCTTCCCGGCCCGACGATCGAGACGTGCGAGGGCGACACGGTCACCATCCGGCTCCACAACGACGGCACCGTGTCGCACGGCCTCGACACGCACGCCTTCCGGATCGACTCGCGCAAGTACGGCCCGACGGCGCCCGGGACGACGCTGACGATCACGAGCGTGGTCGACACGCCGGGCGTGTACATGTACCACTGCGCGGCCGGGCCGGTGACCGACCTGCACATCAAGAGCGGCCTGCACGGCGCGATGATCGTCTATCCGCGCACGCCGCTGCGGCCGGCGCGCAGCCTGGTGGTGGTCGAAGACGCCGTCTACGGCAGGCCGGACGCGCACGGATTCATTCCGGGGACCGACCCGGCCATGGCGCAGAAGAACGACGAGGCGTTCTCGATGTTCAACGGCCGGCTGGACAACGGCCCGATCGACGTCAAGCCGGGTGACCTCATCCGGATCTACTTCGTGAACGTCGGGCCCGGCGTCTCGTCGATGCACGTGATTGGCGACATCTTCGATCGCGTGTCGCTCGGGACGACCTGGATTCACGACCTGCAGACCGACGGCGTACCGGCCGGCTCGGGCGCGATCCTGGAATTCCGCATTCCCGGCCCGGGCGTCTTCGTCCTCGTGGACCACGACAAGCTGGCGTACGTCCCGTACGGCCTGGCGCTGAAGTTCCAGGCGGGGTAGGAGCCCTTTGACACCTGCGGCATCCGGCGGTCAGAATGCGGACCGCCAGGCCCTCTGCGCGAGGGCGCCGTCAGGGAGAGCGCCTCATGATCATGCCCAAGACCGCCAGGCGTCTGCTGCCCGGCCTGTTCCTGTCGCTCCTGATGGCGGGTGTCTGCGGCCGCCCGGCAGTCCTGCGCGCCCGGCCCGCGCTGCGCCCGGCGCCAGGTCTGGAGGCGCAGATCGACGGTATCGCGAGCCAGGTGCTGGCTGTCACCGGCGTCCCCAGCGCGTCGCTCGCCGTCGTCCGGGACGGTCGCATCGTCTACGCGCATGCGTACGGCTGGGCCCGCCTGACGCCCAGGATGGCGGCGACGCCGGCGATGCGCTACAGCATCGGATCCATCAGCAAGCAGTTCACCGCGGCGGCCGTCCTCCTGCTGCAGCAGCAGGGGAAGCTGTCGATCGACGATCCCGTCGGGAAGTACGTGCCCGGGCTGACCGACGGCCGCCACGTGACGATTCGCGAGATCCTGTCGCACACCTCCGGCTACCAGGATTTCTGGCCCCAGGACTACGTCCCGCCGCTCATGCTGAAGCCGATCGCGCCGCAGGGGATTCTCGATCGCTGGGCCAGGCAGCCGCTGGATTTCGCGCCGGGGACGAAGTGGCAGTACAGCAACACGAATTTCGTGATTGCCGGGCTGATCGTCCAGCGGGTCGCCGGCCTGCCGCTGTTCCAGTTCCTCCAGCAGCACGTCTTCACGCCGCTCCACATGACCAGCGTGACCAACAGCGACCAGCACCCGCTGCCCGCGCGCGACCCGCTCGGCTACTTCCGCTACGCGCTCGGGCCGGTGCGTCCGGCGCCGATCGAAGGGGCCGGCTGGATGTTCGCGGCCGGCGAGCTGGCCATGACGCCGACCGACCTCGCCAGGTGGGACATCTCCATGATCCACCAGACGGTCCTCACGCCGGCCTCGTATCACGAAATGGAAACCGACGTCCGGCTGAAGGACGGCGTCGGCACCCACTACGGCCTGGGCCTCGAGGTGCGCAGCCTCAACGGCCACCGCGAGCTCGAGCACAGCGGCGAGGTCTCGGGCTTCACCGCCGAGAACATCGTCCTGCCGGACGATGGGATGGCGGTGGCGGTGCTGACGAACCAGGACGCGGCCTCGGCCGCCTCGCAGATCGGCCGGAAGGTCGTGAACGCGCTGCTGCGGCAGAGCAGCCAGTACGACCAGCGGCAGAACGCCCTGATCCGTAAGGTGTTCGACGGATTGCGGCAGGGGAAGATCGACCGCGCGCTGTTCACCGCCGACGCCAACGCCTACTTCACGCCGGAGGCGCTGCACGATTACGCGGCCAGCCTGGCGCCGCTCGGCAGGGTCGAGAGCTTCACCCCGACCGTCGTCGCGGGCCGGGGCGGGATGACGTATCGCGGCTTCACCGTGAAGTTCAAGAGCCGGACCGTGGCGCTCTCCATCTACGAGATGCCGGGCGGCCGGTTCGAGCAGTTCCTGGTGGAGGCGAGAAACTAGACCGGGCACGGACGGCGAGCCGGGCGCAGATCGGCCGTGTGAGGCCGGTATGGCATACTGTGGCGCGACGCTGTCGCGCCGGAGTCCCGGCCGGCCCCGGCCTGGGCCGGGCCGCGCCTCCCGGCAGCGCGGGGAGGATGGCCTGACGGCCGCGAATCCCGGGGAAACGGATGGACGGAGCGCTGGATGGCATTCAAAGTCGCGGTACTGAAGGAGACACGACCTGGTGAACGACGCGTGGCGATGGTGCCGGTGGTGGCCGACAAGCTGAGCAAGCTCGGGGCCGACATCTGCATCCAGTCGGGGGCGGGCGACCTCGTGAGCCTCTCCGATCGCGCCTTCCGGAACGTCACATTCGAAGCCGATCCGCAGCGTCTCGTCGCCGGCGCCGACGTCGTCCTGGCGGTCCAGCCGCCGGCGGCCGACGTCGTGGGGGCGATGAAGCCGGGCGCCATCCTGATTTCCTTCATTCATGCCCACAAGGAACCGGATCTGGTCCGGCTGCTGCGCGACCGGCAGATCACCTGCTTCGCCATGGAGCTCGTGCCGCGGATCTCGCGGGCGCAGGCCATGGACGCGCTCTCCAGCCAGGCGGCGCTGGCCGGCTACTACGCTGTCCTGCTCGGGGCGACGAACCTTCCCCGCATTCTGCCGAGAATGACGACCGCCGTGGGGGCGCTGCGGCCGGCGGGCGTGCTGGTCATGGGGCTCGGCGTGGCCGGGCTGCAGGCGATCGCCACCGCGCGGCGCCTCGGCGCCGTCGTCGAGGGCTACGACGTCCGGCCCGAGACGCGGGAGGAGGCGGCGTCGCTCGGCGCCAAGTTCGTCGACACCGGCGTGGATGCGCGCGGCGAAGGGGGCTACGCGCGCGAACTGACGGCCGAGGAGAAGGAGATCGTCAACAAGGCGCTCACGCGGCACATCCAGCAGGCGGACCTCGTCATCACCACGGCGGCCGTGCCCGGACGCCCCGCGCCGAAGCTGATCAGCCGCGCGCAGGTCGACGGGATGAAGGCGGGCGCCGTGATCGTCGATCTGGCGGCCGAGGGGGGCGGCAACTGCGAGTACACCGCGCCCGGCGAGACCGTGCGGATCGGGGCGGTGACCATCGTGGCGCCGCTGAACGTGCCGTCGCTGGTCGGCGAGCATGCGAGCGAGCTGTACGCGAAGAATCTCCTGAACCTGCTGGAGCTGATGATTCGGGACGGAGCGCTCGCCCCCGACTGGGAGGATGAAGTGCTCGCGAAGACCGTGCTGACGCGCGGGAGCGAGATTACGAGCGAGGCGGCCCGCAAGGCCGTGGAACAGGCCTAGCGCACCGGGAGATCGTCATGAACGCCGAGGTCAGTGTCGTCGGATTCGTCGCCCTTTACATCTTCATGCTGGCGGCCTTCACCGGATACGAAGTCATCGCCCGCGTTCCCGCCATCCTGCATACGCCGCTCATGTCGGGCTCCAACTTCGTGCACGGCATCGTCGTCGTCGGCGCGATCTACGCGCTGATCAACGCCGGGTCGACGCCCGAACAGGTGATCGGGTTCCTCGGCGTGCTGCTCGGGGCCGGCAACGCCGCCGGCGGGTACGTCGTCACCGAGCGGATGCTCGAGATGTTCAAGTCGAGCGGGCCGGGGAAGCGCTGATGGAGTCCGTCATGAATCCGGTGTGGGTCATCAACGCGTGCGGGTTCACCGCCGTGTTGCTCTTCATCTACGGGCTCAAGCGGATGTCGTCCCCCGTGACGGCGCGCTCCGGCATCGTCGTGGCCGGCTACGGGATGCTGGTCGCGGTGCTCTCCGCCTTTCTGTACGTCTTCGGCGTCAGCGGCGCGGCGCGGGCGCACCTGCCGGTCAACATCGTGCTGGCCCTGATCGCCCTCGCGCTCGGGCTCGGCTGGGCCTGGTGGAGCGGCAAGCGGGTGGCGCTGACCGCGATGCCGCAGATGGTGGCGCTCTACAACGGCCTGGGCGGCGGCGCGGCCGGCGCCATCGCGGCCGTCGAACTGCTCGGCGGCAAGGCGCACGGGCTGACGCACCTCGGCGTGACGCTCGTCGGCGCGCTGATCGGCTCGGTCGCGTTCTCCGGCTCGCTGATCGCCTGGGCCAAGCTCGACGGGCGCATGAACAAGCCGTGGCGCGTGCGCGGCCAGCAGATCTACAACATGATCGTCCTGCTGGCCACCGCCGTGGTCGGCGCGTACATCATCTACGCCGTCGCCGGACTCGACCGGCCGGTCGTCGAGGCGACCGGGCTGTTCTTCGCCCTGGCGCTGCTGTTCGGCGTCCTCGCGACCGTGCCGATCGGCGGCGCCGACATGCCGGTCGTCATCTCGCTCTACAACGCCCTGACCGGCCTGGCCGTCGGCCTGGACGGATTCGTCCTGCAGAACCCGGCCCTGATGATCGCCGGCATGGTGGTCGGATCGGCCGGCACGCTGCTGACGCTGCTGATGGCCCGCGCCATGAACCGGTCGGTGAGCAACGTGCTGTTCACCCACTTCGGCGACGTCAGCCTCGAGCAGCAGGGCGAGATCAAGGGCCGGCTGAAGCCGGTCGAGGCGAGCGACGCCGGCGTGTCCATGCGTTATGCCGGCAAGGTCATCATCGTGCCCGGCTACGGCCTGGCAGCGGCGCAGGCGCAGCAGAAGCTGTACGAATTCGTGAAGCTGCTGCTGTCGGCCGGGGTCGAGGTCAAGTTCGCCATCCACCCCGTGGCCGGCCGGATGCCCGGACACATGGACGTGCTGCTGGCCGAGGCCGGCGTCCCCTACGACCTGATTCACGAGCTGGACGAGATCAACGACGAGTTCAGCAGCGCGGACGTCGCCCTGGTCATCGGCGCCAACGACGTCGTGAACCCCGCGGCCCGCACCGACAAGTCGTCGCCAATTTACGGCATGCCGATCCTGAACGTCGATCGGGCCCATCAGGTGTACGTCATCAAGCGCGGCCAGGGGAAGGGCTACGCCGGCGTCGAGAACGAGCTGTTCTTCGCCGACAACACCAATATGGTCTATGGCGACGCCCAGGGCGTGCTCGTGAAGATGATCCAGGCCGTGAAGGAGCTCGGCGGCGCCGAGGCGGGATCGGCCGCGTAACACCGAGCTGAAGCTCGGTGCTACGCGGGCGATGTGAACGATCGTAGCGCCGAGCTTCAGCTCGGCTAGCTCAGCCAGCGCAGCCGGATTCACGTCGTAGCGCCGAGCTTCAGCTCGGCTAGCTCGCCCAGCTCAGCCTGATTCACGTCGTAGCGCCGAGCTCAAGCTCGGCTAGACCCGCCTGGTGCCCTCCAACGACACTGCGCAAGGACACACGATGCCTGTAGACCGAGCTAAAGCTCGGTGCTACGAAGGCGATGTAACTGATTTGGTAACCGCCTAATACAGATATACTGGTTATGGTATTTGAAACCCCTGTTACGCTGTTTGATGGTTAGAGACTCATGCCAGAGCCGAAGCCTCCTTTGCTGGCACCTCCCTTTACGTTGACCGGTGGCGCCCTGTGCCTCGACCTTGCCAACACCCTCGACCGACCCGCCGCTGCGGCGATGGCGGGAGAGACACTGGCCGGGGAGAGATTGAGGGAATATCGGGACCTCGTCTGCTGGGCCGAGCAGGCGGGCGCCATTCCGCTCGAGGCGGGGAAGCGGCTGCGAGCCGAAGCCGACCGGCGGCCGGGCGCGGCCGAGAGCGCACTGGCTGGTGCGCGGGCGTTTCGGGAGGAGCTTTACGGCATCTTCTCGGCGCTCGCCGGCGGTCGCCCGGCGCCGGCCCAGGCGCTGGCCATGCTCAACGCGGCACTCGCCCCCGCGTTTGCCCGGCGCCGGCTGACGGGCGATGAGGACCGGTTCGGCTGGCAATGGGATTTCGACGACCGTGCCCTCGACGGCGTGCTGGCGCCGGTGGTGGAGTCGGCCGCCAGCCTGCTGACGTCGCCCGACCTGGCGCGGGTGCGCGAATGCGAGGCGGCCGACTGTGCCTGGTTGTTCCTCGACCGCAGCCGGAACGGCTCGCGGCGCTGGTGCGACATGTCCGCGTGCGGCAACCGAGCCAAGGTGCGGCGGCACTATGCGCGCGCGCGTGCGTCGGCGCCGCGATGAGGCTGGCGGCGATCGCGGCGGTCACGCGCCGGCGGGGGGTGACCGGCGGCTTTTCCGGCCGGCTCGTGCCTGCGGCTCGCCCAACTGCCGGTAGCGCGCGATGGCGTCGGCCAGCGCCTCGCGGCCTTCGGCCGTCAGCTCGTAGTACTTGCGCGCCGGTCGCCGCTCGTGCCGGGCGATCTCTGCCTGTTCCCACTTCGACTCGACGAACCCGCCGAGCTCGAGGCGGCGAAGCGCCGGGTAGACGGTGCCACCCGGCAGTCCGGTGGCGTCCATGACGTCCAACCCGTACGGCGAGCCGGCGGCGAGCGCCTGGAGAATCACCGTGGCGGTGTAGGAGAGATGGCTCCTCGGCATGGCACCGCCTCCTTCCCGGCCCTCAGCCGTGTACAGGTCCGAACGGCAGTTCAGCGCGCCGCCGCATGGGCTGCCGCCGGGTGGCGCCAAGGCGTGCTACTTCTGCGCCAGCTCCGTCGCGCGCCACAGGTACCAGCTCGCCACCGTGCGGTACGGCTTCCATCGTGCGCCCTGCTTCTCGAGGGTCTTGCGATCCGGCAGGCTGCGCTTTCTGAACGCCGCCGCGTACCCCTTCCGGATGCCGTAGTCGTCCACCGGCAGGACGTCGGGCCGGCCGAGCCGGAAGATCAGGAGCATCTCCACCGTCCACCGGCCGATGCCCCGCACCTCGGTCAGCCGCTCGATGAGCGCCGCGTCTTCCAGGCGCTGCGCCTCGGCGAGCGACGGGATACCGCCGTCCGCCGCCCGCCGCGCAAGGTCGCGCAGCGACAGCAGCTTCTGCCGTGAGAGGCCGGCGGCACGCAGCCTTTCGTCGGACGTCCGCAGAATCTGTTCGGGCGTCGGCCCGTGCTGCGCGCGGGGAAAGAGGGCGCGCACGCGGGCAAAGATCGTCGCGGCCGCCTTGCCGGTCAGCTGCTGGTAGACAATCGCCTCGGCCAGCGCGACGAACAGGCTCGGCGTTCTGTCGAGCCGCAGCCGGAACGGCCCGACCGCGTCGATGAGCCGGGCGAGCGCCGGGTCGGATGCCCGCACGTGTGCCACGGCGGCATCCGGATCGAAGCCGAGCGCCCCATCCTCGTCGAACAGCCCCGGGCCGGCGTCCGCGCGCGTCCCTTCGAGCGCCAGCAGGCGGAATTTCGTCGCCAGCCCGCCGGGTGCGGAGAACCCGCCCGCTCTGCCGCCGGCGGCGAGGACGCGATGGCACGGCACGACAATCGGAAACGGGTTCCGTCCGAGCGCCTGGCCGACGGC
>DATLRO010000056.1:0-5346 GCA_035534615.1 Vicinamibacterales bacterium
TGATCTCGTACGCCACGCACGCGATGCCCGGCGGCCGGTTCGTCACGGGCGACGCCGCCTCGGTCGATCCGGCTGAGCCCTACGACGTCGTCCTGTCGTGCGGCGTCTTCCTGTACTTTCCGTCACTCGAGTACGCGCGCACGGTCGTCCAGCGGATGGCCGCCAGGGCCCGGCGCGCGGTGGCGATTCTCGACGTCCCCGATCTCGCGCGGCAGGAGCAGGCGCTCGCCATCCGGCGCGGAACGCTCGGCGAGGCGGCGTACGACGAGAAATACCGCGGCCTCGATCATCTCTATTTCGACAAGGGCTGGCTGGCGGACGTGCTGCAGGCGTGCGGGCTCACACGCACGCGCGTCGAGGACCAGGCGATCCCCGGCTACGCGAACGCCGCGTACCGGTTCAACGTGTTCGGCTGGAAGGGATGAAGAACGGGAGCCGGGCGGGACGCCCGGCTCCCAGGTCGGCTGCAGCCGCTGGCCGCCGACGAACGGCCGATCTAGACGTAGGTCACGATCAGGCGCGGGCCGTAGTCGGCATTGCCGACGGTGCCGGCGCCCTGGATCGAGTAGTACGACACGGTCCCGCCGTAGCCGCGATCGTCGCCGACCGGCACCGCGGCGCGATGCTCGCCGTGATCGTCGCCGCGACCGTGCCGGTCATCGTCGTCATGCCGCTCGCGACCGCGGCCGCCGCCAAAGGCATCCCAGTCGCCCTCGTTGCCTTCGTCGGTCACCTTGATCACCCAGCCAACCACCGGGTAGCCGGCCAGGATGTCCTGCGTGACGCCCCACGTGACGTCCTGCTCGACGACCTGGTTCAGGTGCACGACGCCCGAGGCCGTCTTCGTGCCGACCCGGTTGCCGCCCCGCCACCGGCGCGTCGCGCCGTGCGGTGTGTTGTCGAACACGTTCGGATCGTCCGGCGACCGCCAGGTGACGCCGGCGCCGGTGCCGCGCACCGCGCCGGATCCGGGCATGCCGGACTGAGCGCCGTTGCCCTCGACGAAGTCTTCCAGCAGCGGGTAGACATCCACCGTCCGGTTGTCCTGCTGCCCCCAGTTGTTGCCGTTGAAGGCGATCCGGAGCGCCAGCTGCACCGTCGCGCCCGGCTGGAGGACGTTCATGACGCTGGTGCGGTCGAACAGGACCACGGCCCGCGTCACTGATCCGACGCCAACCCGCAGCAGCGGGTTCCCGCCCTCGTTCGTGTTCGGCGAGTCGCTTCGCAGAAAGGCATCGCCGATCGCGTAGATGACCGCCGGCGCGGGAACCGACACAAGCGAAGTGCTGCTGCTGTAGCTGCTGCTCCCCGTGTAGCTCCGTGACTGGCTGCTCGTCTGCGCGAATGCCGGGCGGCTGGAGGCCAGCAGCCCGACGAGGGCGGGAGTCGCGTAGGTACCGGCGGCGCCCAGGAGGGCCAGAAACTTCCGCCGTTCCAGAGCGTAGCGGGAATCGGATTCGGATTCAGCGGGAGACTGGGGATCGCGCGAGTCGTCCGACGGCATCAGGGGGACTCCTTGAGTAGAAGCAGACTCGACGCCCGACATCCGCCAGGCGAGCGCGCCTCTAAAAGTGTCAGCTCAGTGCCCGACATCGGTCGGGCAAACGTGCGGTAGCGTAATTGAAGCGCCAGAACGGATCAAGTCTTCGTTCCGTTCATGTGTATCACATCAGCACTTGGAGTCACTCCACACAACAGTCCGGACCGGACGAGTCAATAGTGATGCTGCAGTTCAGCCAGCGTTCGCCACCAGCGAATCTCATCGGGATTCTGGCCGGGCGGCGCCCAGCCCGCCGGACCGGCCGCCACCACGGGGCGCGGCCAGCGGAGCGCGCCCCGATACCGCGCGCGGTCCCAGCCCTGCGTTTCGCACCACGCGACCTCGTCGTGCAGCCGCGGCCGGAACCGATAGCCCCACGGATCGGTGTCCGCCGGACGCGGGTCGCCGGCCTTGAACGGCGTCCGCCACTCCGGCCCGTACGTGCCCGACAGCCATTGCGCCGCCGCCCTGGGAGCCGGATACTGCCGGCCGCGCAGCGTCACCGGCTCGAGGGCCTCGAGGAAATAGTGGGGAAAGCTCGATTCCGGGCACCAGTAGACTTCGTGCTCCACGTCGTACCAGCGGAGCACGCCGTCGTCGAACAGCGAGAACGCATAGAGGTCGCCGACGCCGCGTCCCTCGTACGACAGCATCAGACGAGGCCCCGAGCCGTCGGTGATCCCGAGCGGATTCACGGCCAGCACCCTCGCCGTCATGGCGGTCGATCGGACCTCGAGCCCGTCCGCCCTGAGCCGCGGATTCAACGCTTCGATCCGCCGCATGTCGGCCGGGCGGATGAACAGATCGATGTCACTGTCCCACGGGATGATGTCCCCGCCGCGCACGGCCCCGAGGAGCGTGCCGTAGGCGAGCGCGTGCCACACGCCGTGACGCGTGAACACGGTCGACAGGTGATCGAGCGCCTGCGCGAGGAGATCGGGACGGGTGTCGGACATCGTGCGAGATCGGGACGGCGCGCCCGCTCCGCTATACTACCTCGGTGCCGGCGCCCCGCTACCGGATCGATCCCGCGCTTCCCGCCGCCGCGACGCGCGCGCTCCGCACGCTGCTGGACGAAGCCGGCTGGACGCCGACCACTGGCGACGACTGGCGGCTGTTCTGGGGCGTGAAGGCGCCCGCGACGGCCGGCGACGATTCCGGCACGCCGGCGGCGGTCCGCTTCGCGAACCAGCTTCCGGAGCTGGAGGCGCTCACCTGGAAATCCCGGCTGCGCGAGCACGCCGAGGCCGGCCGGCAGCGGGTCGCCGCGCTCGGCGGGCCCGAGGCCGGCTTCGCTCCTCCCGTCTACACCCTTCCGGACGAGCTCGACGCGCTGAAGCTGCGCGCCGCGCAGTCACCCGACACGCAATGGATCCGGCGCCCCAAAGCGCTGTCGTTCGGCGAGGGGGCGACGCTGCTGGCCTCGCCGGCCGGGCTCGACCGCGACGCGCGCTGGCTGGCACAGGAGTACGTCGCGGATCCGCATCTGCTGGACGGCCTGAAGTACACGCTGCGCCTCTACCTCCTCATCGCCTCGCTCGACCCGCTGCGGCTGTACCTGCACCGGGAGGGCCGCGTGATGCTGGCGACCGCGCCGTACGGCGACGGCACGGACCTGGCGGCGTCTCCGGCCCGCTACCGGACGACGACCGCGACCCCGGCGATCGATCTCGCGCGCTATCGCGAGCGGCTCCAGCGCGATCGGCTCGACGCCGATCGGCTGTGGCGCCGCATGGAATGGATGCTCGCCGCGACGATCGCGGCCGCGCGTGACGCGCTGCTCGGCGAGCGCCACGACACCGGGTCGGCGGTCGCCCGCCCCGCCGGCGGCTTCGCCCTGCTGGAGTGCGACCTCCTCGTCGATCGGTCGCTGACCCCCTGGCTGCTCGAGTGCAGCGCGTGGCCGGAGCCGCTCAGACCGTCGGCCGGTGCCGACTTGCCGACGTCGGGCCGGCTGGCGGCCACGCTGTTCCGGGACACGCTCGCGCTCGTCGGCGTGCTGGACGAGGACACGGGCCGCGGGACGCCGGGAGCCCGCAGCGTGCCGCCCGGCGCGGGCGAGGATGCCGGCGCGCGACAGGTCGAGGAGGCGGCCCGCGAGGCCGCTCGCGCGGGCGGCTTCGCGCGGCTGCTGCCGAACGCCGATCCGGCGCGGCTCGCGCTGATCCCCGCCCGCCGTCCGGCCGATGTCCGCCTCGCCCGCGCGGCCGCGGCATCGTCCGCCGTGCGTCCGGTCCTCACGCCGCACGACACCAGCCACGCGTTCCTGGACGATGGCCTCGTGCTCTACGGCGGCCGATCGCGCCAGCTCTACATCCTGAATCCGACGGCCTCGTTCATCTGGCTCCGGTGCGCCGAAGGGGTCGCGTTGCCGGACGTGGCCGCCGAGCTCGCGGACGTCTTCCCTGCCAGCCGCGAGACGGTCGAACAGGACGCCTGGACGATGGCCGCGGACTGGCTGGCTCAGGGACTGGTGGCCGCCGGCGCCTCACGTCCCGCGGCGGCGCCCCCGCGTCCCGGTCCGGCCGCCGGCCTGGTACACACGCGGTGGGTCTGGAACGCGCACGAACGGATCTACCGGTACCTCGGCTGGCGGGTCTGCCTGCACGTGCCGGGTGACGTGCGGGAGGACGCCCTGCACGCGACGCTCGTCCCCTTCGAATCGCCGGCCGAGCGGGAGTACGACGCCGCGATCGAAGTGTCGGCGTCGACGCACGGCTACGAGATCCGGCGCGACGGCGTGCTGGTCGCCGGACGGGTGCAGACGGGGCAGCTGGCGGCCGCCGTGCATCGCCAGCTGCTCGAAGGGGCGTACGAGTCGCTCGGCGGCCTGCTCGGCCTGCGGGCCACGCTCGTCCGCCAGGACGACGCGGGCCTGCTGCTGCTCGGCGCACCGGTCGACGAGCGGACCGGCCTGAGCGACGCGCTCGGCGCCGCAGGGTTCGACGTCCGCCCGCGCGAGGCGCTGCTGTTCCGGCGCGACCCGGTCCGCCTCGTCCGCCGCGACGAGACGACGGTGGACCTGCGCCTCCGGACCCTCATCGTTCACGAACGGGCGCTGGACGGCCGGACGCGCGTGGAGCCGCTTCCCAGACCAGCGGCCCTTCAGGCGCTGCTCGGCGAGGATCCCGAGATGGTGAGCACGCTCGATGCCGAGGGGGCGGGACAGTTCGTCAGCTTCGTGGGACGACTGGACTGCTGCCTGCTGACGGTGGCCGACACGGCCGACGCGGTCTCGCTGGTCATCGACGTCCTGAAACAGGGGAGCTGATACCCGAGCGCCGGGCGTGCGCGCGCAGCCTGCGGAACGCGCGCAGCATCTCTTCGTACGTGAAGTTCGCGTTGCGGCCGCTCGGATTCGGCAGGACGAACACGGGGGCGCCGCCGAGACGATCGGGGGTCGGACCAGGCCGCACGGGGCCGCGGCGGCCGGCCTCGGGAAACAGCGCGCGATACAGCGTCACCCCGACCAGCGCCACGACCTGCGGCCTGGCGCGCCGGATCTTCCGCACGAGCGCCGCCCGGCCGTTCCGATAGTCCGCGGCGGTCAGGTCGCTGATGCCGGGCGTCGGCCGCGCCACCAGGTTCGTGATCCCGTACCCCCACTCCGGCAACCGCCCGTCGTCTTCGCACCCGATCGGCTCCGGCACCAGCTTCGCGTCGTACAGGAGCTTCCAGAACCGGTTCGAGTAGCCGGCGAAGTGATGGCCGACCAGCGCCGAGCGCACCCCGGGATTGATCCCGACGAACAGCACGCGCACGCCGGGACGAACGATGGCAGGAAGAGGGCGGGAGGGGGCCATCTG
>DATLRO010000057.1:0-10582 GCA_035534615.1 Vicinamibacterales bacterium
CCGGCGCTTGCCGGGACGCACGGGTCGGTCCGCGGCGAATACGTCGAGGCGCGGACGGCGGAAGTCTTCACCGGCGGCTGCATCATGAGCAGTGAAGCCGGCACCGCCGGCCGCGACGCGCTCGTGGCCTGGCGCGTGGACGAGGGGACGTACAACGGGGTGTCGCTCGGCGGCCTGACGGTGATGGCCGCACTTCACGGTTCGGTCAACCTCGGCATCCACGAGCTCGGCGGCGAGACGGCGAAGGTGGAGAGCGTGCTCATGGTCGATGCGCGCGCCACCGGCGCCCAGCGCACGGCGCTGGTCGCCATGGCCCGCGCGCTGTCGGGCGGCCTCCTCGGGCACGTGCTGAAAGTCGAGGCGATGCCGATCACCTTCACCCGCACCGCCCACCGGATCACGGTGACGACGGCCGATGCGAAGCTGGTCGTGGGCGAGCACCTCATGCACGATCCGAGCTGCGGCGCCATGCAGTGGTTCCATCCGCTCGTGGCCGTGTCGAAGGCGACGCTCGGGATGACGGCCGAGAACAGCTATTCGGGCCACGCGTTCGATGCCACGTGGAGCGATCCGAACGTCCGGTCGTCGTTCTTCGGGACGTTCGTGTACTGAGCGACCGGGTGCGTGGCGGCCGTCACGGAGAGCGACGAGACAGGGCCGGCCGCCGCGCGGCTGCAGCCTCGGCGGATCGCCGCAGTCCTGGTGAGGGCCGTCCGCCCCGCGCGTTCCGCAGGCGTCGGCTCATCAGCGGCGCCTCGTTTTTCTGTACAATCTCCCCCATGATGCGTCCGTCCTGGATGTTCGTCTGCGCCGCGCTCCTGACCACGACCGCCGCCGCGTCGGCCAGGGCGCCGGTCGTCACGCCGCAGCACGATCCGCCGCCGGTCGAACTGGCGGCGCCGCTGCGGGCGCTGATCGCGCCCGGCGGACAGCAGGTCACGATCGGCAGCACCACGCTCGACTTCTGGTGGGTCGAGTCGCTGCCGCTGGCCGCGGGATCGAGCGGAGCGGTCGACTGGTCGCAGGTGCCCGAAGGATCCCTGGTCGGTGTGATGAAGACCGGGGCGTCGTTTCCGGATATTCGCGGGCACTCGTTCAAGGCGGGCGTGTACACGCTGCGATACGGCATTCAGCCTGCCGATGGCAACCACATGGGCGTGTCGCCGTACCCGGACTTCCTGCTGGTCGGACCGGCCGCGGACGATACCGACCCGAAGCCGCTCGGGCATGACGCGACCATTCAGCTCTCGACGAAGGCGAGCGGCCTCGCGCACCCGGCCGTGCTGAGCCTCGATCCGCCGGTGGCGACGCAGGCGCTCGACGCCGTGGTTCAGCCCGAGCAGGGCATGAGCCTGACGTCGGTGATCTTCGCCGTCCCCGTCTCCCGCGGCGGTGTCGCCGCCGGCACGCTGCGCTTCGGCCTGGTGCTGGTCGGAATCATTCAGCCGTAGGGGATACTGAGCAATGAAGAGCGAGGAATGAGGGATGAGGAATGAGGGATGAGGAATGAGCGATGAGCGTCGGCGCCCGAACACCGCGCCCCGAGCACTGAACACCGCGCCCCGAGCACTGAGAGCATGCAGATTGAGAATCACGTCGTTCTGATTACCGGTGGCCGGCGCATCGGCGCGGTCGTGGCGACCGAGCTGGCGGCCCGTGGTGCCGATGTCGCGCTCGGTTACGGCCGGTCGCAGGCCGAGGCGGAGCAGACGATGGGCGCCGTGCGGGCGAAGGGGCGTCGCGCGACCGCGGCCCAGGCGGATGTCACGAAGTCGGCCGACTGCGACGCGCTCGTCGCGCACGTGATCGCCGAGCTCGGGCGGCTCGACATCCTGATCAACATGGCGTCCGTGTACCGCCAGCGACCGTTCGACGACTTGACCGAGCAGGACTGGGATGCCGACCTTGCGGTCGACCTGAAGGCGGCGTTCCTGTGCGCGCGCGCCGCCGTGCCTCGCATGCGCGAGGTCGGCGGCGGGCGCATCATCAATTTCGCCGACTGGGTGGCGGCGAGCGGCCGGCCGCGCTACCCCGGCTATCTGCCGTATTACGTCGCGAAGAAGGGGGTCATCGCCCTGACCGAAGCGCTCGCGCTCGAACTGGCGCCGGACCGGATTCTGGTGAACGCCATCGCACCCGGCCCGATTGTCGCGCCGCCCGGCACGACGGACGAGGAAATGAAGTCGGTCGAAAAGGCGACGCCGCTCGGCCGCTGGGGTGGGGAGCTCGAGATCGCGAAGGCGGTGGTCGCCCTGGTCGAGACCGACTTCATCACCGGCGAGACCATTCGAGTGGACGGCGGCCGGCACGTCCGGTAGCGACGCCGTGGCGCGGCGCTCAGTGCTCGGGTACTCAGTGCTCGGGCGCTCCGCGGGAAGCGAAGACCTCTCAGGTCAGCTCCCGCCGGGCCGCGCGCAGCATGGCGCTGATCTTGTTGCGCTCCCGCAAGACGGCGGTCTTCAGGAAGGGGCGCATGGCCGGCGGCGCCGAGGCGATTCGTGCGGCTGCCTCGAGCCGTGGCACCGGCGGCAGCTTCACCGCCGGGTCATGGTCGAATCGCTCCCCCCGCGCGTAGTTCAACGGGACGAGAATGCGGGCGAGCCGCCGCATCGTCGCGTTGAGGCGGCGGCGTTCGGTCCGATCGCCTGCCGCGGCGCGTGCCGCCGCCTGGCCCTGCCACGCCAGGACGAGTGCCTCGATCTGCTCCAGGTCGCGAACGAGCGGTGAGAGATCGATGTCACCGCCGGCCGCGGCATCGTAGCCCCTGATGGCCGAGGCGATCTCGGCGACGGTCGCGCTGTAGTCGAACGGGTACAGCGGCGCGTTCACGACACGCAGGATCGTCGTCAGATAGACGGCGAGGTCGCGTCGCAGGACGTTCAGATCGACGACGCCAGAGCCGTCGTGCGGCGTGTGCCACGCCGGATTGCCGCCGCAGCCGCCGACCGTGTAGTACCCGCGCCGCTCGCGCTCGGCGATCGGGATGTTCGACAGCAGCATGTAGAAGCCGGTCGGCCCGATCTGGTTGAACGAATAGTCGCCGGCGCGCAGCGGCCGCAGCCCCCTGGCCGGCTCGCCGACGGCATCGCGAATGGCGCCGGTGCAGAGATCGGCCGCCTCCGCCATCCACATCACTTCCTCGTACGCGGTCGCATCCGCACAGCCGGGCGAGTCGATATTGAGGTGCGCGATGCACCACTCGTCGAGCTCGTCGGCGAATCGGTCCGCGTACCAGGTCGATCCGGCGTATCGGCCCGTGGAGTGCCCCGGCCACCACGCCACGCGGACGGTGCGCTTCAGACGGCCCCGGAGATGCTGCAGGACGCGCGCAATCTCGAGGAGCGCCGCGTCGCCAATCGCGTTGTCCCCGATGCCGACGTACCACGAGTCGTAATGACCGTGGACCAGCAGGAACTCGTCCGGGTCCTCCGTGCCGGGGATCTCGGCGACCGGGACGAGGCACGGCGCCCAGCCCTCCCGCAGCCACGTTCGAATGGAGACTCGCGTCGGACCGGCGTCCGCCAGCGCCGCCAGCCGTTCGCCGTCGGGCCGGCCGATGCAGACGACCGGCGTCTTCGGCTTGCTGGCGAGCGACTCGTGCGTCGGCGCTCCCCAGATCGGCGTGCAGATGCCCTCGTGGATCTGCGCCGCCGGGTGCATGTAGATCTGCGCCAGGGCACCGCGCCGTTCGAACGCCTGAACCGTCCCCGGCATCGAGTAGCCCTCGGTCAGGACGATCCGGCCGGCGACCGGATCGCTGGCCGCGTGCGCCGCGGCGGCTGCGGGCGTGTCGAACAGCCCGGCCATCCCGTCGGCAAACCGCGACGGGACGTAGCAGATCTCGCCGGCCACGGAAGCGCCGCCCGTCGACAGCGCGAACGCCGGCGGCCGCGATTCGATCGGCACGCCGTCCCGGCCCAGCAGATGCAGTTCCGACCGTTCCGGGACGCTGAGAAAGAGGTCCGGGGCGTGCACCGTGACCGGCACGCCCAGCGCCTCCAGCCGCTCGGCGATGTAGCGGCCGGCCAGATGTTCGTCAGGCGTGCCGGAGTCGCGGTTCAGTGTCGCGAACCGCTCCAGCAGAGCGGCCGCGTCGTCCGTGGCGATCAGCGCACGGGCCTCGCGTTCCAGCGCCTCGTCTGCAGCGTCATCGTCATGGGCCATGAGATGAGTCCCCGGGAATGGGTGAATGCGCCGGTCGGGTTGTTCGACGGGCGCAGTATATGCCTGCGGTTGCCGGTCTGCCAGTCGGCGCCCCCGGGCCGGCGCGTCGCAGGTCGGCTGAGATCGACCGGATGATGTTTGCGGGAATGCCGGCATGACTCCGGCCGTGCGGGTGGCTGCCGCGACCGGCGTGAAGGCGGCCCACCTCGCCGACCCGCCAGTTGCGGAGCACACCACCGGGTATGTCGTCGGCGGAATCAGTGGCAGATTCTGCCTGTTCTGCGATTACCTAACCCGTCCCCAAGTGGCAGATTCTGCCCATTCTGCGGTTACTTAACCCGTCCCCAGGTGCCGGCGCCGGTCTGATTGATGGCCAGGGCAATCTCCTCGAGGTCCAGGCCCGACAGGGTGAGCGACGCCGCGGCGATCCAGCCGTCGACCTGCGCAGCCGATCGGGCCCCGACGATGGCGCCGGTGACACCGGGCCAGGCGAGCGTCCAGGCAATCGCCACCGCCCCGACGCTCGTCCGATGGCGCGCCGCGATCGGCCTCAACGCGTCAGCCAGCGCCAGGTTGCGGCGCAACCCGTCGCCGGTGAAATCGGGAACGCGCGACCGCCAGTCGTCCGCCGGCAGGCTGGCGGCCCGCTCCGCCGTGAAGGCGCCGCTCAGCAGCCCGGACTGCATCGGACTGTAGACGATGACGCCGGTGTCGTGCGCGTGGCACCACGGGAGGATCGAGACGGCGGCGTCGCGGTGAATTGCCGAGAACGGCGGCTGCAGCGTGTCGACCTGCCCGACCCGCGCGGCCGCCTCGAGCTGCGCCGCATCGTGGTTCGACAGCCCGACCGCTCGCACCTTGCCTGCCTTCTTCAGGTCCAGCAGCGCCTGCCAGTACTCCTCGATCGGCGTGCCGTCCTCGGCCGGCCAGTGCATCTGATACAGGTCGATCCGCTCGACGTTCAGCCGCCGCAGCGACGCGTCCAGCTCGCGCCGGATGCTCGCCGGATTGCCGATGCGCCGCGGCGGCGCCTGACGATCGCGCTCGTCCCACACCAGGCCGCACTTGGTGAAGACATAAGGCCGGTCGGCCGCCGGGATATCGCGCAAGGCCCGCGCGACGATCTCCTCGGAGTGGCCGAGGCCGTACACGGCCGCCGTGTCGATCCAGTTCACACCGCGCGCGATGGCATGCCGGATCGCCTCCACGGAGGCGCCATCGTCCTGATGGCTCCAGGAAAAGGACCACCCGGCGCCGCCGATGGCCCACGCGCCGAAACCGACGCGGGTGATGTCCATGCCGGTTCGTCCGAACCGGACGGTCGGGAGGGTGGCACGCGATGGGAGGGAAGGGTCCGTCATGAGTCACCTCAGATAGCAGAAGGGCGGGCGAATTCCATGTTGATCTCAGCATCGATCGCCGACATGATTCGGTCAAATAGAATATTGAGCTACTATTAATCTCCAATAGAGATTAATTATGGAATTGCGCCAACTCGAACACTTCGTGGCGGCCGCCGAGGAGCGCCATTTCACCCGCGCCGCCCGACGGGCGAACATCGTGCAATCCGGCCTGTCGGCCTCCATCCGGGCGCTCGAGGATGAGCTCGGGACGCCGCTTTTCACGCGCAGCACCCGGCGCGTCGTTCTGACCGACGCCGGGCAGGTGCTGCTCGGCGAGGCGAGGCGCGTCCTCGGCGCGGTGCGGGCGGCGCGCGAGGCGGTCGCCGCGGTCGGCGGACTGTTGCGCGGTTCGCTGACGGTCGGCATCATGCAGATACAGCCGCCGCACATCGATCTGCCGGCGATCCTCGGCCGCTTCCGCACCGAGCATCCCGGCGTGGAGATCCGCCTGCGCCAGGCCGCGTCGTCCGTGCTGCTGGCCGACGTCCAGGACGGACGGGTGCAACTGGCGCTCGTGTCGTCCGTCGCGGCGGTTCCGCCCGGCGTGCGTGTCCGGCCGCTGGCGGCCGATCCGCTCGTGGCCGTCTGCGCGCCGTCGCATCCGCTGGCGCGCTGGAAGCGGGTGGCGCTCGCCGCGCTGCGCGACGAGACCTTCGTGGATTTTCAGGCCGACTGGGGCGCCCGCCTGCTGGTCGACCAGGCGTTCGCCGCCGTCCCGGCAGTGCGGCGGACGACGTTCGAAGTGAACGACGTGCCGACCCTGCTCGATCTGGTCGCGCACGGCCTCGGCATCGCGCTCGTCCCGGCGGCCGCCGCCGCGCGCCACGGCGGCGTCCGCGTCGTCGAGCTTCGTCCGCCGGTGCCGATGTGGCGGCTGGTCGTCGCGACCTCTGAGACTGACCCGCCTGGCGCCGCCGCGCGGGCGCTGCTCGATCTGCTGCCGCCGCCGGAACCGGCAGCGACGGGCGCGTAGGCGGCCCGGGCGCGTCAGCCCCCGAAAGCGCCTCGGGACGCGTGTGTTACGATCGCGCGAACGGTTCGCGCGTCCGCGTCCGTTGAGGCCGATCGTCCCATGTCCCTCCCCGACGTCGACCTTGTCGTCTTCGATCTGGCCGGCACGACCGTCGAAGACGGAGGCGAGGTGCCGGCGGCGTTCACGGCTGCGCTGCGGCAGTTCGACATCGCCGTCACCGCCGACCGGCTGCGCGCCGTGCGCGGCGCGTCGAAGCGCCAGGCCGTACTCGACCTCGTTCCCCCGGGCGCCGACCGGGCCGCGCGGGCGGAACGGGTGTACGCCGCATTTTGCGAGGATCTGGCCGCCCGGTATGCGGCCGGCGGCGTCCGCGCCATCGCCGGCGCGATCGACGCGTTCGCGTGGCTCCGGGATCGGGGAATCCGCATCGCGCTGACCACCGGGTTCGATCGCGCCCTCACCGGTCTGCTGCTGGACGCGCTGGGATGGGCCGGCGGCACGGCCGACGCCGTCATCTGCGGAGACGAGGTGCCGCAGGGGAGACCGGCGCCGTACCTGATCTTCCGCGCAATGGAGAGGACCCGGACGATCGACGTGCGCCGGGTCGCGACCGTGGGCGACACCGCCCTCGATCTGCGGGCCGGCTGGCATGCCGGTGTCCGATGGAACGTCGGGGTGCTGTCCGGCGCGCACGACCGCCGGACGCTCGAGGCCGCGCCGCACACGCAGCTGCTGCCGTCGGTGGCGCAGCTGCCGGACCTGTGGCCGGCCGGCTGAATGATGACCGATCTCGCGCAGGTTCTTCAGCGCTACTGGGGCTACAGCGCGTTCCGGCCGCTCCAGCGCGAGGCGATGGAGGCGGTGCTCGGGAAGCGTGATTCGCTGCTCGTCCTGCCGACCGGCGGCGGCAAGTCGCTCTGCTTCCAGGCGCCGGCGCTCGTCCGGCCGGGCCTCGGCCTCGTCGTCTCGCCGCTGATCTCGCTGATGAAGGATCAGGTCGACACGCTCGTCGGCAACGGCGTGGCGGCCGCCTGCTACAACAGCGCGCTGTCGGCCGATCAGAAGACGTCGGTGGCGGCCGGTCTGCGCGAGGGGCGCTACCGGCTGCTCTACGTCTCGCCCGAGCGGCTGGCGGGCGACGGGAGCGACGGCTTTCTGGGCCGGCTGTCGGCGTCGGCGTCGGCCGTGACGTTCGTGGCGATCGACGAAGCGCACTGCATCAGCCAGTGGGGCCACGATTTCCGTCCCGAGTACCGCCAGCTCGGGGCGCTGCGGGCGGTCTTTCCCGGCATCAGCCTTCACGCCTACACGGCCACGGCGACGCACCGGGTCCGGCGGGACATCGTCGAGCAGCTCGGCCTGCGGGACGCTGTGGAGCTGGTCGGATCGTTCGACCGGCCGAATCTCGTCTACCGGGTGCTGCCGCGCACCGGGCTGAAGCGGCAGCTGCAGGACATCCTCGACCGCCACCGCCGGCAGGCCGGCATCATCTACTGCACGTCGCGGCGGGAAGTGGACGCGCTGGCCGCGTGGCTCGAGGAAACCGGTGTCCGGGTGCGCCCGTATCACGCCGGCCTCGAGGACCGGACGCGCCACCGGAACCAGGACGACTTCCTCGAGGAGCGGGCCGACGTCGTCGTCGCGACCGTGGCGTTCGGCATGGGGATCGACCGGTCCGACGTCCGCTTCGTGGTGCACGCCGGCGCGCCCCAGTCGCTGGAGCACTATCAGCAGGAGTCCGGCCGGGCGGGCCGGGACGGGCTGGAAGCCGAGTGCGTGCTGCTGGCTTCGACCGCCGACTTCCTGAAGTGGCGCGTCATGCTGGAGCGCAACGGCGAATGGACCGACGCGCGGCGGCAGCTGCTGCGCGACATGGAGCGCTACGCCGCCGGCGTCGGCTGCCGCCACGCGCATCTGGTCGGCTACTTCGGCGAGCGGTTCGATCGGCAGGACTGCGGCGCGTGCGACTACTGCCTCGGCGAGCTGGAGACCGTGCCGGACGCCGTGCCGCTCGCGCGCAAGATCCTGTCGTGCGTGGCGCGCGTCGGCCAGCGGTTCGGCGCCACGCACGTCGCCAGCGTGCTCTGCGGCAGCGAAGCGGAGGCGGTCACCGCCCGCGGCCATCACACGCTCAGCACGTTCGGCCTGCTGCGCGACGCGCCGGTGGCCGAGGTGCGCGCCTACATCGAACAGCTGCTGGCCGGGGGCCTGCTGCGGCAGACCGACGATCAGTACTCCGTGCTCGCGCTGACCGACGCCGGCGTGGCCCTGCTGAAGGACGAGCGGAGCCGGCCGGACCTCGCGCTGGCGCGCCAGCGGCGGCCGCCGAAGGGGACGAAGGAGCGCGGGCCGCGGCGGTCCCGGGTCGAGGCCGAATCGTGGCAGCACGTCGATCGCGAGCTGTTCGAGCAGCTCCGCACGCTGCGGCTCGAGATTGCCAGGGCGCGCGGCGTGCCGCCGTACGTCATCTTCCACGATACGACGCTCCGCGAGATGGCGCGGATCAAGCCGACCTCGCAGGCCGAGCTGCGCGGCGTCTACGGCATCGGTGCGCGGAAGGCGGAGGATGTCGGTGGGGCGTTCCTCGAGGCGATCCGCGTGTATCTGGGGTGAGGCGGCGATGACGCGGATCTGCGTGTTCTGCGGATCGAGCGACGGCGCCCGGGCCGAGTACGTCGCCACGGCGAGACAGGTGGGTGAGACGCTGGCGCGGCGGCGCATCGAGCTCGTCTACGGCGGCGGCCGTGTCGGCCTGATGGGGGCCGTGGCCGACGCCGCCCTGGCGGCCGGCGGCACGGCCGTCGGCGTCATCCCCGATGCGCTGGTGGCCCGCGAGGTCGCCCACCGGGGCCTCACCGATCTCCGCGTCGTGTCGTCCATGCACGAGCGCAAGGCCCTGATGGCCGATCTCGCCGACGGCTTCATCGCGCTTCCCGGCGGCTTCGGGACGCTCGAGGAGTACTGCGAGATCCTGACGTGGGCGCAGCTCGGCCTGCATCGCAAGCCGTGCGGCATCCTCAACGTGGCCGGCTACTACGATCCGCTGCTCGCCCTGTTCGACCGGTTCACCGCCGAGCGCTTCGTCCGGCCCGACTCCCGCGCGCTGGTCCTCGTCGAAGAGACGATCGCCGCACTGCTCGACCGGATGGCGCACTACGCGTCGCCCGTGCGGGAGCGGTGGATCGAACGGGACGAACGGTAGGCGGGGGAATTCAGGGCTCAGGGCTCGGGGCTCGGAGGCGAAGCCCGGGGCCAGCGGGAACCGGCTCGAATTTCCGATCTGGCAAAACCCGGCCCGTTCCGGATATAACTCCTTAACTCAGCCATTGGCGCGGCCTTCACGGCCGGACGCCCGTCAACCCGGCATCACAGGACGAGACGGACCGACATCATGGGCTCATCCGCACGCCACCTTGCGACTGTCACGCTCGCCGCCATCGCGCTGTCGGCCTGGACGTCCGCGGCGCAGGCCGGCCAGACCGGGCGGCGTCCGGATGCCCAGGGACAGCAGGACCAGCCGGCGGCGCCGCCGCGTACGCCCCGGCGGGCCATCCTCTACGCCAGCCCCGCCGACATTCAACAGGTGCAGATCGCGCTCAAGACCGCGGGCTTTCCCCCCGGCCGCGTCGACGGCGCCTGGGACGAAGCCGCGACCACGGCGCTCATCGCGTTTCAGCGGACGCACGGGATCGACGCCTCGGGGCACGTCGACCTCATGACCCTGGTCGCGCTCGGACTGCCCGAGGTCCTGACCGGCGAGGCGCCGGCGCCGGCGTCCGGCCAGGCGGTCGCTCCATCTGCGGCGAATCAGGAGGGGACGCCGCTGTACGCCAGCCCGGCGTCGGTCCGCAAGGTGCAGGAGGCGCTCGACGCCGCCGCGATCAAGGCCAGGAGCGAGGCCACGCCGGACAACATCCTCGGGGTCTGGCACGACGGGACCGCGAAGTCGGCGGCGGCGTTCCAGGCGGCGCACGGCCTGGCGCCGACCGGCACGCTCGATCTGGAGCTGTTCCACGCGCTCGGGCTGGACGAGCTGCTCGCG
>DATLRO010000058.1:0-17828 GCA_035534615.1 Vicinamibacterales bacterium
ACCGGCGATTGACTGGAGGAACGCATGACACGCCGACTGCTTGCCACCGCCGCGATGGCGCTTGCGATGAGCGCGCTCGTGCTCGCGCAGGGGCGCCGCCCGGCGAGCCCGCCGGGGACCGCCTCCACGCAGGTCGGCGGCCACTACACGAACCCGCCGGGGTCGGATGAGCCGATCTACCAGGGCGGCAAGTGGATCGACATTACCTACAGCCGTCCGATCAAGCGCGGCCGCGATCTGTGGGGCCACGGAGCGGACTACGGCAAGACCCTGCGGCTCGGCGCGCCGGTCTGGCGCGCGGGCGCGAACGTGACGACACAGCTCAAGACCGAAGTACCCCTCGTCATCAACGGCAAGACCCTCGCGCCCGGCACGTACGACCTCTTCATCGACCTGAAGCCGGAGCACTGGACGCTCATCGTGTCGACCTGGCCCGTCCAGACGCGCTACGACCCCCAGAACAAGACGGCGCTCTGGGGCGCGTTCGGCTACACGCCGGCACACGACGTCGTGCGCGCGCCGATGACGCTCGGCACGCTGCCGATGTCGATGGACGAGCTGACCTGGGCCTTCACCGACGTGACCGGCACCAGCGGCCGGATCGTGATCATGTGGGACCGGGTGATGGCGTCCGTGCCGTTCACGGTCGGCTGAGCGGCCGGCCGCGTCCGGGCGCCGCCGCGCCACGCCACATCCTTCCTGAATCACTGGCTCACCGGAACCGAGCCGGATCCGCCCACGTGCGGGTCCGGCTGCGCGTCCGGGACAATTGGCGCCAGGAATTCCGCGTCGCGCGCGGATTACTTCCCTCGCACATCCCGACGATCCCGCTCCGCTCCCGCTTGGTCCGCCTTCGGCGCCTGCCGGTGCTGGTATCGCTCGTGCACTCGCGTACACGATTGGCCCCCGATCTGCGGTTCTCGTTTCACCCTCACGAGGAGACGGTCATGACACAGAGTTCAGTCACACTACGGAAGAAGGACGCAATCTTGGACGAGCTCCAGGCGCTCCAGGAACAGGTCCGGCAGCGGGCATACGATCTGTTCAGGAACCGCGGCGGTCTGTTCGGAGGCTCGTTCGAGGATTGGCTGAATGCCGAGCACGAGATCGTCTGGAAGCCGGCGATCGAGCTGCGCCGGACGGACGGTCAGTTCGATGTCCGGGTGGCCACCGCCGGCGTGGAGCCCAGGGATCTCGACGTCGAGGTGACGCCGGAAGACCTCCTGATCAAGGCGGACATCACGCACACACACGCCGAGCAAGTAGGCCGCGTCGAGATCTGCGAATTCGCCTCGGGCCGGTTGTTTCGAAGCATCCACTTCCCCGAGAGAATCGATCCCGACAGCATGAAGGCCGAATATCGGAACGGCCTGCTTCATCTGACGGCGTCGATCGCGAAGGCGACGACGAAGAAGGTCGAGATCGCAGCCGCCTGACCCGCGTGCCGTCCGTCGGCACGGGCGCCTCAGGTCATCGCGTCAATTCGGCTCCGGGGGCTCCACCGTCGTCGGCCAGGGCCAGGTCGACGCGCAGCCACCAGCGCGGCTGATAGGTCATCGTGACCGGGATCTCCCGGAGCTGGCCCGTCGTCCCGTACGTCATGCCGAACCTGGTGATCTCGCCGCTGGACAGGTTGAGGTTCTCGAACTCCGCTTCCAGGAGGTCGCGGTAGCGCGTCTCTCCGACGCGCAGCGCGGACACCGGGCGGACGCGGGCCGCCCGCAGTTCGTACATCCGGCCGTAGTAGAAGTACCGGATCGGGGCGTCGCGCGCGACGCCGGCCGGTTCCCCCCCGCGCGGCACCGTCTCGTGGACGAGATCGGCCAGCGCGGACAGGAATCCCGGCTGCGTGCCGGCCGGGAGATCGAGCGTCCGCGAGCGGTCCTGCGTCGACGCCGGCGGGAGCAGCGCCAGCACGTCATTCAGCTGCCGGAAACTGTAGTCTTCCGGGGTGTCGAGGGTCGTGACCACCGCCTCGGCGCGGTCACCTTCGATGGAGCCCCGGATGACCTTGAACGCGTGCCCGTCGACCCCGCTCTTCAGGCGCGCTTCAACCTCCTGGATCGACTGCTCGCCGGAGACGGTCATGAGGCCGATCAGGCTGGCGTCCGGGCCGTGAATCTGCTCGTCCAGGTAGCCCCAGCGATTGATCCCGTGCGCGCGATCGGGATCCGATCCGATCAGCAGCGAGTAGCCGTGCTGCCCGGCCCCGGTGCGCCACGTCACCGTCGCGCGGCCGACGTCGCGCCGGGTGATCCAGAACAGCAGCAGCGGCCGGATGCGCGCCGACATCACGTAGTCGTGCGCGACCAGGCCGGTGGTGCGCCCCGCATCCGCCCGGCGGCCGGCCGGCGCGCCGCCTGCCGCGCCGGACAGACCGGCCACGACGAGGGCGACTGCCAACAACTTCGGCCTCATGGGTCACCGCCTTCGAGAGCGGACCGGGCGCCAGCGGCCCGGCCCACCCGCACATCGCGTCACGCCGCGCCGACCGGCAGTTCTCCGACCTGCGCGGCGATCTCGTCCCGCACCCGGTCGCGCAGCCGCACCATCTCGGCCCATCCGGTCCCCTCGGGGCGGATCGGCGCCCCCAGGACGACGTCGATCGGGCCGCGGGTCAGCCACCACGTACCGTCCGGCAGGATCCGGCGCGTGCCCCTGATCGCGACCGGCACCACCGGCAGTCCCGCGTCGACGGCCGCCCGGAACGCGCCCAGGCGGAACGGCAGGAGCCCCGGCGCCCTGAAGAACGTCCCTTCCGGAAAGATGGCCAGCGACAGTCCTTCCCGGATCGTCTGCACCACCCGGTCGGCACCAGCGAGGCGGCTGGCGAAGTCCTGCTTTTCGATCGTCACGTGGCCGGCCCGCTCGATCACCAGGCCGATGATCGGATAGGTCGTCAGGGCCTGCTTGGCCAGAAACCGGAAGTCCACGGGCAGCGCCGCCATCAGCACGACGGAATCGATATAGCTGGCGTGGTTGGCCGTCAGAATGAGCGGTCCCTCGTGTCCGCGCAGGCGTTCGCCCCCGGTCACGCGCAACGGGCATCCGCTCGCGCGGATGAAGACGCGGGCCCACCATCTCACCGCGCGATCGGCCGGACGGCCCGGCGCGCGCAGACGGAGCGCCAGCCACAGTGCCGGCACGGTCACGAGCAGAAGGAGTGCGACGTACCCCGTGAAGAGCACGGAGCCGGCGGTGCCGGCCAGGCGCGCGAGACGCGCCCGCGTTCCGGCCGCCACGAGATGGGCCAGCTGGGTCCCGGCCGATCGCCGCCGGGCGAGCTGTCCGGACACGTACGCGTCTCTCGTCGCGCGCCGCCGGATCTTGCCGGACGACGTCTTCAGGACGGCGCCCGGCGCCGTCACGACCACCGTGTCGGGCGTCACGCCGAGTGCCGCGACGACCGCTTCGAGTACGGCGGCGCGGAGCGACTCGCGGCCTGCGGCGCCCGTTTCGCGCGACTCGGCCACCACGATCAGGCGCTCGGTGCCGCGCCCGGGATCCGGCACGCCGAACGCGGCGACGCAGCCGGCCCGGATCCCGGGCACGCGGGCCGCGACGTCCTCGAGCTCCTCCGGCGAGACGTTCCGTCCACCCTGGATGATGATGTCCTTCTGCCGCCCGGTGATGAACAGTTCCCCGTCGGCCTGGTAGCCGAGATCCCCGGAATCCATCCACCCGTCGTGCACCATCCGGCGGGTCGCTTCGGGCTGGCGGAAGTACCCGACCGTGACCGACGGCCCGCGGAACTCGACGCGGCCTTCCACGCGGTCGCCGACCGGCCGCTCCTCATCGTCCACGATGCGGACGTCATGGCCGGGCAGGGCGCGGCCGCAGGACACCGTGCGGATCGGCGCCGGCTCGTCCGGGCCGGCTGGACGCGCACGATGCGACTGCTGGAGCGGCGCGCGTGCGATCGAATCGATGCGCGGCAGTCTGGCCGACGGCGACGTGGTCAGCGCCACGGACGACTCGGCCAGGCCGTAGACCGGGCAGAACGCCTCGGGCCGGAATCCGAACGGCGCGAACCGGCGGGTGAATCGCGCGATGGTCTCGGGACTGACGCCTTCCGATCCGTTGAGCGCGAGCCGCCAGCAGCTGAGATCGAGACCGCGCAGGTCCTCGTCCGGGATCCGGCGCGCGCAGAGGTCGAAGGCGAAATTGGGCGCGGCCGAGATCGTGGCCCGATGCGCGTGGATCGCCTGCAGCCACCGGACCGGCCGCGACAGGAACGCCAGCGGCGACAGAATCGCGATCGGCACGGCGAAGTACAGCGCGCCCAGCCACGACCCGATGAGCCCCATGTCGTGATACAGCGGCAGCCAGCTCACGCCGGTGTCCGCCGGCCCGATCTGCAGCGCCTCGCCGAAGGCGCGAATGTTCGCGAGGATGTTCGCGTGCGACAGGACGACCCCTTTGGGATCGCCGGTGCTGCCGGACGTGTACTGGATGAGGGCCACGTCGCCCGGCGAATCGCGCACGACCGCCGCCTCCGCCGCCGACCCGCCCTGGAGCCCGTCGGCGGTCACGACCTCGGCGAGCGCCGGCGCCCTCCCCTTGAGCAGACCGGCCACCCGCTCCGCTTCGGCGAAGGTGATCAACAGCCGGGCGCCCGCGTTCCGCAGGATTCCGATCTGGCGCTCCGCGTATTCCTCGAGTCGATCCGCGCGAAACGGCGGATACAGCGGCACCGGGACCGCGCCCGCCAGCAGGATGCCGAAGAACGTCCGGAAGAACGCCGCTTCCGTGCGGAGCATCAGCGCCACCGTTTCTCCGGGCGCGATTCCCCGTGCGCGGACCGCCGAGGCGACCGACAGGGCATCGTGCCAGAGCGCCCCGTACGTAATGGGATGCTCCTGGCCGGTCTCATCGCGCAGATGGATGTGGACGCGGTCCGGCGCCGCCGCCGCGTGCCAGCGCAGCACCTCAGTCAGCGTCCGGACGGCCTGCGGGGCCGGTGTACCGGGCTTCGGCAGGAGATGGACCGCCGGCGGTTCCCGGGCCACCGCCGGCTGCGCGGTCGTGACGGCGCGTACGAGGTCGGCGGTCGTCCGGGCCCCCGCCATCACCTCGTCCGGCAGGCGCACGCCGAACGCCCGCTCGAGCCGGAGCAGCAGTTCGACCCGCTCGAGACTGCTGATCCCCAGATCCTGTTCGAGCCGGTCGTCGAGCGCGACAGCGGCGCGCGCCTGCGTCCCTCGCAGCTCTCCGACCAGATCGCCGACCAGTCCGAGGATGCGCGATTCGACGGCTGGACCGTCCGCAAGCGACATCGTTTGCTCATCCAGGCGAGCGGGCCGGCGCCGCAGCAGGCCTCCGGCCGCCGCCGCCGGCGTGGTGCACGCCCGGACCGTGCGGAAAAAGCCGCGCCCCGCGCGGCAAATGCCTTGTCTGCGCGGTCGATCCGCCGGTCTCATGCGCCGCGAACCTGCGGGCGACACCCTGATGGGATGGTGGCAATTACGGTACCACGAGCACCGGTCGCGGCCGGTGCCGCGCCGCCGAGCGGGCCAATCCGGCCGGCGCCGCCGCGCCGAAATGTCCCGGATCTTGCAGAAGCGACCGCACGTATGGAGGTGAGGTGTGCGCGAAGAGGAATTCCGCCGGCTGTTCCAGCAGTTTCTCTACGAGTATTGGGGCGCGTTCCACGAAGCCGTCGAATCGGAGAGTGTGACGCCTGAACGGCTCGCCGGCTCGCTCTTCCAGGCCATCCGGCGCGCCCACGAAGAGTTCGCGCTGCGGTACACGGGCAAGGCCTCCGCGTCGGTGGAAACCCTCGGCCGGCTGTGGGAGCAGCTCGATCTCCACCGCAGCTACCTGGCCGATCCGCCGATCACGGCGGAGGACATCGGCAGGGCACGGCGTCAGTTCCTCCTGGTGTATCACGACCTGCGCGACCAGGGACGGGCCTTTCCAAAGGTCGTGAACGAGATTCTGACCGGGTCACCCCACGAGACGCCGGCCGGACCGTGGCACGTGGACGCGGCGAGGTAGACGGTCGGCGCGGCGTCCGTGGCCGGTTTGGCCGCCAGGTCGATGGCGGCGGGGAGGACGAGTCATGACGATCGGTGAGGTCTGCAACCGTCGGGTCGTGGTGACGCGGCCCGGAGAGAGCGTCGCCGCCGCCGCGAGAGAGATGCGCGACCTCAACGTGGGCGATCTCGTGGTCACCCGCGATCTGGAGGGCCAGCGCGTGCCGATCGGCATCGTCACGGACCGCGACATCGTCGTCAAGGCGGCTGCCGGGCCGGCCGGCTCGATCGACATGCTGACGGTCAGCGACATCATGACCGGGACGCCGGTCCTCGCCCGCGAGCACGAAAGCCTGTTCGACGTGCTGAAGCGGATGCGGTCGCACGGCATCCGCCGCCTGCCGGTGGTCAACGCCGCCGGCGGTCTGGAAGGCATCTTCACGCTGGACGATGCCCTCGATCTGCTGGCGGAGGAGTTGAGCGATCTCGTCGCCCTCATCGCGCGGGAGCAGAGGCACGCGACCGAGCCCGGAAAGACGGGCCGGCCGCGCCTGGCGTGAGACACGATCCCACGCCGCCGGCCGGGGTCTCGGCAGGCCGGCCCCTCGCGTCCGGTGCACGGAACGATCCGGCGCGCCGGGGCGATCCCGGCGCGCCCGGCTCGAGGCGGGCGCTCAGGACGCGCTCGCGGCGGAGCGCCGGTAGGCCACGACGATGGCGTTGACGGCGAAGAGCGCGATCCCAACGATGACGTCGTTCACCAGCGCGGCGCGCGACACGTCGTACCCCAGTCCGAGCGGGGCATAGACGATCCACACGGCCGCCAGGCAGAGGCCGATCGACCAGAGGCGCGAGGCGCTGCCGGCAAGTGCGGGCCACGAAGACAGCCCCATGACCGCAATGCCGAGGGCGAGATCCTCGCCGCGCGCCGGCCAGCCGGGCCCGAACGCCGGCATCAGCGCCGAGATGATCAGCCAGAAGCCGAGGGCGACGCTCGTCCAGCTGCTCCAGTTCGTGTTCATGGGCACATCCTCCACGCCACAGAGGGCAATCCTCGTACCTGCCGACCGGACGCGCGATCGCGGCGCCATTCGCACTGGAATGGAAACGGAGCGGTGGAAAGGTTCAGCGGTGGCCGCGGATTAGTGCGCGCCGGCGGCGGCTCCGGCCGGCTGGCTCACCGGCACGATGCCTGGCAGGGCGCCGGTTCATCGTCTCCGGCTGCGGGCGATCGCCGATCGCCGATCTCGATACCGTGTCCGACCACGTACTGGCCGTCGGCCGATTCGAACCGGAAGTTCCGGTACGCCAGGGCGATTCTGGAGCCGTCCCGCCGGACCAGCGTCAGGAACCCGCTGTAGTGGGGCAGCCGGTGCATGTGCGCGAGGTAGCGGTCGAACGCCTCCTGATGGGCCGCCGGCACGAACGTGCGGAGGTTCCGGCCCACCATCTCGTCGTGCGGATAGTCGAGCATCTGCACGGCCGACTCGTTGACGGTGCGCAGCCGGCCGGCCATGTCGTGGACGCAGATCAGCCCCTGGGCGTTGTCGACCAGTTGCCGGTACAGCCGCTCGCTCGCGGCCAGCCGGCGTTCGACCCCGATGCGGCGAAGGATGTCGGCCTGCAGCCGCGACGCGGTCTCGCGCAGTGACAGCTGGGACGTCACCTGCGACGCCAGCCGCTGCAGCGCCGTCACCTGCCCGGGCGTGTAGTCGCGCGGCACGTGGTCGACCACGCACAAGGTGCCGACCGGGAAGCCGTCCGAGGAATACACGACCGCGGCGGCGTACGACACCACGTGCGGCCCGCCGACGACCAGGGGGTTGTCCACGAAGCGCGGGTCGAGACGGGCATCCGGCACGATGAGCAGGCCGTTGCGCTCCAGAATCGCGTGCGCGCAGAAGGCGACCTCGCGCGGCGTCTCGGTGGCGTCGACCCCGACGATCGACTTGAACCACTGCCGGCGCGCATCCACGAGGCTGATCATCGCGACCGGCGCCTCGCAGATCTGCGCCGCCAGCGCCGTCAGGTCGTCGAACGCCTGCTCCGGCGGCGTGTCCAGAATCCCATAGCGCTGGAGGGCGGCGAGGCGCCCGGTCTCGTTCGGATGCGGCGGCGCGGCAATCATCGATGTCCTCCCGCCGATGGCCCCGACGCGACCGGCGCTTCGGCCGCCGGCGCGCGCCGGCCGCTCTCCGGCACCACGTCTCCTCGTCCGCGCGTGGTGACACCAGCAGCCTGGTGCGCGGGATCGATCGGAACCAGGGAACGGCGAGAGAGCCCGGGACGCGTCGATGACCGGATCGTCATCCAAGCGACAAAAGTGCCAGCGCCGAGGGCGAACCCGAACCCGTTCACCGCCAGGCAGTTGGCGCACATGGCGGCCGCAGGCAGACCGGGCGGACTGTGCGGCAGCCGCACGATCGGCGTGCCGGCACCGCACAGACTGCGGGCGCGCGCAACGGCTCAGTTCACGAGCGTTCACGGGCGGTCCGTCCGGGGCGCGGCTTCACCTGCGCTATGCTGGGTCGCTGGAGGAGCGGCCGATCCACTGCCCCGACGGGCGGGATCCGGCCGCACGCACATCGTCATGCCCATCCGGCTGCTGGGAATCGGTTATATCGTCGGCGCCATCGTCCTGTCGATCGCGGCTCTCCGGATCGTGCGCCGCTTCGTCTCGCCCGCACATCTGGAGGAGGCCCACGACCTGAGCGTGTTCTGCGGGACCGTGGCCGGCACCGTCTATGCGGTGATTCTGGCGTTCATCCTGTTCGCCGCGTGGAACAGCTTCACCGCCGCGCAGGAGGTCGCCACCCAGGAAGCGGTCACCATCGTCAACCTGGCGCGGCTGGCCGAGGGGCTGCCGGCGCCGTACGGCAACAGGTTCTACCGCGACACGATCGAGTACGCCCGGCTGGTGAGCACTAGGGAATGGCCGCTGATGGCGCACGGCCGGTTCAGCAGGCAGGTGAGCCGGGTGTCGAACGATCTATGGCAGGTCGTCATGGAGGCCCACCAGGTGAACGGTGTCGATCCGCTGGTGCTGGATCACGCGACGACCGGCCTCGGCCACCTGCGGGCGAGCCGGCAGACGCGGCTGCTGGAATCCCAGTCGCCCCTTCCGCCGATCCTCTGGATCGTGCTGATTGCCGGCGCCGTCATCACCCTGATCTTCTCGCTGTTCATCCCGGCCGGCCGGTTCGGTTTCCAGGCGTTGCAGGTCGCCCTGCTCGCGGGCCTGCTGACGCTCATCCTCGTGGCAATCCAGGACATCAAGCAGCCGTTCTCGGGTCCGGTGCACGTCTCCTCCACCTACATGGAGCGGGCGCTGCGCACGCTGACGACCGGCGCTCCCCCCGCCCGCTGAGACGGCGACCGGCTTCAGGGACGCAGCCGACGGCCGGCGACCGACGCGGGCCGGACGCCCGGGCGGTGAGGCCCACCCTGGACCGGCCCGATTCAAGCCAGTCTGTGCCGTTGCCGATTAACGTCTCGTGCAGATTGTGATCGTTGACGACGAACCCTCGATGGTCAACCTGCTGGCCTCGATCTGCCGGGACGCCGGACACGATGTCATCACGTTCACCTCGTCCAACGCGGCCCTCAACCACCTCGCGTTCCACAAGACCGATCTGCTGATTGCGGACATCGTCATGCCGCCGCCGGACGGCCTGTCGTTGATCAGCCGGGCCCGGGCCATCCAGAGCGAACTGCTGGCCATCGCGATGACGGGGCACTCGGGCCGGTATCGCATCAGCGACGCCCTCGCCGCCGGCGCATCGGATCTGCTGTTCAAGCCGTTCCGGGTCGACGAGCTGCGGGCGCGCATCTCGCTCGCCGCCGAACGGCGGCAGGCGATCGACAAGCTGCACGAGCAGCGCGAAACGCTGCACCGGATGAGCGCGGAGATGATCAAAGGGCTGCAGGAAGAGCTGGCGGAAGTCCGCCGGGACACCGCCATCGCCCGGACCGCCAAGGCCAAGGAACAGAGCTGACGCAGGTCAGGCCTGTCCGGATCCCGCCCCCGACGGCTTGCCAATCCGACGATACACGTAGACCTGCGGCGGCGCGCTCGAGTCGGGATGGGTGCTGGTCCGCCGGATTTCCTGTCCCCCGGGCTGCAGCGCCCAGACCAGGTGCTCGTTGCCGCCCGGCATCGGGCCGCCGGCCGGCCGGTGGATGTCGATCTCGAGCGTGTCGGGCCGGTGCACCCACCGCGCTTCCTGGGTCGCGCCGAGCTGCCCGCTGTGCATCTGCCCGTCGAGCACGAAGTCGCTCGTGTTCATCGTCCGGCCGTCGAACAGGAACTCGATGACGAAGCGATCGCCGGACTGCGTCAGGTGGATGACCGTGTCGTGGCCGCGCATCATCGGCGGCACGCCCGTGCTCGCCGACTCGTCGAGGTGCCACCAGCCGTTGAACGACCGGGTCGCCGCCCGGTGGCAGCCCGATCCGGCCAGCGCCGCCGCCATCACTCCGGCGACCAGCAGCGTTCTCATCGCGCCCTCCTCCTGCGGATCCCTGCCCCGCCCCGCGCGGGCGATGGCCCCGGGGGATCCGTGACGCGGATGATACTACGCGGCGCCGCGGATCCCGGCAGCCGGATCACCGCGACGTCGACACGCGCAGGCCGACCATGGCCAGGCGGCCGCTCGCCGGATAGCCGTACACCTCCTCGTAGCGGCGGTCGAGCAGGTTCGCCACGCGGGCGAACAGCGCGACGCCATGGCCGACCCGGACGGTCGCGCCGGCATTGACGACCGTATAGCCGGGGTTCCAGAACAGGCCGCCGAACGCGCCGAGCGTGGGCTCGACGTCGAGCGTCCGTCCCCGCGCGCCGACGTCGCCGAACGCCGTGACCCGCCCCCGGGTCCAGAGGAGATCGACCGAGCCTTCCTGCCGCGGGCGGCGCAGCAGCCACTCGCCGACCTGGAACGGGGGCGGCGCCACGTCCCGGCTGCCGTTGACCGCCAGGACGCGGCTGTCGAGAAAGGTGTACGCCACGCGCGCCTGGAGGCCGCCGCCGACGCGGACGGCGCCGGAAATCTCGAGGCCGCGGGCCTGCGCGTTGGAGATGTTGTCGGTCGCGAACTGGCTGAAGTCGAGCAGCGATCGGCCGACGGCCACGATCAGATCGTTGTAGCGGTTGAGAAAGGCCGTGGCGTCGAGCACGACCCGCCCGCGCGCGAATCCCTGTTCGATCCCGATGTCGGCGCTGCGGCTGCGCTCGGGCTTCAGATGCGGATTGTCGGTGAAGGCGAGCTCGACCGCATCGGGCGGCCGGATGCCGGTGCCGGCGGTCGCGTGCAGGCGCGTCCACGTCGACCGGCCGGTGCCGCCCGGCCGGAAGAAATAGGCGACCGACACCTTCGGGTTGGGCGACAGGACCGTGCTCTCGGGCAGCGGCGGCCTGGGCGAGAACGGATCGGGGCTCGCCTGGATGGCCCCCTGCCGGATGTCGTCGACGCGCAGCCCGGCGGTCAGGAACAGACGGTCGCCGGCGTTGTAGCGCGCTTCCGCGAAGGTGCCGACCAGCCAGCGCGAAATCGGCAGCAGCTCGCCCGAGGCGCCGGTGATGTAGGTGTTGACGGCCCGCTCGCGGTCGACGTCGACGCCGGCCGAGAGCCCGCCGCGCGCACCGAGGGCGACATCGGTCTGCGTCCGGAGCTGGAGCCGCCGGCTGCCGGTGTTCGACGGCCCGTAGGGGCTGACGAACTGCTCGGTCGAATCGGTGTAGCTGGCCTGCAGGGTCGAGTGGGCCCGCTGATGCGCCCACGGCTGGTCGATCCGGACGCCGACCTGCCGGTCGTTCGTGATGCCGCGCGAAATTCGATCGACGCCGGCAAAGGCGCCGACCGGATTCGAGCCGTACGGGCCGGGGAACCCGATGTCGGACCAGGTGACGTCCGCGTTCGCCCGGATCTGCGTCCCGCCGGCCCGGCCCCAGCCGAGACTGCCCGACGCCGCGCGCTCCTCGCCGTTGTCGTTGCTCACCCGCTCGCCGTCGGCCGCCAGACCGGTGTAGCCCTGGCTCGCCATCCGCTCGGCCGAGGCGCCCCAGGTCCAGGCTCCGTGCGATCCGCTCGTGTCGGCGGTATAGCGCGTCGTCCCGAGGCCACCCCCTTCGGCCGAGACGGCCGCGCGGGGCGGCCCGCCATGGCGCGTGATGATCTGGATCACGCCGCCGATCGCCCCCGATCCGAACAGCGCACTCTGCGGACCGCGGACGACCTCGATCCGCGCGATGTCGCTGACCGGGAGCTGCGAGAAGTCGAACCCGCCGCCGAACTCGTTGGCCGGCATGCCGTCGATCAGCACGAGCGTGTAGTTGGAATCGCCGCCGCGCGGAAACACGGAGGTGATCTGGCCCCAGGTGCCGCTCTGCGCCACCGCCAGCCCGGGCACCAGCCGCAGCGCGTCGGCCACCGTGTCGATCTGGCGCGCCCGCAGGTCCGCGCTGGTCAGCACCGTCACGCTGTCGGCGACGCGCGACAGCGGCGTCTCGACCGGGGAGGCGGTCACGACGACCGATTCGGGGACCGCGCTCACGTGCAGCCGCACCGACACCTCGCGCGTGGCGCCGGGCGCCAGCGTCACCGCCACCGGGGCGGCGGAGAACCCTTCACGGACGACCTGCAGCTCGTAGCGGCCGGCGTCCAGGTGCGCCAGCCGAAAGCGGCCGTCCTGCCCGGTCACGGCGGTCCGCGGCACGGCCACGGGGCCCGACAGCAGGACGCGGGCCCCGGGCACCGGTCGACCGGCCGGATCGGTGACGCGCCCGGTCACCGCGGCAGCCGGCGCGGCGGACGCCGCGGTCGCAGTGACCAGCACAAGCCAGATCGCCGACAGGAGGTGGAGGAGCGAAGGAATCGGTCGAGTGGCGGCAGGGCGGCGGCCCCTCCGCACGGGACGGACGGCAAGCGGCATGAGTCTCCTTCCGGCGTCATCGCGCGCCGGCTCCGTCCCGCCTCGACGTGAAGGCGCAGACGGAACGCAGGGGACGGACCTCGGGATCAGGTGTCCTGACTCGCGGATCGACGCGGCCTGCCTCGCCTTCCCATGTCGTGCGACACAGTGACGGGGTCCGGACGAAGCCGGACCCGAATGGCAGCCGCTCCCCGCTTACAGTGGCGGGACCGTGCGGGCTTCTCACCCGCTTCCCATGACACCGGGGGTGCGTCGTTCAGTTGTGGCTAGCAGTAGTACCGTGGCGGCGAAGGATTGTCAAGCCCTGCCGCCCCGCCGGATCGCGTTCCGGTTCACGCCGGCGTCAACCCGCGCACGTCCGCGCGGGCGCGAGGCAGGCTGTCCGGATAGCGGGACTGCAGGAACGCGATCAGCCGCTCGCGCACCAGGCACCGCAGGTCCCACGCCTTCCCGGAGTCGGCCGCGCTCATCAGGGCGCGCAGTTCCATGGTGCGCTCCGTGGCGTCGGTCACCTGCAGCCCCCACGCCTGGCCGTTCCACAGACCGCTCGCCTGGAGGACGCGGTGCAGCTCCTGGCGGACTTCGTCCACCGGCACGGTGTAGTCGGCGTAGATCGTCACCGTGCCGAGCAGGTCCGCCGTCCGGCGCGTCCAGTTCTGGAACGGATGCTCGATGAAATAGCTCAGCGGGACGACGAGCCGCCGCAGGTCCCAGATCCGCACCACGACGTAGGTCGTCGTGATCTCCTCGATCCAGCCCCATTCGCCTTCCACGATGACGACGTCATCGATCCGGATCGGTCCGGTCAGCGCGATCTGGAGCCCGGCCAGCAGATTCGCCAGCGCGGGGCGCGCCGCCATGCCGACGACGAGGCCGGCCAGGCCGGCCGAGGCGAACAGGGTGGCGCCGAACTGGCGGACGGCTGGGTACGTCATCAGCATGACCGACAGGCCGACAATCAGGATGACGACGACCAGCACGCGCCGCAGGACCTGCATCTGCGTCCGGACCTTGCGGGCGGTGAGGTTGTCCGCGGTGTCGACCGAGAACCGGGACGCGATGGCGTCCTGGATGACTGCGGTCAGCGCAATGCTCAACCAGGTGAAGCCGGCGATCAGTCCGAGCGCCACGAGATGACGGACCATGTCTCCCGGCTCGGAAGACAGACCAAGCGCCGGCAGCACCGCGAAGGTGGCCAGGATCGGCAGAATGAATCGGGCAGGCGCTTCGGCATGCCGCAGCAGCGACGCGTCCACGACCCGGCCGGCGGGCCGCGCGAGCCGCTGCAGCGCCAGGAACAGCAGGCGGTGCACCAGCAGGCCGACGAGCACGGCGGCCGCGAGCAGGCCGAGTCCACGCACCAGGGCCGTTCCCGAGCCGAGCCACGTGTGCATCATTCATCTTCTCCTTTCGTCTCCTTTCGCGAGGGCGCGCCGCGCGGTGGCGCGCGCAGGGGTGGACGGGGATTCCCGCGGACCGGGAAGCCGGGACCTGCCGGGGCCGCAGGCCGAGCGGCGAGGCTCAGCCGGCGAGCCGGGAGGCGCCGGGGACTGCCGGGCTCAGTCCCCGGGAGGCGATGATGTCATGGGATCGATGCGCCGCGCGGTCGAGCGGCGCGATGGGCCGACCGCGTCCGTCCGGGTCCCGGTCAGGAATCGACCCGCAGATCGTTGGTGACGCCCATGACGCCGAACACGTCGCGCGCCAGCATGCCGGCGCGGATCTTCAGCGCGTTCGACCCGACCACGCCGACCAGCGTGACCCGGCTGCCCTTGACGATGATGTGCACGGGCGGCGCCGGCAGGATCGCCTGATCGGAGAAGAGCGGATTGCCGTAGATCCGCCGGGCGACCGCGAGCCGCAGCTCGTTGTCGTTCATCGACTCCGGCAGCACCTGCAGATCATTGTGCACGCCCTGGACGCCCACCACCTTCCGCACCGTGTCGCCCATCTGCCGTTTCGCGAACGGCGACATCACCTGGCCGGTCAGCCGCACCACGCCGTTGGTGGCCGACACGTTCACGTTGTCGAAGATCGTGTTGTACACCGAATGCCTGAGACGCCGCGCCACCTGCTCGGCGAGGCCCTGATCGGTCTCCGGCGCCATGACCGTCAGCCGGCTCACGACGGATCGGACACCGTCGACGCCGCGCGCCTGATCGATCACCGCACGCTTCAGCCACAGGCTCGGCACCTGGCCGCTCAGCGTGACCGTCCCGTCCTGCACCGACACCATGATGTTGCCGGCGCGGAGGATCCCCCGCCGCTCCAGCTGATGCGCGACCGTCGTGGCGATCCGCCGGTCCACCGATGCCGCGCCCTGGGCGAACGCCGGCAGCGCGAGAGCGACGAGCACGAGCACCAGCCCCATCGTGCGAACAATCCGTGACGACATGCCGCACGCTCCTTTCAGCGTGTCCTTCCGGCCGGCGGCTGCTCCCGGCGGCCGCGACCCGACACACATCCAAAGAGGAGGCAAAGTCCGCGCCAGACCGATCGAGGGCCAGGGCAGGCGCAGCGGACGACGCAAACGCTATCGCGTCAAGGGTTTGAGCGACCGCGCTCAGCCGCGTCACTCCACAGCCGCCTGAGCTGTCCTGTCCTCAGGACGCGCCCACCTCTGATATCAGCGCGGCCCGCAACGCGTGCCGGCCAGGTGCACGAAGCCGCCGATGATGGCGCCATACGCCACGTGGGCGAGGAGGGTGACGACCGGCGTCGCCCGGCCGTAGTTGTGCAGCATGAAGCCGGGCGGCTCCAGCAACGGCGCGGAATCGGCCGCGCTGAACGGCGTGCCCATCCGTGGATGCATGGCCGGCAGCAGGATGTTGACGAGCACGGTGCCGGCGAACAGCGCGTGCACCGCGCCCAACAGCCCGCCCACCACCCAGCCGTCGCGCCCGATCGCCAGGAATATCCAGTAGTAGACGACCGAAAACGCCAGCCCGGCGGCGAAGTGGAGCGCGTACCCGATCACCTTGGCGCGGCTGCGACTGGCCGAGAACGCCGTGCCGAGCAGGAACGGGATGTCCATCCGCGTCAGGCCCAGTTCGCTCGCGCCGCGCAGGGTGGTCGTGAGCACGAGCGTCCCGATGAATCCGCCGGCCACGGCGGCCGCCAGGCTCATGAGGCGTCAGGCTCCGCGAAGGCGAGGGCGGCGCCCACCAGCGAAAGGTGGACGAGGCCCTGCGGGAAGTTCCCCAGGAACGCATCGTTCGATGGATCGATCTCCTCCGCGTACAGCCCGACGTCATTGGCCATGGCCAGCAGGGCCTCCATCAGCACCGCCGCTTCGTCGCGCCGGCCGGTGCGCGCGAGCGCCTCGACCAGCCAGAACGAGCAGGTGATGAAGGCTCCCTCGCGGCCGCTCAGCCCGTCCCCGCCGCTGTACCGCCGGACGAACGCGCCGTGCCCGAGCAGCCGGCGCACCGCGTCGATGGTCCGATGCAGGCGCGGCTCCCGCGGGTCGTGGTACCCCATGACCGCCATCAGCAACAGACTCGCGTCGACTTCGTCCCGGCTGCCGGCGAAGCGCACGTAACTGCCCAGCGCCTCCTCCCAGCAGTGGCGGTCGATGAACTCGCGGATGGCCAGAGCTTGCCGGCGCCAGCGGCCGACGCGCCGGGCCGGCAGGACGCCGGCCTCCGCCAGACGGATCGCGCGATCGAGCGCGACCCAGCACATCACCTTCGAGTGGGTGTAGTGCTGCGGCCCGGATCGACATTCCCAGATGCCGGAATCGGGCTGGCGCCAGATGTCGCAGACCAGATCGGCCGCCTCGGCGAGCCGCCGGCCGGTGTCGCGATCGATGTCGTGCCCGGCCCCATGATACCGCCAGGCGGATTCCATCAGGTCGCCGTAGATGTCGAGCTGGAGCTGGTCGACGGCGCCGTTGCCGATCCGGACCGGACGCGACCGGCAATAGCCGTCGGCCGGCAGCTGGCGCTCGCGGGCGAATCGCCCGCCGTCGAGCTGATACAGCACCTGCAGGCGCGGCCGCGTGAGATTCGACGCGTGCATGAACCACCAGAAGAACGCGTGCGCCGTCTCCGTCCGGCCGAGGCGCAGCAGCGCGTCGAGCGTGAAGGCGGAATCGCGGATCCAGCAGTACCGGTAATCCCAGTTCCGCTCGCCGCCGAGCTCCTCGGGCAGCGACGTCGTCGGGGCCGCCGCGACGGCGCCGGTCGGCGCGTGCACCAGCAGCTTCAGGGCAAGCTCGCTGCGACGCACGGCCGGCTGCCAGGGCCCGTCGTACCACCCCGCCGCCGTCCAGCGGCGCCAGAACGCGATCGTGGCGTCGAGCCGATGCTCCACCGCCTCGCGGGGCGGCAGCACCAGCGGCTCCTGATGCGTCCCCGCCAGCGCCAGCAGCCCGCGCGATCCTTGTGCCGTCTCGAACTGCCCGGTGATTGCCGGACCGTCGATCCGTGGTGTGCCGGCGTTCCACGCGCACACGGCGACGGCGTCCCGTCCGTCCACCGCCACCGGCACACCGGCGCGGAGGGCGAGGCGCGGCCCGCGCTGCCCGTAGTCGAAGCGGGGGACGACCGCCCACCGCATCGCGACACGGCCCGACAGCCCCTCGATGCGTCGCGCCAGTTCGCGGCAGGGCGTGAGGCCGCCATCGGGAATCGTCAGGGCGTCGGTCACCCGGACGACGCCGGCGCCGCAGAAGAACGTCGTCTCGAGCACGTTGGTCTCCGGCACGTACCGCCGCTCGGTTTCGGACGGATCGACCGGCGCCAGCGTGAAGGCGCCGCCATGCGGCGCGTCGAGCAGGGCGCCGAACACGCTCGGCGAGTCCATGTCGGGCAGACACAGCCAGTCGATGGCGCCGTCGCGGGCAACGAGCGCAACCGTGCGGCCGTCGCCGATCGCCGCGTAATCCCTGATGGGCGCGTAGCCGGCGCCGCACCGGCGGGGCGT
>DATLRO010000059.1:0-65579 GCA_035534615.1 Vicinamibacterales bacterium
GACCCGCGCCCATGACCCCCGTCGAACTCCGCGAACTCCTCGAGCAGCTCCGCCTCGGCCAGGCCGAGACGGACGCCGTCTGCCTGCAGCTGCTGGGCCTGCTCCGGCAGAGCCCGATGGCCAACCTGGGTTTCGCCCGGGTCGATCATCACCGCCCGATCCGTCAGGGCTTCCCCGAGGTGATCCTCGGGACCGGCAAGACGCCCGAGCAGGTGGCCGCCATTGCCGAGAACCTGATGGCCCACGACCACACGCTGCTCATCACCCGGACGTCGGCCGCCGCCTACGCGCTGGTCCAGGCGAAAGTCCCCGACGCGGTCTTCCACCCGCAGGCCGGGCTCATCACCTGCCAGCGGCAGCGCCTGCCGGCCGGCCGGGGCACGATCCTCGTCGTCGCCGCCGGCACCTCCGACCTGGGGGTGGCCGAGGAGGCCGCCATCACGGCCGACGTCATGGGCAATGCCGTGGAACGGCTGTACGACGTCGGCGTGTCCGGCCTGCACCGCCTGCTGAGCCAGCAGGAGCGCCTCGATGCCGCCCGGGTCATCATCGTCACCGCCGGCATGGAAGGGGCGCTCCCCAGCGTCGTCGCCGGGCTCGTGCACGTGCCGGTGATCGCCGTGCCGACGTCGGTCGGCTACGGCGCCAGCTTCGGCGGCCTGGCCGCCCTGCTCGCCATGCTGAACAGCTGCGCGTCCGGCGTGTCGGTGGTCAATATCGACAACGGGTTCGGTGCCGCGACCGTGGCCAGCCTGATCAACCACCTCTGACACGGGGCGGCCCGCGGCCTCCCCCGGCCCCTGACAGCCTGACAGCCTGACGGCTTGACAGGCCCCGGCCGGGCGCCCATATTCGGTGGTTGGCGGTCGCGGTTCGTGCGTGCTAGGATTGACGGTTGCCCTTTCGGGAGACGGGGGCTCCTGACAGCCGGCAACCCGCCCGATCCGGCACCACCACGCTATGCAACACGCAGGCGTCCTGCGGTTCCTCGAATTCGAGCGCGTACTCGAGGCCGTGCGCAGCCTGACCCGGACCCCGCTCGGCGCGGCGCGCATCGAGGCGCTTCGGCCGGACACCGACCGGGACGTCGTGGTCCGCCAGCTGGCGGCGACGACCGAAGGCGTGCGCTTCATGGACGTCCACGGCCTGCTGCCGCTCGGCGCGCCGGCCGACCTCCCGACGCTGCTCGAGGCGCTCGCCGTGCCCGGGCAGGCGCTCGAGCCGCTGTTCCTGCTGGGACTGGCCGATTTCCTGGAATCGATCGAGGCGTCGCGCGCGGCGGTCGCGCGGGCCGGCGACGACTTTCCGATGCTCGGCGCCCTGGTGTCGCGGGCGGCGTCGTTCCGCCCCGAAACGGCCGACGTCCGCCGGAAGATCGACCCGTCCGGCGCGGTTCGCGACGACGCCAGCCCCGCCCTGAAGAGCGTCCGGGAGCGGCTCCGGCGCGAGCGGGCGCACCTCCGGACGACGCTGGAGACCTTCCTGCGCGGGCGGGAGACCGGGCGGTACCTCCAGGACCAGGTCATCACCGATCGGAACGGCCGGTACGTCCTGATCGTGAAGGCCGAGCATCGCGACGCCATTCCCGGCGTCGTGCACGGAGCGTCGACGAGCGGCGCGAGCCTGTTCGTGGAGCCGCTCGGCACGGTCGACATCAACAACGCGATCGTCGCGCTCGGCGAGCGGGAAGCGGAGGAAGTGCACCGGATCCTGCTCGGGCTGTCCGACGCGTTCCGGAGCCGGCTCGACGACCTGGAGCCGACCGTCGAGGTCGGCGCGGAGCTGGACGTCATCCAGGCCAAGGCACGGTTTGCCACGGCCATCGGCGGCACGGCGCCGTCGATCGTCGAGGCCGGGCTCGAGCTGCGCGGGGCGCGGCACCCGCTGCTGATGCCGGCGGTGCTGTCGCTGCTGGATCAGCCGCCGGCCCGGCGGCGCGACGACCCGGTGCCGGTCGACGTCGTCATCGCGCCGCCGGCCAACGTCCTGGTCATCACCGGGCCGAACACCGGCGGCAAGACCGTGGCGCTCAAGACGGCCGGGCTGCTGACGGTGATGGCGCAGGCCGGGCTGCACGTTCCGGCGGCCGACGGGTGCCGCCTGCCGGTGTTCCGGTCGCTGTTCGCCGATATCGGCGACGAGCAGTCGATCGAGGCGAACCTCAGCACGTTCTCGTGGCACGTCACGAACATCGCCGCGATGGATCGCGATCTCGTGCTGCCGGCGCTGGTGCTGCTGGACGAAGTCGGCGCCGGCACGGATCCGATCGAAGGCGGCGCGCTGGGGATGGCCATCATCGACCACTTCCGGCGGCGCGGCGCCACGGTGATCGCGACGACCCACTACGACGCGCTGAAGTCGTACGCCGCGACGACCGGCGGCGTGGCCTGCGCGGCGTTCGGCTTCGATCCCGACACGTTCGCGCCGACCTACCAGCTGCAGTACGGCTCGCCCGGCCGCAGCCTCGCGCTCGAGATGGCCGGCCGGCTGGGCCTGAGCGCGGCGATCGTCGAGGCGGCGCGCGCGAACCTGACGGGCCGCGAGACCCAGCTCGCCGAACACCTCGCCCGCGTGGACGAGCAGCTGCGGGCGATCGATCGCGAGGGGGCGGCCGTCGCCCGGCGGGAGGCGGCCGTCGAACAGTCGGACGCGCGGCTGCGTCTCCGCGAGGACGCGCTCCGCCAGCGCGAGGAGAGCGTCCGGCGGCGGCTCAACGAGCAGCTCGAAGAGCAGCTGCGCGCGGCCCGGCGGGAGATCGATGCCGTCATCGACGATCTCAAGCGCCGCACGTCGACGCTGGTCCGGGACGCGTCGCGGCGGACCGCCCCGGCGCTGGTGTCGACCGGCGAGACCGGCGCGATCCGCGCGGACGCCGTCAAGGCGATCGACGGCGTCGTCGGCCGGCTGAAAGAGGCGGCGCCCGCCGAGGCGACGGCTTCCACCGGACCGGCCGTCCCGCCGGCCCCCGGCGATCGCGTCGCCGTCGGCCGGCTCGGCCTCGAGGGCACGCTCGTGACGGTCCGCGCCGGCATGGCCGACGTCGACCTCCACGGCAAGCGGCTGCGGGCGCCGATCGGGGACCTGCGGCGGCTCGCCGCCGGCCCGGCGGCGCGTGACCGCGTCCGCGTGAACGTCGCGCTCCAGCCGCGGGAAACGATGCCGACGGAGCTGAACGTGATCGGCTGCACGGTGGACGAAGCGATCGCACGGACGGAGAAGTTCCTGGACGACGCGCTGCTCGGCGAGCAGCGGACCGTGCGGGTCATCCACGGGCACGGCACCGGCCAGCTGCGCAAGGCGCTCGCCGGCTATCTCCGCCAGCACCCGCTGGTCGTCCGCGCGGCCACGGCGCCGCCCGACGCCGGCGGCGGCGCGGTGACGATCGTGGAGCTCAAGGACTGACATGGCGCTGTTCCCGCAGTCCTTCATCGACGACCTGCGCCTGCAGACGGACATCGTCCAGGTGATCCAGGAGTACGTCCCGCTGAAGCGTTCCGGCGCCACGTACAAAGGCCTGTGTCCGTTCCACGGCGAAAAGACGCCGTCGTTCCACGTGAACCGCGAAAAGGGGTTCTTTCACTGCTTCGGCTGCGGGGTCGGCGGGGACGTCTTCAAGTTCCTCGAGCTGCACGAGAAGCTGAGCTTCCCGGAGGCGGCGCGGCAACTGGCGCAACGCTTCGGCGTGCCGATTCCCGAGACGCCCGGCGGCCCGGACGACCGGGTGGACACAGCCGAGCGCGAAGCGCTGCTGAAGGCGCACGAGACCGCCGCGGCGTACTTCCGGGAGCAGCTCGGGACGCCGGCCGGCGCCCGGGCCCGGCAGGAGCTGCAGGCGCGCGGGCTGACGCCGGCGACGATGGAGGCACTGGGGTTCGGCTACGCACCAGCCAGCCGGGACGGCCTGAAGTCCCGCCTGCTGCAGCAGGGGTTGCCGCTGGCGACCCTCGTCCGGAGCGGTCTGGTGGTCCAGCGGGACAATGGCGACACGATCGACCGCTTCCGACATCGCCTGATGATCCCGATCTGCCGTGATACCGGCCCGGTGATCGCGTTCGGCGGCCGGGCGCTCGACGCCGACCAGGTGCCGAAGTATCTCAACTCTCCGGAAACGCCGATTTATTCGAAAGGGCGGACGCTGTACGGTCTCGAGCTGACGAAGGCCGGCATCCGGCGGCTCGGCTACGCCGTCCTGGTGGAGGGGTATTTCGACTTCGCCCAGGTGTTCCAGGGGCAGGCGGCGCCGGTCGTGGCGGCCTGCGGCACCGCGCTGACGTCCCAGCAGGCCTCCCTGCTCCGGCGGTTCACGAGCAAGGTCGTGCTGAGCTACGACCCGGATGCGGCCGGGCAGGGGGCGGCGGCCCGGTCGTGCGAGCTGCTGGTGGCGGAAGGCTTCGACGTCAACGTGGCCCTGCTCGAGTCGGGTGACGATCCGGACGCCTTCATCCGGAAACTGGGCGTCGAGGCCTATCGGGCGAGACTGCGCAATTCCCGGCCGTACCTGGAGTTCCTGCTCGACCGGGCGGGCGCCGAGCACGATTTGACGGGCGACGAGGGACGGCGCCGGTTCCTCGGCCGGATGCTCGAGGTGGCCGCCCGCATCCCGGATCCGGCGGCCCGGGACCAGTTCGGGGACCGGCTGGCGCACAAGGCGCGGATCACGGAAGAGGTCGTTCGAACCGAGATCCGTAAGGCAGCCGTGTCGCGGCGGACGACGCTGACCCTCCGGGAGCTGCCGGGATCCGGCCAGCTGAAGCAGGCCGAGCGAGGGCTGATCTGGGGGATTTTCCACGAGACCTCCGAGACGATTGCGGCCGTCAAATTGTTGGAAGATAAAGACTTGGAGAATCTCGTCGGCCGCGAGGTGTTCGAGGTGGCCCAGTCGCTGCAGGAGGAGGCCGATGAGCAGGTACCGGCGCAGCTCCTGCGGCGTCTAAGTACTGTGAGCGCGGCGCTGGTGACCGGAGTGGCCGCCGACGCGATCTCGCCGGCCCCGCCGGCCGCCTGCGTGCGGACGCTGAAGCGGCTGCGGTACGAGCGAGAACGGGCGGCCATCCAGCGGGAAATCGACCGCCTCCAGGAGCTTGGCGCCACGGCGCACGGCCCGGACATCGACCGGCTCTGGCAGGAGAAGCTGGACCTGCTGCACCGGATCGAGGCGCTGGCGTCGGAGGCGTGAGGGGCGGAGGCGGGCGCGAAAACAGCTGTTGCGGGACGGGGATTCGTCGCTAGGATAGAGGGCCTGATCGCGGGTGGTTCATAGGGGAGGATACGGTCTTGTCGATCGAAGAAAAATACGATGAAGTTCGCCAGCTGATTTCCATCGGCAAGGAGAAGGGCTATCTCCTGTACGACGAAGTCAACGAGCTCCTGCCGTCGGAAATCACATCGTCTGACGAACTCGACGACCTGTTCAACACGTTCGGCAGCGCCGGCATCGAGGTCCTGGACGCCGATCAGGCGAAGTTCCGCGAGGACAAGGCGTTCGACCGGACGGGCGAGGGCAGCGAGGAGCTGGATCTCGATCTGACGCCTGGCGCGCTCGACAAGACCAACGACCCCGTGCGGATGTACCTCCGCGAGATGGGGACGGTGCCGCTGCTGACGCGCGAAGGCGAAGTCGAGATCGCCCGGCGGATCGAGCGGGGCAAGCTGGCCGCGATCAAGTCGATCTCGCGCACGCCGATGGTCGCCAAGCGGGTCATGCAGATGGGCGATCAGCTGCGGGCCGGCGAGCGGACGATCCGGGAGCTGGTCATCTTCCAGGACGACGAGCTGACCGACGACCGGCTGGAAGATCGCAAGACGGAGGTCCTCCAGCAGATCGACGCCGTGCGGAGGGCGCGGGGCGCGCTGCAGAAGCTCGATGAGAAGCGGGTCGCGACGCCGAAGAAGGACAAGCGGAAGTACCGCCGGGCGCGCTGGAAGGCGATGCGCGGGGAGGTGGAGCTCTCGCGGCTGATCCGCGCGATCGAGTTCACCGAGGTGGTCAAGCGGCGGCTGATCGACGAGATGAAGGAATCGGTCGAGGCCGTGCAGCGGCTGCAGCGCGAAGCCGAGTCGCTCAACCGGCAGGCCTCCCAGAAGTCGCGGAAGATGCGGCTGAAGGAAGACGAGCGGAAGAACGTGGTGCGGAAGCTGCGCGACGTGCGGCTCGCCATCAAGCAGATGACGACCGAACTCGAGGAGACGCCCGAGCAGCTCAAGCGGACGCTCGACACCATCGTCCGGGGCGAGTGGCAGGCCGAGCAGGCCAAGAAGGAACTGGTCGAAGCCAACCTCCGGCTCGTCGTGTCGATCGCGAAGAAGTACACCAACCGCGGGCTGCAGTTCCTCGACCTCATCCAGGAAGGCAACATCGGCCTGATGAAGGCGGTCGACAAGTTCGAGTACCGCCGCGGGTACAAGTTCTCGACCTACGCGACCTGGTGGATCCGGCAGGCGATCACCCGGGCGATCGCCGACCAGGCCCGGACGATCCGGATCCCGGTGCACATGATCGAGACGATCAACAAGCTGATCCGGACCTCCCGCGCCCTCGTCCAGGAACTGGGGCGCGAGCCGACCTCCGAGGAGATCGCCAAGCGGATGGACATCCCGGTGTCGAAGGTCCGCAAGGTGCTCAAGATCGCCCAGGAGCCGATTTCGCTCGAAACGCCGATCGGTGAGGAGGAGGACAGCCACCTCGGGGATTTCATCGAGGACCGGCAGGTCGTCTCGCCGGCCGAGGCGGTCATCAACCTGAATCTCAAGGAACAGACCGAGTCGGTGCTGAAGACGCTGACGCCGCGCGAAGAAAAGGTCATCAAGATGCGGTTCGGGGTGGGCGACGGCAGCGAACACACGCTCGAAGAGGTCGGCCAGAGCTTCGCCGTGACGCGCGAGCGCATCCGGCAGATCGAGGCCAAGGCGCTGCGCAAGCTCCGCCACCCGTCGCGCAGCCGCAAGCTGCGCGCCTTCCTCGAAGGGCGATAGGCGGATCGGCGACGTTTACTCTCGGGCCCATAGCTCAGCGGTCAGAGCCGCCGGCTCATAACCGGCCTGTCCCAGGTTCGAATCCTGGTGGGCCCACCATGGTACCGGCGGGACGCCCGGCGTCGCGTCCCCGGCGCCGGGCGTCCGTCGCGCCGAAACGCCCTGTCCCGATCGGGCGCCGGGGCGGACGGTTGACGGACTGCCCGTGGCGGGAAAGAATGATGGCCAGTTCCATGCCGGATTCCTGCACCAGCGCTCCCGGTCTTCATCCAGCCGGCGCTCACCAGAGGCCCCGCGACACGGGGCCTTTTCTATTTATGCCGCCGGAGCGACACCTCCGGGCACCATGCCGCCCGGGCGGCCATCGTGGACGACACCGCCATGAATCCTGATCTCCAGCGCCTCATCCAGCTCCAGCAGCTCGAAACCGCGGCCGACGCCGCCCGACGCCGCATCGCCGAGCAGCCCGAGCGCTCGCAGGCGCTGGAGGCGAGGCTCCGCGACGCCGAGGCCGCCCTCGAGCACGCCCGCGCCCGGCTCGCCGAAAACCAGGGGGCCCGGCGGGTGCTGGAAAAGGACCAGGCCGCCGTCCAGGGCCGCCTCTCGAAATTCAAGGGTCAGCTGATGGAGGTGAAGACGAACCGCGAATACCAGACGATGCAGAAGGAGATCGAAGTGGCCGCGGAGGAGGTCCAGCGGATCGAGGATCAGATTCTGGACCGCATGCTCGAGGCCGACGGACTCGGCGCCGCCGTGAAGGCCGCCGAACAGGCCCTCGCGGCCGAAAAGGCGGCCGTCGCGGCCGACCGGCGGGCGCTGGACGAGGAAGTCGCCGCGCTGCAGAAGGAGCTGGAGGAGACCTCCGCGGCGAGGGAACCGCTCGTCGCCGCACTCGACGCGCGGCTGCTGTACACGTTCGAGCAGATCGCCCGCATGCGCAAGGGCGTCGCCGTCGCCGAGGCGCGCGACGGGCACTGCACGATCTGCCACGTCCGGCTGCGCCCCCAGGTCTTCAACGAAGTCCGGCGGAACGACAGCATCATCCAGTGCGACACCTGCCAGCGGATCCTGTACTTCGTGGCGGCACCGAGCAGCGTGATGGCGGACGAGGCGGTGCAGTGACCACGATCTACATCGACGGCGGCTCGCGCGGCAACCCCGGCCCGGCGGCGTTCGGCGTCCGGATCGAAGATGGAGACGGGGCGCTCGTCGCCGAACTGCGCGAATCGCTCGGCATTGCCACCAACAACGTCGCCGAGTACCGCGGCCTCCTCGCCGCGCTGACCTGGGCCGTGTCGCACGGCCACCGGCAGGTGCGCGTCCGATCCGATTCGGAGCTGCTCGTCAAGCAGATGCGCGGTGAATACCGCGTGAAGAACGCCGGGCTCCAGCCGCTTCACCAGCAGGCCCGCTCGCTGGTCGCCCGACTCGAGCGCGTCACGTTCGAGCACGTGCCGCGGTCGAGGAACAAGGAGGCCGATCGCCTCGCGAATCTCGCGATGGACGAGGCCGCCGGCACCGCCGCCTCCGACCCGGCCGCCGCCCCCTGATCGTCCGTCGCGGCGAGCCGGCCGTGCAGGCGCCCGGCCGCGTCCCTTCCGCCCTCAGAGTCCCGCGGTCATCCGGATGGCGCCCGCCAGCCGCCCGGCGCCTGCCCCGTCCCGCCGATACGAGCAGAGCACCGCCGGATGGTCCGCCGTGCACAGCCCGCTGGTGTGAACGGCCGCCGGATCCAGACCGGCCGCCACCAGCTGGTCGCGGTTGGCTGCCCACAGATCCAGATGGCGCCGTCCGCCCGGACCGGCCGGCCCCGCCGCCGGCGGCACGAACCACCGCTCGACGTCGCCCGGCGCGTGCCCGGCCCGAACGAACGCGTCGCGCACCTCTCCCCCGACCTCGTAGCAGCAGGGACCGATGCTCGGGCCGATGGCGGCCACCAGGTCCGGCGGCCGCGCCCCGAACGCCCGCTGAAGAGCCTCGACCGTCACACGGGCCGCGCCCGCGGCCGTGCCGCGCCAGCCGGCGTGCGCGGCCGCCACCGCGCCGGTCCGGCGGTCGGCCACCAGCAGCGGAACGCAGTCGGCCGTCTGCACGGCCAGCACGACGTCCGGATCGTCGCTGACGACGATGTCGGCCGCCGGCAGGCCGGAGGCATCCGGCCGCCCCCCGCGGCGGCGGACGACGACGTCGGTGCCGTGGACCTGGCGCAGCCGGACGAGCGCCGACGCCGGCACGTCGAGCGCTTCGGCAAGCGCCCCCCACCCCGACGCGGCCGGGCCATCGTCTTTCTGGAGCGTCAGGGCGCAGGTCGTGAACAGGTGCCCTGCAAGCGGCGCCAGCGCGGTGCATTGCAGCGCCGGCCCCCACGGCCGGATCCTCCAGGCAAAGCCAGGCAGCGGGCGGGGCAGGTGCCGATCGGCGGAGAACGGTGTCATCGGACGGCGCACCTCATGCCTGACCATTATCGGCCGCGCACGGACGCAACGGAAGTCGAGGGGGTGGACAGGGCCAGCCGGCGGTGCGCTCCGCAACTCCAGGCGCCGCCGCGGCAACGGCGGTTGCCGGTCCGTTCCCGGAGCATGGCGCCGGTCTCTCCCGTATTCAGGGGCCGATCGGATGGTTTCCCGATCGCTGCGCCGCAGGCGGATGCGGCGCAGCAACGCCGGGCGTCAGATTTGGCGCCCGCACCCGGGCCCGAAAACCCCCTCCGGCGCCGCTTCGCGGCCTGATCCTTTCCTCTCAGTCACTTGCGGCGCCGCGCTCGATTCAGCCGGGCCGGCATCGGCTTTGCCCCGTGTTGTGGCACGGGATGGCTGGTGCGCTGCGCGTGCCGAACCGCCGGGCGCTTCCCGCCCGGGCCGCCGCCGTCTCAGGAGGAAACGTCATGACCGTCACCATCGTCCCCAACATGAACGGCAACCCGCCCGGCAAGCTTGCCGACGCCGAGCTGCACTTCTCCGACGGGCCGCTCGGCGGCCTGAAGCTGGTGGGGTTCGCCATCTGGGAACGTCGCGGCGGCGCCGGCCGCAACGTCACCTTTCCGGCGCGCCAGTACTCGGTGAATGGGGAACGGCGCAGTTTCGCGCTGCTCCGGCCGATTGCCGATGCGACCGCGCAGGAAGGGATTCGTCAGCTGGTGCTGGAGGCGTTCCAGGAATTCGAAGAGCGGTCCGCCGTGGCCGGCTGAAGGCTCTGAGCGCGCCTGTCGGCGGCGCCTACGGGAGCGCGGGAAGGAAGCGGGCGTTCTCGCGCTGTCGCTTGGGCGGGAGCGTCCATTCCTCGCGAAGGCCCTTCTCGAATTCGGCCCGGAAGAAGGACGCTTTCATCCCGCCGTCGATGATGTCCCACGGGAGCACGGCGTCATGGCTGCGATCGCGGAAGATGTAGAAATCGCCGTCGACGCCCGCCTCGGCGACCGCCGCCCGCCAGTTACCGCCGTTGCGCTCGGCCGCCTCGATGGCCGGCGCCACGCGGCGGTCGCCGAGCGAGAGGAGGGCCTGGTAGTACGACTGGCGCTCGGACTTGATGTTGAAATACACGTTGTCCATGCCGGCCACGAGGCCGCGCAGGACCTTGACCTTGCGCTCGATGCTCGACGGCTCTTCCATCGGCAGCCACTGGTAGCTGGTGCCCGGCTTCGGAATCAGCGGATTCACGCTGCCGACGATCCGGCCGATCCGGCCGCGGGAACGGGCGTGGTGCAGCATGCGTTCGCGGATGGCGATCGTCAGGTCGCGGATGGCCGCCAGGTCCTCGTCGGTTTCCGTCGGCAGGCCGATCATGTAGTAGAGCTTCAGGTTCTCGACGCCGTTCGCGAAGATCAGATCGGCGCGATCGAGGATCTCGTCGTTCGTCACCGTCTTGTTGATCACGCGGCGCAGCCGGTCCGATCCCGTCTCCGGCGCGATGGTGAGCGTCCGCTCGCCGCTGGCCCGCAGCAGCTGCACGATCGTCTCGGTGAGATCGTCGAGGCGCAGGGACGCGGGGCTGATGGAGTAGCCCATGTCGCGCAGGCCGGTGAGAATCCGCTCGATCTCCGGGTGGTCGCACAGGGCGATCGACACGAGCCCCACGCGGGACGACACCGGCCGCGCCCGTTCGGCGATCGCCAGGATGCGGTCCGCCGAGAACGGCCGCACCGGCAGGTAGTTGTAGCCGGCCCAGCAGAACCGGCACAGGTTGGCGCAGCCGCGGACGACTTCGACGAGCAGCCGCGATCCGAACTCGGTGTCGGGCGTGAAGATCGAGGTCGACGGCGGCTCGCACGCGTCGGTGGTGCGCAGCGCCGCCTTGCGCACCGGCACCGGCGCCCCGCTCCCCTCCGCCGGCACGAACGCGTCGATCGTCCCGTCGGCCGAATAGCGCACCTCGTACAGCGACGGCACGTAGAACCCCGGTTCACGCGCGAGCCGGCGCAGCAGGTCCCGGCGGTCGGCCGCCTCCGCCACGACCCGCCGCAGCGTGGGGATCAGCGCCTCGCCTTCGCCCGCCGCCACGATGTCGGCGAACGGAGCCAGCGGCTCCGGGTTCAGGAAGGTGACGGCGCCGCCGATGACGACGAGCGGGTGCCGCCCCTCACGCTCGGCGGCGCGGACGGGCAGGCCGGCCAGGCGCAGCAGGGTCAGGACGTTCGTGTAGTCCCACTCGAACGACACCGAGAACGCGAAGATGTCGAAGTCGGCCACCGGCGTCTGTGACTCGATCGTCACGAGCGACCCGCCGGACGAGGCGAGGCCGGCCAGTTCCTGCTTCGGCGGCAGGAAGACGCGCTCGCAGACGATGTCCTCCTCGGCGTTGAACAGGCGGTAGGCCGTCTGGAACCCGAGGTTCGACATGCCGACGAAGTAGGTGTTGGGGAAGGCCAGAGCCACGCGGAGACGGCTGCCGTGCGGCTTCCGCACGTAGCCGACCTCGCGGGAAAGGGTGTCCCGTGCGCGCTCGCGCTGCTGCCAGATCGTCATGCCTGTGGCCCGGATCGTCCGGCCGTACCGGCCTCGAGCGGCTTTCCGTCACGCTCAGCCTCCGGCGTCGACGGTCGCGTCTGCCGTGGATGTTTGTACTCTACCACGCGGCCAGGGCGGGGCACCGGGCGGGCCGGGGGACGCCGCGCGCGTCCCCCGTGGCCGGCCGTCGGTCAGGACTCGTTCGGCCGGCGCAGGAACGCCGGCACGTCGAACGGTGAGCTCAGGTCGGGATCGGCGGCCGGGTCGACCGGCGCGAACTCCGGTCCCGGTCCGCCGTTCGCCGCCATGACGAGCGGCAGGTCGATCGCCCGGCGCCGGGCGATCGCGAGGCGGGCGGCCGCGGCCGGCTCGACCGGATCGGGTCGCAGGCGGGCGCGGTCGGCATAGTGCTGCAGGTCGACCGGCGTCTGGAGGGCGGAGGCCGGCGGCCGGTCCGCCCGTCCATCGCCGAAGCCGGTGGCGATGACCGTGATCTTCACGCGCCCCTTGAGGGCCGGGTCGACCACCGCGCCGAAGATGATGTTGGCGTCCTCGTCGGCCGCCTCCTGCACGATGGACGACGCCTCGCTCACCTCGATCAGCGACAGGTCGGGGCCGCCGGTCACGTTGATGATGACGCCCCGCGCCCCCTGGACCGACGCCCCTTCGAGCAGCGGGCTGGAGATCGCCTTGCGGGCGGCGTCGACCGCCCGCTCCTCGCCGTCGGCGATGCCGGTCCCCATCATCGCCACGCCCATGCCGGCCATGATGGTCTTGACGTCGGCGAAGTCGAGGTTGATGAGCCCGGGCACCAGGATGAGGTCCGAGATCCCCTGAATCGCCTGGCGCAGCACATCGTCGGCGGTCGCGAACGCGTCGGTGAGCGGCGTGGAGCGCTCGATCACCGACAGCAGCCGTTCGTTGGGGATGGTGATCACGGTATCGACGCACTCGCGCAGCGCCTCGAGCCCGCGTTCCGCCTGCAGCAGCCGCTTCTTGCCTTCGAACTTGAACGGCTTGGTGATGACCGCGATGGTCAGGGCCCCCAGCTCGCTGGCGAGGCTGGCGATGACCGGTGCGGCGCCCGTGCCGGTGCCGCCGCCCAGGCCGGCGGTGACGAACACCATGTCGGCGCCGTCGAGCGCCTGAATGAGCTTGTCGGTGTCCTCGAGCGCCGCCTGCCGGCCGACGTTCGGGTCGGCGCCGGCGCCGAGCCCCTTGGTGAGCTTGCTGCCGATCTGCAGCCGCACCGGGGCGTGGTTGATGTGCAGCGCCTGCTGGTCGGTGTTGGCGACGAGGAACTCGACGCCGCTCAGGCCCACCTGGACCATCCGGTTGACGGCGTTCGAGCCGCCACCGCCGACGCCGACCACTTTGATGCGGGCGCCGGTGCTCACTTCCTCCTCCAGTTTGAGCCTGAGAGCCGTGCGTTCCGGGCCGTTCTCAGCGCCGGGTCTCGGGTCGTGCGGGTCCGCCATTTCGTGGCCTCCATGACGTGCTGTCCGATCAGAAGAATTCCTTGAACAATCCACGCAGACGCCCGGCCACGCGGCCGAGCGCGCCTGCGCCCACGGGGGTCCGCGCGCCGTCCCCCGTGAGATTGCGGTGGCCGTAGAGCACCAACCCGACGCCGGTCGCGAACGCGGGGCTGTTCACGTGGTCGGCGAGTCCGCCGACGCCGACCGGGCAGCCGCGCCGGATCGGCAGGTCGAAGATCTGTTCCGCGATCTCGGGCATCCCCTCGAGAATGGCGCCGCCGCCGGTCAGGACGATGCCCGAGTTCAGGGACCGCTCGTAGCCCGCGCGCCGGATCTCGTCCCACACGAGGTGGAAGATCTCCTCGGCGCGCGGCTGCAGGATCTCCGACAGGATGCGGCGCGCCATCACGCGCGCCTTCCGGCCGCCGACGCTGGCCACCTCGATGGTCTCGTCCTCGTCGACCATCGCCGACAGCGCGCAGCCGCTCTTCCGCTTGACCTTTTCCGCGTCCGGGATCGGCGTCCGCAGGCCGACGGCGATGTCGTTGGTGAAGTGGTCGCCCCCGACGCCGACCACCGCCGTGTGCCACAGGCTGCCGTGCTCGAAGATCGCGATGTCGGTCGTGCCGCCGCCGATGTCCACCAGCGCCACCCCGAGCTCCTTCTCGTCCTCGGTCAGCACCGCATCGCTCGCGGCGAGCTGTTCGGTGACGGTCTCCAGCACGTTGACGCCGGCCCGGTTCACGCAGGCCACGATGTTCTGCGTCGAGGTGACGCTGCCGGTGACGATGTGGACGTTGACCTCGAGCCGCGCGCCGGTCATGCCGACCGGCGCCCCGATCCCGTCCTGCTCGTCGACGACGAAATCCTGCGGGAGCACGTGGAGGATCTCGCGGCCGCTCGGCAGCGACACGGCCTTCGCCGCGTCAATCGCCCGCCGCACGTCGTCCCGCGAGATCTCGCGGTTCTTGCCGGCCACCGCGATGACGCCCCGGCTGTTGAACCCCTTGATGTGCGGTCCCGCGATGCCGAGGTGCACCGAGTCGATCTCGATGCCGGCCATCAGCTCGGCCTCCTCGATCGCCTTCTTGATCGATTCGACGGCCGCTTCGAGGTTCACGACGACGCCGCGCCGGATGCCCCGCGACTCGGCCGTGCCGATGCCCACGATATCCAGCCCGTCGTCATCGAGCATCTCGCCCACGATGGCGGCAATCTTCGACGTCCCGACATCGAGGCCCACCAGGTACCGTTCCTTCCGTGTCACGGCTCCTCCGGTGCTGATCGCCCGGCGCCCCGGCGCCGGCCGTCCGCGTGCTGCATGAACATGTCCGCCCCGGTCACGGCCGCGGCCCGGTCGGGCCCCGGTCGCTCCCCTTCGCCGGCTCCGCCGGATGGACGAAAATCCGCGGTCCGAACCGCAGGTCGACGTAATCGATCGCCGGCACCTTCTCGCGCAGGGCCGGCGCCACCTGCAGGTACGACTCGAGCCGCCGGACGAAATGGGTCTGCCCCAGCTCGATCCGCGCCGGATCGCCCGACAGGATCACCACCGCGTCGCGGTCGTCGCTGACGTCGATCTGCGAGATCCGCGCCGCCAGATCCGGACGCTTCGCCGTCATCGCCGCCAGCAGGTCGGCGGCCAGCCCGACCCGCTCCGCGTCCACCTCGGCGTCTTCCGGCGCCCCGAGCAGGCCGTCGATGATCGGCAGGTCGAGGTCGCCGTAGTTCGGCCCGTAGGAATCGATGATCCCTCCCTGCGCATCCACCAGATAGAGGTGCTGCCCGATCCGCGCGATGCCGATCGGCCGGCGCTCGACGATCGTCACCTCCACCGTCGATGGCAGCGCCCGTCGCAGCGTCGCGTCCCGCACCCACGTGGACTCCAGCAGCCGCCGGCGCCAGACGTCCAGATTGGCGTCGAGCAGGTTCTGCCCCCGCAGGCCGGAGAGGATCGCGACGACTTCCCCGGTCGACAGCTGCGCGTTGCCGCGGACGACGATCCGGTTGATCGCCAGCAGCGGCGCGTGCAGGACCAGCCGCACCCCGCGATAGCCCGCGTAGGCCACGACGCCGGCCACGATCGCGTCGCGGAGGATCCGGACCCACAGCCGGTTCCAGTGCCGCCGGCGGACCGGCTTCGTATGGGCGCGGTGGAACCGCTTGTCCGCCTGGACGGCTACCGGCATCGCGCAGACCCGTCCCGCGCGCGCGCGTCCGACCGTCCCGCCCCACCTGCGTCTCGATGGCCCACCACACGTCCTTTGCGCCGGCGCCTATCCATGGTCCGGCGCCGCGTCCCGCGCAGCCAGCGCCGCCAGCACCTGGTCCGCCACGCCGGCGATCGATCCCGCCCCGAGCGTGATCACCACGTCGCCCGGCCGGACCAGGCGCGACACCGCGCCGGCCACGTCGCCCAGCCGGTCGACGACGGTCACCGGCGCCGGAATGGCGCGCCGCACCGCCGCCACCAGCGCGTCGAGCGTCACGCCCGCGATCGGATCCTCGCCGGCCGGGTAGATGTCGGTCAGGACGACCTCGTCCGCGCCGGCGAGCGCCGGGCCGAACTCGTCCATCAGCCGCGCGGTCCGCGTGTACCGGTGCGGCTGGAACACCACCACGATGCGGCGGCCGAGGGCGCGCGCGGTCGCCAGGACCGCCGCGATTTCGGCCGGGTGATGGCCGTAGTCGTCGATGACCAGCACCCCCGCCGCCTCGCCCCGCCGCTCGTACCGGCGCTCGACGCCCCGGAATTCGGCCAGTCCCTCCGCCAGGGTCGCGAACGGCACGCCGAGCTCCAGTCCGACGGCCACCGCCGCCAGCGCGTTCTGCACGTTGTGCCGTCCCGGCACGTTCAGGCGCAGCGTACCGAGGGTCCCGGCCGCGCCGCCGGCCGGCCCGGCTCGGCGGTGCACCCGGCAGACCGAGCCGAACGGCTCCAGGCGGACGTCCGTGCCGCGCAGATCGGCGCCGGCCGCGTCCAGCCCATAGGTGATCAGCCGGCGCGTGATCCGCGGCAGCACCGGCGCCAGCCGGGCGTCGTCCGCGCACGCCACGACGGCGCCGTAGAACGGCACCTTGTTCGCGAAGTCCGCGAACGCCTGCTGCAGCTCCTCGAAGCTGCCGTAGCTCTCGAGGTGCTCGCGGTCGACGTTCGTGATCACCGCAATCGCCGGGAACAGCTTCAGGAACGACCGGTCGCTCTCGTCGGCTTCGGCCACCATGAGCTCGCTGCGCCCGAGCCGGGCGTTGCCGCCCAGGCTGCTCAGCCGGCCGCCGATCACCGCCGTCGGATCCAGTCCGGCGTGCTCCAGGGTGATCGCAATCATCGACGTCGTCGTCGTCTTGCCGTGCGCGCCGGCCACCGCCACGGCGAAGCGGAGGCGCATCAACTCGGCCAGCATCTCGGCCCGCGGAATGACCGGAATCTGCCGGCGCCGCGCCTCGGCGACCTCCGGATTCGACGCGCGGACCGCCGACGACACGACGACGACGTCGGCCTGGCCGACGTGGGCCGGCGCGTGTCCCTCGAACACGGTCACGCCGAGGCCCGCCAGCCGCGCGGTCACCGGCGTCCGCTTCTCGTCCGAACCGCTCACCGCGTATCCCAGGTTCACCAGCAGCTCCGCGATTCCGCTCATGCCGGCGCCGCCGACGCCGACGAAGTGAATGTGCCGCGTCCGGCCCAGCACGTCAGCGCTCCCGTCCGCCGGCGAGCGCGAGCGCCCGGTCGACGATCAGCCGGGCGGCGTCCGGCCGGGCCAGCCGGCGCGCCGCCTCGCCCAGGCGCCGGCGCCGGTCCGCGTCGCCGGCCAGCGCCGCCAGCCGCGCCGCGATCGTGCCGGGCGTCAGGTCGCGCTCGTCCAGCACCTCCGCCGCGCCCGCGCGCGCCAGCACCTCGGCGTTCCGGCGCTGGTGGTCGTCGGTCGCCGTCGGCAGCGGAATCAGGATCGACGGCCGGCCGGCCGCCGTGATTTCCGCGAGCGTCGTGGCGCCCGCGCGGCTCACGATCATGTCCGCGTCGCCCATCCGCCGTTCCATGTCGTGCAGGAACGGCTCGACCTGCGCCGCCAGGCCGGCGCGCCGATAGGCGTCCTGCACCAGCGCCACGTCGCGCTCTCCGGTCTGGTGCGTGATCGCCAGCGCCGGTCGCGCGGCGGCCAGGACCGGCGCCGCTGCCACCAGGGCCAGGTTGATCGCGTGCGCCCCCTGAGAGCCGCCAAAGATCAGCACCCGCACCGGCCGGTCCGGCGCGCCCTCACGCGCCTCGCCTCCGGCGTCGCCGAAGAACGCCGGCCGCACGGGGTTGCCGCTCACGAACCCCCTGCCGCGGAAGAACGGCAGCGACGCGTCGTACGTCACCGCGGCGGCATCCACGAGCCGCGCCAGCAGCCGGTTCGTCAGCCCGGGCACGGCGTTCTGCTCCAGCAGCAGCGTCGGAATCCGGCGCGCGGCGGCGATCGCGACGACCGGCCCCGAGCTGTAGCCGCCGACGCCGATCACCAGGTGCGGGGCGCGCCGCGTGATGAGGCGCCACGCGTCGAGGCCGCTCAGCGGCAGCAGCAGCAGGCCGCGGATGCGATCGGCCGGCGCCTTGCCCTTGAGCCCGCCGCTCCGGATCAGGTCCAGCGGAAAGCCCTCGCGCGGGACGACCCGCGCCTCGAGCCCCCGCGCCGTGCCGGCGAACGACACCTGCGCGTCCGGCCGGCGGCGCAGCAGCTCGCGCGCGACGGCGACGCCGGGGTACAGATGTCCACCGGTGCCGCCTCCGGCGATTACCACCCGCAGCCCCGCCCGCTCGGTCGTGTTCATCCGGATCGATCCAGTCACGGGCCGGACCATGACCGGCCCCGCCCGCCCTCGCGCACGCGTCGTCCATTCGAGCGCTTCCGCCTGCGTGTCCCATGCCACCCCGCGCGTCTATGTCCCCGACGAGGCGTGCTGCGAGACGTTGAGCAGGATGCCCATCCCGAGCAGATTGATCAGCAGTGATGATCCGCCGGCGCTGACGAACGGCAGCGGCGTGCCCTTGGTCGGCATGATGCCGAGCACGACGCTGATGTTCACGAACGCCTGCATCGCCATCATCGTGGTCAGCCCCAGCGCGAGCAGGGACCCGAACGCGTCCGGCGCCCGCATCGCCACCCGCAGGCCGCGCCAGGCGACGACGCAGAAGCACAGCAGCACGGCCGTCGTCCCGATCAGCCCCAGCTCCTCGCCGATCACGGCGTAGATGAAGTCGGTGTGCGGCTCGGGCAGGTAGAACAGCTTCTGGATGCCGTTCATCAGCCCCCGCCCGAACACGCCGCCGGTGCCGACGGCGATCAGCGACTGGATGATCTGGAAGCCGTTGCCGAGCGGGTCGCTCCACGGATTGAGGAAGGCGAGCAGCCGCTGGCGCCGGTACGCGGCGCCCATGAGCACGAGATAGATGACCGGCAGGCCCGCGAGCGTGACGCCCAGCACGTACTGGTAGCTGAGGCCCGCCGCGAACACCATGACGGCGGCGATCATCACGAGCGACATCGCCGTTCCGAAATCCGGCTCGAGCAGGATTAGGACGACGAGGCCCAGCACGACGACCGCGATCGGCAGCAGCGCGTACGACCAGTCGTTGATCCGGTGCATGCGCCGCTCGAGCAGCGCCGCGATGAAGAAGATGGCGCTCAGCTTGGCGAGCTCGGACGGCTGGATGCCGATGCCGCCGATCCCGAACCAGCGGCGCGCGTTGTTGACCGGCGCGCTGAACAGCACCGCCAGCAGCGCGAGGCCGACGATGCCCAGGGCGCCCCAGATGATGATCGGCTGCCGGTACAGCCGGTAGTCGATCCGCATCACCACGCCGAGGACCGCCATCCCGAGCGCCGCCCACATCGCCTGCTTGACCAGGAAGAAGTACGGCTCGCGGTAGCGCTCCATCGACACCATGGCCGAGGCGCTGTAGACCATCACGATGCTGACGCAGATCAGCAGCAGCGTGGCCAGGAACAGGACCTTGTCGGATTTGAGCGTTCGCGCCATATTTTCCGCCCCCGGGCCTAAAGCCCGGGTTCCCTGCGCCCGAAACATGGACTGCACGCCGGGAAGCCCCGCCGCCGGCGCGCCCCGCGCCGGTGCCGGAGATCGTCCCGGACCGCCGGCCGGCGTGAGCCGTCAGCAGTCATCAGTCAGCCCGGGGTGGAGACACCCGCTTCGCAGGCCGGGGCAGCCTGCGTTCCCAGCAGCAAGCTCTTCACCGCGCAGGCCGACTGACGACTGCTCACGACTCACGGCCCGGACAGGCCGGCCGCGAGCTGCCTCACCGCGTCCTTGAACCGTCTTCCCCGATCCGCGTAGTCGGCGAACATGTCGAAGCTGGCACAGGCCGGCGCCAGCAGCACCGTCCCGTCCGGCCGCGCCGCCTCGAACGCGAGGCGGACCGCCTCGTCCAGCGACGCCGCGTCGTGCACCGGCAGCCGGCCGTCCAGCGCCTCGTGCACCAGCGGCCGGGCCTCGCCGATCGCCACCACCGCCCGGGCCCGCCCGGCCAGCGGCCCGGCCAGCCGCCGGAAGTCGCCTCCCTTGAACCGGCCGCCGAGAATCGGCACGAGGCCGCGATCGAAGCTTTCGATCGCCCGCCGCGCCGCCTCGATGTTCGTCGCCTTCGAGTCGTTCACGAACCGGACGCCGGCCACGGTGCCGGCCGGCTCCATCGCGTGCTCGAGCCCCTGGAAGCCGTCGACGGCGGCCGTCATCACGGCCGGCGGCACGCCGGCAATCCAGCCGACGGCGGCGGCCGCCAGCACGTCGGCGACCAGATGGCGGCCGAGCAGGTGCACGGCCGAGAGCGGCACCAGCGGCGTCGTGCCGCCGGCGTCCACGCGCGCGATCGCCGACCCGGCCACCGTGAACCCCTCGTCGAGCGGCGCCATCATCGAAAAGCGGACCGTCCGGGCGCGCCCGCGGCGGGCCAGTTCGAGCGCCGCCGGATCGTCCGCGTTCACCACCGCCCAGTCGTCGGCCGTCTGGTTCGCGAAGATCCGCGCCTTCGCCCGCGTGTACGCCTCGACGGTGCCGTGCCGGTCGAGATGATCGGTCGAGAGGTTGAGCAGCACGGCAATCCACGGGTGAAACGTCCCGGTCTCCTCCAGCTGAAAGCTGCTCGCCTCGACCACGTGCAGCGTCTCCGGCGTCGACTCGGCCACCTGCGCGCTGAGCGGCACCCCGATGTTGCCGCCGACCAGGGCGTGCCGGCCCGCCGCCTGCAGCAGGCGGCCCGTCAGCGCGGTGGTCGTCGACTTGCCCTTCGTGCCGGTGATCGCGATCAGCCGGCCCCGGAGCCACCGCGACGCCAGTTCCAGCTCGCCGATGACCGGCACGCCGGCCCGGCGCGCGGCCGCCACCTGCGGCTGGTCGCCGGGCACGCCGGGACTCAGCACGATCAACTCCGCCGTCTCGAACGCGGACGCCGGATGCCCCCCGAGGGCGAGCGTCACGCCCGCCTCGCGCAGCCGCGCCTCGTCGTCGATGTGCGGCCGCAGGTCCGTGAGCGTCACGCGGGCCCCGCGCGCGGCGAGCAGCCCGGCCGCCGCCATGCCGCTGCGGGCCGCGCCCACCACCGTCACCCGCCGGTCCGTCACCGAGAATTCAGGCACCGTCGTCCCCACCCTCACCGCAGCTTCAGCGTCGTCAGGCTGAACAGCGCGAAAATGATCGCGACGATGACGAACCGCGTGTACACCTTCGGCTCGCTCCAGCCGGCGAGCTCGAAATGGTGGTGGAGCGGCGCCATCCGGAACACGCGCTGGCCGGTCAGCTTGAACGACACGACCTGGATGATCACGGAGAGCGCCTCGATGACGAAGACGCCGCCGACGAGCAGCAGGAGCAGCTCCTGCTTGATCAGGATGGCCACCGTGCCGAGGGCCGCGCCGAGGGCGAGCGAGCCGACGTCGCCCATGAAGATGTCCGCCGGGTACGAGTTGTACCAGAGGAATCCGAGCGCGGCGCCGACCAGCGAGCCGCAGAAGATCGTCAGCTCGGCGGCCGCCGGAAACCGGACCAGCAGCAGGTACTCGGCCAGCACCCGATGCCCCGTGACGTACGCCAGCCCGGTGAAGGCGGTCGCCGCAATCGCGAACGTGCTGATCGCGAGGCCGTCGAGGCCGTCGGTGAGGTTCACGGCGTTCGACGCGCCGACCAGCACCAGCACCGCGAACGGCAGGTACCACAGGCCGAGGTCCGGGATCAGCCGCTTGAAGAAGGGAAAGATGAGTCGCGTGTTGTACAGGTTCTCGCGCGCCAGCACCAGCAGCACGACGCCCACCGCCGACGCCACCAGCACCTGCGCGGCCAGCTTGTAGCGCGGCCGCAAGCCGTGATGGGACCGGCGGACGATCTTCAGGTAGTCGTCCGCGAAGCCGATCGCGCCGAACGCCGTCGTGGTTCCTACCGCGATCCATACGTCCACATTCGTCAGATCCGCCCACAGCAGCGTGGGCAGCACCGCGGCCGTCAGAATCAGCAGGCCGCCCATCGTGGGCGTGCCGGCCTTCGGGTGGTGCGTCGCCGGCCCTTCGTGCCGGATGACCTGCCCGACCTGAAACTCCCGCAGCTTCCGGATCAGCCACGGGCCGAGCGCCAAGCTGATCGCGAGCGCCGTCAGGCTCGCCGCCGCCGTCCGGAACGTGATGTACCGGACGACGTTGAGCACCCCGATCGAATCGTGCCAGCGGTAGAGCAGGGCATACAGCATCAGGCGGACTCCGCCTGCAGCCGGCTGACCACCCGATCGGTGCCGATGCCGCGCGATCCCTTGACCAGCACGAGATCGCCGGGCCGCACCATCCGTGCAACCACGTCAGCCGCCTCCGCGCTCGTCGCCACGTACTGCACCGCGTCCGCCGGCAGCCCCGCGGCGATCGCCGCCTGCGCCAGGGCGCGCGCCGGCTCGCCGCCCACCGCCACCAGTCGATCGAGCCCGGCCGCGGCCGCCGCCCGGCCGCACCGTTCGTGCAGCGCGACCGCCCGGGCGCCGAGCTCCAGCATCTCGCCCAGCACGGCGATGCGCCGCGCGCACCGCGTCTCGCCGGCCACGACGTCGAGGGCCCGCTCCATCGCCGTCGGACTCGCGTTGTAGCTGTCGTCCACGACGGTGACCCCGCCCGGCAGCCGGATCACGTCGCCGCGGTGAGGCGCCGCCCGCAGGCCGCCGACCCGGACCGCCATGAGATCCAGCGGCACGTCGAAGTGGAGCCCGACCGTCATCGCCGCCAGCGCGTTCTCGAGATTGGCGCGCCCGGGCAGCGGCACGTGGACGTCCGCTTCGGCCTCCCCCGCGCGCACGTGCGCGGTCGTACCGTCGAGCCCCTGATCCCGCACGCCGTGCGCCGCCACGTCCGCCGCCCGATCGATGCCGAACGTCAGCACGCGGCCGGCGAAGCGGGCCGCCCGCGCCATCACCAGCGGGTCGCCGGCATTGGCCACCAGCACCGTCGCGCGCGAGGCGCCCTCCAGAATCTCGGCTTTCGCGTCGGCCAGATCGGCCACCGAGCCGAAGAAGCCGAGATGCGCGTCGCCCACGTTCGTCCAGACGCGCACGTCCGGCTCGGCGAGGCCGACCAGTGTCCGGATCTCTCCCGCGTGATTCATCGCCAGCTCGACCACCGCAATCTCCGGCCGGTGCCGGAGCTCGAGTAACGACAGGGGCAGGCCGATGTGGTTGTTCAGGTTGCCCCTGCTGCGATACACGCGATACCGCGCCGACAGCACGTCCGCCGTCGCTTCCTTCGTCGTCGTCTTGCCCGCGCTGCCCGTGATCGCCACCACGCGGGCGCCCGATGCCCGCCGGACGTGCGCCCCCAGCGCCTGCAGCGCGCGGAGCGCGTCGTCCACCACGATCACGACCGGCGCTGCCGCCCCCGGCGCCGCGGACGGCGGCGCCACCGCCCCGACCACCCCGCCGGCCCCGGCGGCCAGCGCCGCCGGCACGAACGCCCCCCCGTCGAACCGCGCGCCGCGGAGCGCGAAGAACAGGTCGCCCGGCGCCAGCGTGCGCGTGTCGATCGAAAAGCCCCGGATCGGCGCGTCCGGCGAGCCGGAGACGAGCCGCCCGCCGGTGACCTCCGCGACGAGCCCGGCCGTGACGACGAGTGCGTCCTCCGCCACGCTGGTCCTACCGGACGCCCGAGTTCGTGCGCCGCCGCGCCAGCGCCTCGCGCGCCACCGCCGCGTCGTCGAACGGCAGGACGCGGTCGCCCACGACCTGGTACTTCTCGTGCCCCTTCCCGGCGATCAGCACGAGGTCCCCCGCGCGCGCCAGTTCGATCGCCCTGGCAATCGCCGCGCGCCGATCCGTGATCGCCAGGTGCTGCGGCGCGCTGCCGTCGTCGCGCGTCGTGTCGGGCGTCAGGCCGCGGCCGATTTCCCGGATGATCTCCTCCGGATCCTCGTGCCTCGGGTTGTCCGACGTCACGACGACCAGGTCGCTCAGCCGCGCCGCGACCGCGCCCATCAGCGGACGCTTGGTCCGGTCACGGTTGCCGCCGCAGCCGAAGACGGTGATCAGCCGGCCGCGCGCCAGCGGCCGGGCGGTCTCGAGCAGGTTCCGCAGCGCGTCATCGGTGTGCGCGTAGTCGATGACCACGGTAATCGCGTCGGCCGGGCCGGAGACGACCTGAAACCGCCCCGGCACGCCATCGAGCGCCGCCACTCCCCGCTCGATGGCGTCGAACGGCAGCCCGAGGGCGGTCGCGACGCCGGCCGCGGCCAGAATGTTGGCGACATTGGGGCGTCCGACGAGCGGCGACCGGATGCGCAGCCGGCCCCGCGGCGTCCGGACGTCGAACGCGAGCCCGTCGAGCGAAAATGAGAGGGGCCCCGGCGTGATGTCGGCCGGCTGCCGGATGGCGTAGGTCACCGGACGCCCGACCGCGGCCGCCAGCGCCGGCCCGCGCGGATCGTCGACGTTGATCACCGCCGGCGCGTCCGGCTCCAGCATCTCGAACAGGCGGCGCTTGGCGGCGAAGTACGACTCCATGTCGCGGTGGAAGTCGAGGTGATCCCGGGTCAGGTTGGTGAAGACGGCCGCCGCGAACCGGACCCCGTCGGTGCGCCGGAGCGCCAGCGCGTGCGACGACACTTCGATCGCGCAGGCCCCGCATCCGCGGTCGACCATCGCGCGCAGCAGCCCCTGAATCTCGGGCGCCTCGGGCGTCGTCCGCGTGGCCTCCCGTTCTTCGTCGCCGATCCGGTAGACGACCGTGCCGAGCACGCCGCAGCGGAGGCCCGCGGCGTCGAAGATCGACGCCAGCAGATACGCCGTGGTCGTCTTGCCGTTGGTGCCGGTGATCCCGACGACCTGCATCTCGCGGCTCGGGTGGCGGTAGTGCGCCGCCGCCGCCAGGGCGAGGGCGCGGCGCGCATCGGGCACGACGAGCCAGGGGACGGCGAGGCCGGGCAGGCGTTCGGATTCGGCCACGACGACCGCGGCGCCGCGCGCCACCGCCTGCCGGGCGAAGGCGGTGCCGTCGGCCTGCTGTCCCTTGAGCGCGAAGAACGCGCCGCCGGACGCCACCTGCCGGGAATCGTGCGTCACGCCGGCCAGCGCCCGCGCGGCGGCGTCCGGCGGCCAGGCGGTCGCCTGCGGCGCGAGCCCGGCGCGGTCCAGTTCGTCGCGCAGCTGCTCGAGCGTCATGGCTGCGCTCCGGCGGTCGCGACGGCGACCGGCACGCGCTTCAGCGTCAGCCGGCAGGCCGCACCCGGTTCGATCCGGGCGCCCGGCGCCGGATCCTGGTCGACCACGACCCCGTTGCCCTCCAAGGTGGCCGTCATGCCGACGCGCGCCAGTTCCTGCAGGGCGTCGCGGGCGCTCAGGCCGCGGAGGTCGGGCACCGCCGACGACGAGTCGCTCCTGGCCGCCACCTCGACGACCCGATCCGCCGGCGGCGGCCCGGCGGGCGGCTGCGCGGCGGCGGCCTTCGTCACGAGGATGGGCGGCGTGGGATTGATGGTCGGGGCGATGCCGTAGTACTGCAGCACCGCTTCGGCGATCCGCTTGAAGATCGGGGCCGACACGGTCCCGCCGTAATAGCCGTGCGCGCGGGGGGAATCGACGACGACCAGGATCGCGACCACCGGGTGATTCGACGGCAGGAACCCGACGAACGACGCGTGGTAGAACTCCTTCGAGTAACGGCCGTCGATCAGCTTCGCCGCGGTGCCGGTCTTGCCGGCGATCATGTAGCCCGGAATCCTGGCGGCGCGCGCGGTGCCGTTGTCGTCCTCGACGACGCCGTTGAGGATATTGGTCAGGGTGGCGGCGATCTGCGGCGTGATGACCCGCCGGATCACCCTGTGCGGCACCGGGATCCGGTGCCCGTCGACGTAGAAGGCGCGGACGACCCGCGGCTCCATCAGCAGGCCGCCGTTGGCGATGACGCTCATCGCGGTCACCATCTGCAGCGGCGTCACGCCGATCTGGTAGCCGAACGCCACCGACGCCAGCGCATCCTCGCTCCAGTCGGCCGGGTTCCACACGATGCCGGCGCTCTGGCCGGGGAAGTCCGGCGACAGCACCTGGCCGAAGCCGTAGCGGTGGACGTACTGGCCGAGCCGCGCGGCGCCGACCTTCGTCGCGATCTTGACCGCGGCGACGTTGCTGGATTCGATGATGAAGTTGCTGAACGACACGATCCCGTGGTCTTCCGTGTCGTGGATGACCCGCGACCCGATCCGGATCGTGCCCGGACTGGTGTCGATCATGTCGTTGACCGACCAGATCCCGCTTTCCAGCGCCGCCGACGCCGTCACGATCTTGAACGTCGAGCCCGGCTCGTACACGTCCTGCACGGCCCGGTTGCGGCGATCGACCGCGCTCGCCTCCTGGAACGTGTTCGGATTGAAGGTCGGGACGTTGGCCATCGCCAGAATCTCGCCCGTGCGCGGATTCATGATGATGGCCGTGCCGCCCAGGGCGTCGTTCTCCTCGACGCCGCGCCGCAGCTCGCGCTCGGCGATGTACTGCAGGTACTCGTCGATCGTCAGCTCGAGCGTCGCCCCGGTGGTCGGCGCCCGCTCGACCCGGCTGTGCAGCGCGTGGCGCCGCGCGTCGGTCTGAATCAGCACCCGGCCCGACCGCCCGCGGATCTGCGAGTCGTACACCGCTTCGACGCCGGCGAGCCCGACGTTGTCGAGCCCGACGTACCCGAGCACGTGCGCCGCCAGATCGCGGTTCGGATAGAAGCGGCGGCTCTCCTTGAGGAAGCCGACCCCGTCCAGGTGCAGGGCGCGGACGCGCTGCACCTCCTCCGGCGACACCTGCCGCCTCACGTACATGAAGGCGCGCGGCTGCGCGAGCCCTTTGGCCAGCGTCTGCCGCTCGTCGGCCGTGCAGCCATCGAGCGCATGGCAGAGCTCCCCGGCCACCAGGACCGGATCCTTGATTTCGGTGGGGACCGCGTAGACGGAATCGGCGTCGACGCTGCAGGCGAGCACGTGGCCGTGGCGGTCGATGATGTCGCCCCGCTCGGCCGGCGGCTTCAGCGTCTGCATCTGCTGGCGCTGGGCGCGGGCCAGCAGCTCGGTGTGCTCGAGGACCTGCAGCACGACGAGGCGCGCCTCGATTCCGGCGGCCCAGAGCCCCAGCACGACGGCCAGGAGCACAATCCGGCGCTTCAGCGTCCGTCGCCAGTCTGCGCTGTTCTGATCGGCCAACAGTCCGTCCCTTCAGAAGCCCGGCCCCGGCGGACGGGCTCCGGACCGCGCGTCAGCGCGACGCGACGATCGACTTCGCCGGCGGCGCGGGCGGCACGACCCGCTCGATGACCGTGGCGTCGTTCAGACCCGGTGCCACCATGTGGAGCTGCCGGGTCGCAAGGGCGTCGATTCGGGCCGGCGCACGCAGCGTCGCGATCTCCAGCCGGAGCCGCCGGTTCAGATCCTGCGCGGCCGTGTACTGCTGCTGCAGGCGTTGGACTTCATACCCGTGGCGCAGCAGCTGGAAGTGCTGCCAGGCGGAAAACAGCAAAACCGCCACCAGCAGCCCTGCGATGCCGACCGACCGCCACAGCTCCCGCTGCCGCGCCTGATCGATCTCGCGGACGATCGGGTTGTTGCGGACATCCTTCTTGATGGCGTATTCGAACGCTTCCATGGTGTCCCCTTCCGGCCCGCCGCGCGCGCGGGGCCCCGGGCGCCGGCCCGGACAACGGTCCGGCCCCCGGGGCCCGTCCCCTCCCGTGCCGCCGCGCCGTCTCAGGCCAGGCGCTCGACGGCCCGCAGCTTGGCGCTGCGCGCCCGGCGGTTCCCGGCCAGCTCCGCGGCCCCCGGCGTCACCGGCTTCTTCGTCAGCACCCGCACCGCGGCCTCGTCGCGATGCTCGAACGCGCGGAACGTGTGCTTGACGACCCGGTCCTCCAGCGAATGAAACGTGATGACGACCAGCCGCGCGCCCGCGCGCAACCGGCGCACGGCCCGGTCGAGAAACCGATCCAGCCCCTCGAGCTCGCCGTTCACCCAGATCCGCAGCGCCTGAAACGTGCGCGTCGCCGGATCAATCCGCGTGTATCCCCGCCGCGGCACCGCCCGCCGCACGACGGCCGCCAGCTGGCCCGTCGTGGCGATCGGCGCCCGGCCCCGGGCGTCGACGATGGCGCGCGCGATCCGCCGCGCGTAGCGCTCCTCGCCGTACCCGAAGATGACGTCGGCCAGCTCGTCCTCCGCCACCGCCTGCAGCCGCAGCGCGGCGGTCGGCCCGGTGCTGCGATCCATCCGCATGTCGAGCGGCTCGTCCCGCTGGAAGCTGAAGCCGCGGCCGTCCGCCTCGAGCTGCAGCGACGACACGCCGAGATCGGCGAGCACGCCGTCGACCGTCGTCAGCCCCCGCGCGTCAAGTACCGCGTCGAGATCCCGGTAGTCGCTGTGCACCAGCTCGACGCGGTCGCGCCACGCCGTCAGCGTGCCGGCCGCCGCGTCCAGCGCGTCGCGATCGCGGTCCAGCCCGATCACGCGCGTCGCACCCGCCTCGAGCAGCGCGCGGGCGTGGCCGCCGAGGCCGACCGTGCAGTCCACGAACGACCCGCCGCGGCCGGGCGCCAGGAACGCCAGCACCTCGGCCGTCATCACGGGTTCGTGAACCGGTCCCCTGCTCACGCGCTCCGTTCCGCCGCGGCGGCCATGTCAGATCCCGTATTCGGCCAGCGCGCGGGCGTCGTCGTCGGTGTACGGATCCCGCTGGAGCCTGGCGACGAAGCGATCGTGGTTCCAGACCTCGAGGTAGTCGTACTGGCCGAAGACGTCGACGTCGCCGGCCATCGAGGCCGATTCGCGCAGCCGCGCGGGAATCAGCACGCGTCCCTGGTTGTCGAGCTCCGCGACCTGCCCATAGAAGTTCACGCGGTCCAGGAACTTCAGCTTCGACGGATGCGTGGAGGGAATCCGGGCGAGTTTCTGTTCGATGTCGATCCAGACCGGCATCGGGTACAGGCGGACGTACTCACCGCTCACGCTCGTGAGGAACAGCTCGCGGCCGTACTTCTCCTCGACGACGGCACGGAAGCCGTTGGGCACTTTGAGCCGCCCTTTTTCGTCGATTCGAGCCGGGGCGTTGCCTCTGAGCACCACGGAATCTTGCTCCACTTTGCTCCAAAAAAATCCACCGTGGATAGTAGAAGACCCCATGGTGGATGTCAACCGCAAAATCTGTGATGTCAGTAGGTTGCGTCAAATTTTCGCCCTTTCTCCGCCTCCCGCCGACAGGCGTCGACGCCCCTCCCGCGGCCCGTCCGGCCCACCGGCCCGTGCTAGCATGTTGGGTTCAGCCTTCCGGTACCGACCGCGCCGAGGTCTCCTCGCGCGCCGCGGTGCGAAGGCCGCGCACGGCGCGGCTCGCGAGGGTGCGGCGCGGGGCGCTCGGGCCTCCGCGAAGCGCCCGGGCCGGGGTCCCGGGGCAGCGCCCCGGTTGAATCAGTGGAGCGGCGATGCTACGTGCGGCCCTGATCGGCTTCGGATCGACCGGCAAGACCACCCTGTTTCAACTCATGACCAGCAGCCGCGACGTGCCGCGCGGCGGACACGGGAAGTCGGACGCGACGATCGGCGTCTCGAAGGTGCCGGATGCGCGGCTCGATCGGCTCACGGCGATGTACAACCCGCGCAAGCGGGTGCCGGCGACGGTGGAGTTCGGCGACATCGCGGCGCCGGCGCAGGGGGGCGGCGCCAGCGCGCTGGTCGACGTCGTCGCGTACAAGAACGCCGACGCGCTGGTGCACGTGGTCCGCGCCTTCCGCGATCCGACGATTGCACATCCGCCCGGATCGATCGATCCGGCCCGCGACGCGCGGGCGATGGAGGACGAGCTGATCCTGGCGGACCTCGGCGTCGCGGAGCGGCGCCTGGAGCGGCTGGAGCGCGACCTGAAGAAGGCGCGGTCACCGGAGCTGGAGCGGGAGCGCGACGTTCTCACGCTCTGCCGCGCGGCGCTCGAAGAAGGCCGGCCGCTGCGGGCGCTCGATCTCGCGGGCGAGGATCTCAAGCGGCTGCGCGGATTCCAGTTCCTGTCGGCGAAGCCGCTGCTGCTGGTCCTGAACCTGGACGAGGCGGATCTGGCCGGCGGCATCGAGGGGGCGATCGAGCGGGCCGGGCTGGGGGCGTTTCCGTCGCAGGCGTCGACCGCCGCCGTGGCGATCTGCGCGAAGATCGAGCTGGAAATCGCGCAGCTGGAGCCGGCCGACGCGGCGGCCTTCCTGGCCGACCTCGGGCTGCGCGACTCGGGCCTGGACCGCGTCATCCGCGCCAGCTACGATCTGCTCGGCTACCTGTCGTTCTTCACGGTCGGCGAGGATGAATGCCGCGCCTGGTCGATTCCGCGCGGGACGACGGCCCAGGTCGCCGCCGGGGAGATTCACAGCGACATCGCCCGCGGCTTCATCCGCGCCGAGGTGGTCGGCTACGAGCCGCTCGTCGCCCGCGGCACGATGGCGGCGTGCCGGGAGCACGGGGAAGTCCGGCTCGAGGGCAAGGAGTACGTCGTGCAGGACGGCGACGTCATCAACTTCCGGTTCGCCACGTAACAGCGCGCCGGCCCGGCCGGCCTCTGTGTCTCGTGGCCGCGAGCATGCGCGTGGCGCACCCGTCGTCCACTTCGATCGTCATCCCGGCGTTCAACGAGGCCGAAGCCGTCGGCCGCGTGGTCACGGAGTTGCGCGCCGCCGCGCCATGGCGCGAGATCCTGGTCGTCGACGACGGCTCGACGGACGGGACGGCGGCCGCCGCGGCCGCCGCGGGCGCGGTGGTGCTCACGCATCCCTACAACATGGGGAACGGCGCCGCGGTCAAGACGGGCATCCGCCGGGCCGGCGGCGACTACGTGCTGATCCTCGACGGCGACGGGCAGCACCAGCCCGCGGACGCGCTCCGGCTCGTCGCCCGGCTCGGCGAGTACGACCTCGTCATCGGCGCGCGATCGGCGGCGACCCAGGCCACGATCGGGCGGCGGATCGGCAACGCGCTGCTGAACGGCCTCGCGAGCTACCTGACCGGCCGCCACGTGCCGGACCTGACCTCGGGATTCCGCGCGGCCCGCCGGTCCGTGCTCGTCGAGTTCCTGCACCTCCTGCCGAACGGCTTCTCCACGCCGACGACGACGACGCTGACGTTCATCAAGGCCGGCTACAGCGTCTGCTTCGAGCCGATCGAGGCCGCCCGCCGCACCGGACGGTCCAAGATCCGCCTGGGTCCGGACGGCGCGCGCTTCCTTCTGATCCTCCTCAAGATCGTGACGATCTTCAGTCCGCTCCGCGTGTTCGTCCCGATCAGCCTCCTCGTGTTCGCGGTCGGCGCCTCGTACGGCGCCTGGACCATCGCCACGCAGTCCCACCTCACCAACTCGTCCGTGCTGCTCATCCTCCTGTCGGTGGTCATTTTCATGTTCGGCCTCGTCTCCGAGCAGATTGCCGCCATGCGGCTGGAAGGCCGCCGCTGAGCCGTCCTGCACACAGGACACTGCCGGCCTGCCGTCTCAGGATCGGCCGTGAATGGCACGACTCGTCCCCTGTCGGACCGTGTTCCGTTGCATCGTCAAGCTGAGCCGGCGAATTATTCATAGAAAATTTGATTTCTTTTCTGCTTATGATGGCTGAATGCGGTCCGCACCCGACGGCCCCGGCGGCCCGCGCGGTGCTGCGGCCCGCGGTTCCGAACTCACGCGCGTCGGGCGTCACCGTGGCCCTTCGGCCTGGAGGTCATGAAGGCACTGGTCATCATTCCGACGTTCAACGAGCGCGACAACCTGCCGCTGCTCGTCCCGGCCGTGCTCGCCCACGAGGGCGTGCACGTGCTGATCGTCGACGATCAGTCGCCGGACGGGACGGGCGACGTGGCCGAGGCGCTGGCGCGCGCGCACCCGTCGCGCGTCGGCGTGCTGCACCGGACCGGCCCGCGCGGCCTGGGCCGGTCGTACGCCGAGGGCCTGACGCGCGCCATTCGCGGCGACGCGGACGTGGTCGTGCAGATGGACGCCGATCTGTCGCACGACCCGGGCGAGCTGCCGGCGCTGATCGAAGCGGCCGCACACGAGGACCTGGCGATCGGATCGCGGTACCAACCCGGAGGCCAGATCCGCAACTGGCCGGTCCACCGCCGCCTGCTGAGCGCCGGCGCCAATCACTACATCCGGCTCGTGACCCGGCTCGACGTGCGCGACTGCACGAGCGGCTTCCGCTGCTGGCGGCGGGAAGCCCTGGCCCGGGTGCCGCTGGACGAGGTGACGTCGGAGGGCTACGCCTTTCTGGTCGAGATGCTCTACGCGGCGGTGCGCGCCGGCCTCCGGGTGACCGAAGTGCCGATCGTCTTCGTCGAGCGCCGCCTCGGGCGCTCCAAGCTGTCGTTCCCGGTCCTGCTGGAATCGATGCGCGCCCCCTGGCGGCTGCGCCGGCACACGCCGGGGCCGCGCCCGGAACCCCATCCCTCGCACCTCCGCTGAACGCGGAACGAAGGCGGCGCGGCCGCGCCGGTCCGATCGCTTTCGCCAGAACTTCGCCCGCCGCCTCCCGATGGTCACCGGCAAGGCGTATACTGGATGTTCAGGGTTCCTGCTGATGAAACGGGTCACTGCCGTCCTGTCCGGCGTGCTGCTGGCGATCCTCGTGGCCGTGCCGGCCATGGCGGGCCAGGTGTCGCTGAAACTGCACGATGGGCGGGTGACGCTGGACGCCAGGGAAGTCAGCGTGCGGCAGATTCTGGCCGAGTGGCAGAAGGTGGGCGGGACGGAGTTCGTCAACGCGGACGAGGTGGCCGGGCCGCCCGTGACGCTGCAGCTGACGAACATGCCGGAGCAGGAAGCGCTCGCCATCGTGCTTCAGTCGGTGGCCGGATACATGGCCGCGCCTCGCACGACCTACCGGCCGAACGCCTCGGTGTACGGTCGCGTGCTGATTCTCGCGAAGAGTACGCCACCGGTGGTCACCCGGGCGCCGAGCAACCGCGTCCAGCCGCCCACCGTGTTCTACCCACCCGAGTACCGGCGTCTGGTCCCCCCCTCGGCGCTCCGCTTCTTCCGGCCGCCGCCGCGTCCAGGTGAATCGAACGGGAACGGCGGCAACGGGGCGGACCACCGCGGCACGCCGGCAGCCAGTCCTGGAAATCCGGTCATCACGGCGCCGGTCGTCTCCCCGCAGCCGGGCGTGATCGTGGCGCCCAAGAAGCCTGAGAAACCGTCCGGCGGCGGCCGCTGACGTTCCCGTCCGCTCTCCTTAATCTCTGCCGCCGGCCGAATGCGCCTGGGTCACGATCGACCGGCTCCGGGGGATTGCCCGCGCTGACACTCGACGCGAGGGGGCGCGGCGCGCACAATCGGACGGAGCGTGACTGCGGCACGCCGGCCGGGGCCGGCAGCAGCCGAACGGGCGCAAGGGAGTGCCTCACATCATGGGACTGGTGGAAGAGATCAATGACGCCGTGACGCGGGCGATGAAGGCGCAGGATCATGCGCGGCTCGCGCCGCTGCGCATGCTCAAGGCCGCCCTCACCAACCGGAGCGTGGAAAAGGGCCGGCCGCTGGACGACACCGAAGCGCGTCAGGTCGTCCACGGCCTCGTCAAGCAGCGCCGGGATTCGATCGAACAGTTCCAGAAAGGCGGCCGCGCCGACCTCGCGGACAAGGAAGCGCGGGAGATCGAGGTGCTCGAGGCCTACCTGCCGGCGGCAGCCGGCGCGGACGAGATCGACCGCGCGGTCGCCGACGCAATTGCGGAGACGGCCGCCACGTCGGTGAAGGATCTCGGCAAGGTCATGAAGGCCGCGATGAGCCGGCTGGCCGGCAAGAGCGTGGACGGCAAGGCGGTCAACGAGGCTGTCCGCCGGCGGCTGTCGAGTCAGTGACGCCTGGCCCTGACGCCGGTGATGCCGGAGCAAACTTCCGGGGTGGATCGGTCGTCTAACCCTATGAGACGGCAGGCAAGGCCTCTCATCCATCCTCCTTCGGCCCTCGTCCTTGCGAGGGCCCTTTTTTTGTCCGATTCCGGACAGTCCGGGCCGCGGCGCGGTTCAGCCGGGCGGGGCGCTGTGCTACGCTGGCTGCTCTGAGCATGGATCCCGCCGTCCCCGGCAGCCCGCCGGACGCGTCACCAAAGGCGTCCGCTCCCGTTTCGTCTCCCTCCTCGGTCCATCCAGCCGGCGCGGATGCGGGCGCCTCCGCAGCTCCGCCGCGGCTGGCGCGATCGGCCGGCGTCACCGGCGCGGCCACGCTGGCCAGCCGGATCCTGGGCCTCGTCCGGGACCAGGTGCTGGCCGCGTACTTCGGCGCCGGCAACGAGATGGACGCGTTCATCGTCGCGTTCCGGATTCCGAACCTCGTCCGCGACCTGTTCGCGGAGGGTGCGATGAGCGCGGCGTTCGTACCGACCTTCACGCAGTACCTCACCCGCCGGGGGCGCGACGAGGCCTGGCGGCTGGGGACCAACGTCCTGAACGGGCTGCTGCTGGCGACCGGCGTCCTGGTCCTGCTCGGGATCGCCTTCGCGCATCCGATCGTGATGGCCCTGGCCGGGCATTTCGCGACCGTGCCCGGCAAGATCGCGCTGACCACCTGGCTGGCGCGCATCACGCTGCCCTTCCTGATCTTCGTCGCGGTGGCGGCGGCGATGATGGGCATGCTCAACTCGCTGCACCACTTCTTCGTTCCCGCGCTGTCGCCGGCGATGTTCAACATCGCGCTCATCGCGTGCACGATCGGGCTGGTGCCGGTGATGCCGATGCTCGGTCTGCCGCGCATCACGGCGATCGCCATCGGGGCCCTGCTCGGCGGCCTGGGCCAGATCGCGCTGCAATGGCCGGTGCTGCGCCGCGAGGGCTATCGGTACCGCCCCCGGCTCGAGATCCGCGACGAAGGGCTCCGGCAGGTGCTGGTGCTGATGGGGCCGGGCCTGGTGGGTCTGGCGGCGCTGCAGATCAATCTCTTCGTGACGACACTGCTCGCGACGACCCAGGGGACGGGCGCGGTCTCCTGGCTGAACTACGGGTTCCGGCTCGCGCACCTGCCGATCGGCCTGTTCGGCGTGTCGATTGCGACCGCCGTGCTGCCGTCGGTGTCGCGCCATGCAGCGCAGGGGCACGCGGCGGGTGTGCGGCGGACGGTGGCCGACGGTCTGGGCATGATGTTCGTGCTGAACATCCCGGCGACGTTCGGCCTGCTCGCGCTGGCGCCGTCCATCGTCGGGCTGGTCTTCCAGCGGGGCCGGTTCACGGCGGCCGACACCGCGGCGACGGCGGCCGTCCTGCGCTGCTACGCCGTCGGCCTCGTCGGGTTCTCGGCGGTCCGGATCGTGTCGCCGACCTTCTACGCGCTGCACCGCAGCCGGGTGCCGGTGATGGTCAGCGTCGGAGCGGTCGCGCTGAACCTGCTGCTGTGCCTGACGCTGCTGCCGTCGCTCGGCTATCGCGCGCTGGCCCTCGGGCCGTCGCTGGCGGCGATCGCCAACGCCGGGACGCTCGTGTTCCTGCTGAGCCGCCAGCTGGACGGGCTCGAAGGGCGGCGCCTGACGGCGACGCTGGTCCGGGTGGTGCTCGCGTCGGCGCTCATGGCGGCCGTGGCGGCGGCCGCGAACGGCTGGCTGGGACGGCTGCTGCCCGGCGGCGGGCTCGGCGCGGGGCTGCTGAAGGTCGGAGGCGCGATCGCCGCCGGCCTCGTCGTGCTGGTCGTCAGCGTGCGCGCGCTGGGCATCCGCGAGTTCGACCGGGCGGTGGAGACGATCCGCGCGCGCCTCGGCCGGGCGCCGGAGGGGGCGCGATGAAGACGCCGGCCGCGCTGGCGAGCATCCCGCGGACGGTGTTCGTGCTGGCGGGCATCCACTTCCTGCTCGACAGCTACAGCAACGTCTACGCGTCGCTGCTGCCGATGCTGATTCCTCATCTGAGGATGTCGCTGGCGCTGGCCGGCGCGCTCACGATGTGCTACCAGCTCGCCGCCTCGATCGCGCAGCTCGGCTTCGGCCATCTCGCGGACCACTGGAAACCGCGCGTGCTGATCGTGACCGGCCCGATCGTCGCCATCACGATGATGAGCCTGCTCGGCCTGCCGGGCTCGGCGGCCGTGCTCGGCCTCGTGCTCGTCGTCGGCGGGCTGGGGAGCGCGGCCTTCCATCCGGCCGCGGCCGCCTTCGTGCACCGCCTCGCGCGCGAGCGGCGCGGGCTCGCCATGGCCGTGCATGTCGCCGCCGGGTCCGCCGGCGTGGCGTTCGGCCCGCTGCTGGCCGCGCCGATCATCGGCCGGCTCGGCCTGGCCTGGACGCCGATCTTCGCCGTGCCGTCGCTGGTGTGCGTGATCCCGCTGCTGCGCCGCGTGCCGTCGCTCGCGACGCACACGCCCGCGAGCGGCGATGGATTCGGCGTGCTCCGCCCCTACGCCCGCGCCCTCTCGCGGCTCTACGCAATCATCGCCCTGCGCACGGTCGTCTGGCTCAGCTTCGTCACGTTCCTGCCGGTGCTGCTGACGGCCCGCGGCGAATCGGTCGGCCTCGCCGGCATGACCATCGCCGCGTTCCTGGCGGCCGCCGGCCTCGGCGGCTTCTTCGGCGGCGCGGTGGCCGATCACTACGGCGCGCGCGCCGTCATCATCACCACGCTGCTGGCCGCCGTGCCGTTCCTGCTGGTGCTGCCGCGCGTCGACGGCTGGCCGCTGTTCCCGGTCCTGATCGCGGCGGGGTTCCTGCTGCAGGCGACGCTGCCGGTGATGGTGACCTTCGGGCAGACGCTGGCGCCGGTGCGGGCGGCCACCGTCTCGTCGATCATGATGGGGTTCGCCCTGGGCTCGGGCGGGCTCCTGGTGCCGCTGGTAGGGCTGCTCGCCGACCACATCGGCATCGCCCACACGCTGGTCGCCATCGTGGCCGTCCTGCCGATCGCCGCTTCGCTGGCGCTCGCGCTGCCCCGGACACCCGGGCCGGTGCCGGGTCTGCCGGCCGCCATCTGACGGGGGCCCCGGCCGCGCGCGTGCCGTCCGCACCGCCGGCGCAGTCAGGTTGTGGTACGATTCTCCCTGCCCCGGTCAGCGCCAGGGCGACACCACGCCAGCGCCATGGCTCGCCGCTACTCGAGCGCCTCCTCCCCGTTCTCGTTCGGCCCCGGCCCGGTCACCCCGGCGGTCAAGCTGCTGATCTGGACGAACATCGCCGTCTTCCTGATCAGCCTCGTCGTGCCGGCCATCGTCCCGATCTTCGGGCTGATTCCGGCGGCGGTGGTCCACCGCTTCTATCTCTGGCAGCCGGTCACCTACCTGTTCGTCCACGGCGGCTTCTTCCACATCCTGTTCAACATGCTCGTGCTGTGGATGTTCGGCCCCGAGCTGGAACGCCTGTGGGGTACGCGCTTCTTCGTGAAGTACTACTTCATCTGCGGCATCGGCGCCGCCGCCACGACCGTGTTCGTCGCGCTCCTGCCGTTCAGCCTGTCGGTGCCGATGTATTACTCGGTGACGATCGGGGCGTCGGGCGCCCTGTACGGGCTGCTGGTGGCGTACGCGATGTACTACCCCGAGCAGCGCGTCTACATGTACTTCCTGTTCCCGATCCCGATGAAGTACTTCGTCCTCATCATCGGGGCGATCGCGTTCTTCTCGTCGTTCTCCGGCGTCAACAACGGCATCGCGAACTTCGCGCACCTGGGCGGACTCGCGGTCGGGTACCTCTACCTGTCCTACCTGAAGGGCGGCGGCTTCCACCCGCTCGGTGAAATGAAGTACCGCTACCTGAAGTGGAAGATCAACCGCGTACGGCGGAAGTTCGACGTGCACTCCGGAGGCCGCCCGAGCGACTGGAATCGCCGCCTGCACTGATCCGCCTCATCCACGCGCGCGGCGCGCTCGTTCATCCGCACGCGGCTCGCGCCGGGCCGGCCGGCTCGTGCCCCACGGGATTTCGTGCTCGGACGGCGGCGTCCCGGCGCCCGGTGGCGCCGGCATCACGGGCCGCGGCGGTCAGTGTCCGCCCTGGGACTGGTAGGCCATTTCGCGCAGCCTGGCGATCCGCTGGGCGATCGGCGGATGGGTCGCGAACAGCTCGGCGGCCGCATGCTCCTTGTCGCCGAGCGCGCGGCCGAGCGGATCGGCGATGCAGAGGTGCGCCGTGCCGCGGCTGATCAGTTTCGTCGGCTCGGCCGCGCTGTCGATGTCCTGCAGCGCCCGGGCGAGGCCGAGCGGGTTCCGGGTCAGCTCGGCGCCAGACGCGTCCGCCAGGTATTCGCGCCGCCGCGACACCATCATCGCGAGCAGCTGGCCGATGATCGGGGCCAGGATGATGCCGATGATCCAGACGGCGAACATCACCGCGCCGATCGCCCCCCCGCCGCCCTCGTCGCTGTTGCGGCGGCGCCCGCCGCCCCACCACAGCCCGTTGGCGCCCCAGTCCGACAGCAGGACAATGGCCCCGACCAGCGCCGCGACAATCATCATCAGCCGGATGTCGTAGTTGCGGATGTGGCTCATCTCGTGCGCCACCACCCCCTGCAGCTCCTCCCGGTCCAGCCGGTCGAGCAGCCCCTGGGTGACGGCGAGCGACGCGTGGGCCGGATCGCGGCCGGTGGCGAAGGCGTTCGGGTCGGCATCCGGGATGACGTACACCTTCGGCTTCGGCAGGCCGGCGGCAATCGCCATCTCGTCGACGACGTTGTCCAGCTGGGTCAGCTTGAACTTCTCGGCGTCGGTCTGCGCGGCTGCCTCGCGCGCCTCGAGCGGCTGCGCGTGCGACGACAGCAGGACGGCGCGGTCGCCGCCGTAGTAGCTGAACATCGCCGATCCGGTGCCGAGCGCCAGCGCGGCCAGCGTGCCGACCGGGAGCGAGGTGCCGGAGTACCCCAGAAAGAAACGGTCGAAGCCGGCGCCGAGCAGGACCAGGAACGCGATGAAGACCAGCATGACGGCCCAGGTCCGTCGCCGGTTCGACGCTTGCTGTTCGAGGAGGTTCATGGCGGAGCGGCCGGAGGGCCCGGCGGCGGGCGGAGGCCCGCGGCCGGGGTCCCGGCAATCACTTCTGGAGCGACAGGTCGACGGTCGGCACCTCGCGGTCGGCGGGGGCCGTGATTTCGAACAGCTCGGCCGGCTTGAAGCCGAGGTTCGACGCCATCAGGTTCGTCGGAAACGTCTGCTGAGCCGTGTTGAACTTCGTGGCGATGTCGTTGTAGAACTGGCGCGCGAACCCGATCTTGTTCTCCGTCGAGGTCAGCTCCTCCTGGAGCATCCGGACGTTCTCGTTCGCCTTCAGGTTCGGATAGTTCTCGGCGACGGCGAACAGCCGGCCGAGCGCCTGCGTCAGTTCGCCTTCCTTCTGGGCCGCGTCGGCCGGCCCGGAGGCCGAGACCGCCTTGGCGCGGGCCTCGACGACCTGCGTCAGGGTGTCCTTCTCGAACGCCATCTCCCCCTTGACGGTGTTCACCAGGTTCGGAATCAGGTCGTGCCGCCGCTTGAGCTGCACGTCGATCTGCTTCCAGCCGTTGAGCGTCTGGTTGCGGAGGCCGATGAGCCGGTTGTAGGTGGCGATGGCCCACAACACCAGGAGGACGATCACGCCGACGAGGACGTAGAGCACCATACGCGGTCCCTCTCTTCCCTCTACAGCAGGCCCTTGACGGTTCCGCCGTCGACCTGGATGGTCGTGCCGGTGATGTAGCTGCCGCGGGCCGACGCCAGGAACGCGACGAGGTCGCCCAGCTCGCGCGGCTCGCCGGCCCGTCCGAGCGGGACGCCGCCCACCAGACGGGCGGCCACCGCCGCCGGGTCGAGCCCCTCGCGGCTGGCGGTGGCGTTGACGAGCTCGGTGACGCGGTCGGTCCGCGTGTAGCCGGGGGCGACGCAGTTCACCAGGATGCCGTCGCGGGCCAGTTCGTTGGCCAGCGTCTTCGAGAAGCCGGTGACGGCCGCGCGCAGCGCGTTGGACAGCATCAGGCCGTCGATCGGCTGTTTCACCGAGACCGACGTGATATTGATGATCCGGCCGCCGCCGCGCCGCCGCAGGTGCGGCACGGCCTCCAAACACAGGAGGACGACGCTGAGGAAGGTGACGTCGAAGGCGCCGCGCCAGTCCGCCTCGGTCAGCGTGTCGAACAGGCCGGACTTCGGCCCGCCGGCGTTGGTCACCAGGATGTCCAGGCCGCCGAACCGGTCGACCGTCGCGGCCACGAGCCGCGCCACGTCGGCCCGCTGCGAGACGTCCGCGACGATCGGCAGCACCTCGGCGCCGGTGTCGCGTGCGATCCGGCCGGCGGTCTCCTGGAGCGGTTCGGCGTGGCGCGCGCAGATCGCCAGGCGGCAGCCTTCGCCCGCCAGCGACCGGGCGGCCGCCCGCCCCAGCCCCTTGCTGGCCGCACAGACCAGCGCGACCTTGCCGTGGAGATCGAGGTCCATGTCTACCGGGCGGTCCCGTGCCGTCGTCGTGTCATCGACGGAAGTAGTCGTCGCTGCCGTCCAGCCAGTCCTGCCGGATCGGGCTGAAGAAATCGAGCTCGAAGGTATCTTCGAGCGCCTCGGCCTGGTGCTCGACCCAGGAGGGGATGTGCAGCAGCTCGCCCTCGCGGACGGTGATTTCCTCACCGCCGACGAGGAACTTCAATGCGCCCTGGAGGACGTACGTCATCTGCTCGCTCTCGTGCGAGTGCATCGGAACGAGGACGCCGCGCTTCAGGTAAATCTGGGCGACCATTTCCCGCTGGCCCGTGACGACCTTGCGGGAGATCATCTCGGTCACTTTTTCGAGGGCGATCTCATCCCAGCGGTGGAGCCGGACGGGCGGTGTCGTCATCGTGGCGTGTCCGATCGGCATGAAGGTGCGTGATGTTCGCTGCGCGCGAACACGGGGCCGGCACCGGACCCCGCGCGCGCCACTGGACCGGGCGTCACCGGCCGGCGTCGAACAGAGGTCGAAGACGGCGGCGGGACAGGCGACGACCGGATCGCGTTCAAAGCGGTCGCATTATACCATCCGGGTCGGATGCTATAATCGACTGTTCTATTTGCGCTCGATCACTTTTGTGGCCGGCCTGCCGCGGGCGGGCGGGGCCGAGAGGACGAGGGAATGAAGGCAGTAGCGGATACCAACGGCGTCGAGACCCGGACCAGAACCCGTGGAGCCGGCGCGTCGAAGTACGAGGGGCTCTCCCGGGACGACCTGCTGCAGGTCTATCGCCAGATGGTGCTTTCGCGGAAGCTGGACGACAAGGAGATCCAGCTGAAGAACCAGAGCCAGCTGTTCTTCCAGATCAGCGGCGCCGGCCACGAGGCGATTCTCGTCGCCGCGGGCATGGCGCTCAAGCCGGCGTACGACTGGTTCTATCCCTACTACCGCGACCGGGCCCTGTGTCTCCAGCTCGGCATGACGCCGTACGAAATGCTGCTCGAAGGCGTCGGCGGCGAGGACGACCCGAACTCCGGCGGCCGGCAGATGCCGTCGCACTGGGGTCATCGCGGCCTCAACATCGTGTCGCAGTCGAGTCCGACCGGCACGCAGTGCCTGCAGGCGGTCGGCTGCGCCGAAGCCGGCCTGCTGTACGGGCAGCTCGCCGGCATTCCCGACCGTGCCGCGCGCTTCAACGCGGACGAAGTCGTCTACATGTCGATCGGGGACGGGGCGACGAGCGAGGGCGAATTCTGGGAAGCGCTCAACATCGCGTGCGTCCGCCGGGCGCCGGTGCTGTTCCTGATCGAGGACAACGGCTACGCGATCTCGGTCCCCGTCGAGGTGCAGACGGCCGGCGGCGACGTGTCGCGGCTCGTGCACGGCTACGACGGGCTGCACGTCGCGTCGATCGACGGCACCGATTTCCTCGCGAGCCTGCGGGCGATGCGCGAGGCGACCGCCTACTGCCGCGCGCGCAAGGGCCCGGCCTTCGTGCACGCGACGGTCATCCGGCCGTACTCCCACTCGCTCTCGGACGACGAGCGGCTGTACAAGACGCCGGCCGAGCGCGAGGCGGAGGCCCGGCGCGATCCGATCCGCCGCTTCCGCGAGTTCCTGCTCGCCGAGGCGCTGGCGACCGAGGCCGACCTGCAGGCGCTCGCGGCGGAGGCCGACGCCGAAATCGCGCAGGCGGCCGAGCGCGCGCTCGCCGCCGTCAAGCCGGCGAAGGAGACCGCGACCGCCTGGGTCTACTCGCCGGACGTCGATCCCACCTCGCCGGCGTTCGACACGCCGGCCGTGCCGGAGGGCAAGCCGGACACGATGGTCGCGGCGATCAACCACACGCTGAAGGACGAGATGGCGCGCGACCCCCGCATCGTCATCTTCGGCGAGGACGTCGCGGACGCCAGCCGCGAGACGGCGCTGCCGGAGGTGGCCGGCAAGGGCGGCGTGTTCAAGCTGACCCACGGCCTCCAGCGGGCGTTCGGCGGCGACCGGGTGTTCAACTCGCCACTGGCCGAAGCGAGCATCGTCGGCCGCGGCGTCGGCATGGCCACGCGCGGCATCAAGCCGATCGTCGAAATCCAGTTCTTCGACTACATCTGGCCCGCCATGATGCAGCTGCGCAACGAGATGGCCATGATGCGGTACCGCTCGGGCAACAACTTCTCCTGCCCGATGATCGTCCGCGTGCCGATCGGCGGCTACCTGCGCGGGGGCGGACCGTACCACAGCCAGTCGGGCGAGAGCATCTTCGCGCACTGCCCCGGCATCCGCATCGCGTTCCCGTCCAATGCCGTCGACGCCGCCGGCCTGCTCCGCACCGCCATCCGGTGCGACGATCCGGTGATGTTCCTGGAGCACAAGCACCTCTACCGCCAGACCTACAACAAGGGCGAATACCCCGGCAGCGAATACATGATTCCGTTCGGCAAGGCCTCGCTCAAGCGCGAGGGGACCGACCTGGTCATCGTGACGTGGGGCGCCCTGGTGCAGCGGTCGCTGCTCGCCGCGCAGCAGGCCGAAAAGGACGGCATCAGCGTCGCCGTCCTCGACCTGCGGACGATCATGCCGTTCGACTGGGAGGCGATCGCCGCGCAGGTGAAGAAGACCAGCCGCGTTCTGGTCGCCCATGAGGATCAGCTGACGTGCGGGTTCGGGGCCGAACTGGCCGCCCGCATCGCCGACGAGCTGTTCGAGGACCTCGACGCCCCGGTGCGCCGGGTCGGCGCGCTGGACACGCCGGTCGCCTACTGCCCGGATCTCGAAGAGGCGATCCTGCCGAACTGGAACACGGTGCTCGCTGCCGTCAAGGATCTCGCCGCCTACTGACCCGACCGCCGGGCCGGCCGCGGCCGGCCCGGAGACGCACGCCGTGCATCCACAGGCATCCGTTCGACGGCGAGCCCCGGCGATCCTGGCGCTGGGCCTCGCCGCCGGCCTGCTGTCGACCGGCGCCGCCCCCTCCCGCGAGACGCTCCACCCGATCGGCGCGCTGCCCCCGGCCCTCGCCCGGCTGGCGCGCGGCGCGCTGGCGTTCCAGCGGGTGCGCGACGGGTCGTTCTACGTGTTCGATCCGCGCGACCATGCCGTCTACCACATCGACGCCGCCATGCGCGCCGCGACGCAGGTCGTCCGGGTCGGCGCGGAGGCCGGTCACCTCCTCCAGCCCACGGCGTTCGCCAGCGAGCCCGACGGCACGTTCGCCGTCGCCGATGCGCCAACGCAGGAGCGCATCCAGGTGTTCGCCTCCGACGGGACGCGGATCGGCGGCTTCTTCCCGCCGGGCCGCAGCCGCTTCCAGGTGATCCTCGACGGGCTCGTCATCGGCGGCGTCGGGTCGATGCAGTACAACGGCCGCGCGGTGCTCGTCAGCGAACCGGCCACCGGGGCGCTCGCGACGGAGTACTCGCCGGACGGCGGGCCGATCCGCGCCTTCGGCCGGCTTCGCGACACGGATCAGCCCGATCCGGCCGTCCGGACACTGCTGAACACCGGCCTGCCGCTGTTCGTCCCCGGCGGCGGCTACGACTACGTGTTCCAGACCGGCACGCCGCTCTTCCGGAAGTACGACCGGACGGGACGGCTGCTGTTCGAGCGCCACATCGAGGGACGGGAGATCGACCCGCTGGTGGCGCAGCTCCCGACCGAGTGGCCGCCGCGGCCCGCCGGCAGCACGGAGATTCCGGTGACGGATCCGATCGTGAGGGCGGCGGCGGTCGATCCGGCGGGGAACCTGTGGGTGGCGCTCGCGGTGCCGTACCTCTACGTGTACGACCCCGAGGGCGACAAGATCCGCGTCGTCCAGCTGGAGACGCCGGCCGGCCCGCTGGTCGCGACCAGCCTGTTCTTCGACGGCCGCGGCCGGCTGCTGGTGACGCCTGGCTGCAACATCTTCGATCCGAAGTAGCGGGGACGGGTTATGTCACCATTCCGTGACATAACCCGTCCCCGACGATCTTGACGCCGGCCGCCCCGGCGGCCGATACTGAATGAACATTCATTCATTCTGATGCCGCGTCCCCTGCCCGCCGCGCCGTCTCCCCGCCGCCCGCGCGCGGTCGCGCCGCCCGCCGCCGCCCCGAAGCGCGACGCGATCCTCCGCGCCGCGCTCCAGGTCTTCGCCGAGCGCGGCTTCTTCAACGCCCAGGTCGCCGACGTCGCCCGCGCCGCCGGCGTCGCCGCCGGCACGGTCTACCTCTACTTCCGCAGCAAGGACGACCTGCTGGTCTCCATCTTCGAGCGGACGATGCGCGAGGCGATCGACGAGGGGCGGGCGGCGCTCGCGGGGGTGGACGGCGCCGGCGAGCGCCTGCGCCGCATCGCCCGGCTCCACCTCGCGCGCCTCGGCCGCGACCGCAACCTGGCGGTCGTCTTCCAGGTCGAGCTGCGGCAGAGCACGAAGTTCATGGAGCGCTTCTCGTCCACGCTGCTGCGCGACTACCTCGGGCTGATCCGCGAGACGATCGCCGCCGGCCAGGCGGCCGGCACGTTCCGGCCCGGGATCAACCCCACGCTCGCCGCGAAGGTGTTCTTCGGCGCGCTCGACGAGATGGCGACGAACTGGATCCTCAGCCGGCGCCGCTATTCGCTCGCGGCCCAGGCCGAGACGATCGTCGAGCTGTTCGTGCACGGCGTCAGCCGCCAGCCGGCCCGCCGGCCAAGGGAGATGCCATGACCGCCTCCGCAGAGTCCCCCCGACCCGTCCCGGCGCCGCACCGGCCGTTCCGGTCGGTGGCCGTGCTCGGCGCCGGCACGATGGGGGCGCAGATCGCCGCCCACGTGGCCAACGCCGGCATCCCGGCGGTGCTGCTCGATCTGACCGCGGAGGCCGCCCGGCAGGGCCTGGAGCGGGCGCGCCGCCTCAAGCCGGACCCGTTCTTCATGCCGGAGACGGCCCGGCTCGTCAGCACCGGCGGGTTCGACACCGACCTGGCGCGGCTCGCGTCGTGCGACTGGATCGTCGAGGCGGTCGTGGAGCGGCTGGACGTCAAGCAGGCGCTGCTCGAGCGGGTGGAGGCCCACCGGACACCCGGCACAATCGTCAGCTCGAACACCTCCGGCATCCCGCTCGCCGCGATCGCGGCCGGACGCTCCGAGGACTTCCGGCGCTGCTGGCTTGGCACGCACTTCTTCAACCCGCCGCGCTACCTGAAGCTGCTCGAGCTCATCCCGACGCCGGATACCGCGCCGGAGGTGGTCGCGCGGATGTCGGCGTTCGCCGATCACTCGCTGGGCAAGGGGGTCGTGCTCGCCCGCGACACGCCCAACTTCATCGCGAACCGGATCGGGCTCTACGCCGTCATTCGCATCTTCGACCTCCTGGCGGGCGGCCGGTACACGGTCGAGGAGATCGACGCGCTGACGGGCCCCCTGGTCGGCCGGCCGCGCAGCGCGACCTTCCGGACGGTCGACATCACGGGGCTCGACGTGCTGGGCCACGTCGCGCGCAACCTCGTGGAACGCCTGACGGACGAGGCCGAGCGCCGGGCGTTCGCGCTGCCCCGGTTCGTCGAGGACATGCTCGCGCGCGGCTGGATCGGCGAGAAGGCCGGCCAGGGCTTCTACCGGCGGGTGAAGGCGGCTGGCGGCGAATCCGAGATCCTCACCCTCGATCCGGCCACGATGACGTACCGGGCGCGCCAGTCGGCGCGGCTGCCGGAGCTCGAGGCGGCGCGCAACGTCGAGGACCTGGGCGAGCGCCTCCGCCTGCTGCTGGCCGGCCAGGGACGCGCCGGCGCTTTCCTGCGCGAGACGCTGCTGCCGACGCTGCTCTACGCGGCGCAGGTCGCTCCCGACATCGCCGCCTCGATCGACGACGTGGATCGCGCGATGCAGTGGGGCTTCGGCTGGGAGCTCGGCCCGTTCGAAACGTGCGATGCCCTCGGCCTGCGCGAGCTGATGTCGGCCGCGAACGCGTCGCACGAGGCGCCCGCCGTCCCGGCACCGCCGCCGATCGCCCGCCTGCTCGAGGCGGGCCGGAACCGGTTCCGGGAAGGCCCGGTGCCGCCGGCCGGACCCGACCTGCAGATTCTGCGCGCCGCGCGCGATCGCGGGCAGGTGGTCCGCCACAACGCGGGCGCCAGCCTCGTCGACCTCGGCGACGGCGTCCTGGCGGTCGAGTTCCATTCGAAGATGAACACGATCGGCGCCGACGTGATCGAGATGCTGAACGCCGGGATCGCGGAGGCGACCCGCAGCTTCTCCGCGCTCGTCGTCGGAAACGAGGCGGCGAATTTCTCGGCCGGCGCCAACCTGATGCTCGTGCTGCTCGAAGCCGAGGAGCAGAACTGGGACGAAATCGACCTGATGGTGCGGACGTTCCAGCGCACCACGCTCGCGCTCCGCTATGCGCCGTTCCCGGTCGTCGTCTGTCCGGCCGGCCTGGCGCTCGGCGGCGGCTGCGAGCTGGCGCTGCACGGCGCGCACGTGCGGGCGGCCGCCGAGACCTACATGGGACTCGTCGAAGTCGGCGTCGGCCTCATTCCGGCCGGCGGCGGCACGACGGCGATGACCGCGCGCGCCACCGAGCACCTGACGGCCGACGAACGGCGGAACCTGCTCTCCGTGTTCCGGCCCGTGTTCGAGACCATGGCGCTCGGACGGGTCTCGACGAGCGGCGCCGACGCACGGCGCCTCGGGTACCTGCGCGACACCGACAGCCTCACGATGAACCGCGACCGGCTGCTGTCGGATGCGAAGCGGATCGCGCTGGCCCTGGTCCGCGACGGGTACCATCCGCCCGCCCGGCGGGACCGGATCCTCGTGGGCGGCGAGGACGTCCGGGCGGCGCTGGAGCTGGGCGTCCACCTCGCGTGGCGCGCCGGGCAGGCGAGCGACTACGATGCCGTGCTCGGACGGACGCTGGCCGGCCTGATCGCCGGCGGATCGCTGCCGCACGCCACGACGGTCGACGAACAGTACCTGCTCGACCTCGAGCGCGAGGCGTTCCTCCGGCTCTGCGGGGAACGCCGGACGCAGGATCGGATCCGGCACATGCTGAAGACCGGCAAGCCCCTGCGGAACTGATTTTCGCCGGGGCGCTGCCCCGGACCCCGGCTCGGTCGCTCGCGGGGGCCCCTCGCCCCGCGCCGCGCCCTCGCCGGCCCGCGGTGCGGGCCGCCGGCGCTCACGCGCCGGGGATGTTCGCTTGTCGCCGGGGCGCTGCCCCGGCCCCGGGACGGGATCCGCAATGGGCACACAGGGAACCGTCGATCGCGGGCAGGGGCCGGCTATCCTGCTGATTCCCGGCATCCAGAGCCGCTGGGAGTTCATGCGGCGCACGGTCGACACGCTGGCGGCCCGCGGCTTCCGCGTGCTGTCGTTCTCGCTCGGCGCGCCGGCGGATCGCGGCGCGCCACTCGATCCCGCGCGCGGCTTCGCGCACGACGTCGCGCGGATCGACCGGCTCCTGGATCGCGCCGGCCTGCCCCAGGCGGCCGTCTGCGGCATGTCGGCCGGCGGCGAGGTGGCGGTGCAGTACGCGGCCGATCGGCCCGGCCGCGTCAGCCACCTGATCCTGGTGTCGGCCGCGGGGCCGCGCTGGACGCCCGATGCGCAGATGCACCGGTACCTCCGGCGGCCGCTGCTGTTCGCGCCGGCGTTTCTCGCCGGCACGCGGGCGCGCCTCGCGCCGGAGATTCGCGCGGCCTATCCGAGGCGGCGCGACCGGGTCGCGTTCGCCGCCCGGCAGCTGATGACGCTGCTGACGGCGCCCGTTTCACCGCGCCAGATGGCCGAGCGCGCGCGACTGATGGCCCGCGTCGACCTGACCGACGCCTGCCGCCGGATCTCGGCGCCGACGCTGGTGATCACCGGCGAGGACGCGCTCGACACCATCGTCCCGGCCGCCGCGACGCGCGAGTACGTCGGACTGATTCGCAACGCCCGCGCCGCCACGATCGAGCGGACGGGCCACGTGGGCCTCGTGACCAGGCCCGACCGCTTTGCCGAGCTCGTGGGCGAGTTCATCAACGGATCGGCCCGGCCCTGACGGCCGGCTCCGGACGGAACGGACAACGGGACGCTGACGCATGACAGACATCATCCGGGAGATCGAGGGTCCGGTCGGCACGCTCGAGGCGCTGCTGGACGAAGCGGGCGGCCTGCCCGCCGGCGCGGCGCCGCGGGCGGCGGTGGTCTTCGCCCACCCGCATCCGCTCTACGGCGGCACGATGCACACGAAGGCGGTGTTCCAGGCGGCGAAGGCGCTCAGCCGGATCGGCTGCGCCGTCCTCCGGTTCAACTTCCGGGGCGTCGGCCGCAGCGCCGGCGCGTTCGACAACGGCCCGGGGGAGATGGACGACTTCCGCGCCGGGCTGACGTTCATGGCGGACCGGCATCCCGGCGTGCCGCTGTGGGCGGCCGGATTCTCGTTCGGATCCTGGGTTGCGCTCACCGCCGGCGCGACCGACGACCGCGTGTCGGCGCTCATCGGCATCGCGCCGCCGCTGGACAAGTACGACTTCACGGCGCTGCGCGAGAGCCGCAAACCGAAGTTCTTCATCCAGGGCGAACGGGACGAGATCTGCCCGCTGCGGGTGCTGCGGCAGTTCTACGCCCAGCTGCTCGAGCCGAAGGAGCTGGTGGTCATCGACGGCGCGAACCACCTGTTCGACGGCCAGGCGAGCCAGGTCGGCGACGCCATCGAGGAGCTGCTGGCGGACTACACGGCCTGAGATCGCGGACTCGGGCGCCCGGAGGGGCGTCCGGTGGAGGATGTCATGCACGACGCGGTGATTGTGGCGGCGGTCCGGACGGCCATCGGCAAGGCGCCGGGCGGCACGCTGCGGACGACGAGACCGGACGAGATGGCGGCAGCCGTGATCGGCGAGGTGCTGCGCCGCGCGCCCGGCGTGGATCCCGTCGAGATCGACGACGTCATCATGGGCTGCGCGATGCCGGAGGCCGAGCAGGGGCTGAACGTGGCACGGATCGCCGCCCTGCGCGCCGGCCTGCCGGTCAGTGCGCCGGCCGTGACCGTGAACCGGTTCTGCTCGTCCGGGCTCCAGTCGGTGGCCTTCGCGGCCGAGCGGATCATGTGCGGCTTCGCGCAGACGATCATCGCGGGCGGCACCGAATCGATGAGCCTCGTGCCGATGGGCGGCCACAAGATCGCGCCGAATCCCTGGCTGGTCGCGCACTACCCGGACGTCTATCTGTCGACCGGGCTGGTGGCCGAGAATCACGCGCGGGAGTCGCACGTGTCGCGCGAGGACCAGGACGCCTTCGCGCTGCGCAGCCATCAACTGGCCGTCGCCGCGATCGCGGACGGCCGGTTCCGCGACGAGATCGTGCCGCTGGCCGTCCGGCTCGTCGAGCCGGGCGCCGGCGCCGGCGCGCCGGCCGTCCGCGAAGTGACCTTCGACACGGACGAAGGCCCGCGCCGCGACACCTCGGCCGACGCGCTGGCGAAGCTGAAGCCGGCGTTCCACGCCGGCGGAACGGTCACCGCCGGCAACTCGTCCCAGATGAGCGACGGCGCCGCCGCGCTGGTCGTGATGTCGGGCGAGCGGGCGCGCGCGCTGGGGCTGGCGCCGCTCGCCCGGCTGGTCGCGTTCGCCACCGCAGGCGTCAAGCCGGAGCTCTTCGGTCTCGGCCCGGTCCCGGCGGTGCACAAGGCCCTGAAGATCGCCGGCCTGACGCTCGACCAGATCGACCTGGTCGAGCTCAACGAGGCGTTCGCATCGCAGGTGCTGGCCTGCCTGCAGGAGCTGCCGATCGATCCCGCGCGCCTGAATCCGAACGGCGGCGCGATCGCCCTCGGGCACCCGCTGGGCTGCACGGGCGCGCGCCTGACGACCTCGTTGCTCTACGAGATGCGGCGCCGCCAGGCCCGATACGGCCTGGTCACCATGTGCGTTGGGGGCGGCATGGGAGCCGCCGGAATTTTCGAGCGGCTCTGACGCCGGCACCGGCGCGCGCGCGACCGGCCTTACCAGGTCACAGCGCCCGCGGCCCGCGCGAGGCGCCGGCGCCGAGCGCGCGCGTCGGGGGTGGCTGCCGCCGGAATGGTCGAGCGGCGCCGGCGCGATCACGGCATGGCCGGTTTTTGAGACAATAGGACGTGACGGGCGCGGCTCCCCGCGTCCGTCTTCACTCATGTGAGAGGTCTGCGATGAACGCCCCCGTATCCACCCCGTCACGCCGCGGCGGCGCCTGGCTGCTCGACGCGGTCGAGCCGGAGTCGATCTTCACGCCCGAGCAGCTCTCGGAGGAGCAGCGGCTCATCGCGCGCACGGCCGACGAGTTCGTGCAGCAGGAAGTGCTGCCCCAGCTCGAGCGGCTGGAGAAGAAGGAGTGGGCGGTCGCCCGGAGCCTGATTGCGAGGTGCGGCGAGCTCGGGCTGCTGGGCGTGGACGTGCCGGAGATGTACGGCGGCGTCGGACTCGACAAGGTGACGTCGCTCCTCGTCAGCGAGCGGATCGCCGCCTGCGCGTCGTTCGCCGCGACGTTCGGCGCCCAGGCGAACCTGACGGTGCTGCCGATGGTGCTGTTCGGCACGGAGGCGCAGAAGCAGCGGTACCTGCCGCGGCTGCTGAGCGGCGAGCTGGTCGGCGCGTACGCGTTGAGCGAGCCCGGGTCCGGGTCGGACGCGCTGGGGGCCAAGGCGCGCGCCACGCGCCAGCCCGACGGCAGCTACGTGCTGAGCGGCGAGAAGATGTGGATCACGAACGGCGGTTTCGCCGATCTGTTCATCGTGTTCGCCAAGGTCGACGGCGAGCAGTTCACCGCCTTCATCGTCGAGCGGGCGTTCGCCGGGGTGAGCAACGGCAAGGAAGAGCACAAGATGGGCCTGTTCGGCTCGTCCACGACGCCGCTCATCCTCCAGGACGTGCGCGTGCCGGCGGAGAACCTGCTCGGCGAGGTCGGCAAGGGGCACAAGGTCGCGTTCAACGTCCTGAACTTCGGGCGGTTCAAGCTCGGGGCGATGTGCAGCGGCGGCGCGCGGACCGCCATCGGCGAGGCGGCGAAGTACGCCGCGCAGCGGAAGCAGTTCGGACAGCCGATCGCCGCCTTCGGCGCCATCAAGTACAAGCTGGCGGAGATGACCGTCCGGCAGTTCGCGATCGAGAGCAGCATCTACCGGACGGCCGGCCTGATCGACGCCGTGCTCGCCGCGACGTCGCACGATCCGGACGACAGCGCGCCGGTGCTCGCGGCCGTCGAGGAATACGCGGTCGAGGCGTCGATCGCGAAGGTGGCCGGCAGCGAGATGCTGGACTACGTGCTGGACGAGAACGTGCAGATCCACGGCGGCAACGGCTTCGTCGCCGACTACCCGGCCGAAGGGCACTATCGCGATGCCCGCGTGAACCGGATCTTCGAGGGGACCAACGAGATCAACCGGATGCTGATCCCCGGCATGCTCGTCCGCCGGGCGGTCAAGGGCGATCTGCCGCTCATCGCCGCGGCGAAGAAGCTGCAGGAGGAGATCCTGGAGCCGCCGGCCGCGCCGGCGCCCGGCACCGGCGGCCCGCTCGACGAGGAGCGCCGGGCGGTCGCGGCGTTCAAGAAGGTCGCGCTGATGGCCCTCGGCCTCGCCATGCAGCGGTACGGACAGGGCCTGACCGACCAGCAGGAAGTGCTGATGTACATCGCCGACATCCTGATGGACGTGTACGGCGCGGAGAGCGCGGTGCTGCGGGCGCTGGACAGCTCGCGCCGGCAGGTCGCCTCGGCCGGGCGGCAGGTCGACGCCGCCCGCATCTTCGTCAACGACGCGGCCGCGCGGATCGACGCGAGCGCGAAATGCGCGCTGGCGGCGATGGCTGACGGCGACACGCTCCGCACGCAGCTGGCCGCGCTGCGCCGGCTGCTCAAGGTCACGCCGATCGACACCGTGTCGCTCCGGCGCCGGATCGCCGAAGAGACGACGGCCCGGGGCGGGTACATCTTCGCCGAACGGTGAGCCGCATCATGTCCGTGACTGCCACCCCTCCCCTGCGCCGACGGCCCCGCGGCCGGCCCGTCTGGCGCCTGCTGGTGCTCGCCGGTGTGCTGGCGGTCGGCGCCTGCACGACCCAGGCCCCGCCCGACACGACCCGGCAGTACGTCAAGCAGCTGCTGGCGTTCCGGGCGGAGAAGGATGCCGCGTTCCGCACCGACGCCGACTCGCCGATTCCGGCCGCCGCGCGGGCGACGATGCTGCCGCTGCGGTACTACCCGCCGAACCCGGCGTACCGGGTCCCGGCCGTCCTGGAGCCGGCGCCGACCGGCGACATCATGCAGATCCAGACGTCCACGGGGCTGATCCGGCGGATGCAGGAGTACGGCACGCTGGAATTCGAGCTCCAGGGCCGCTCGATGACGCTGACGGCCTTCGTGGAGGAAGGCTCGCCGAACGCCGACCGCCTGTTCGTGCCGTTCACCGATCTCACCAGCGGCAAGGAGACGTACGCCGGCGGACGCTATCTGGATCTCACCCGGACGCCCACCGGCATCTACGTCATCGATTTCAACTTCGCCTACAACCCGTACTGCTGCTACAACACGGGCTACGACTGTCCCTATCCGCCGCCGCAGAACCGCCTGCCGGTGGCGATCCGGGCCGGTGAGCGGCTGCCCAGCGGCGCGGCGCCCGGCGCCTGATCGCCCGATGCCCGATCCGATGCTCCAGGCGGTCGTGTTCGACTTCGACGGCGTGATCGCGGACACCGAGCCGCTGCACCTGCGCGCGTACCAGGACATCCTGGCGGACGCGGGCATCACCCTCACGGAGATGGATTACTACGCCCGGTACCTCGGGTACGACGATGCCGGCGCGTTCCGCGCGATCGCGCGCGACAGCGGCCGGACGCTGGACGAGGAGGCCCTCCGCGACTTCGTCGCGCGCAAGGCGCAGCGGTTCGAGGCGCTCGAGGCGGCCGGCGCCCTGCTGTTCCCCGGCGCGATCGAGTGCGTGCGCCGCTGTGCCGCCCAGTGGCCGCTCGCCGTCGCCTCCGGCGCGCTCCGGCGCGAGATCGATCTCGTCCTCGCGCAGGCCGGCCTGCGCGGGTACTTCCAGCTCGTCGTTGCGGCGGAAGACACGCCGAAGAGCAAGCCCGCGCCCGATCCGTACCTGCGGGCGCTCGACGAGCTGCGCCGGACGACCGGCATCGCCATCGAGGCCGGCCGGGCGGTGGCCATCGAGGATTCGCTGTGGGGCATCCAGTCGGCGCGCGCCGCCGGCCTGCGCACGATCGGCGTGACGCACTCCTACGATGCGGCCGCGCTGCACGAGGCCGATCTCGTGGTGCCGAATCTCGACGCCATCACGGCCGCCCGGCTGCAGGCGCTCGCCCGATAGGCTATTCTGATTTCATGCGGCAGGAACTCCCGAAGCGCTTCGCGCAGATCGCGTCGAGCCCCGAGCCCGGGCTCGCGCCGGCCGCGCTCATGATCGCCCGGCTCGAATATCCCCACCTCGACGCGACACCGTACCTCGACCGCCTCGACGCCATGGGCGCCGAGGTCGGCCGGCGGCTGCAGGCCGCCGGCGCCCCGGTCCACGAGCGGCCCGCGGCGGACGACCTGCCGGTGCTCGACCGGATCGCCGTGATGAACGGCTACCTGTTCGAGGAGCAGGGCTTCGTCGGCAACCGGGCGCACTACGAGGACCCGCGGAACAGCTGCCTGAACGAGGTCCTCGACCGCCGGACCGGCATCCCCATTTCGCTGGCGGTGGTCTACATGGAAGTGGCGCGCCGGGCCGGGCTGCGGGTCGAGGGGGTGAACTTCCCGGGCCACTTCCTGGTGTGCTATCCGGCCGGGCCGGCGGTCGCGGACGAGGGGCGCGACGTCATCATCGACGCGTTCCACGGCGGGGCCCGACTGTCGGAGCGCGACTGCCGGGAGCTGCTCCGCCGGCACATCGGCGACGAGGCGATTCTCGCGCCGCACCTGCTGGCGCCGGCCACGAAGACGCAGATCCTCGTCCGGATGCTGCTGAACCTGAAGCACGTCTACGTCAACATGCATTCGTTCCCGCAGGCCCGCCAGGTCACCGAACTGCTGCTGGCGCTGACCCCGTCGGCGCTGACCGAGCTGCGCGATCGCGGCCTGCTCGCCTACCATCTCAACGATTTCTCGGCCGCGCTCCGCGACCTGCAGGAGTACCTCCGCCTCGCCTCGTCCGCCCAGACCGACCCGCCCGGCCGCGACGAGCAGGCGCAGATCTGGGAGCACGTCAAGGCGCTCCGCCGCCGCGTGGCCAGCTTCAACTGACCGGCGGCCGGGCGCCGGCCGCCATCCGCCTCCTCCCGTCCGGGCACTCGCTCAACAGGGGACAGACCGGGCAGTGCGGGTTCGCCTCGGTGCAGGTGGCGCCGCCGTGGTGGGAGAGGTACAGCGCCGCCCTCCGGTACGCCGCGGCGCTCCGGGGCAGCTCGGCGGCGAGGCGCCGCCGCACCACGCGCACCGTCCGCCGGAAATCGTCCTCCTCGCGCCCGTAGCCCAGGCGGAGGCCGGTGCGGCAGATGCGGGCATCGACCGGCAGCACCACGTGATCCGTGGCGAACAGCAGCAGGCGGTGGGTTTCGGCCTCGCCCAGGTGCGGGAACGGCCGCAGCGCCCGCCGCGCGGCCGGCAGCGGGCCCCGGAGGATCGTCGGCAGGTCGGGCGTCCGGCGGAACAGGTCGACGCCGGCGCGCAGGGCCCGCAGCCGCTGCTCGACGTACGGTCCCGCCAGCCGGAGCGCCGGCTCGAGCTTGCCGCGCGGTGCCTTCCACATGGCGTCCGGCGTCAGCGCCGGAATCCGCCTCAGGGCCGCCAGCGCCGCATCGCGCCGGCCGGGCGCGGCGTGGACCGACACGACTTCCCACACGAACAGCGTGAAGGGATCGCGCGGCGGCGGCTTCAGCGGCCCATAGAAGACCTCGAGGCGGTCGAGCAGGTGTTCGATCCGCGCCATCTTGAGATGTGGGGACGGGTTATGTCACGGGATCGTGACATAACCCGTCCCCGATTTTACGCCGTCACGCCGGCCAACTCCCGGTAGAGACACGCCGACGCGATCACGCCGTTGTGGAAGTTGCCCAGGTCGATCTTCTCGTTCGGCGCGTGGGCGTTCTCGTCCGGCAGGCCGACGCCGAACAGGACCGACGGCACGCCGAGCTCCTCCTGGAACGTCGAGACGACCGGAATCGAGCCGCCTTCGCGGGTGAACACCGGTGCCTTGCCGAATCCCTGCTCGATGGCGCGGCCGGCGGCCCGCACGAACGGGTTGTCGAACGACGTCATCCAGGGCTTGCCGCCGTGCATGCGGGTGATCTTGACCTCGACCGTCTTCGGGGCGATCTTCCGGACGTAGTCGGCGAACTGCGTGGCGATCCGGCCGGGATCCTGGTTGGGCACCAGCCGCATGCTGATCTTCGCCATCGCGACGGCCGGGATGACGGTCTTGGCGCCTTCGCCGGTGAAGCCGGACAGCAGGCCGTTCACCTCGAGCGTCGGGCGGCCCCAGATCCGCTCGAGCGTGGTGTAGCCGGTCTCGCCGAACAGCTTCGGGGCGCCGAGCTCCTTCCGGTAGCGGGTCTCGTTGAACGGCAGCTTCCGGTACTCCGCCCGCTCCGCGTCGCTGAGCGGCCGCACATCGTCGTAGAACCCGGGCACCTTGATGCGGCCGCTGCGGTCCTTCATCTGCGCGATCATCTGCGCCAGGACGAAGGCCGGGTTGGCCACCGCGCCGCCGAACGAGCCGGAATGGAGATCACTCTTCGTGCCGCGCAGGTCGATCTGGAAGTACGCCAGCCCGCGCAGGCCGTAGCAGATGGACGGGATGCCGCGGTCGAACATCGGCGAATCCGAGATGACGACGACGTCGGCCTGCAGTTCGGCCTTGTGGGCCCGGACGAAGTCGTCCAGGTTCACGCTGCCGACCTCCTCTTCGCCCTCGAGGATCAGCCTGACGTTGATCGGCAGCCGGCCCGTCTGCTTCAGGTGCGCCTCGATCGCCTTGAGGTGCATGAAGACCTGTCCCTTGTCGTCGGCCGCGCCCCGGGCGTACAGCTCGCCGTCCCGCACCGTCGCGTCGAACGGCGGCGACTCCCACAGCTCGATCGGATCGACCGGCTGCACGTCGTAGTGGCCGTAGAACAGCATCGTCGGCGCGCCGGGCGCGCCCAGCCAGTCGCCGTACACCACCGGCTTGCCGGGCGTCTCGACGAGGCGGACGTTCTGAAGACCGATGCGCCGCATCTCGTCGGCCGTCCACTCGGCGCAGCGCCGGACGTCGGCGTCGTGCTCCGGCAGCGCGCTCACGCTCGGAATGGCGAGAAACGCCTTGAGCTCGTCCAGGTACCGATCGCGGTTCACGTTGATGAAATCGATGACGTTGTCCATGACTGCCTCGCTTGTCGCCTGAAGAGTCGCGTCGAATCGGAACTCGGCCTGCCGGCAGGCCCTCAGGAAGACGATGCCCCGGACGCCCGGTCCGGCACGAACCCGGCCGCGGCGGCCCGCAGCCGGAACGAGTCGCCGCGCGCGTCGACCCGGCCTTCGTCCTGCAGCTTGGCCAGATGCGCCCGCACGCTCTCGCCCGCCATGCGCCGGAGCGCCGGCGGCACGTCGGGGTAGATGCGCGCGACCATCGCCTCGATGGTCGCGCAGCCGTGCGCGAGCGCATCGAGCACCTGCGCCTCGCGCTCCTGCCGGTGCGCCAGGTACGCCAGCAGCAGCGCGCGCGGATCCTCGATGACCGGGCCGTGCGCCGGCAGCATCCGATGCGGCTCCAGCGCGAGCACACGGCGCAGCGATCCGAGGTACTCCCCGAGGCGGCCGCCCTGACTGTACAGGATGACCACCGTACTGCCCAGGACGGCCAGGTCGCCACAATAGAGCGTGCGCGCCCCCTCGTCCAGGAAGGCCAGGTGATCGGGCGCGTGGCCTGGCGTGTGCACAGCCGTCAGCGCGGCGTCACCGGCCGGAATCCGCTCGCCGTCGGCGATCGGCTGCCAGGGCACGGGGTACCGGGCGTCGCGCTCGGGGTTCGGGTACTTGAAGAACGCCACGTCCGGCCACCGCCGCGCGATCGCCTCGGCGCCCGAGGCGTGATCGCCGTGGGCGTGCGTCACCAGCACCGCCGCGAGCGCCATCCGGCGCGCCTCCAGCTCGCGCGCGATCGCGTCCAGGTGCCGTGGATCGCCCGTCCCGGCGTCGATCAGCACCGGCCGCCGGCCCGGTATCAGATACGTCTGGTTCCCGGCGCCGGTCATCGGACCCGGGTTGTACGCGTGAAGGCTGATCGATTCCATCAATCCGGGGCCGCGTCCCGCCACCCGCCTGGCCGCGCACGGCGGCCGTCACACGCCTCAGGTGCCGCCGAAGCCGACGGTCACCTTGCCGTCTTCGACGATGACCGGCACCGACCGGCCGCCATGCGTGTAGTGCAGCATGCGTTCGAGTCCCGCCCGGTCCTTCCTGACGTTGACGTACTCGAACACGACATGCCGCCTTCTGTAATCGTCACGGGCGGCTTGCGTGTACGGTCAGGTGTCCTTGCCGAAGATGTAAACCTCGCTCATGGTCCGTTCCTCCGCCGCCGGTTCAGCCGCCGACCGGATCCAGCCGGCCCTGATCGAGCAGCGCGCGCATGTCGTCCGGAATCGGCATCGAGCGCCCGGCCGCGTAATCGTAGGTGACGATCACCGTCCGCGCCGTCGCCACCATCCGCCCGTCCCCCGCGTGCACGATCTCGTAGTCCAGCGTGAAGCTCGATCGGCCGACGTGGCTGACCCACAGCCGCACGTCCACCCGGTCGCCCACGACGACCGGGGAGCGGAAATCGCATTCGGCCCGCGCGATGATGATGCCGGCGCCCGGGCCGGGCCGGGCGGCCGTCAGCGCCCGCCAATAGGCGAACCTGGCCTGTTCCAGGTACGTCAGGTAGACCGCGTGGTTCACGTGCCCCATCGGGTCGCAGTCGCGGAACCGGACTTCCACCTGGTGCGAAAACGGTGCTTTCGGCATGGCCGACGCTCGACGCTCCTCTGCCCTTCAGTCTACCGCAAGGGCGCGCGGGCGGTCCCGCCCTCCCGGCGCTCCGGCCGCCGGCCCCCGGTTGACGCAGGCGCCCCTGCGTGAGATGAATTACGTCGTGACCGACACCGGGACGACCGAGGAGTTCACGCCCGACGAGCGCGGCGCGCTGGCGCCGTACTTCACGAACACCGACCGGCCGGTGTTCGCGCTGACCAACCTGCCGGACACCGTGAAAGGGGCGCTGTTCGCCCGCTACTCCCGATCGGCGAAGTCGCTGCGCCGGCTCTTTCTCGACGAGTTCCTCGGCGAGATGGCCGGCCGGACCGGCGATGCCGGGCCGGCCGTCGGTGTCGAGCGGGCCGAACGGCTGTACACGAAGGTCTTCAACGACTACGGCGACGATTCGGTCGCGCAGCTCGGCGGCGCCCACCTCGCGTGCGAGGGGGCCTCGAACGTGCTGACCAAGGTGCTCGAGTGGGGCCGGCTGATGGCCTACCTCGAGCAGTCGACCCGGTACGTGCCGTACACCGACCGGCCGGGCGGCCGCTGGAAGTACCTCGTTCCGGCCGAGATCGAGGCGTCGCCGCTGCGCGATCGCTACGTGGCGGCGCTCGACCTGGCGTTCGACACCTACGCCCGCTGGATCGGCCCGATGCAGGAGCATTTCCAGCGCCGCTATCCCCGGGATCCGGCCGACAGCGACGGCGTCTACCGCGCCGCCATCCGGGCGAAGGCGCTCGACACGCTGCGCGGCCTGCTGCCGGCGGCGACCCGGTCGAACGTCGGCCTGTTCGGGACCGGCCAGGCGTACGAAGCGCTGCTCCTCCGGATGCGCGCCAGCCCGCTGCACGAAGTCCGCGCCTGCGCCGACCAGATGCTCGCCGAGCTGCGCGTCGTCATCCCCGCCTTTCTGCTGCGCGTCGATCAGCCCGAGCGCGGCGGCCGCTGGTCCACCTACCTGGCCGCGACACGCGACGCGACGCAGGAGGTGGCCGACCGGCTGACCGCGCGCGAACCGGCCGCGTCGGACGGCCCGGGCGAGGAGGTGACGCTCACCGACTTCGATCCGGACGGGGAGGCCAAGGTCGTGGCGGCCGCGCTGTACTCGTCTTGCGATCTGCCGGACGCCCGGCTGCAGGCGCTCGCGCGGCGCCTGACGCCGGACGATCGGGCGGCGGTCCTGCGGGCGTACGTCGGCGAGCGGGCCAACCGCCGCCATCGCCCCGGCAGGGCGTTCGAGCGGACCTCGTACCGCTTCGACATCCTCACCGACTACGGCGCGTTCCGCGACCTGCAGCGCCATCGCCTGCTGACGATCGAATGGCAGCCGCTCGGGACGCGCCACGGGTACACCGAGCCGGCGGCGCTCGAAGAGGCCGGCGCGCTGGACGACTGGCGGCGGGTCATGGACGAATCGGCCGGGCTCTACGAAGCGCTCCGCGACGGCGGCCTGGCGCCCGTGGCGCCGTATGCCGTGGCGATGGCCTATCGCGTCCGCTTCTACGTCGAAATGAACGCCCGCGAGGCGATGCACCTGATCGAGCTGCGCACGGCGCCCCAGGGGCACCCGGCCTACCGCCGCGTCTGCCAGGCGATGCACCGGCTGATTGCCGGGCAGGCGGGCCACCGCGCGATCGCGGCCGCCATGACGTTCGCCGATCACTCGGTGGTCGAACTGGAACGGCTGAACGCCGAGCGGGCCGGCGAGCGGCGGCGGCTCCGCGGCGGGGCCGGGCAGGAGTAGGGCGACCGCGCGCGCGCTAGTCGTCCCGGTCCCGGCTCCAGAACTTTCCGTATTCGTCGAGGAACGTCAGCGTCTCGAACGATCGCATCCGGTCGAAGAACAGGATGCCGTCGAGATGGTCGTACTCGTGCTGGACGACGCGCGCCGGGTAGTCGCGGAGCCTGAGCTCGAGCGGCGCGCCGTGGCGATCGAGCCCGCGCAGGTGGGTCTCCTTCGGCCGCGACACCTTGCCCCGGATGTCGGGGATGCTCAGGCAGCCTTCCCAGTCCTCGACCGTCTCCCCGCTCATCGTCAGTTCCGGATTGACGACCACCGTCGGACGGAGGAGCGTCTCCTTCTCGTCCCCGTCCTCGACGACCGCCAGGAAGATCCGCAGCTCCTCGTGCACCTGCGGCGCCGCCAGCCCGACGCCGCGATACTCGTGCATCGTCTCGATCATGTCGTCGATGAGGCGCTGGATCCTCGGACTCTTGAGGTCGCGGCGGTCGACCGCCTGCGCGCGCGTCCGCAGCACCGGGTGACCCATGCGCGCCACTTTCAGAATAGCCATGGGTAAATTATAGAAAAGATCGGGGGAGATTTGGGGCGGTTGTACACTGGTTCCGGTGGCCGACCATCCCCACGTTCACGACGACGCGCAGACCTTCCGGTTCTGCCCGCGCTGCGGCGCGCCGCTCGACCGCCGGCTGCTGAAGCCGACCGAGCCCGAGCGGCTGGTGTGCACCCGGTGCGAGTTCGTCTTCTACCTCGATCCGAAGATCGCCGTCGGCACGGTCATCCGGGCCGGGAGCGGCCGGATCGTGCTGGTGCGGCGCGCCATCGAGCCGGGGTACGGCAAGTGGGTGTTTCCCGGCGGCTACGTGGACCGGGGCGAGGCGCTCGAGGCGGCCGCACTCCGCGAGGCGCGCGAGGAGTCCGGCCTGGACGTCCGGCTGGAAGGGCTGGTCAACATCTACTCGTACACCGGCCGGACGCCCGTCATCATCGTCTATGCCGCCACGGTGGTCGGCGGCTCGCTCTGCGTGGACGAGGAGTGCCTCGAGGCGGCCGAGTTCACGGAGGAAGCGATTCCGTGGAGCGAACTGGCGTTCCGGAGCACGCAGGAAGGGCTGCGCGACTATCTCGCGGGCCTGCGACATCCGATCCGCAGGTAAGAATTGCCCAGTCGGATTGAGTCGCCTCAAGTGCCACCCGAAGCAGCAAAGGCCCTGATATCAAAATCCGGAGCGAGCGACCCTTCGACAGGCTCAGGGTCGGCCTGAGCGAAGTCGAAGACCGACGGCAGCGGATGGGGGTGGGGCCCCATGCGGATTGAACAATGGTGCACATCTTGCTCGTAGCAGCCGATACGATCACGTGCCACGAGGTGCTCCATGCGTCCATCCCATCTGACCGCCCCAACAGTCATCGCGCTGACGGTTCTGTTGGCTGGCTGCGTGTTCCAGAACACCAACTCGCCGACCAGCCCCGACACGTTGTCGCTGGCGACGCTCATGGGCAACTGGGCGTCGACCGGGACCGTGACGACCTCGTATCCGACGCCGCAGGCGTGCGGCAACTTCCAGTGGGCGGTGACGAGTTCGAGCGGGCAGACCGCCAGCGGGACGTTCTCGGCGACCTGCGCCGGCGGGGTCGCGCTGAGCGGCACGGCCAGCGGCACGCTGAGCGGCACGAGCGTGACGTGGACGGCGACCGGTCAGGCGACCGAGCCGGGGCTGCCGGCCTGCCCGTTCACGCTGAACGGCACGGCGACGCTCAGCACGCCGACGACGATCGCCATTCCCTACTCCGGGACGACCTGTTTCGGGCCGATCAGCGGCACGGAGACGCTGACGAAGCAGTAGCGGATCGCAACGGCCGGCATCCAGCCCTCAGGACAGCAGCAGTTCCAGGTCTTCGCGCCGCAGGTCGCGGATGAGGCTGCTGTCGGCGCGCAGGATCGCGTCGGCCAGCGCGCGCTTCTTCTGCTGCAGTTCGAGGACCCGCTCCTCGACCGTATCCCGCGCGATGAGCCGGTACGCGAAGACGTGCTGCGTCTGGCCGATCCGGTGCGCCCGATCGATCGCCTGGGCCTCCACGGCCGGATTCCACCACGGGTCGAGCAGGAACACGTAGTCGGCGGCCGTCAGGTTCAGACCCAGCCCACCCGCCTTCAAGCTGATCAGGAACAGGCGGCAGGAGGGATCGGCCTGAAACCGTTCCACCTTCGCGCCGCGATCCCGCGTGCGACCGTCCAGGTACTCGTACGTCACGCCATCAGCATCGAGCCGCGTGCGCAGAATCGCCAGCAGGCTCGTGAACTGCGAAAAGATCAGGGTCTTGTGCCCCTCCTGTACCGCCTCGGTCAGGCGAGGGACCAGCACGTCCAGCTTGGCGGAAGCCTCCCGCAGGCGGCGCCGATCGATGAGCCCGGGATGGCAGGCCGCCTGGCGGAGGCGCAGCAGCGCCTCGAGCACCTGCAGCTTGCGGCGGCCGAGGCTCTGGCGATCGGCTTCGCCGAGAAGCGTCGCGCGATAGTGCGCGCGCAGCTCGTCGTAGAGTGCCCGCTGGGGGCGCTCCAGCTCGCAGTACAGCGTCTGCTCCGTCTTCCGCGGCAGCTCGGGCGCCACCTGCTCCTTCGTGCGCCGGAGGATGAACGGCTGCAGTCCCCGTGCCAGCACGGCGATCTCCTCCTCGCCTGGAGGCAATCCGGCCCGTGCCCGGTCGAAGCCTGCCGCCGAGCCGAGCAGACCAGGGTTGAGGAACTCGAACAGGCTCCAGAGCTCCCCGAGATGGTTTTCGATCGGGGTGCCGCTCAGCGCGAGCCGATGCTGTGCGGTCAGCAGGCGCGTCGCCTTCGCCGAGAGGCTCGCCGCGTTCTTGACCGCCTGCGCCTCGTCCAGGACGACGTAGTCGAACGGCATCGAGGCGAGGGCGGTCGCATCGCGCCGGATGGTCCCGTAGGTGGTGAGCACGACATCGTGCCGGGAGAACTGCTCGCGCAGCGCGTGCCGCCCGGTTCCGGTGTACTCGAGCACGCGCAGGCCGGGGGTGAAGCGCGCCGCTTCCTGTCGCCAGTTGAAGATGAGCGAGCGTGGAGCGACGACCAGCGACGGCTGGCGGCGGCCGCGCGCCCGCGCCTGCCGCCTGCTGTCGAGCAGGGCGAGCACCATCACCGTCTTGCCCAGCCCCATGTCGTCCGCCAGGCAGCCGCCGAAACCGAATCGCTGCAGAAACGTCAGCCAGCCGAGCCCCTCGCGCTGATAGCTGCGCAACACGCCGGTGAAGCTGGCCGGAGGATCCTGCGCGCGGATGCCGTCGAACGCCTGCAGCTCGCGGCGGACACGCGCGAACGTCTCGTCACAAGTCACGTGAGGCTGTGCTGCGATCAGCGCGTCGAGCAGCGCCGCCTGCGGCCTCCTGAACCGGACGAGATCGCCGTGGCGGGTGCCGAGCGCGGCGATCGAGCGCTGGCGGTTCAGCCACTCTTCCGGTAGCAACCCGACCGTTCCGTCCCCCAGCTTCACGAACGACTCGCCGCGGTCGAGGGCGGCCAGCAGATCGGGCAGGGCAGCCGTTTGCCCCTCGTACTCCACGCTGCCGTGGAGCTCGAACCAGTCGATGCCGGATCGGACGGCCAGCGTGGCCGTCCCGGGACGACGGTATCGCAGACCGGACGCTTCGACCTGCCACCCTTCATCGAGGAGCTGGCGGGCCACCTCCGGCAGCCGCTTCGCCGCCAGTTGAAGCACCGGCCCGCGCGTCTCCGGGTTGAATCCGTATCGAAAGCCCAGGGCCGGCAGCCGGTCCATCACGCTCCGTTCGGCTTCGAGGTCACGACGGATGGCCCGCGCGGCGTCCACGGTCCGCACCACCGGGTTCGGTGTCGCAGGGGCCACCGTCGTGCCGTCGTAATCGAACGCCGGCTCGGCGGCCAGCTGGTCGCGGGCGGACGGCATCGGCCAGAGGCGCAGGCGCGGCTCCGGACGACCAGGGACGATCTCGATCCGCAGCTCGGGCGGCAGCTCGGCGAATCGCGGGCCCGGTCCGAGCAGGGCGTCCATGAGCCGGCGCTGCGCGCTGGCGGGCACCGTGATCGCGCCGCTGCGGTGAAGCGCGACCAGCCAGGCGAAGTCGCCGCCGCCGTCGAACGATGCGGCACGACTGCCGGTGATCAGCACTCCATCGGGATGGATGAGCAACGGGTCCGTCAGCGCCATCCGCTCCTCGCCGCGCGCGAACCAGCCGTCGAGGCGATAGCTGCCGGGCGCGTTGCCGGCCTGAATGCCGACCGTGAACACCCAGGGCTCGCCCGCCTCCCACACGATCGGGACGAGCACTGACGCGCCAGACCGTTGGCTGGCGCCGGCCTCCCGGCGGAGCAGGCAGCGTCCGGTGGCGCAGAGCCGGGGCAGCGTCTCGGTGAGAAGGACGCCGTGCAGCCGGACCCGTGACAGCTCCCGTCCGAGAGCCCCCCAGGTCGCCCAGCCGGTATCCCCGTCGGCTCCGCAGAGGCGCTCGAGCACCTCCCGATCGGTCCGACCGGGCAGCGCCCGGATCGCGTCGGGCGACAGACGCACCGGCCGTGGTTTCCGCCACTCGCCGTTCGCCTTGCGATCGCGCGTCATCAGCTCGATGACTACGGCGCCGCTGGCGCTCGACCCTGGGAGGTCGATCACGTAGATCAGTTCGCCTGCCCGAGGGCCCTGGTGTGACGGCGGCAGCTGCACGGGCGCGCGGGGTGCCACGGCATCGAGCAACTGTCGCCATGACTGCGCGCCCCCCTTGTGCGCGGCCGCGGCGAGCGCCCGTTCCGGTGTCCAGACGCTCCGATCCTCGTCGGCCCAGGGGTCATCGCCTCTTTCGTGGTCATCCGCGCCAGCCGCGTCCTCGTCCGGCGCTTCTTCATTCAGCCCGTCCGGATCCACCGGATCGATCTCGAGACGATCCGGTGCGATGCCGCGCGGCGCCAACGGCAGCGATCGCGCCTCGGCCGCGAGCAGCGTGGCCCAGATGTGCTTGCAGACCTCGAAATGGTCGAGAAAGTACGGGCAGGTGCAGGCGACGTGCAGCCGGCGGCCGGACGGTTCGAGCCAGACGTCATAGTCGTCCGTGCCGCGGACCGTGGCATGGATGATGCCGCCATCGGTGTCGATCGTGCGCACGGCCTGCGCAAAGAAATACGCTTCGCCGCGCGCGCGGATCGTCGAGGCGACCTGTCGGGCCAGTGTACGGGAAAGCGGCATGGGAGAGCGGACCGCCGAAGTGAGGAAGAGTAGCACGGCCGCCCGGCTTCACGGCGCCGCCGGTGTCCGGCCGGCCGGAGTGCGACCCATCCGCGCTGAATGGCGGCTGACAGGGCGGAGCGTCCGAGGACGGGACCATGCAGGCGCGGGTTCTGAAACGCAGTCGTGGTCTCGATTATCGCGTCGTGCCGAGCCCCGTCGAGGGCCCGCCCCTGGGTTCTCGCAGCGGTCGGCCGGCGGCGGCTGTCTGAGCGGGAATCGTGAGCCGGTACCCCACGTGCTTGACCGTGCGCAGGCATGGCCTGAGCGCCGGCAGCTTGCGGCGCAGCCGGCAGACGTGTACGTCGACCGTGCGGGTGTCACCGCTGTAGCGGCAGCCCCAGACGTGCGCGAGCAACTGGTCG
>DATLRO010000060.1:0-18160 GCA_035534615.1 Vicinamibacterales bacterium
GAACACGCTCGGCGAGTCCATGTCGGGCAGACACAGCCAGTCGATGGCGCCGTCGCGGGCAACGAGCGCAACCGTGCGGCCGTCGCCGATCGCCGCGTAATCCCTGATGGGCGCGTAGCCGGCGCCGCACCGGCGGGGCGTCGAGCGCTGTGGTCCTGTCATTGGAAACAAACGATCCACCCGGCGCCAACGAGCCGGCGAGGACCCGGGCCTCGAGGAACGGACCCGGATGTCCCGGGGCGGGCACGCGTCTCGAGCCGCTCAGTCGAGTTTGCGCGGCGGCACGGGCCGTGCGGCCGGAGGCGGCAGGAACACGGGCGTGCCGCACGGGGCCGCCATCAGGAAGTACGCGGCCGCGCCCGGCATCCCGAGCGATTCGAGGAGCCGGTGCAGCGCCCGCGCGGACGGCCGTTCCACCTTGTCGTTCTCGAGATTGCTCACCATCGTCTGGCTGACGCCGGCCAGGCGGGCCAGCGCGATCTGATCGAGCTTCCGGCCCAGGCGGAGCCGCTGGAGCCGCGCACCGAAGGTGGGGGCCTGCAGCACGCCGCGCACCTGCTCGCCGTCGAAGCCAGCCCGGGCGAGCATCCATTCGAGCCCGCCGGCCGGCTCGTCCCGCCCGCTCTCCCGGTGCGGCGCGGCCAGCCGCTGCAGCAGGCTCTCGTACCGCTGCTCGGTCACGAGCACGTAGGGGCGGCCCTCGATCGTCACTCGTTGCCCGTCCACGTCCGTGCCGCCGGTGCGCCCGTCGCGTGCCCGATCGGTCGCGGCGCCCGCGATCTCCCACAACTGGCTCGTCTTCATGGCGATTGAGGCCGGCGGATCCCGGCGTCGGCCGCACAGCATATCACGGGGCCGCCGGGCACGCGCCTCACGGCGTCTGGTAGCGGCGCATGAAGCGCCGGTCGATCCGGTCCTTCAGCCACCAGGCGGCGCGCGCGTGCAGGACGAGGCCGTGCCAGCGCAGAATCGCCCGGCCGTCGGCCGTGTTCATCAGGGAGAGGAAGGTCCGCTGCGGGCGGTAGCGCCGGGGCGCGCCGCCCCGCAGCGCGGCGCGGACGTTGACGTCGAGCAGCGGCGCTTCGCGCACGGCATACACGCCCGCCTTCGGCAGCCCCTCCGCCCCCCGGATGCTGACGCAGTCGCCCGCGCCCCAGACCGGCGTGCCATCGACCGCCCGCAGCGTCCCATCGACGTGGAGAAAGCCGGCGGCGTCGCGCGGCACGCGCGAGGCGTCGAGCAGGTCCGGCGCGGCGGCGCCGGTCAGCCAGACGGTGAGATCGGACGGCACGCGCGCACCGCCGATCCGGACGGCGTCGGCCTCGACCTCGGAGACCTCGCTCGCCGTCCACACCTCAATCCCCCGCCGCTCGAGCAGCCGCCGGGCGCGCTGCCGGACGGCCGGCGCGAACTCCCGCAGGATCGTCGCGCCGCGCTCGATGACCCGGACCACACGCGCGCGCCCGCCTTCGGCGATCCGCCGCTCGAGGGCGAGTGCGACCTCGACGCCGGCCGCCCCGCCACCGACGATGATCACCGACAGCGGGCGCTCGGACGGCTGGTCGAGGAGCGCGTCGAGCCGCGCGCGGAGCGCCACCGCCCGCGTCATCGGCCGGACCGACAGCGCGTGCGCCTCGACGCCGGGCAGGCGCCGGCCCGCCGGCGCGGAGCCGACGTCGAGCGACACCGCGTCGAACGCCAGCCGCTCGCCGGCCGCCTCGACGAGGCGCCCGGGCCCGTCGACCGCCTCGGCGAACGCCCGCACGAACCGGCCCCCGGCCGCGCGGGCCAGCGCGCGCAGGTCGACGGTCAGCGCCTCCTCCGGGTACGTGCCGCGCAGAAAGCCGGGCACCATGCCGGAATAGTGATGGTGGTCGTACGGCGAGATGAGGAGGAGCTCGATGCCGGGCAGCGGCGCTCGCGCCCATTGCCGGAGGACGTGCAGGTGCGCGTGACCGCCGCCGACCAGGATCCAGCGTGTGGTCACGGCCCGCTCCGGCCTCCTTTCAGCGCGTCGGCCAGGCGGCTGGTGAGCCGCAGGGCGCTCTTGCCGGCCTTGTGGATCTCCGCCAGATCCTCGCGATAGGGATCGTTCTCGGGCAGGTCGGCCAGCAGCAGCTCCGAGAAGCCCAGGATGGTCGACAGGTGGTTGTTCAGATCGTGCGCCAGGCGGCGGCCCGACGGCATCGCGTCGCCCGCACCGTCGCGCTCGAGCGCGAGACCGGCGATCCATTCCGGCCCGCCGGGGCCGAGCCGCAGCTCGATGAGGCGCCACGAGCCGTTGTCGTGCCGGAGGCGACACTCCGGCACGCGCGTCTCGTTCCCGTCGGCGCCTTCGGCGAGCGCCCGCTCCACCGACACCCGGTCGTCCGGATGCACGAGGTCGAGAAGCGTCCGGCCCTCGAGCCCGGCCGGTTCGTGCCCCAGCACGCGGTGCACGCGCGGGCTCACGTACCGGATGCGCCCATTGCGCTCGAGCGACAGAGCCACGCCGGGCAGACTGTCGACGATGGCGCGAAGGTCGTCGCCTGAATGCTCCATGGTGTCGTCGTTCCCCGTCATGGAATGCGCTTGTCGGCGAGCACGTCGTCCAGCAGGCCGAGGACGCGGGCGATCTCGAACGGCTTCGTCAGGTAGGCGGTCGCCCCGGCCGCCAGCAGGCGCCGCCCCTGGGCCGGCGTCGCGTCGGCGGTCAGAATGACGACCGGAATCCCGCGCGTGCGGACGTCCGCCCACAGCCGGTGCAGCAGTTCTTCCCCGTGCATGTCGGGCAGGTGCAGGTCGAGAAAGATCAGATCGGGCCGATGGCCGACCGCCAGCTCGAGGCCCCGCTGGCCCTGTGCGGCCGCCAGCAGGCGGACGCCGGGGCGGTGCGCCACGATCCGCTCGAACAGCCGGACGTTCGACGTGTTGTCCTCGACGTAGAGCACGACGCCGGTCGTGGTCGACGGCCCGCCCGGACCGCCGGCGGCGCGCGTCGCGCCCGATTCCTGGCGGACGGGCGCCTCGACGCCCATCAGCTCGACCCAGAACGTGCTGCCGCGATCGACCTCGCTCGCCAGACCGACCGAGCCGCCCATGGCCTCGGCCAGTCCCTTCGACAGCGCCAGGCCGAGGCCGGTCCCCTCGATCTCGGTCTGCTCCGCACCCAGACGCTCGAACGGCTGGAAGAGCATCTCGATCTGGTCGGGCGACAGCCCGCGACCGGTGTCCGCCACGGTGATGCGGATCCGCTCGCGCTCCCCCGGCTCGATCGAGACGGTGACGCTGCCGGCGTGACGGTTGTACTTCACGGCGTTCGACAGCAGGTTCAGCAGAATCTGGGTGAGGCGCTGGCGATCCGCGAGGACGTAGTGCCGGCCCGCGGCGGCCCGATTGTGCAGCGAGATCCCGCGGCTGGACGCGAGCGGGCTGATGAGCTCCAGCGTCTGCGGAATCACCTCGTCCAGGTCGACCGGCTCGGGCGAGAGGGAGAGCTGGCCGGCTTCGATGCGGGCGATGTCGAGCACCTCGTTGATGAGGTCGAGCAGGTGGCGGCCGGCCCGGAGGATCTGCGCGACGTTCTCCTGGTGGGCCTGGTGGCTCTCGATCTCGAGCAGCTGGGCGAAGCCGAGGATGGCGTTGAGCGGCGTCCGCAGGTCGTGGCTCATCCGCGAGAGGAAGTCGCTCTTCGCCCGGTTGGCCGACTCCGCTTCCTCCTTCGCCTGCCGCACCGCCTCGGCGGCGCGGCGGCGCTCGGTCACGTCGCGGAACGACACGACGACGCCGGCCATCGTGCCCCGGTCGTCGCGCAGGGCGGCGGCGTTGACCGACAGGGTGACGCGCGTGCCGTCCGGCCGGTGCGCCACCACTTCAATGTCGTCGAGCGCCTCGCCCGACGCGAAGGTCTGCTCGATCGGGAACGCGCCGTCGCTCGCGGCGCCGCCGGGCGCGGCACCCGCGCCCCACCAGTCGTCGGTGAACCGGTGCTGGAGCAGCGCGTCCCGCGACATGCCGAGAATCCGCTCGCCGCCGCGGTTCACGAAGGTGAGCCGGCCGGCCATGTCGAAGATGACGATCCCCTCGGCGACCGTCTCGAGGATCCGCGCCATGCGCTCCTCGCCGGCGCGCAGCGCGTCGTTGGCCCCGGCCAGCTGCCGGGTGCGCTCGGCCACGCGCCGCTCGAGGTCGCTGTTGAGGGCCCGGATCTCGGCCTGCGCGTGCTCCCGGGCGTTCCGCTCGCGGGCCTCCTGCAGCGCGCGGCGCACGGCGCGCGGCAGCCGCGCGAGGTGATGCTTGAGGACGTAGTCGGTCGCGCCGCTCTTCAGCCGCTCGGTGGCGACCTCTTCGCCGAGCGTGCCGGACACGAAGATGAACGGCACGTCCGGGCACAGGATGCGGGCGAGATCCTGCGCCGCCCGTCCGTCGAACGACGGCAGCGAGTAGTCCGCCAGGATGAGATCGAAGACATCGCGCTCGATCGCCGCCTGGAAGTCGTTCCGCGTGTCGACGCAGCGGATCCGGCAGGCGATGCCGTCGCCCGCCAGCGCCGCCTCCACCAGCTCGGCATCGTTGCGGCTGTCCTCGAGATGCAGGATGTGCAGCGGGCGGTCCATCGGCTGCCCGCGCGCGTCGGCGGCGTCCGTCCCGGCGCTCACATCGGCCTCCGGTGAGGGTGCGGGGGCGGGGCCTGGTTGATCACGGCCCAGAAGATCCCGATCTGCCGGACGGCGTGGACGAAATCGGGGAACGCCACGGGCTTGACGACGTAGGCGTTCACGCCGAGCTCGTAGCTGCGGATCAGGTCCTGCTCCTCCCGGGACGAGGTGAGCATGACGACCGGAATCATCCGCAGCGCGTCGTGCCGCCGGATCGCCTGCAGCACCTCGAGCCCGTCGCGCTTCGGCATCTTCAGGTCGAGCAGGAGCAGGGCCGGATTGCCGCCCGGCCGGCCGGCGTACGCCCCGCGGCACTCCAGGTACTCGAGGGCCTGCTCGCCGTCGCGGACGACGTCGACTTCGTTGGCGAGGCGGTGCTCGGCCAGCGCGGCGAGCGTCAGCTCCACGTCGTTCGGATCGTCTTCCGCGAGCAGGATGCGCTTGACTTCGGCGATCATCAGGCCCGTCCCTCCGTCACCGGGAGCGTCACCCAGAAGCAGGCGCCGCGATCGACGGCGCCTTCCGCCCAGGTCCGGCCGCCGTGCCGCTGCACGATGCGGCGCACGTTGGCCAGGCCGATGCCGGTCCCCTCGAACTGATCGGCGCGGTGCAGCCGCTGGAACACGCCGAACAGCTTGTCGGCGTACTGCATGTCGAAGCCCACGCCGTTGTCCGCGACGTACACGGCCACGAAGCCGTCTTCCGCCGGCCGGCTGCCGATCTCGATCTCGGCCCGCTCGCGCGGCCTCGTGTACTTGAGCGCGTTGTCCACCAGATTGAGCAGCACCTGCCGCAGCATCGCGGGATCCGCGTACACCGACGGCATCGCGTGAACAGTCCAGTCGACCGCCCGCCCGACGACGTCCGCGCGCAGTTCCGCGAGCACGTCGTCGACCAGCGGCCGCAGCGGCACGACCGCCCGCCGCAGGTCGACCCGCCCCATGCGCGAGAACGCCAGCAGGTCGTCGATGAGACGCCCCATCCGATCCGCGGACTCCGCGATCGTCCTGACGTAGCGCCGCCCGTCCTCCCCCAGCGCATCGGACGACGTCTGGGTCAGCAGCGCGGCGAAGCCGGCGACGTGCCGCAGCGGCGCCCGCAGGTCGTGCGAGACGGAGTACGAGAACGCCTCGAGCTCCCGGTTCGCCACCGACAGGTCCGCCATCCGCAGCGACAGCGCGTGATTCAGCGTCCGGACCGACTCCTCGGCGTGGGTGCGGGCGGTGATGTCGACCGAGATGCCGCACAGCGCCACCGGCGCGCCGGTCCCGTCGTCGAGCGGAAACTTGATCGACATGTAGACGTGCTCGCCGTCGGCGAACGGCACGCGCTCCTCCAGCTCGCGGGGACGGCCGGCGCGGAGGATCTCGAGGTCGTCACGCCGGATCCGCGCGGCCTCCGCCGGGTCGTGCAGTGCCTCGTCGGTCAGCCCCTGCAGCTGCGCCTGCGTCCGGCCGAACAGGCGCTCGAACTCCCGGTTGACCAGGACGAACCGCCCGTCGAGATCCTTCACGTAGATCGCCGCCGGACTGTTGTTCAGGATCGCCTGCAGGCGCGCGTCACTGGCGCGCAGCGCCGCCACCGCCCGCCGCCGCTCCGTCACGTCCCGGACGACGCCGTAGATGAGCTGCTCGTCGCGGTGGTGGAACGCCACCCACCGCAGCCAGCGATACGACCCGTCCCGGCAGGTGTAGCGCCCTTCGTACGCCTGCATCGACCGCCCGGACAGCAGCCGGGACAGCTCCTGCAGCAGCGCCTCGCGATCCTCGGGATGGGCCCGGTCGGCGTACGGCACCGCCAGCAGCTCCTCGGCCGTCCAGCCGAGGCGCGCCGTCCAGGCCGGATTGACCCGCCGGAAATATCCGTCGCCACCCGCGATGCACAGCATGACGGGTGACACCTCGAAAAACCGGTCGAAGTCCTCGTGGGCCCGCCGGCGCTCATCGTCGCGCGCCAGCAGCAGCGCGAACGCCTCCTGCAGCCGGAGCCCGAGGCGTCCGACCTCGTCGCCCTCCTGGTCAGGCACCGCCTGCGCGGGCTCGCCCCGTGCCAGGCTGTCGGCCGCCGCCGCGATGAGCCCGACCCGATTCGAGACTCCGGAGGTGAACAGCAGCATCGCGATCACTCCGCCGATCAGCCCGAACACGCCCCCGGCCGCGGCAACTTCCAGCACGTCCCGAAGCGCCGCCCGCGTCTGCGCCCGCCGCTCCGATTCCAGACGCCCGGCCAGCCGCCCGAGGCTCGCGATCCGCGCGCGGATCTCGTCCATCAGCGCCTTGCTGCGGTCGAGCGCCCGGTCGTAGTCGGGCTGCTCGCCCGGCGCGCCGGGCGGACCGAGCCGCACGAGCCGGTCGAGCGCCCGCATCCGCTGTCGAATCACCGGCGCCAGGGCAAGCAGCGGCCCGTGGATCACCGGCTCCGCGGCCGTCAACGCGTCGAGACGGGCGAGGGCGACCGGCAGGGTCCGCTGCGCGCGCCAGTAGGGATCGAGCTGATCAGGCCGGCCGGTCAGCAGGTACCCGCGGACCGCCGTGTCGGCGTCGATCAGCAGCGTCAGCGCCGCCTCCAGCTGGTCCCTGGTTTCGAAAACGCGCGTCTGGGCATCCTGCGCCGCCTCGACGCGGCGATCGCCCCGGGACAGGATGCCGGTCGTCACGACCAGCGGGAGCAACGGGATCGCCACCACCACCAGGCCCTTGGTGCGCAGGGGCAGACTTGCCCAGATCCGGTGCAGGCGCGTGATCATGCTCCGGCGATGTTCAGCAGCGACGTTCCGAGTGCCGGTCATTATAGTGCCAGGCAGTGGACGAAATCTGTCGGACTAAGACCTACAAGGACCGAGAAGTCGTATATCAGCGGCCATCTCTGTAGTTAAGAGAACAGTAGAGATCGCAGAAACGACGGCGGAGAGCGACTGATCCTGCTTATCGTCATCCTGGTCATCGGACCCAATCGGCGGCCGGACCGGGATCGCGTCGGCCAGGCGATCGGTGGCTTCAGGCAGGAGATGGCCGGGGGAGGGACGGACGCGTGGCGGAGTTCGCGGATGCGGAGGACCGGCGGCGTCAGCGCCGCCGGGTCGTGGCGGCGTTCGCGCCGCGCAGTTCGGGTTGCCAGGCGGGTCCGAACCGCGTGCCGAGGATCAGCCGGATGACCGCCTCATAGTTCGCGACCCCGCCGGGGACGCGGTTGGCTTTGAGGTACCGGTCGTAGAGCCCCCAGGCCGCCTGCTGCACGCGTGGACTGAGGCCGCTCAGGATCCGCGCGCGCACCGCCTCCAGGTCGGCGCGCGGGCCCGGGGTCAGCTGCCGGATGGCCGCCTGCTGATCGGCCGGCGGCAGGCCGACCAGCGTCTGGCTGAACAGGAACAGCCACCCGCTGTATTGATCGCCCCGGTTCGATCGCAGGCAGGTCAGCCACCCGAGGAAATTCGCTTCCGATTCATCCGCGTAGCCGGCCAGGTGCGCCCACTCGTGCGCGAGCACGAAGGGGCGCTCGAACGGGAGCAGCCGGTCGTCGAGCAGCACCTCGAGCAGATACGGATCGGTCAGGCCGTCGATCGCCGCGCGGTCGAAGTACGGTTCGAGCAGCGTGGCCTTGGGGATGCCCGGCACGGCGGTCTCCGGCATGCCGAGCTCCCGCTGCACCTCGCCGAACGCGCGCGCCAGCGGCACCGGGACGCGCCCGAAGACCGGCCAGCTCGCCGTCCGCCGCGCCGGATAGAGCGCATCGAGCTGCGCGGCGGCCGTCAGCGCGAGCGCCCGCTGGGCCCCGCGCGTGACCGACGCCGGATCGAAGCGGAGCTTGTCGGCGAGCGGGACGCGCTCGTAGTTGAGCCCCCAGATCGCGAGAAACGCCAGGTAGGCCCAGGCGGCGGCGCTGAGGGTCGACAGGCCGATCCCCGGCAGAGCCGTCCACCGCCGGCCCCGCGGCGCCCGGCGCAGCGCGCGCGCCCAGGCGGCGACGAGGCCGATCGCCGCGGCGGCGAGCAGCGGATCGAACAGCGCCCACGGGACGAGATTCGAGAGCGGGGTCAGGCGCGCCTGCACCGCCAGGTAGACCCCCTCCGAATACCATCGCTCGACCCACGCGGGCGGCAGCCGGACCAGCGCCGCGACCACGGCGACGGCGATCGGCACGAGCCGGATCGTCGCGCCGCGGATCGTGAGCCGCACCGGAGACCCGGCGCGCCCGGGGGCCCGCCTCACCCCTGCAGCTCGGCGCGGAAGAACGCGAGGGTCCGCGTCCAGGCGTCCCTCGCGGCGGCGGCGTCGTAGACTTCCGGCCGCGTGTCGTTGAAGAAGGCGTGCTGCGCGTCAGGATAGATGTGCATCGTGTTGCGCTTGCCGAGCGCGTTCAGTTTCGCCTCGAGCTCGTGCACCACCGCCGGCGTCACGAAGCCGTCCTTGCCGGCGAACAGCCCGAGCACCGGCGCCTGGAGCCGCGCCAGATCCGGATGGACGTTCGGGTGCCCGCCGTAGAGGACCACGCACGCACCGACCTCCGGATCCCGGCAGGCCGCAAACAGCGAGAGCGCCCCCCCCATGCAGAAGCCGACCGTGCCGACATGCGTTCCCTGCACGCGATCGTGCGACAGCAGGTAGCGGACCGCCCCGTGCAGATCCCGCTCCGCCTCGTCCATGCGCAGGCTCATCATCAGCTTGCCCGCCTCGTCCGGCGATTTCGTGCTCGCGCCGTGGTACAAATCGGGCGCCAGCGCGACGAACCCCTCGGCCGCGAACCGATCGGCCAGCTCCTTGATGTGCGGCACCAGTCCCCACCACTCCTGGATCACCACGACCGCCGGCGCCCGGGGCGCCTTCGGCAGGGCCAGATAACCGGTCGTCTCTCCGCCGTTCGATGCATAACTGACCATCTCTCCCACGGTCGTCTCCTTGGAGATCGGCGGTCCATGCCGGACGCGGCCTGGTGCCGCGTTGGCTTCAGTGGTCCTGCGCCGCCGCGCCGCCGGCCCACGGATATTCGATGTACCGGGCGGTCTCGTCCGCCACCGCCGCGCCGCAGATCTGCGCCACGACGTGGAACGCCATGTCGAGGCCGGCGGCGACGCCGGCCGACGTCACCACGCCGGCGTCGACCACCCGCCGGTCCCGCTCGACCACGATCGTCGGATCGAGCGCCGCCAGCTGGTCGAGCGCTGCCCAGTGTGTGGTGGCGCGCCGGCCGGCGAGCAGGCCGGCCCGCGCGAGCAGGAGCGCACCCGTGCAGACGGCGGTCACCCGCGACGCCTGGCCGGCCGTCCGGCGGATCCAGGCGATCATCGCCTCATCTTCGATCAGGCGGCGCGTGCCGAATCCGCCCGGCACGACGAGCACATCGATCGCCGGCGCCCCGGCGAACTCCACGTGAGGCAGAATCCGGAGCCCGCCGGTCGTCGTGACCGGTGTCAAATCTCTGGCGACCGTGGAGACGCGAAACGGCGCGCTGTCCTCGGACCGGCGGCTGGCCGCCCCCGGTGTCAGGCGGGTGCGCGAAAAAATCTCAAACGGTCCGCAGAAATCGAGAACCTCGACATCCTCGAACACCAGAATCCCGACCTGCAGCTGTTGCATAGTCCGGTCGCCCCACGGAATTTTACTGCGACCGCTGCTCATTCGCGCGCGGCGGAAACGTCATTCAAGTCGTGATGAGATCCAGCCGATGATCCACGTTGGCCTGGAGTGAAATGACACGGTTGAGCTGGACAATCTGGAATGGCGACACTCGAAATACTATCAACAGCCTACGTAACAAGCACTTACAGGAATAGTACAATTCTGGGAATTCCGCAATTTCGCTTGCCGCGGTCTGGACAGCGGACTATCATGGATAGACAGTATTTGACTCTTATGACACATTGAGTCGCTTACCAATGACTGACGAAGCAGGGTCCGGCATCCATACGACCTGGCAGGTAATTCGCGTACACCACATCTTCATGGAGCGATCGGTGCGGCATTCATGCGCGGTTCTGGCGCTGGCGCTTTCGGTCGGCGTCGCGGGACCGGCGGCGCAAGTCGGTCCTGCGCAGGTGCCCCAGGCCCCGCTCCGCAACGTCGGCGCGCAGGCGTTGAGCAGCCAGCCGCCGCCGCCCTCCTCGCTGGTCGAGTTGAGCGGCATGGCCCGGACGTCGACCAACGCGCCGGTGCCGTACGCGAACGTGCGGCTTCGCGATGCGCAGACGGGGCGTATCGTCGGCACCACGACCGCCAGCCGGACGGGACAGTTTTCCTTCGGCGCGGTCCGGCCCGGCTATTACGTCGTGGAGCTGGTGGACCAGAGCGGCAACGTGCTGACGACCAGCCCGCTGATCACTGCCAATGCGGGCGACGTGGTGTCGACCCTGGTGAAGCTGCCGGTGCGAATCGTCCCGGGCTGGTTCGTGGGCGGCGCGGGCGCGGCGGCGGGAGCGGGGGCGGCGACGGCGAACGTGGCGACGATCGTGGCGGTGGTCAGCGCGGCGGCCAGTGCGGGCGTGCTGGCGGTCGCCGCGACCCGGCCCGTGAGTCCGGAGAAGTAAGCACGACATGTCGGATCTGAATTCGCTGCGGCCGCCGTATCGCGCGCCCGGTCCCGGGCCCGGTGGGGCCGGGGGCTACCCGGCCGATCGCAGCGATCACCTGCTCGACCGGCTGGCCATTCTGTACAGGTACCGCCGGTCGGCGGTGACGATCTTCGTGCTCGTCTTCGCGCTGGTGATGATCGACACGTACTCGAACGTGCCGATGTATCGCGCGCATGCGCGGCTGCTCATTCAGGACCCGCGGTCGGTGGCGACCGGCATCCAGCAAACCTATTACTACTACGAAGATCCGGAGCCGTACTTCCAGACGCAGTACCAGATTCTCGCCGGGCGGCAGCTGGCCGAGAAGGCGGTCCGCCAGCTCAACCTGGCGCAGGTGCCGGAGTTCAACGGGACCGGGCCGAAGCCGACCGGCCTGACGGCGCTCGTCCGGGGCGCCCGGCACGCGGTCGGCCAGCTCATCGCGCCGGTGCGGAGTCTCCTCACGGGGTCGAAGCCCGGGACGACGGCCGCCGCGGCCCCCGCCGAGGGCGCGATGGTCGACGCGTTCCTGTCGCGGGTCGATGTGCTGCCGGTCCCGAGCAGCCATCTGGTCGACGTGTATTTCGAATCGGCCGATCCGCGGTTCGCCGCGACGGCGGTCGACACCCTCGCCGAGCAGTACGTGCGGCAGAATCTGGATTTCCGGCTGCAGTCGACCGACAAGACGCTGACCTGGGTGCGGAAGGAAATCACGAACCAGCAGGCGCGGGTGGAGGCGGACGAGCGCGCCATGGCGGAGTACCGCGAGCAGCAGGACGCGCTGTCGCTCGAGGACCGGCAGAACATCGTGGTCGCCCGGCTGAACCAGCTGAACGACGCGGTGACGCAGGCGAAAGCCAAGCTCATTCAGAAGGAATCGCTGTACCGGCAGGTGCAGCAGGCGCTCAAGAGCGGCGGCCCGGAAACCATCACGTCGATCCTGCAGGATCCGTTCATCCAGACGCTGATGTCGCAGCTGGCGACGCTGCAGCGCGAGAAGGCGCAGCTCTCCGAGCGGTACGGGGACAAGTATCCGGCCATCATCAAGGTCAACGCGAGCCTCCGGGACGCCCGGCGGCAGCTCGACGCGGCCACGACGAAGGCGGTGGCGGCGATTCACAACGACTACGAATCGGCGCTGTCGGACGAGCAGCAGCTCGACGCGGCGCTCACCGCGCAGAAGGCGCTCGCGACCCAGCTGAACCGCAAGAACATCGACTATTCGGTGCTGTCGCGGAACGCGCAGAGCGATCGCCAGGTCTTCGAGTCGCTGCTGGCGCGGGAGAAGGAGCTGCGCATCGCGGCGAACAGCGGCGCGAACAACGTGCGGCTGCTGGACCGCGCCGAAGTGCCCTCGGCCCCCTTCTCGCCGAACCCGCGGCGGTCGGCCATGTTCGGGCTGCTGTTCGGGCTGGTGTTCGGCGTGGGTTCGGCGTTCGGACTGGACTATCTGAACGACACGATCAAGACGCCAGAGGACATCACGCGCCGGCTGAAGCTCGCCTTCCTCGGCCTGGTGCCGGCCGTGCGCGGCGGCCAACGCTACCCGCTGATGTCGGAGTCGGTCCCGCACGAATTCGGCGAGGCCTTCCGCGCCCTGCGCACGTCGCTCGTGCTGCCGACCAACGGCATCAACGGCCAGAGCGGCCGGCCGATCGTGCTGGTGACCAGCGCCCAGCCGCTCGAAGGCAAAACGACGACCGCGTGCAATCTCGCGATGGCGCTGGCCGTCGGGGGGGCGCGGGTGCTGCTGATCGACGCCGACCTGCGGCGTCCCGGCATGCATCGCACGCTGCAGATCCCGAACGAACAGGGGCTCGCGCAGGTGCTCAGCGGGGAGGCGACGCTGCGCGACGTCGTGCGGCGGACATCGGAGCCGAACCTGCTCGTGCTGACGGCCGGCGCGCCGCCGCCGAATCCCTCGGAGCTGCTGGCGTCGGATCGGATGAAGCGCCTCCTCACCGCGCTCTCCTCCGGACCGTTCGACTGGATTCTGGTCGATGCCCCGCCGGTGCTCGCCGTGACCGACGCGGTCATCCTGGCCCCGCTCGTCTCCGGGGTGGCGTTCGTGTTCGGCGCGGAGATGACGAGACGCCGGCTGGCCGAGCGCGCGGTCGAGACGCTGATGGCCAGCGGGCCTCACGCCGTGGGCGGGATTCTGAACCGGGTCGATTTCGGACGGAACAAGTACTATTATTCCCGGTACTACGGCTACAAATACTCCAGCTACTACAGCGAAGCCACGGCGCTCTGACGACCGGGCGCGACCGCTCACCGTGGCGGCGGCCGGGCTGGTGGTCTGGGCGCTGCTGGCGATGGCCGGCGCCTACCGGTGGTCGGCCGTCCCCCTGTGGCTCGGGGCGCTGGCGCTGACCGCGATCAGACGACCCCGCCTCTTTCCTCCGGAAGGGTTCCTGCTCGATGCCGGCCTCGTGGCGCTGCTGGCCGGCGTGGCGATCCAGCTCCTGCCGATCGGCGCGGCCGTCCGCGACCTGATCGATCCGCACGCGGCGCCGCTGCTCGCCCGGCTGCTCGTCGGCGCGCCGCCGCAGGCGGGGCGGACGCTCTCGATCGCGCCGGCCGCCACCGCCTGGGCCCTGTTCGGCCTGGCCGGCGTCTTCGCGCTGTTCTGGACCTGCCGGTCGCTGCTCGCCGCCCGCGGCGTCCGCGTCATGGCGCGCACGATCGCCGGCGCCGGCCTCTTCGTGTCGGTCGTCGCCATCGTCCAGCGCACGAGCTCGATTCACCGGATCTACGGCATCTGGCGCCCGGACACCGCCTCGGCGCAGCCGTTCGGCCCGTTCGTGAACCGCGACCACTTCGCCACGTGGATGCTGATGGCGATTCCGCTGACGCTCGGCTACCTGATGGCCCACGGCGAAGCGCGCGGGAAGGACGCGTCCCGCACGCCGTCGCTCGCCGCACGGCTGACCGGCGTGCTGGAGGACACCACCCGTCTCTGGTTGGGCGGTGCGGCCGCCGCCATGACGCTGGCCCTCTTCGGCACGCTGTCCCGATCGGGCGTCCTCGGCCTGATGGCGGGGGTGGCCGCCGGCGGCTGGTTCGCGCGCAGCCGCCTGCGGCCGGCCGCCCGGCGCCGCGCCGGCCTCTGGGCGGCCGCGCTCGTCGTGCTGCTCGGGGTCTGGGCCAACCTCGGCGTGATCTTCAGCCGCTTCCGGCACACGCTGTCAGACAGCGGCCATCGTCTCGAGATCTGGCGCGAGACCCTGCCGATCATCCGGGACTTCTGGTTGACCGGGACCGGCGCCGGCACGTACCCGACCGCCATGCTCGTCTATCAGACGTCGAGCCGATCGGTGTTCTTCAATCAGGCGCACGATCACTACCTGCAGGTGCTCGCCGAGGGGGGGCTGCTGCTGGCCGTGCCGGCGGCGCTCGCGCTCGCGGGCCTCGCAGCCACGGCGCGCCGGGCCCTGGCGCGTGACCGCACCCCGCTCTACTGGCTGCGTGCAGGCGCGGCCGCCGGCCTCTGCGGGGTCGCGGTGCAGAGTATCTGGGAAACGGGATTGAGGATGCCAGCGAACGCCGTGCTGTGCGCCGTGCTGGCGGCGATTGTCGTCCACGCGCCGCGGATGCCCGGGTCCGGCGATCCGGCCGCTCAGCGGCGGAACCACCTGGGCACGCCGCGGCACCACCGATAGGCGTACAGCAGGGGCAGGACCGCGCCGCCCGTCCTGCCGTACCGGCGGCGCACGTACTCCGGCGAGGGGAACAGGTGCTGCCGCAGCAGCGCCAGCCGCTCGCGCCAGCCCCGCATCGCGTCCAGATCGCGCCGGAGCGCATCGACCAGCCGGCGCCCCCCGTTCAGGTACTCCAGCGTTCCTTCGCGCTCGGCGAGCGCCCTGGCGTCCGGGCTCCGCGCGAGCAGCGCGGCGACGAGGGTGGTGGGAAAACGGGCGTGAACGGCGTCGAGTTCGTGCAGGCCGATCGACAGGACGCGCCGTTCCGCAGCGAGCGCCGCGAAATCCCGCAGACCCGCTTCTCCAAGCGACACGGTCAGAAGATGGAGGTCCCAGAGCCAGAGCAGGTCGTCCGCATCGGGGTGGTGCGCCAGCCGATGGAGGCAGGCGATCAACAGATGATGCCCCGGGGCCGGCGCCAGCGCGTGTGGCGACAGCGCCGGGACACGGACCGCCGACGCCGCGATCTCGTCGAACCCCAGCACATCGGCGAAGCGGGGCACGTTCAGCGGCCGCCAGTGAATGTCGAGGGCATGGCGGATCCCGTGGCGATCGGTCCGATCGTAGTGGCACTGGCGCGTGACGAGCGCTCCGCTCACCTCGTTCGGCGCGGCATAGCCCGCCTCTTCCAGCACCCGCCGCACGCGCGGCACATCGGCTTCGCGGACCAGGAGATCGGCGTCGAGCCGCGGCCGGAGTGCAGGCTCCGGATACACCAGGTACGCCAGCGCCGCCCCCTTGAAAAGCAGGACCGGGCATCCGGCCGCGGCGAGCCGTGCAAGCAGCCGTTCCAGTTCCGGGCGGCGCACTTCCTCGAGGACGACCGCGTCCCGCCATACCGCGAGCAGCGTCTCGCGAATTGACGGCATCCAGCCCTGCAGGCGGCCATCACGACGGAGCTGGAAGGCGAGCAGCGGCGCAACCCGGTGGCCGCGCGCGGCCGCGACCAGGCGTGCCTGGTCCCCAGGCGACGGGATCATCCCGTCCGTGGCTGCTTCCAGGGTCGCGAGCAGCTGGCAGAGCTGGTGCTCGATCTCCGAGGAGTCCGTCAGAGTCATAGGGCGTTCGACCAATGAACGGTGAGGCCGTCAATGCCCGTCATTTTCGAGCAAATTTGCCGTCAATACTTTGATGGCAAATAAAATACGAATCAAGCCCGCGTTCAAACGGTCGATTGTGCATAAACAAGGCCTTAATTGGCTTGATCTGTGGCCCTGCGCCGGCGATAATCTACAGGTACTTTATAGGACAGTTTGTTCCTCTTGAGGAAGTGCACTTCGCGCGGGATTGAGTTCGTTTCCGTTCTGAGTCCCATGTCCCGATCGGTGCGACGCGCGCGCCGATCTCCAGCATCGGTCTCGCGCCGTTCTTCGGCATTATGACGCGACCTGCTTCCATCTCCGTTCGTCGAGCAGTCCGCTGGCTCGCGGTCTCCGCGGTGGCGCTCCTTGCGATCGCGCCCGGTCTGCGCGGCCTGACCGTGCATGCCCAGAGTGCGACCGAGATCTGGCAGGTCGTCTTTGCCGTCCCGGGCGTCACCGGTCTTCCGGCGGTTCCCGCGCCGAACCCCGGCCTGGCGTTCCCGTCCGGACTCGCCTCGGTGCCGGCGACCAACCTGAGCGGCCAGCCCCTGCCGCTCGCGGGCGACATCGTGGTCGCGGACACCTGGAACAACATGATCCGGGCGTTCGATCCGACGACCGGTGCGGAGACCTTGAGCCTGGGCTCGCCGTCGAGCACCTACTTCAATCAGCCGGCGCAGGTGAAGGTCGACGCCAACGGACTGCTGGTCGTGACGGACACCTATAACAACGCCGTCGAGATCTTCAACGCAGACGGCACGCCCGACAATCTCCTGACCGGGCCCGACGGCTCGCCGACCAACCGCCTGACCGGGTTCGACTGGCCCAAGGGGATCGCGATGACCCCCGGGACGGCCATCGGCGTGCCGAACACCGGAACGATCGCCGTGATCAGCAGCGGCAACTTCACCAAGCCGAGCTCGATCATCGACGTCCAGGTGTTCAATTCGATGCTGCAGCCCCTGTTCTCGTTCGGGGAACCGACGAACCCCAGCAAACCAGGCCAGCTGCACGCGCCGCTCGCGGTCGCGATCGACCCGACGACGGGCGACTTCCTGGTGACCGACACGGCGACCGGCACGACGCCGGCGCAGGTGCTGGTGTACGACTCGACCGGCAATTATCTCTTCAGCTTCACGAATCCCAGCACGGATCCGACCGGACCGATGTCCTTCCCGATCGACATCGCCGTCGAGCCGGGCAGCGGGCGCGTGCTGGTGGCCGACGCCGGCACGAGCGTCATCTACTTCTTCACGGTCGACTACGCGGCCCAGACCGCGACGGAGGACTTCGCGATCAGCGGCAGCAACACGCCGATCCAGTTCCTGTCGCCCGGCGGTCTCGGGTTCAATGCCAAAGGCCAGCTTCTGGTCACGACCGGTACTTACAACAGCAACTTCTCGAGCTACGACCCGACGACCCAGTTCATTCTGGTGTTCGACCGGCCGTCGCTGGCGATCTCGAACGTCGCGGTCGCCAACAATGGCGTCCCGGTGACCGCCGCGGTGACGCCCGGCACGACGCTGGATTTCACGGTGACGCTGTCCTCTCCGTCCGGGACCGTCAGCAGCGTGTCGGTGGCCGGGAGCCTCACGGATCTGTCGGGAACGCAGGTCTCGCTGGGGACGGCATCGCCCACGGGCGGCAACGTCACGGCGGGGACGCCCGAGACGGTGAGCTTCAGCTACACCGTGCCGTCGACGACAACGCAGGGGAACCTGTCGTTCACGGCGACGGCGACCGGCACCATCAACAGCGGAACGGCCACGAGCGCGAGCGTCACGACCACGAGTCTCCCGCTGGCGGTGGCGGTCGTGCCGTCCGGTGGCGACACGACGGCGCCGACGATCACGGCCGCGCTGAGCCCCGCGAGCCCGCAGTCGCCCCCGTGGTACAACACGCCGGTGCAGGTGACGCTGGCGGCGACCGACAACACGGGCGGATCGGGCGTCAAGGAGATCGATTACTACTTCGTCGGCGCGCAGACGCTCATCGATCACGGGACGGCCTTCTTCCCCGACCAGGTTCTCGCGTCGAGCGCGGCGCCGCTGATCGACCAGGACGGCACCACGACGCTCTACTACCGGGCGGTCGACAACGCCGGGAACGCGAGCGCCTATCAGCAGCTCACGGTGCAGGTCGATCAGACCCCGCCCTACGTCCAGAGCTTCAAGGTCTCGCCGGCCGCGACGGGCC
>DATLRO010000061.1:7500-317217 GCA_035534615.1 Vicinamibacterales bacterium
GATTACGTCACCTGGCGCGACCGGCGGTACATGGGGCCGGCCGCCGAGGCGCTCGCGTCGCTGACGGCCCCGTATGGCGTGTTCGCCATCCTCGGCAATCACGACGATGACCGCGAGATGCCGGCGGCGCTCGAACGCCAGGGCTTCGCCGTGCTGAAGGACGCCCGCACCCGCCTGATCATCCGCGGCGCGGCGATCGAGCTGGCCGGGATCCGCTTCTGGACGCGATCGCCGCAGGAGATCTTCGCCGTCATCCAGGGGGCGTCGGCCCCGGTGATCCTGCTGGCCCACGATCCTCGCCGCCTGCCCGAAGCGGCCGCCTTCCAGATCCCGCTCGTGCTGTCCGGGCACACCCACGGCGGACAGATCGTCCTGCCGATCGTGGGCGCCCTCGCCGGCCGGAAATTTCCCGTCCTGTCGGGCGCCGCCCGGCAGAGCGCCACGACGCTCTTCGTGAGCCGCGGCGTCGGCACGATCTACGTCCCCATCCGCCTCAATTGCCCGCCGGAAGTCGCGCTGCTGACGCTCCAGGCCGTCTGACGCCCCCCCCACCGCCGGCGCGCCCCGCCCCGTGACAAGCCGTGACGTAACCCGTCCCCATTTCGGCAGGAAACTTGCGAGGCAGAGCCCCATGCCTCGACGCGCCCGGCCGGCCTTGGACAATGTCCCCTGTCACGTGATCAACCGGGCCGTCCGCAGCGAGCTGCTGTTCGGCGGCCCCCACGACTACGAGGAGTTTCAGGGCCTGCTGGTGGACGCGCTGAAGCGCCAGCCGGCGCAGCTGGTCGCCTATTGCCTGATGCCCAGTCACTGGCATCTCGTGATCTGGCCGCAAACAGGGGCCGCGTTGTCCCGGCTGCTGCATTGGCTGACATCGACCCACGCCCGGCGATGGCACGCCGCCCGCGGGGTGATCGGCACCGGTCCGCTGTATCGCAACCGCTTCAAGGCGATTCCGATCCGCTCCGAGCAGCAGCTCCTGACCGTCTGCCGCTACGTCGAGCGCAACGCCCTTCGCGCAAATCTCGCCTCCCGCGCCGAAGGCTGGCCGTGGTCCAGCGCCTGGCAACGCGTCAATAACTGCTCCATCGTTCCGCTCAGCGATGTGCAGCCATTGCACTTCCCGGATTGGATCGACTGGCTCAACAGACCGCAGACCGAGGCAGAACTTGCAGCGTGGGGACGGGTTCGGTAACGGTCCGGAGACACGTCAGGTGCGGATGAAGCGGCGGCCGGCGATCGACCAGCGGCCCTCGAGCACGATCCGGATCGCTTCGGGATAGATGCGGTGTTCTTCGACGAGAATCCGGGCCGACAGGGTTTCCTCGGTATCCTCGTCCCGGACGGGGACGGCCGCCTGCAGCACGATGGGGCCGGCGTCGAGCTCGGTCGTCACGAAATGCACGGTCGCGCCGCTCACCTTCACGCCGTGCGCGATCGCCTGCCGCTGGGCATGCAGCCCGGGAAACGCGGGGAGCAGGGACGGGTGGATGTTGAGGATCCGGTTGGGAAACGCGTCGATGAAGCGCGGCCCCAGCTTCCGCATGAATCCAGCGAGACAGATGACGCCGACCTCGCGCCGCCGGAGTTCCGCCGCGAGCGCCTCGTCATAAGCGTGACGATCGGCGTATGCCTGATGATCGAGACAGATCGCCTCGATCCCGGCCGCCTGCGCCCGCGCCAATCCGCCCGCGTCGGGGCGGTTCGCCATCACGACCGCCACGGCCGCCGTCAGCCGGCCCGAGGCGATCGCGTCGAGAATCGCCTGGAGGTTGCTGCCCCGCCCGGAAATCAGGACGCCCAGCCGGCGGCTGAGGGACTCCGGCGGCCCGCTCACATGCTGATCTGCCACGGCAGCTCCGCGCCTCAGCCCTCGCGATACCGCACGGTGCGGTCGCCCTCGACCACGCGGCCGATCCGCCAGGCGTGCGCCTCGCCGGCCTCGCGCAGGCGGTCGAGGATCCGGCCGGCATCGGCCGGCGCGCAGGCCACAATCAGCCCGACCCCCATGTTGAAGGCCCGGAACATCTCGTCGCTGCCGACCTGGCCGGTCCGCTGCAGCCAGGCGAACAGCGGCGGCACGGTCCACGACCCGCGCTCGATCTCGGCCGCCGTTCCCGCCGGCAGCGTCCGCGGCAGGTTCTCGGTGATGCCGCCTCCCGTGATGTGCGCCATCCCCTTCACCCACGACGCTCCGAGCAGCGGGGCGATCACGGGACGGTACGACCGGTGCGGCCAGAGCAGCGCCTCGCCAATCGCACACCCCAGTTCGGGCACGACGGCGTCCGGCGCCAGGCGGGCCACCTCGAACGCAATCTGCCGCGCCAGGGAATAGCCGTTCGTGTGCAGGCCGCTCGACGGCAGGCCAATCAGCACGTCGCCGGGCCGAATCGCCGAACCGTCGATCAGGGCCGCGCGATCGACCGCCCCGACGATGAAGCCGGCCAGGTCGTACTCGCCGTCCGCATAGAAGCCCGGCATCTCGGCGGTCTCGCCCCCGAGCAGCGCGCATCCGTTCTCGCGGCAGCCGCGGGCGATGCCCGCCACGATCTCCGCCGCCACGTCGGGCGAGAGGCGTCCGGTCGCCAGATAGTCGAGGAAGAACAGCGGATCGGCCCCCTGAACCAGAATGTCGTTCACGCAGTGATTGACCAGATCCGCACCGATCGTGCCGTGACGCCCGGTCAGGAACGCGACCTTGAGCTTCGTGCCGACGCCGTCGGCGCTCGCCACGAGCACGGGGTCGCGGTACCGGGAGGGATCGACGCGGAACAGGCCGCCGAACGATCCGATCTCGGACAGGACGCCGGGCGTGAACGTGGCCCGGGCCAGGGCCTTGATGCGGCGGACGGTTTCGTTGCCGGCGTCGATGTCGACGCCCGCGTGCTTGTAATCCATGCCGTCAGAAGTCCAGCTTCTCGATCAGCGTCACCATCAGCCGGCGCGTCGCCGATCCGGCGGGCGCGCTCCAGTAATCGTGACGGACGGTGACGAAGAACTGCTCTTTCTCGAAGTCATCCTCGAGCATGTCGAACCCGTCCGCCAGCAGTGCGATCGCGCCGGCCCGGTCCGGGTCTTTCGCCAGCGACGCGAGCATGAACGGCGTGTTCCGCAGCGCGATGGCCGCCACGGCGAGCGCAATCGGCGGGCGCGCGGCATCGTGCGCCGGGACGCCGACGGCCAGCAGCATCCGGAGCGCGTCCGCGTTGCCCCGGACCCCGACGGCCGCGAGGCTCCGGACGGTCGCGCGGAGCAGCGGCTGGAAGCCGCCGTGATGCTGCGCGAACCGGAGCGTGGCATCCAGGAACCCGAGCTGCGCGTCGCAGTGCAGCCCGAGCAGGCAGATGGCGGCGGCGATTTCCGGCTGCGCCTCGCGGGCGGCGTGCGCCTGGAGCGCGATGATCGGCGACAGCGCCCGGCGGTCGCCGATCTTGCCGAGCGCCAGCACCGCATCGTCGCGCAGCGCGGGATCCTGCCGGATGATCTCGAGCAGCGGGCCGACTGCATATGTGGCGCGATAGTCGCCGAGGGCCTCGATGACGGCGCTGCGGAAGAACGTCCGGCCGTGCCCCAGCTCTTTCAACAGCGCCTGCTGCACCGCCGGATCGCGACCGTGCGCGGCCAGGGCCCGGATCAGCGCCGGGCGGACGAACTCGGCGGTCTCGTGGTCGAGGGCCGCCAGCAGCGCGAAGTCGGCGTCCGGGCCGGGGTGGTGCTCGAAGTACTTGTAGGCGACGAGGCGCAGCCGGTCGTTCCGGTCCTGCATCACCCGTCCGACCGTGTCCCGCACCTGCGGGCCGCCGAACCCCGTCAGCAGCACGAGCGCCTTGTAGCGGACGTACTGGTCCGCGTCCTTCAGGACGGCCTGTACGAGCGCCGGCACCGCCTCCGCGGCCGGCACGCGGCGAATCGTGCGCGCCGCCGCGGCCCGGGCGGCATCGTCCACGTCGCCCAGCCGGGCGATGGCCTGCGCCAGCGCCGCGGGCGAGATGCGCTCCGGCTGCGACGGCTCGGCCTGCGGCACGGCAGCCGCGGCCCCCGCGCCTCCGGCGGCCAGCCCCAGCGCCACGAGGCCGGCCATCAGCAGCCGCGATGCGCGGGACGCGCGCGACGGGGCGGACACGGCGGCGTTCACTTCCCGACCGGATGAGGCTTGTCGAGCTTCAGGGCCAGCTGGAGATACGCCTCGCGGTTGCGGGGGAACTCCACAGGATACTGGCCGGTATAACAGGACGTGCAGTAGGAGTCGCGCCGCGAGCCGACCGCGCCGAGCAGGCCGTCGAGGCTGAGGTAGGCCAGGCTGTCGGCGGCCAGGTACTTCTCGATCTCGCGGATGGTATGGGTGGCGCCGATCAGCTCGGACCGCTGCGGCGTGTCGACGCCGTAGAAGCACGGAGAAATCGTCGGAGGGCAGCTGATGCGGACGTGCACCTCACGGGCGCCGGCCGCTTTCACCATCTTGACGATCTTCCGGCTCGTGGTGCCGCGGACGATCGAATCGTCCACGAGGACCACCCGGCGCCCCTCCAGCAGGCTGCGCACCGGATTCAGCTTCACGCGCACGCCGAAATGGCGGATCGACTGCTGCGGCTCGATGAACGTGCGCCCCACGTAGTGGTTGCGGATGAGGCCCATGCGCATCGGGATCCCCGACTCTTCCGCGTACCCCATGGCGGCGCAGACGCCGGAATCGGGGACCGGCACGACCACGTCGGCATCGACCGGCGCTTCGCGCGCCAGCCGCCGCCCGAGCTCCGTGCGCACCTCGTTCACGCTCAGCCCGAACACGTAGCTGTCCGGACGGGCGAAGTACACGTGCTCGAAGATGCAGTGCGCCAGCGGCGCGGGCGGAAACGGCTTGATCGAGCGCACGCCGGCCGCGTTGACGATCAGCACCTCGCCGGGCTCCACGTCGCGCACGTAGGTCGCGCCGATGAGATCCAGCGCACAGGTCTCGGAGCAGACGACCACGGCGTCACCCAGGCGGCCGAGCGCCAGGGGCCGGAAGCCATGCCGGTCGCGCACGGCGATCAGCTCGTCCCTGGTCAGCATGACCAGCGAGAACGCGCCCCGCACCTGCGCGATCGATTCGACGATGGCCTCGTCCACGGCCACCGCCTGCGATCGCGCGTACAGGTGGGCGATGACTTCGGTATCGCTGGTGGTCTGGAAGATGGAGCCCTGGCGCACGAGCTCGTCCCGCAGCTCCGTCGCATTCACCAGATTGCCGTTGTGGCACGTGGCCAGCTGGCCGTGGGCGCACTCGACGAGGATCGGCTGGGCGTTCGACAGGTGGCTGTCGCCGCTCGTCGAATACCGCACGTGCCCGATCGCCGACGTGCCGGGCAGTCCGGCGAGCGTCTGGGTGTCGAAGATGTCGGCCACGTGGCCCATCGCCCGGAACACGCGCACTTCGTGCCCGTCGGAGGCCGCGATGCCGGCGCTCTCCTGGCCGCGATGCTGCTGGGCGTAGATCCCCAGGTAGGCGAGATTCGCCGCCTCGGGATGACCGAAGATCCCGAACAGGCCGCACTCTTCCTTGAACTTGTCCCACATGGCGTCTGGGTCCTCAGCCACGTCTGATCCGTTCCGGTCCGGACTCGGCCGGCGGCCGCGCCTGGTCCGTCACGCCGATCGCCGCCGCGTCATCTACGCCGCCCGCCGCGCGAACAGCCGCTCGATGGCCGTGCTCCACATCCGCTCCGCCTCGGCGACCGGCAGATCGACGACGGTCCCGGGGCCGACCGCGATCCGCAGCCGATCGCCCCCCGTGCGTCCGATCACGCGCGCCGGCACGCCGGCCGCCCCGGCGCGCGCCAGCACGGCCGACACCTGCGCCGGCCGGACCGACGTCACCACCCTCGACGCCGATTCGCCGAACAGCGCGGCGGCAACCGCCAGGCCGGCGGGCACCGGCGCGCCGCACGCGGGAATCGCGACCTCCATCCCGATCCCGCCGGTGTCGAAACAGGCTTCGGCCACGGTCACCGCCAGCCCGCCGTCGCTGCAGTCGTGCGCCGACTGCAGCAGTCCCGCGCCGACCAGCTCGACGAGCAGCGCCTGCAGCGCCCGCTCCCGCGCCGGATCGAGCCGTGGCGGCATGCCGCGCACGAGCCCGTGCACGATCTTCAGGTACTCGCTGCCCCCCAGCTCGCCCTCTCCGTCGCCCAGCAGCACGACCGCATCGCCCTCCGCGCGCACGGCCCGGCCGATCGCCTGCTCCGCACGCTCGATGACGCCGACCACCCCGATGACCGGCGTGGGGTAGATGGCCTGCCCCTCGGTCTCGTTGTACAGGCTGACGTTGCCGCCCGTGATCGGCACGCCCAGCGCGCGGCAGGCGGCCCCGATGCCCTCGACCGCCCTGGCGAACTGCCACATGATCGCCGGCCGCTCGGGGTTGCCGAAATTCAGGCAGTTGGTCGCGCCGAGCGGACGGGCGCCGGCGCACGCCACGTTCCGGGCCGCCTCGGCGACGGCGAGCATGGCCCCCTGGTACGGATCGAGGTATCCGTAGCGGCCGTTCCCGTCGACCGACATGGCCAGCGCGCGCGACGTTTCCTTGATGCGAATCACGCCGGCGCCCATGCCGGGCAGGACCAGCGTGTTGGCGCGCACCAGGTGATCGTACTGGCGGTACACCCAGCGTTTGCTGGCGATCGACGGCGACGACAGCAGCGCGCGCAGCGCGTCCTCCGGCGGGGCCGCCGGGGCGAGCGCCGTCAGGTCGAGCGACTGCCGCTCGTCCAGGTCGCTCGGCCGTTCCATCGGCCGGTGGTAGACCGGGGCATCGTCGGTCAGCGCGCGGGTCGGAATCTCGGCGACCACCGTCCCGTGATCCCGGACGCGCAGCAGGCCGTCGGCCGTCACTTCCCCGATCCGCTCGGCGTGCAGGTCCCACTTCGCGAAGATCCGCTCGACGTCGGCCTCGCGCCCGCGCCGGGCGACCAGGAGCATGCGCTCCTGCGATTCCGACAGCATGATCTCGTACGGCGTCATGCCGGTCTCGCGCTGCGGCACGCGGCTGACGTCCATGTCGATGCCGGCGCCGCCGCGGGCGCCCATCTCGGAGGTCGCGCAGGTCAGCCCGGCCGCCCCCATGTCCTGGAGACCGACGAGCGCGTCGGTGCGCATGATCTCGAGGCACGCCTCGAGCAGGAGCTTCTCCATGAACGGATCGCCGACCTGCACGGCCGGCCGCTTCTCGGCCGACCTGTCGTCGAACTCGGCCGAGGCCATGGTGGCCCCGTGAATGCCGTCCCGGCCGGTTTTCGCCCCGACGTAGTACACCGGGTTCCCCGCGCCGCTGGCAATGCCCTTGACGATCTCGTCGTGCTTCGCGATCCCCAGGCAGAAGACGTTGACGAGCGGGTTGCCGGCGTACGTCGGCTCGAAGGCGATCTCCCCGCCGACGGTCGGGATGCCGATGCTGTTGCCATAGCCCCCGATGCCGGCGACCACCCCTTCCATGATCCGGCGGGCGAGCGCCGTGTCGAGCGGGCCGAAGCGCAGCGAATTCAGCAGCGCCGTCGGCCGGGCGCCCATCGTGAAGATGTCCCGGATGATGCCGCCGACGCCGGTCGCCGCCCCCTGGTAGGGCTCGATGAAGGAGGGATGGTTGTGGGACTCGATCTTGAACACCGCCGCCAGCCCGTCTCCGATGTCCACCGCGCCGGCGTTCTCGCCCGGTCCCTGCAGGACCTGCGGTCCCTTCGTGGGCAGCGTGCGCAGGTGGACGCGCGAGCTCTTGTAGCTGCAGTGTTCGGACCACATCACCGAGAACATGCCGAGCTCGGTCAGGTTCGGCTCGCGGCCGAGCAGGGCGCGGAGGCGATCGTACTCCTCGGGCGAGAGCCCGTGTCGCTCGAGCGTGGCCTGGTCGTAGGCGTTCATCGCGTCCTATCCCTGCCGCCCGGCAGCCGTCACCGCCGCCGGCCGGGCGGCCGCCCTCACGTCCGACGCCACGGCCGCCACCACGGATTCGAAGACGACCAGGCCGTCGGTGCTGCCCAGCGCCGCCTCGCAGGCGTCCTCGGGGTGCGGCATGAGCCCGACGACATTGCGCGCCTCGTTGCAGATGCCGGCAATCGCGTTGATCGATCCGTTCGGATTGTCCTCGTCGGTCACGCGTCCGGTGGCGTCGGTGTAGCGGAAGATCACCTGGCGGTTCGCTTCGAGCGCCCGCAGCGCGGCAGGCTCGGCGAAGTAGTTCCCTTCACCGTGCGCCACCGGGAGGCGCAGCACCTGGCCCGGCCGGCAGCGCCGCGTGAACGGCGTGTCGATCTGATCGACGCGCACGTGCAGGAACCGGCAGATGAACTTCAGGTCCCGATTGCGCAGCAGCGCCCCGGGCAGCAGTCCGGACTCGATCAGGATCTGGAAGCCGTTGCAGATGCCGATCACCGGCCCGCCGCGCTCTGCGAACGCCCGGACGGCGCCCATCACCGGGGAGAACCTCGCGATCGCGCCGGTCCGGAGATAGTCGCCGTACGAGAAGCCGCCCGGCAGGATCACGACGTCGGCGCCCTTGAGATCGGCCTCCTTGTGGTACAGGAGCTCGGCCGATTCTCCCAGGACGTGCGTTGCGACGTGCCAGGCATCGTGGTCGCGGTTGGACCCCGGAAAGACGATGATGGCGAATTTCATGATCGGCTCAGTCCACCTCGACGCGGTAGCTCTCGATCACCGGATTGGCCAGGAGCTTGTCCGCCACTTCGGCCGCGAGCGCCCGGGCCTGGTCGGCCGACCCGGCGGCGAGATCCAGCTCGAAGTACTTCCCCTGGCGGACGTCCTGGATGCCGGCGTAGCCGAGCGAATGGAGCGCGTCCTGGATCGTCCGCCCCTGCGGATCGAACACCGACGGCTTCAAGGTCACGAAGACACGCGCACGCATCGGGGAACCCTCCCGCGCCCGTTACACCGCCGGCGCCGTCTCGGCCGGCGCGCCCTGGAACACGCGGTCGAAGACGGTGTCGACGTGCCGGAGCTGCACGTCGAGGTCGAAGGCCTGGTCGATCTCGCCGGCGGACAGGACCGATCGCACGTCCGGGTCGGCGAGCAGCAGGCCCTTGAAATCGATCCCCTCGTGGAAGGCCCGCATGGCGTTGCGCTGCACCCACAGGTAGGCCTGCTCGCGGGACACCCCGCGGCGGGCCAGTTCGAGCAGCACGGTCCCGGAGAACACCACGCCGTGCGATCGGGCCAGATTCTCCCGCATCCGGGCGGGGTACACGTTCATGTCGCGGACGACGCGGGCGAAGCGGCGCAGCATGTGATCGAGCACGATGAAGCTGTCCGGCAGGATGACGCGCTCGACCGACGAGTGGGAGATGTCGCGCTCGTGCCAGAGCGCGATGTTCTCCATCGCCGCATGACAGTTGCCGCGCAGCAGCCGGGCGAGCCCGGTGATCTGCTCGCAGACGATCGGGTTGCGCTTGTGCGGCATCGCCGAGGAGCCCTTCTGCCCGCGGCCGAACGGCTCCTCGACTTCCCCGATCTCGGTCTTCTGCAGCCCCCGGATTTCCAGCGCGAACTTCTCGAGCGAGCCGCCGGTGATGGCGATCGCGGCCAGCAGCTCCGCGTGGCGGTCCCGCTGAATCACCTGCGACGACACCGGCGCGGGCGACAGCCCCAGGCGCCGGCAGGTCTCGGCTTCAATCGACGGATCGAGATGGGCGAACGTGCCGACGGCGCCCGAGATCTTGCCGACGCTGACGGCGGCGCGCGCGCGGTGCATCCGCTCGACGTCCCGGCCGATCTCCGCGTACCACAGCGCGAGCTTCAGGCCGAAGGTCATCGGCTCGGCGTGGACGCCGTGCGTCCGGCCGATCATCGGGGTGCGGCGGTGCTCGAGGGCCCGGGCGCGCACCCGCGCCGCCAGCTCCGCCAGGTCGGCGAGGATCAGGTCGCAGGCCTCGCGCATCTGGACGGCCTGCGCCGTGTCGATGACGTCGGAGGACGTGAGGCCGAAATGCAGCCAGCGGGCGGCCGGCCCGACGCGCTCGGCCACCGCCGTGGTGAACGCGATGACGTCGTGCTGCGTCGTCTGCTCGATGTCCTCGATCCGGGCGATGTCGAAACCGCCGCGCTCGCGGATCGTCCTGGCGTCTTCCGGCGGGACGATGCCGGCGGCCGCCATCGCGTCGGCCGCGGCCATCTCCACCTGCAGCCAGGTCTCGTAGCGCCGCTGGTCGCTCCAGAGGCGCCCCATCTCGGGGTGGGTGTATCGCGGGATCATCCGTTTCCCAGGTCGAGCCGGGCCTGCGGCACCTTCAGCCCGTTGACCGGACCCAGCACCGTGGCCGCGAGCGAGCCGTTCGAGAACAGGTCGCGGGCGACCCGCAGCATGTCGTCGGGCGTGATCCGCTCGATGCCCGCCAGCGTTTCGTCCAGGCTGAACTGCCGGTCGAAGTAGATCTCCTGGCGGGCGAGGTGCGACATCCGGCTCGCCGTGTTCTCGAGGCTCAGCATCAGGCTGCCCTTCAGGTGATCCTTCGCGCGGCGCAGTTCCGCGTCCGAGACGGGCGCCTGCTTGATGCCCCGCAATTCCTCGACGATCAGATCGATGACCTGTCCGACGGCGCTGCTCGCGCAGCCGGCGTAGACCGTGAACGCCCCGGCGTCCCGGTAGGCGCTCAGCCCGCTGAAGACCGCGTAGGCCAGCCCGCGCTTCTCCCGGACGTTCTGGAACAGCCGCGAACTCATGGAGCCGCCGAGCACCGTGTTGAGGATGTAGCTGACGTACCGGTCGTCGTGGTCCTGCGCGTAGCTGCCCGTCCCCACGCAGATGTGGCTCTGCTCGAGCTCCTTGTCGCGGATCACGATCTGCGGCACGACCGCCGGCGGACACTCGGCCGGGCGGCCGCCCTCGGTGCGCGACTGCGCGAAGGCCTGCGCGACGAGGTCGCGCACCCGCGCGTGCTCGAGGTTGCCGGCGGCGGACACGATGAAGTTCGGCGCGGCGTAGGCGGACGAAAAATAGGTCCGCAGCGACTCCGGCGAGAACGACTCGACCGTTTCCGGGGAGCCCAGGATCGGCCGCCCGAGCGGATGCCCCTCCCACAGGCTCTTGGTGAACAGCTCGTGCACCAGATCGTCGGGGGTGTCCTCGACCATCTTGATCTCTTCGAGGACGACCTTCTTCTCCCGGTCGATGTCCGCGGGACTGAACGCCGGATGGAGCACGATATCCGACAGGATGTCGATGGCGAGCGGCAGGTGCTCGTCGAGCACCTTGATGTAGTAGCTCGCGTATTCCTTCGCCGTGAACGCGTCGAGCTGGCCGCCGATCGAATCGATCGACTGGGCGATGTCCTCGGCGGAGCGCTCCGCGGTCCCCTTGAACAGCATGTGCTCGACGAAATGGGCGATGCCGCCCCACTCGTCGGTCTCGTGCCGCGACCCGCGCGTCAGCCACACGCCGATGCTGATCGAGCGGACGTGCGGCATGCGCTCGGTGACGAGACGGACACCGTTGCCCAGGACTTCGCGAACGATCATCGGCTTCACGTCAGGGGACACGGAGCGTGCCGGCTCCAGGAAAGCGGCCACGTCGGGCACTCACCACCAGTCCGGTAAACCCGGGGCGGTCGTGGGCGGCGAGGCGACAGGCATGAATCGCTGCAAATCTTTGAAGAAGAATAGATTAACAGCTTGTTGAAATCATAGCATGCCGCCGGCGGGAGTTCAACGTGAAAGCAGGCCGCGGCACGCGCGGGCGCGGCGCGGAGGCAGCCGGCTGTGCGGGTCCGCATGCTAGAATCGACGTACCGACCCTGATTTCCGCGGACTCAGTCTCTACCGTGTCCACGCTCCCCGCCGCCATCGATCCGACCGAGTTGGACCTCCCCGGGCTGGAGGCCGCGCTCGAGGCCCGCGGACACGCGCCGTTCCGCGGCCGCCAGATCTTTCGCTGGCTCTACCGGCGCGACGTCACCGACTTCGGCGCCATGACGGACCTGCCGCAGCCGCTGCGCGCGGCGCTCACCGCCGACTTCGCCGTCGCGACGCCGCGCCTCGTGCAGCGGGAGCGCTCGGTCGACGGCACCGAGAAGTTCCTGTTCGCCCTGGCGGACGGACGGCGGATCGAATCGGTCTTCATCCCGGACACGCCGGCCATGACGTTCTGCGTGTCGACCCAGGTCGGCTGCGCGATGAACTGCGCGTTCTGCCTGACGGCGAAGATGGGGCTCGTGCGCCATCTCACGGCGGGTGAAATCGTCGGCCAGGTCAGGCAGCTCGCGGGCGCGCTCGGCCTGCGCGACCGCGCGTTCAACATCGTTTTGATGGGGATGGGCGAGCCGCTGCACAACTACGATCAGACGATGAAGGCCCTGCGGATTCTGGCCGACCGCCACGGGCTCGCCGTGCCGCCCCGGCGCGTCACGCTGTCGACCGTCGGCCTGGTCCCGGCCATCGAACGGCTGGCGGCCGAACCGCTGATGCCCAACCTCGCGGTGTCGCTGCACGCGGCGTCCGACGAGCTCCGCGCCCGGCTGGTGCCGGTCGGCCGCAAATACGGAGTCCAGGAAATCGTCGAGGCCTGCCGCCGGCTGCCGCTCCGCCACCGCCGCCGGATCACGTTCGAATACGTGCTGCTCGCCGGCGTGAACGACGCGCCCTCGGAGGCCGTCCGGCTCGCGCGCCTGCTGAACGGCTTGCGGGCCAAGGTGAACGTGATCCCGCTCAACGCGGCGCCCGGCATTCCGTTCGAGCGCCCGTCGGACGAGGCCGTGGACCGGTTCGCCCGCGCCCTGTCGGAACACGGCGCCACGGTCTCGGTGCGGAAGAGCCGCGGCCGCGACATCCGCGCGGCGTGCGGGCAGCTCCTGGTGGAGGGCGACCGGCCCTCCCCCGCTCAGCAGTTGGCGGCACTCCTCGAATCGTAGCCGGGCGCCCGGACCGTCAGCACGCCCCGCCCGGATCGGCCCGCTCCGGCACGACTTCACCGGCGGCCGGTTCGTCCTCCGAATCGATGCGAACCTGCACCCACGCGTTGCGCGCGTGTCCCGGGGCAATGCGCACTTTCAGATAGTTGTCGGTCACCGCCAGCGTGCCGTCCTCCAGGGTCAGCGACCGGTGGACGCTTCCGACCTGCGACCGGTGGAACCGCTCGGCGAGCCGGCGCCCCGCGTCGCGGATCTGCCGCGCGCGGTCGCGGATCTCGCAGGGCTCGACCCGGTGCCGCAGGCGCGACGCCACCGTGCCCGGACGATCGGAATAGGGGAACACGTGCACGTGGGTCAGGGGCGAGCCGGCCAGGTACGCGAGCGTGGCCTGGAAGTCCTCGTGCCGCTCGCCGGGAAACCCGACGATGACGTCCGCGCCGATCGCGGCCGCCGGCAGCTGCCGGCGGATGCCGGTCACGAGCCGGTCGTAGTCCCGCAGCGTGTACGGGCGCTGCATGGCGGCCAGCACGGTGTCGCTGGCGTGCTGCAGCGGCAGGTGAAAATGGGGCGCGATCGGACCGCCCGGCGCCGCCAGATCGACGACCTCCGGCGGACAATCCATCGGCTCGAGCGAGCTCACGCGGAACCGGACATCCCAGCGTCCCGCCGCCAGGGCCCGCAGCAGCGCCGCCAGCGACGCCGGCGGATCGAGATCGCGCCCGTACGCGCCGAGATGGACGCCGGTGAGCACGATCTCTCTGAAGCCGGCGGCCACGATCCGCCGGACCTCGCCCAGCACCGCGGCCAGCGGCAGGCTCCGGCTGCGGCCCCTCGTGGACGGGATGATGCAGTAGGCGCAGCGTTCCTCGCACCCGGTCTGCACCGCCAGCGTGTAGGCGGTGCGGCCGCTCAGGCCCGGGGCGAGGGCGGCGCCGCAGGCGCCCGCGCCGTCGGTGGGGCGTGAGGCGGTCGTCAGGCCGGCCTCGATCGCGATGAGCTGGATCAGCCGGTCCTTGGCGTCGTTCGGCACGACCCGGACCACGCCGGGCAGCGCCCCGACCTCCTCGCCGCAGCGGCTGGCGTAACAGCCGGTGGCGACGATGCGCGCGCCGGGATTCTGGCGCGCGACCCGCCGGATGGTCTGGCGGCCCCCCTGGTCGGCGGTGGCGGTCACCGAACAGGTGTTGACGACGACCAGGTCGGCGTGCTCGGGCGACACGGCTTCGGCGCCGTGCGCGCGCAGCTGCTCGTCGATCCGCAGGGAATCGGCCTGATTGACCCGGCAGCCGAAAGTCAGAACGGCGTATTTCACGCGGGGCCCCGGGGCGTGACGGTGATGCGGCGGTCAGTCGGCCGGGCTCGCCGCAGCGAGCGCCTTCCGGCCGATGTCGTGACGGAGGTGCATGCCGTCGAACGCGATCTTCGCCACCCCGGCATAGGCGGTCGCGATGGCCTCGCGGTAGCCGGCGCCCCGGCCGACCACGGTCAGCACGCGTCCGCCGTGAGTGACGAGCCGTCCGTCGCAGACCGCCGTGCCGGCATGAAACACGAGCACGCCATCGAGCGCCTCGGCGTCCGGCACGCCGGCGATCGGCTTGCCGACGTCGTACGCCCCCGGGTAGCCGCCCGACGCCAGGACGACGCCCACGTGCGGTTCGTGGCGGATCCGGCAGCCGGTCCGGCGGAGCTGGCGGGTGACGGCGGCCGCCAGCAGCGGCAGGATCGGCTCGTCGATCATCGGGAGCACGACCTGCGCCTCGGGATCACCGAGCCGCGCGTTGAATTCGATCACCTTCGGCCCCTCGTCCGTGAGGATGAGGCCGGCGTAGAGAAAGCCGCAGAAGCTGCGGTCCTCGGCCCCCATCCCGTCGAGCACCGGCTCGATCACCTGCCGCATGATCCGCTTGTGCAGGTCGGGCGTCATGAGCGGGCTCGGCGCGAACGCGCCCATCCCTCCCGTGTTCGGCCCCCGGTCGCCGTCGAACGCGCGCTTGTGATCCTGGGCCGACAGCAGCGGCACGGCGCAGCGGCCGTCGGCGACGACGAAGAACGACAGCTCCTGTCCCTGGAGATACTCCTCGATGACGAGGCGGGCCCCGGCGTCGCCGAACCGGCGCTCGACCATGGCCGCCAGGATGGCCGCCTCGGCTTCCGCCTGATCGGCCGCGATCACCACGCCCTTGCCGGCCGCCAGGCCATCGGCCTTCACGACGACCGGAAAGCCGAATTCGCCGGAGCGGACGGCGGGGAGCGCCTCGTCCGGCGACGCGCAGACGCGGAACCGGGCGGTGGGCACCTGGTGGCGGTCGCAGAACTGCTTCGCGAAGATCTTGCTGGTCTCCAGCTCGGCGGCGGCGGCGGTGGGGCCGAACACGAGGCGGCCGGCGGCCATGAAGCGGTCGACCAGGCCGCGGCTCAGCGGCAGTTCGGGCCCGACCACGGTCAGATCGACGCGTTCGGCCTCCGCCAGGGCCAGGAGCCCGTCGACGTCACCGGCCTCGACCGGCCGGCAGTCGGCCAGCCGGCTGATGCCGGGATTGCCGGGCGCGCAGATGACGCGGGAGACGTCGGGCTCGGCGGCCAGTTTCCAGACCAGGGCGTGTTCACGGGCGCCGCTTCCGACGACGAGGATCTTCATGCGGATGGGTATGCGCAGGCAACAGATTCAGTATGAGCAACTTAGAGGAAGCGACGGTCGCCGGCAGGCGGCCGCGGGCGGTTCGAGTCTTCCGTTGACGAAGCGGAACTTTACGCCTAGAATCCGCGCTTACCTGTGCTAGCCTAGCATACTTGGCCCATTGTACAGGCTCGTGATCGGGCCTCCAGCGCCGCACGAAGGGGGTGTCAGAACGCGTGGCTGAAGTCAAGATTCAGGAGGGCGAATCGATCGAAAGCGCTCTCCGTCGTTTCAAGCGGAAGGTGCAGCAGGAAGATATCATCAAGGATATCAAGAAGCACTCCTTCTATCTGAAGCCGGGTGACAAGCGTCGTGCCAAACAGGCACTGGCGCGGAAGCGCAACCGGAAGAAGCTCCGGCGTGAATTAGAGTAGCAGGTCCAACGAGCAACAAGGGGTAGCCGAATGGAGTTCCAGGACAAGACCCTCACATGCGTGGACTGCGGCGCGGAGTTTGTCTGGACTGCGGGGGAACAGCTGTTCTTCGCAGACAAGAACTTCAAGAACGAACCCAAGCGGTGCAAGGCGTGCAAAGCCAAGCGCGCCTCCCGGCCGTCCGGTGCGTCCTCATCGCGCGAGCGGGTGGAAACGGTGGCCGTCTGCTCCGCGTGCGGGAAGGAAACGACGGTCCCCTTCAAACCGACGCAGGGGCGTCCGGTGTTCTGCCGGGACTGCTTCCAGCAGCGGAAAGTCGCTGGAGCGGGAGGGTTCTAGGCCCGGGAGCGCCATCGGCGGCGCGTTGGCGGAGGGGTCATGCGCGGCATGGCCCCTTTTTTTGTGTGCCGGCAGGCGCGGGGCGGGTGGGACGTTGACGGTGTTCCGGCGTTTACGCTAGAGTGAAACACCCGATACCGGAGCAAAACGTCTTATTCTGCAATAGAATGTGATGGTTGTGCCGTCTGTGGTCATCGGCGGATGACCTTCGGGGGGCTGGGGAGAGAGCGGCGATGCACATCGATGAACGAGCGGTCGGCGATGTCACCATTCTCGACCTGCGTGGCAAGGTCACGCTGGGCGAGGGGGACGAGTTGCTGAAGGACAAGGTCAACAGTCTGGTGAACCAGGGGCGGAAGAAGATCATCCTGAATCTGGAGAACGTCCCGTACATCGACAGCGCGGGTCTCGGCGAAATCGTCCGGACGTACACGACGGTGAGCCGGCAGGGGGGCAGCCTGAAGCTGCTGAGCCTGACCAAGCGCATCCAGGATCTGCTGTCCATCACGAAGCTGCTGACCATCTTCGAGACGTTTGACTCAGAAAGCGACGCCGTCCGGAGTTTCTCGGCTTCAGCCAAGGTCTGACCCTCCCCGACCGCGCTCAATGGCGCGACGCTCACGACCGGACCTCGCGGCTTCCGGGGGCCCGCCCGTCGGCGGGCTCCCGCAGCGTTCCCTTGCGCTGAACCTGCTGCGCTCGCTGCGGCCCGGTCAGTGGACGAAGAACCTCGTCATCTTCGCCGGGCTGCTGTTCGGCCGCCGGCTCACCGACCCGGCGGCCGTCACGGCCGCCGTCGCGGCGTTCGCGGTGTTCTGCGTGCTGTCCGGGGTGGTCTACCTGATCAACGATGTGGTCGATCGCGAAAGCGACCGGCGGCATCCGGTGAAAGCGCGGCGCCCGATCGCGTCGGGCGCGTTGTCGCTGCGCGCGGCCCTCGTGGCGGCCGCCCTGCTGGGCACGGGCGCGCTGGCCGCGGCGTTCTGGCTGAGGCCCGCGCTCGGCGGCGTGGCGGTGGCGTACGTCGTGCTGCAGGGGCTGTACTCGGGGCCGCTCAAGCAGATCGTCATCATCGACGTGCTGACGATCGCGGTCGGCTTCGTCCTGCGGGCGGTCGCCGGCGCGGTGGTCCTCTCGGTGCCGATCAGCCAGTGGCTGCTGGTCTGCACGATTCTGCTGGCGCTGTTCCTCGGCCTGGCGAAGCGGCGTCACGAAATCGTGCTGCTGGCGGATGGCGCCGTCGATCACCGGCCGATTCTGGGCGAGTACACGCCGTACCTGCTGGATCAGATGATCGGCGTGGTGACGGCGTCGACGCTGGTCGCGTACGTGTTCTACACGATCAGTCCCGAGACCCAGCTGAAGTTCGGCACGAGCTGGCTCGGACTGACGATCCCGTTTCCGTTGTACGGCATCTTCCGCTACCTCTATCTCGTGCACCAGCGGGAAGGGGGCGGCAGCCCGTCCGACATGCTCCTGAACGACCGGCCGCTGCTGATGTGCGTGGCGCTCTGGGCCGTGGCGGTCGTTCTCATCATCTACAGGCCGTTTGCGCTGTAGAACCGCGTGAAGCGCAGGAATCATGGCTGAGTTCAACATTCGCGCTGACGCCGTCGACGTCGAGCAGATCATGCAGCAGATCCGGTCGCGGATCCGCGACAAGCGGGGCGTCGACTACACCGAAGAGCAGATCCAGGCGATGGCCGGCGTCAAGCTGGAACAGTTCCTGGATCCCCGGGGCGTGCGATCGGACATGGTCGCCCAGTTCCGGAGCAGCCGGCCGACCGAGCCGGTGCCCACGTTCACCTTCGACGACACGACGCTCTACGACAGCCACCGGACGGTCGTCCGGTGGATCCGCCGGCTGCTGCGGCCGCTGCTCAAGCTGTTCTTCAATCCGAACCCGCTCATCCAGGCGCTGCACATCCAGGCGACGCTCAATGCCGACACGGTGGCCCGCCGGGATCTGGACGCGCTCTACTACGAGGTGATGCACAACCTCGTGCTGGAGATGACGCGCCTCAGCATCGACGTGAAGAACCTCAAGATGCGGGTGGAATCGCTGTCGAGCCGTCTCGACTTCAACGAACGCCGGGCCCGGGCCCTGGAAAGCGTCGTGCAGTACCGATCGACGCCGGAGGCCGATCGGCCGGCCGTCGAAGCCGCGCCGGCGGAGCCGCGCAGTTCGGAGCCGCGCGGTGCGGAGCCGCGCGCCGCCGAGCCGCGGGCGATCCAGCCGCGGCCCGAGGCGGCGGCCGGCGCCGCCCCCGAGGGGCCGGGCCAGCGCAGCCGGCGCCGCCGGCGCCGCCGCGGGCGCCGGGGCACCGGAACCGGCCAGCCGGCCTCGGAACCGGGCGGGGCCCCGGGCGGCGCCGGGCCGGCGTCCGCGGACGAGGGCCACGAGCCGGCGGAAGCCGGCTACGCGGCCGGCGAGGCGGAACACGAGTCCCCGTCGCCCCGGGACGTCCCGGAGGGGCCGGACGGCGGCACGCCGGACTCCGGCGACCGCGAGCCGTGAAACTGGCGGTCGTCGTCCAGCGGTACGGCGCGGACATCGGCGGCGGCGCGGAGCTCCACGCACGGTACGTCGCGGAACACCTGGCCCGGCACGCCGAGGTCGAGGTGCTGACGACGTGCGCGCGCGACTATGTCACGTGGCGCAATGAACTCGCCCCGGGCGTGGAGGTGATCAACGGCGTTCCCGTCCGCCGCTTCGCGGTGCGCGCGCCGCGCGATCCGCAGCGCTTCGGGCGCCAGTCCGAGCTCGTCTTCGAGCACCCGCACTCGGTCAACGACGAGCTGGCCTGGCTGGACGCCGAAGGGCCCGCGAGCCGGACGCTGATCCGGTACATCGAGGCGCACCAGGACGCGTACGACTTCCTCCTGTTCTTCAGCTTCCGGTACTACCACGCGTACCACGGCTGCCGGGCGGCGGCGCCGCGCGCCGTGCTCGTGCCGACCGCGGAACGGGACCCGGCGGTCGGCGTCGGTCTCTTCGGGCCGATCTTCCGGGGCGTGCGGGCGCTGATGTACAACTCGCACGAGGAACAGGCGATGCTGCAGGCGGTCTCCGGCAACCAGGCCGTGCCGGGCGTGGTGGTCGGCATCGGCTCGGAAATTCCCGACGCCGTGGACCCGGGCCGTTTCCGGCAGAAGTACGGGCTCAACGGACGCTTCGCGCTGTACGTCGGACGGATCGACCGGAACAAGGGCTGCGACGAGCTGTTCGCGTTCTTCCAGGCCTACGTGCGGCAGGCGTCTTCTCCGCTGACGCTCGTGCTGATCGGCCAGTCGGTCCTGCCGGTTCCGTCGCACCCGCAGATCCGGCACCTGGGCTTTCTGGACGACGCGGACAAGTTCGACGCACTGGCGGCCGCCGACCTGCTGATCATGCCGTCGTACTACGAGAGCCTGTCGATGGTCACCCTCGAGGCCTGGGCGCTCGGCCGTCCGGTGCTGGCCAATGCGCACTGCCACGTGCTCAAGGGCCAGTGCCTCCGCAGCAACGCCGGCCTCTATTACGCGGACTACCAGGAATTCGCCGCCACGCTCCGGGCGCTCGAATCGGACGGCGCCCTGCGGACCGCGCTGGGCGACCGCGGCCGGTCGTTCTTCGGCCGGCATTATGCCTGGCCGGTCATCGAAGGCAAATACCTCGACCTGCTGGGGCAGCTCGCGCGCGAGGACCGGCAGGCCGGCGGCCGGCGGCCGCACGCCATCGCGCCGCTGCCGGGCTGGTTCGCCCGCCGCGCCGCCACGCTGCCGCCGGCCCGCGAGGTGCTGACGCGCGCCACCGCCCGCGAGGCGGCCGCCTCACGCCCGGCGCCGGCAATCCCGCGCGAGGCGCACGCATGACCGCTCCCTCGATCAGCGGCGCGCGCCCCGCCGTGCATCAGGTGCTCGCCACGCTCGGCTACGGCGACGCCATCGGGCACGAGGTGCTGGGCATCCAGCGGGTCCTTCGGCAGGCCGGTTTTGCGTCCGAGATTTTCACCGAGACGGCCGACCCGCGGCTGGAGCCGCTCACGCGCGACTTTCACGACCTGCTCGACGCCAGCCGTCCCGACAACCTGCTGATCCATCATTTCTCGATCGGCTCGAAGGCCTCGCGTCTGGCGTACGCCCTGCCGGACCGCATGATGCTCGTGTACCACAACATCACGCCGCCGGAGTACTTCGCGGGCGTGCACCGGACGCTGGCCCGGCTCTGCTTCCGCGGCCGGCGGGAACTCCGCGCGTACGCCGGCCGGTGCGAGCTGGCGGCCGGCGACTCGGAATTCAACCGGCAGGAGCTCGAGGCGTTCGGCTTCACCGGCACCGCCGTGCTGCCGGTCGTTCCCGATTTCTCGCACCTGGACGTCCGGCCGAACCGGCTGGTGGCGGGCCAGTTCGACGATGCGTGGAACAACGTGCTGTTCGTCGGTCGGATCATCCCGCACAAGCGGATCGAGGATCTGATCCGCTCCTTCCACGCGTACAAGTCGGTCTTCAATCCCCGGGCGCGCCTGCTGATTGTCGGCTCGTACGGCGGGTTCGACCGCTACCTGGCGTCGCTGCACCACCTGGTCGCCGATCTCGGCGTGCCGGACGTCCACATCGTCGGCCAGGTGAGCGACGAGGAGCTGACGGCGTATTACGACGTGGCGGACCTGTTCCTGTGCGCGAGCGAGCACGAGGGATTCTGCGTGCCGCTGGTCGAGGCGTTCTACAAGGAAGTGCCGGTGCTGGCGTACGCCGCCACGGCGGTCCCGTCGACCATGGACGGCGCGGGCGTGCTGTACGACACGAAGGAGCCGATGCGGGTCGCCGCCCTGATGGACGCCGTGCTGTCGGACGAATCGCTGCAGGAGGCGATCGTGGCCGGGCAGCTCGCGGCACTCGATCGCCTGCGCCGGCACGATTTCGCCGGCACGCTGCTCGGGCTCGTCGACCGGGCGCTGACGGCGCCGAGGCGGCCGCCCGTCCAGATCGCCTGGGACTTCTGGTCGCAGTTCGAGACCGTGGAGCGGCTGGAAGAGCTGCGGCTGTACCGGCCGGCGATCTACCAGGCGCTGCTGGAGCGGCCGTGATGGCCGGCCGCCGGGCCGCGATCCGGCGCCGCGGCGGCGCGGGGCGGGGCGGGCGTTCATGATCGTCAACCAGTGGGTACCGGCGGCACACCGCGGGGATGCGGTCGGCGACAGCGCGCGGCGCATGCGCGACCTGCTGCGCCGTCAGGGGCACGTCTCCGACCTGTACGCCCTGACGATCGACGACGATCTGCGGGAGGAGGTCCGGCCGTTCTCCGATCCGGCTTCCCGGCACGGCGACGTGACGATGCTGCACTTCGCGCTCGCCTCGCCGATGACGGCGGCGTTCGCCGCCCTGTCCGGCGGCCGGATCCTGCAGTATCACAACGTGACGCCGGCCCGGTTCTTCGCGCCGTACGATCCCGGCGTCTTCCGGCTGGCTGCGCTGGGCCGGCAGGAGCTGGCCACGCTGGTCGGCCACGTCGATCTGGCGCTCGGCGACTCCGAGTACAACCGCCGGGAGCTCGAGCAGGCCGGCTTCGCGCGGACGGGGGTGCTGCCGATCGCGGTCGATTTCGGCCGGATCACGCACGCGCCGCGGCGGCCGGCGCTCGAGGCGATTCTGAACGACGGCCTGATCAACTTCCTGTTCGTCGGCCGGATCGTGCCGAACAAGCGGATCGAGGACCACATCCGGCTGGCCGAGCACTACAAGCGCTACGTGGACGCCTATTACCGGTTCATTTTCGTCGGGCGCTACGACGGCATGCCGCGGTACTATGCGATGGTGCGGGCGCTGATGGCCGAATACCGGATGCTGCCCGACCGGTTCCTCTTCGTCGGGCCGGTGCCCGACGCGGAGCTGGCGGCCTACTATCGCGCGGCGGCGGTGTACGTCTCCCTCAGCGAGCACGAGGGGTTCTGCGTGCCGCTGCTGGAGGCCATGGCCGCCGACGTCCCGGTGCTCGCGTACGCCGCCGCGGCCGTGCCCGACACGCTCGGCGGCGCCGGCGTCCAGTTCTTTCCGAAGGACCTGGAGTACGCGGCCGAGCTGCTCGGCGCCCTGACGTTCGACGACGCGCTCCGGCGCGACGTGCTGCGCGGGCAGCGCCGGCGTCTGGCGGATTTCAGCGACGATCACATCGAACGGCGGCTGCGTGAGGCCGTCGAGTCGGTTGCCGGCGAGCGCCCCGCGCCGCCGGCGGCCAGGGGGGCGGAAAGGCACCCGTGAAGCTTGCGTTCATCATCCAGCGCTACGGCACCGAGATTCTCGGCGGGTCCGAGTACCACTGCCGGCTGATCGCGGAGCGGCTCGCGAACCGCCACGACGTGGAGGTCCTCACCACCTGCGCGCGCGATTACGTCACGTGGAAGAACGAGTATCCCGAGGGGGCCGATCGCATCAAGGGTGTGACGGTCCGCCGTTTCGCCAACGCGCGCACGCGCGACATCGCGTCGTTCAACCGCTACTCGGACTGGATCTTCAACAACCCGCACAGCCCCGCCGAGGAGCAGGACTGGCTGGCGCAGCAGGGCCCGTGGTGCCCGGCGCTGATCGACTACCTGAAGAAGAACCACGCATCGTATGACGTGCTGATCTTCTTCACGTATCTCTACGCCCCCACCGTCCTCGGCCTGGCCGTCGACCCCGCGCGCAGCCTGCTCGTCCCCACCGCCCACGACGAGCCGGCCATCCGCCTGGGGCTCTACCGCGATCTCTTCGCGATGCCCGCGGGCATCGCGTACAACACGGAGGTCGAGCGGCGGTTCCTGACGACGCAGTTCGCGATTCGCGCGGTGGCCGAGGAGACGGTCGGCTGCGGCGTCGAGTTGCCGCCGCAGCACCATCCGTACCCGCGGACGGCCGTGCCGGCCCACCCGGAGGCCGGCGACGCGGCGGAAGACGACGAGGAGGCCGAGCCGTCGGTGCGTGCGTCGCATCTCACGACCCGCGGCGCGGTCTTCCGCCGCCGGCACCGGCTGCACGGGCCGTTCGTGCTCTACGGCGGGCGGATCGATCCGGGCAAGGGCTGTGAGGAGCTGATCGAGTACTTCAGCAGCTACGTCGAGGCGGGGGGCGACGCCACGCTCGCGCTGATGGGGGTCAAGCTCATGCGCCTGCCGGAGGAGCCGTTCATCAAGTTCGCCGGCCTGCTGTCGGAGCGGGAGCGCCTCGAGGCGCTCGAAGCGGCCACGGTCGTCGCCGTGCCGTCGCCGTACGAGAGCCTGTCCCTGCTGGCGCTGGAGGCGTTCGCGGTCGGTACCCCGATTCTCGCGAACGCCCGCAGCGACGTGCTGGTGGATCACTGCCGGCGGAGCAACGCGGGCCTGTTCTACGCGGACCGCGACGAGTTCGTGGAGTGCCTGCAGCTGCTGGTGTCGAGCGCGCCGCTGCGCGCCGCGATGGGGCGCAACGGCCGGTACTACGTGCGGCGCAATTACCGGTGGGACGTGATCCTGGGGAAGTACGACCGGCTGTTCGCGAAGATCCGCGGCCGGCGCTGACGCCGGGCCGGCCGCGGGCGCCCGCCTATTTCTCGTCGAGCGCCGGCGTCATCTCGACCGGCTCGGGCGCCGCGACCGGGGCCCGCCGGACGGTCGCGGCCGGCTCCGGTGCCGCCTCGCCCGGGTCGCCCTGCTTCCGGCGCTTCGGGTGGATGTCGTAGCGCTTGATCATCTCGTTGAGGGTGGTCGGCTTGATGTGGAGCAGCTCGGCCGCCCGCTTCTGCACCCCGCCCGCCGCGTCGAGCGTCGACTCGATCAGCCGCTTCTCGAAGTCGGTGATGACGTCCTTGAAGGAGATCCCTTCGGGCGGCACGACGAACTGCGGCATCTGGAACGCCGGCGTCTTCCGGACGTGCTCGGGGACCAGGTCGGCGCCGATGCGGCTGCCGGAGGAGAGGACGACGGCGCGCTCGATGACGTTCTCCAGTTCGCGCACGTTGCCGGGCCAGTCGTACTCCATCATCAGGTCCAGCGCCTCCGGCGTCACCTCGAGCCCGGGGCGGTGATTCTCCTCGCCGTACTTCTGGATGAAGTGCTGGACGAGCAGCGGGATGTCCTCCTTGCGCTCGCGGAGCGGGGGGAGCTGGATCGAGATGACGTGGAGCCGGTAGAAGAGGTCCTCGCGGAACCGCCCGTCCTCGACCATCACCTTCAGATCGACGTTCGTCGCGGCGATGATGCGGACGTCGACCCTGATCGTCTCCATGCCGCCCAGCCGCATGAACTCGCGCTCCTGCATGACGCGCAGCAGCTTGGCCTGGGTCTCGAGCGGGATGTTGCCGATCTCGTCGAAGAAGATGCTGCCCTTGTCGGCGAGGTCGCACAGCCCTTTCTTCGGGTAGACCGCGCCGGTGAACGCGCCCTTGACGTGGCCGAACAGCGTCGATTCCAGGAGGTCGGGCGGCAGGTTGCCCGAGTTGACCGTGACGAACGCGCGGTCGGCGCGCGACGAGTTGGCGTGGATGGCGCGGGCGGCCAGCTCCTTGCCGGTGCCGCTCTCCCCCTGAATGAGGATCGTCGACCGGCTCGGCGCCGCCTGGATGATCAGGTCGAAGACCTGCCGCATCCGCGGGCTCCGGCCGATGATGTTCGCGAACTTGTGGTACCGCTCCTGGATGTTCTGGCGGAGCGCGCGGTTCTCGGCGACGAGCCGGCCGCGCTCCAGCGCGTTGCGCACGACGACCAGCACTTCGTCGTTCTTGAACGGCTTGGTGATGTAGTCGAACGCGCCGCTCTTCATGGCCGCAATCGCGCTCTCCACCGACGCGAACGCGGTAATCATGATGACGGCCAGCTCTTCGCTGATCTTCTTCAGCTCCTCCAGCGTGGCCATGCCGTCCATGCCCGGCATCATCACGTCGACGATGGCCGCGTCGAACGGCAGGGTTCTGACCAGTTCGAGTCCCTCGGCCCCGCTGGCCGCCAGCCTGACGTCGTACCCCTCGCGCGTCAGGAGCGCTTCGAGAATCTCCCGCATGATTTCCTCGTCATCGATGACGAGGATGGAACCGGTACGTCGCGTGTCTTTCAAAGGCAGACCTCTTCCCCTTCAGACGATCCGGCCGCCGGCTCAGTTTGCCGACCGGCCCGACCGCGCGGTCGCCGCGGCCGACGCCAGCGGCAGCGTCAGGGTGAACCGCGTCCCGTGGCCGACGACGCTGTCGCACTGAATCGTCCCGTCGTGATCGCGCACGATGCCGTAGGTGATCGAGAGCCCCAGGCCCGTCCCCTGGCCGATCGCCTTGGTCGAAAAGAACGGATCGTAGATCCGCGCGAGATGCTCGGCCGGAATACCCGATCCGGTGTCGGCAATCTCCACCGTCAGGCGCTGGCCGGCCGCGCGCGTGCTGATCGACAGCCAGCCGCCCTTCGGCATGGCGTCGCGGGCGTTCATGAACAGGTTCAGGAACACCTGCTGCAGCTGGTGCTCGATCGCCCGGACCGCCGCGGGCGCCGCCAGCAGCTCCCGTCGCACCTTGATGCTGTCGACCTCCAGCTGGTGCTCGAGCAGCGACAGCACGTCGGCGATCACCTCGTGGACGTCGACCGGGCCGATCTCGCCGCCGCCCGCCCCGACCGGCCGGGACAGGTTCAGCAGGCTGTTGACGATCTTGGCGGCCCGGAACGTCTGGCGCTCGATCTTCTCGAGCACGCGCGTCTTCGGATCCGAGGGATCGGCGCCCTTGAGCAGCATCTGCGTGAAGCTCGAGATGCCCGTCAGCGGCGTGTTGACCTCGTGCGCGACCCCGGCCGCGAGCAGGCCGATCGAGGCCATCTTCTCGGAGATCTGCAGCTGCTCCTCGAGGCGCACGCGCCCGGTCACGTCCTCGAACAGCACGATCGTGCCGGCCGTCACGACGCCGTCGGCGCCCGGCGCCTGCAGGGGGGCCGTCGTCACGTTGACCAGCAGGCGCGGGGCGCCGGCCGGCGCCCGGGCCGTCAGCGGAATCCGGTACAGCGTCGCGCCGCCGGGATTGTCCCGGTCCGCCGCCCGCAGCGCTTCGACGAACGGCGTCTCGAACACCTCGTCCAGCCGCCGGCCGACCGCCCCGGCCCGCGCCAGGCCGTACAGCCGTTCCAGGGCGCGGTTCCACCGGACGATCCGCTCGTCGACGTCCAGCACCACCAGCCCGTCGTCCAGCGATTCGAGGATGTTCTCGTTGAACTCCCGCATCCGCCCCAGTTCGTCCGCCTTGAGCTGCAGCTGCCGGTACAGGCGGCCGTTCTCGATCGCGGTCGCCACCTGGCCGCCCACGGCCGTGAGCAGCGCCATGTCCTCGCTGTTCAGCGGCTCGCCGCTCCCCTTGCGGCCGAGCGCCAGGACCGCAATCGCCTTCTCCTTGAAGACGCACGGCACGAAGTAGTAAATCCCGCAGTCGCGCCAGAACTCGATTTCTTCGGCCGTGAAGCGGGCGGCCGCCAGCGGATCGTCGAGCGCCACCGGATTGCCGCGATCGAGACGGCCGCCGACGCCGCTCGCGCGGCCGAGCGCCGGCACGCCGCCCGGAAAGCCGGCGGCCCCGATCGCCAGAAAGTCGTCCGATTGCTCGTCGGCCAGCATCAGCGCCATCCGGTCGACGTCCAGCGTCTCCATCACGCGCGTGACCAGCCGGTCGGTCAGGCGATCCAGGTCGAGGTCGCTGTTGAGGTCGCGGGCGAAGCCGACCAGCGCCCGCCGGTAGTCGAACCGGTCGCGGTAGAACACCCGATCGAGCGTGTCCTGCATCGCGTTCTTGACCGGACGCGCCAGCAGCACGACGACCAGCGTGGCCAGCAGGGCAATCACCGAGTTGTGCTGCGCCGTGTCGCTCGCCAGATAACCGGTCGCCACCCGCAGCAGCACCGCGTAGATCGCCACGATCGCCGAGACCGCGGCCGTGTAGACGAGGCCGCGCTTGACGATCACCTCGACGTCCATCAGGCGGTAGCGCACGATCGCCGACGCGAACGTCAGCGGCAGCAGCCCGAGCGGAATCGCGGTGAGCTGGATCATCACCGACGGATTGAACCCGAGCGCCCACGGAATCGCGTACGCGACGGCGAACGGCCCCGCGCCGAGCGCCGTCCCCCAGAGAATCCAGCGGAGCTGCCGGCGCGCCGTTCCCGACAGCGGCTGGCGCCGCGCCCGCAGCAGCACGGCCAGCCCGGCCAGGAAACAGAGCGCCATGTAGATCAGCTCGCCGCGATCGATCAGTCCCATCCGGCCGGCGAACAGCGCTTCGTTGTCCGCGGCCCGCAGCACCGACATCACGCGCGCCAGCCCGAACGCCCCGGCCGGCAGGTAGAGGGCCGGCACGAGCGCCGTCCACGCCGGCACGCGCGTCCGCGGCCGCGCCCGGCGCTCCGGGAAGACGAGCGTGAAGTGCAGGAACAGCGGCGGCAGCAGCAGGGTCGCAATGTCGTCGGCCCAGTAGAAGAGCCAGTCGAGCCGGTTCAGCGTGCCGTTGAACGAGAACGTGAAGGTCCCGAAGAAGGCGACGCACAGCCAGAAGAAATGCAGCGTCGCCTGGTCGTCCGGCCGGCGCAGGCGCACCGAGGCGCCCACCAGCAGCGAGAAGAAGCCGACCACCGCGAGCGCGAAGTAGATCGGCGTGTTGCCGCGCGGCACCGGCCGCAGGGCCACCTGCACCAGCTGCGTCCGGCCGAACCTCAGCAGCGTGTAGTGCAGCGTCGTCCCCTTCGACCCGGCGTGCAACACCCGCGAGACGTCCGCCACCGCCTGAACCGGCTTCCCGTCGATCGCGAGCAGCACGTCGCCCGACCGGATGCCGGCCGCCTCGGCGGGCGATGCCGCCGCGATATCACCGGCGGTCACTCCCTGCTGGCCGGCCACCCAGAGCACGCCGTCCTCGACGGCATGCGTCCGCGAGCGGAGCACGACGTTCGCCGCGCCCAGCGCCACCAGCACGACCACCAGTACCAGGGTGAAGGCAGAGCCTTCCCAGGACCGCCGGAGACCACCGGTGGTGGCGGGCTGCGCGAGCGAGCCGCTGGTGGAAGAGTGCGTCATATCACGTCGCCAGAGCCGGCAGGTCGAATCGTGCAAACGCTATACCAAATTCAAGCTCTGCACTTAAATGACAAGTCATTTAAAATAAGCAACTTACAAGATTAATTCACATTACAAGTCGCTGACAATCCAACATTTCGGACAGTTAATCCACAATTCGGGACATCCCTCTGAGAACAAAAAAAAGAAGCCGCGCACGGCTTCTTCCCGGTCGGGTGCCCCGGATGGCGACAGACGACCCCGCCTCGCGCGATCAGAACCGCAGCAGCAGTCCTCCGATGATTCGCTTGGGGGGACGGACGACCAGCAGCTCATCGTAGGACGAGCCGCCGGCTGCGGTGTCGCGGAAGAAGTTCCGGACGGCCACGAGGGCTTCCCACTGGGTGCCGCTGAAGTTCAGGAACGGCAGGCCCTGGGTGACGCGCACATCGAAGCGGTAGCCGAACCCGGGATGGCCGACGGTCCCCGGCTGGGCGAACCCGGTGTCGAAGCGGTAGAGCATCAGGACGTGCGTGGCGGTCTCGGGGATGTCGGTCTCGATCGACGTCGACAGATCCTGCAGCTGCTCGCTGCCGCGCCGGACGGCCGACGGCGCGGCCGCGGCCAGCAGGCCGTCGGTCGCGCCGGGGGTCCACTGGGCCGTGCTGACCGTGTAGTCGACGCTGCCGTGCACGCGGCTGGTGAGGGCATGGGTCACGCGGACGGTCCATCCGCTCGCGGCGACGGCGCCGCCATCGGCCACGAAATAGCGGGGCAGGCCGGTCGGGTCCGCCGGCCCGAGGCCGAACATCGTCACGAACTGGTGGCTGACCTGCTGGTGGAACACGCCGACCCCGATGGTCGACGAGCGGCCCAGATCGTGCTCCACCGAGACCGAGTAGCGCTGCGTGCGCTCGGGCTGCAGCAGGCCGGCGTTCGGGAGGGTGGCGAACGCGTACTGCGGCGGCAGCCAGATGCCCTCCGCCGTCGGCAGCAGCAGCTCGTCGGCGCCGGGCACGAGCGACCGCCGGACGGCGGCGGCGCGGATGCGCAGGCCGCGTCCCGGCATCACCGTGACCGTGGCGTGCGGATCCAGCAGGCCGCGGCTGTCGACGTAATCGTCCCGGATGTAGTCGGCGCCGTAGGACAGGGTCACGCGGCGCGACAGCGTCCACTCATCGCTGGCGCGGAGGTCGCCGATGCTCCGCACGCCCTCGCCAATCGGGTCGAGCGCGCTCACGGCCAGCGCCGTGCTGCGATCGGGCCGCTGCTGGGTGCCGTAGAACATGCCGACTTCGTACCGGTGATGGTCCCCCAGACGCGCCACGTACCCGCCCGACAGCACCCAGGAGGCGAACTCGCCCTGGGTCATCGCGCCCCGGACCGTCCACGCGCCGCCGGCGCCGGCGGCCGAGTGGATGGCCAGATCGGCGACGCCATGGGACAGGCCGTTGGCCGAGAAGAGTTCCTGCGGGCTGTTGAACGAGCCGACGGTGAGCAGGTTGATCTGTCCCGACAGGGAGGAGGCCCAGTCGGTGAACGGGTCGGCGAGCCCGGCCAGGCGCGGCCCCGCGATCCCGCCTGCGTCGGCGGGGCGGCTGTCGCCGGCGAGCGTCATGCGGCCCGTGGCGTCCTTCAGGACGCTGCGCCGCAGATGGCGAAGCAGCCAGACGGTCTTGCGAGCGCCGACGCTCCCGTCGCCCGTCGCCGCGGTCTCGACGGGCAGCGGCGCGAAGCCCGCAGCCAGAATGGGATACTGCGGCGCCTCGGCGGCGGCCGGGGCGACCAGCGGCTTGGCGCTCAGCGCCAGGCGCGCCTGCACGTCGGCGCGCGCCGTGACGATGACTGCCTGCGCGGCGGAAGGATTGCGGCCGAGCACCCGCGCCTGCAGCAGGTACCGGCCCACCGGGAGCGCGTGCAGCACGAACCGCCCGACCCGGTTGCTGATGGCGATCGCCGCGGTCGGCCCGATGGCCGACACCACGGCCCCGCCCATCGGCGTCCCGCGGTCGTCGACGACCAGGCCCTCGATGGTTCCCTGAGCCGCCACCCGGCCGTCGGCCGCGGCACCGGCGGCCCGACCGGGCAGCGTGCGCGCCCCGGCCGGGGTCGATGCCCCAGCGGCCACGAACCCGCCGATCGCCATCGCCGCGATCAGTCTCCGCGTGTGCCGGCCAGTCATGCTGCGCTTCGCTTTCAGCGGCGGCGGAGCGGCGCGGCCGCTCCGCCGCCGCGGAGAACTACGAAACGACGCTGAAGAGCACGTCCCTCTTGAGGGTCTTGCCCGACGTCTTGTCCGTCACGGTGATCGCCAGCCGGTAGTCGCCCACCGGGAACGTCGCCAGCGGGACCGTCTGTCCGGCGACGATCTGGTGGCCGGCGGCCGGGTTGAACTGCGGCGGCAGCGTGCTGGCGTTGAACACCTGCGGGTTCGTCTTGTTGAAGAACTTCTCGCCGGCGGCGGTCTTCTGGTAGAACTCGTAGTCGACCGTCACGTCCGGCTTCTTCGTGCTCGCGTCGAGCCCGGTGTTGTAGATCATGAACACCAGCGACAGCTGCCCGCTCTTGGCCAGCTTGCTGGTCGTCGACGGGATGATCTGCGCGTTGCCGATGACGTACGGATGATCGGCCTGGTCATCGGCCGACAGCGGTGCCTGGAGACGCTCGATCGCCTTGGTCAGGATCAGGCTGCTGGTGGTCAGCTCGCCGTTCCAGAAGTCGGGCACCGAGACCGATTCCTTCAGCACGCTCGTCATCTGGGGCGCCTTGCTGCCCTTGACGGCCACCTGCTGCAGCGCGATGTAGACGTCGTAGTCGCCCGCCGGCACGGCGAAGGCGCGGTCCAGGTCGAAGGGCTGGCCTGCCGCAGGCGGCTGGATGTCGAAGAAGTGCACGTCCTCGAACGGATAGTCGTCCTTCTTCTTCTTTTCCTTCTTCGCATCGGTGGCCGTCGCCGGCGCCGTCTTGGGGACCACGCGCAGATACATGGCCATCGACGGATTGACCATCAGCTTGGAGGCGTCGATCGTCAGCGAGAAGGGCACGTACGTCTTGTTCTCCGTGGCCTTCATGAAATTGTCGCTCCACCCGATCGAGAAGTCCGAGGGGACCGTTCCGCCGGTCATCGCCTCATCGACGAGCTTCACGAGCTCGTGAACTTCCTGCTTCTCCTTCTTGCTCGCCTTCTTGTCGGCCTTGCTCTCCTGCTGCGCGAACGCCGCACCGCTGAGCATGACGTTGACGCACAGCGCCGCCGCAGACAGGACGACCATCGATCGACGCCAACTCTGCATATAAACCAGTCCCCCCAAGAAAATTGCGTGAAACGGAATGTCCAGATCATAGGCGTGGCCGGCTGACAAGTCAAACTCCTGCCGCATCGAGACTTCCGGCCGGCGGGCCGCCCATCCGGCGGCCACCTGAGCCGCCGCGCGCGGTATGCTATCATCGAAATTCTTCCGACGGATCGCGGCCCGTTCGGTTGACCGTTCGGCCTGCCGGTGCGCTTCCGGAACGCCCGGCCCGGGGGCCCGCCGCTCCTCGGGCGGACCGCACGAACCAGGCTGTCCGAGGCGCCACCATGCTGGACGACACTCTGGCCGTCATTCTCGCGGGCGGGACCGGCGAGCGCCTGTACCCCCTCACCAAAGATTCGGCGAAACCGGCCGTCTTCTTCGGCGGCCCCTACCGGATCATCGATTTCTCCCTCAGCAACTGCGTCAACTCCGGCATCCGCCGCCTCTTCATCGTCACCCAGTACAAGTCGCTCTCCCTCAACCGCCACATCCGCATGGGCTGGAGCGTCGTCTCCGAGGAGTTCGGCGAGTTCATCGAAATCCTTCCGCCCCAGAAGCGGGTCGGCGAGCACTGGTACCTGGGCACGGCCGACGCCGTCTACCAGAATCTCTATTCGATCGTCCCGGAGCACCCGGCCCAGGTCGTCATCCTGGCCGGCGACCACGTCTACAAGATGGACTACGCGAAGATGCTCCGGTTCCACCACGAGCGCGAGGCCGCCGTGACGCTCGCCTCCATCGAGGTCCCGGTCGACCAGGCGAACCGGTTCGGCATCGTGGGGGTGGACGCCGACGAACGGGTGATCGGCTTCCAGGAGAAGCCGCGCGAGCCGCGGTCGGTCCCGGGGTTCCCCGATCTGGCGCTCGCCTCGATGGGCGTGTACATCTTCAACATCGACGTGCTGACGGCCGCCCTCGAGCGGGACGCGCAGCAGCCGAGCACGCACGACTTCGGGCGCGACATCATTCCGTCGCTGCTCGGCCGGGTGCCGGTCTATTCCTACCGGTTCCACGACGAGAACAAGAAGGCGGCGAAATACTGGCGCGACATCGGCACGCTCGACGCCTACTTCGACGCCAGCATGGATCTCTGCCAGATCAATCCGGAGTTCAACCTGTACGATCCGGACTGGCCGGTGCGCACGTATCAGCCGCAGGCGCCGCCGGCCAAGTTCGTCTTCGCGGACGAGGGCCGGCGATGCGGCCAGGCGCTGGATTCGATCATCTCGCCCGGCTGCATCATCTCGGGGAGCCGGATCGCGGGCAGCGTGCTCTGCCCCAACGTCCGGGTGCACAGCTTCGGCCAGATCGAGCAGTCCATCCTGCTGCCCGGCGTCCGCATCGGCCGCCACGCCCGCCTCCGCCGGGCCATCGTCGACTGCGATGTCGTCATTCCCCGCGGCGCCCAGGTCGGCTTCAACCCGGAGGAGGACCGGCGGCGCCACACCGTCACCGACCGGGGCGTCGTCGTCGTGACGGCGGAGGACGAGCCGTTCATCGCGCCGATCGGCGAGGACGCGCTGCGCGCCGAGGCCGACGCGGATCAGACCGGGCTGCGCGCCTGACGCGGCGGACGCCCGAGGGACGCTTCAATGCGGACGCAGGAGGAGCCGTGAAGATCACACAGGTCGCCGGGCGCGAGATCCTCGACTCGCGCGGCAATCCCACCGTGGAAGTCGACGTCACCCTCGAGGGCGGCGTCGCCGGACGCGCCGCGGTGCCGTCGGGGGCGTCGACCGGCGAGCGCGAAGCCGTCGAGCTGCGCGACGGGGACAAGGCCCGCTACGGCGGCAAGGGCGTGCGCCGCGCGGTCGCGCACGTCAACGGCGAAATCGCCCGGGCGGTCGTCGGGCGGACGTTCGACCAGCGGGCGCTGGACCAGGCGCTCATCGCGCTCGACGGCACACCGACCAAGAGCCGCCTGGGGGCCAACGCGGTGCTCGGCGTCTCGATGGCCGCGGCCCGCGCGGCGGCGAACGCCGCGGGGGTCCCCCTCTACGCGCACGTCGCGGCGCTCGCCGGCCTGGACCGGGCCGAGGCGCGGCTGCTGCCGGTGCCGATGATGAACATCCTCAACGGCGGCGCGCACGCCGACTCGAGCGTGGACTTCCAGGAGTTCCTGGTGATGCCGGTCGGCGCGCCGTCGTTCGCCGAAGCGCTCCGGGCGGGCGTCGAGACCTTCCACGCGCTGCGCGGCATCCTGAAGGAGCACGGGCACGCCACCGGCGTCGGCGACGAAGGGGGGTTCGCGCCGAACCTCCGCTCGAACCGCGAAGCCATCGAGCTCATCCTCGAGGCGATCGGCCGGGCCGGGTACACGGCCGGGCAGGACGTCTGCCTGGCGGTCGACTCGGCCGCGAGCGGGCTGTGGGAGGGGCACGGCCGGTACGTCTTCCGCAAGTCGGGCGAGCCGACCCGGACCTCCGAGGAGATGGTGCGCCTCTACGAGGACTGGATCGATCAGTATCCGATCATCTCGCTCGAGGACGGGCTGGCCGAGGGCGACTGGCCCGGCTGGAAGACGCTGACCGACGCGCTCGGGGACCGGGTGCAGCTCATCGGCGACGACATCTTCGTCACCAACCCCGCCATCCTGCGCGAGGGCATCGCCGACGGCATCGCCAACGCCATCCTCATCAAGCTGAATCAGATCGGCACGGTCACGGAGACGCTCGACGCCATGGCAATGGCGAAGCAGGCGGGCTACGCGACCGTCATCTCGCACCGGTCGGGCGAGACCGAGGACACGACCATCGCGGATTTCGCGGTGGGGACCCTGGCCGGCCAGATCAAGACCGGCTCGGCGAGCCGCACGGATCGGATTGCGAAATACAACCAGCTGCTGCGCATCGAAGAGGCGCTCGGCCGCGACGCCCGCTACGCGGGCCGGACGACCGTGCGCGCCCTCGCCCGCTGAGCGGCGTGACCCGAGGAGCCTGCCGCATGTATCGTCTGGTGCTGCTCCGCCATGGCGAGAGCGTCTGGAACAAGGAGAACCGCTTCACCGGCTGGACCGACGTCGATCTCTCCGAGCGCGGCCGCGAGGAGGCGCTCGAGGCCGGCAGGCTGCTGCGCGAAGGGGGCTACGGGTTCGACGTCGCGTACACGTCGGTCCTCAAACGGGCGATCCGGACCCTGTGGATCGTCATGGACGTCATGGACCTCATGTGGGTCCCGGTCGTCCGGACCTGGCGGCTCAACGAGCGGCATTACGGGGCGCTGCAGGGGCTGAACAAGGCGGAGACCGCCGCCCGGCACGGCGAGGCCCAGGTGAAGCTCTGGCGGCGGAGCTACGACGTGCCGCCGCCGCCGCTGGCCCCGGACGACCCGCGCCATCCGTCGCGGGATCCGCGCTACGCGGGCCTCCTCCCGGGCGAGCAGCCGTGCACCGAGTCGCTCAAGGACACGGTGGAGCGCTTCCTCCCCTGCTGGCACGAACTCATCGCCCCGGCCATCCGGTCGGGGCAGCGCGTGCTCATCGCCGCGCACGGCAACAGTCTGCGCGCGCTGGTCAAGTACCTCGACCAGGTCTCGGACCACGACATCGTCGAGTTGAACATCCCGACCGGCATTCCGCTCGTCTACGAGCTCGACGCGGATCTGCGCCCGATCCGGCACGCCTACCTCGGGGATCCGGCGGCCGCGCAGCGGGCGGCCGACCAGGTCGCGCGACAGGGCGCCGGGCCGACGGCCTGACGGCCGGGCGTGGGCGGCCCCGGAACCAAAAAAAAGCGGCCGGCCCTTCTGGGGGCCGGCCGCTCGTCCGTTCGGGCCGGGACGCCGCGCGCCCGGCGCAGGCTATTCCACTTCTTCGGGCGTTTCGTCCGCGGCGATGCGCAGCGAGCGCAGGAACCGCCGATCGTTGGCCGTGACTTCGAGCCCGCGGCGGGACGCCGCCGCCCGCGGCGTGGACGCCTTGGCCAGCGCCCCGGGCGCGGGCCGGCTCACGAAGCCGACGACTGCTTCGAGCGACACCTTCATGTCGTAGCCCGCGGCGCGCACGCGCTCGCGGCAGGCTTCCACCTGGGGATTGTCGGCCACGGCAGCGGCAATAGCGTCGGCCAGCTCACGGGCGAACCGGTTCACGACGTCATCCATCCTGCTCCTCCTCATCGCCGCCGGGCCGGGATCCGGGGCGTCTCCCGAGCGAGCTGTCTCAGACCAGGGCGGCTGACAGGTCTCGGGCGCCAAGCTTGTTCATATGAAGGATTGTGAGATGTCGGAGCTGAGGGCATTCTAAGCTCGCGGCCAGGGGGTGTCAAGAAGCGGCGGCGGCATCACGCGCGGTTCGCGGTAGAATTTGTCGGTCGCCGCAACGGGCCGCCTGCGCCCGCCGGCGCCGGAACGCGACATGACCAGCACCTCGTCCGAACCCACGCGACCCGCCCGCACGCCGGCCGACCTCGGCGCCTGGGATCCGGCGCACGATCTCGGCTTTCCCGGCGAGTTCCCGTACACGCGCGGCATCCAGCCGACGATGTATCGCGGCCGGCTGTGGACGATGCGGCAGTACGCCGGCTTCGGGACGGCGGCGGCCTCGAACGCCCGGTACCGCTATCTGCTCGCGCACGGCGTCAGCGGCCTGAGCGTCGCCTTCGATCTGCCGACGCAGATGGGCTACGACTCCGATCACCCGCTGGCGGCCGGCGAGGTCGGCAAGGTCGGCGTCGCGGTCGACTCGATCGAGGACATGGCGACGCTGTTCGACGGCATCCCGCTCGACCGCGTGTCGACGTCGATGACGATCAACGCGACGGCGATCATCCTGCTGGCCCTCTACGTCGCCGAAGCCCGCCGCCGGGACATTCCGCCCGTGCAGCTCGCCGGCACGGTGCAGAACGACATCCTCAAGGAGTACGTCGCGCGCGGCACGTACATCTACCCCCCCCGGGCGTCGCTCCGGATCGTCACCGACATCTTCGCCTACTGCGAGCGCGAGCTGCCGCAGTGGAACACGATCTCGATCAGCGGCTATCACATCCGCGAGGCGGGATCGACCGCAGTGCAGGAGGTGGCGTTCACGATCGCCAACGCGATCGCCTACGTCCAGGCGGCCACGGCCGCCGGCCTCGACGTCAACCGCCTGGGCCAGCGTCTCTCGTTCTTCTTCAACGCGCACAACGATTTCCTGGAGGAGATCGCCAAGTTCCGGGCGGCCCGCCGGCTCTGGGCGCGTCTGATGCGCGACCGGTTCGGGGCCACCAGCCCGCGGGCCCAGCAGCTGCGCTTCCACACCCAGACGGCCGGCAGCACGCTCACCGCGCAGCAGCCGGACAACAACATCGTGCGGGTCGCCCTGCAGGCCCTGGCCGCGGTGCTCGGCGGCACGCAGTCGCTGCACTGCAACGGCCGCGACGAGGCGCTCAGCCTGCCGACGGAGGAAGCCGCCCGGGTGGCGCTGCGCACGCAGCAGATCATCGCCTGCGAGAGCGGCGTCACCAATACCGTCGACCCGGTTGCCGGCGCCTGGGCCATCGAGGAGCGGACGAACGCCATCGAGGCGGAGGCGCTCGCCATCCTCGACCGGATCGACCGGGCGGGCGGCACGCTGGCGGCCATCGAGGCGGGACTGATTCAGCGCGACATTCAGGAGGCCGCCTACCGGGCCCAGGTCGCCATCGACGCCGGCGAGGCGGTCGTCGTCGGGGTGAACCGGTTCAACGACCGGACCGACAGCGGCGGGCCGCCGGCCGACCTGTTTCAGGTGGATCCGGCGGTCGAGCGCGAGCAGATCGCGCGCGTGGGCGCGCTCCGGGCCGCACGAGCCCCACAGGCCTGGCGCGCCGCGCTGGCCGGCGTCACGGCCGCCGCGCGCGACGGCCGCAATCTCGTCCCACCGATCATCGCCGCCGTGGAGGCGTTCGCCACCGTGGGTGAGATCTCGGACGCCCTGCGGGCGGAGTTCGGCGAATACCGGGAGACGTTCGAAGGCTGACGCGGCGCGCCGGCGCCCGACCGCAGACCACCACCCATGACACCCGCCGACAGCCCCCCGGCCGGACTCCCCGCAGGCGCGACGGCCGCCGGCGCTGCGCCGTCCGCGCCGGCGCTGCTCGCGGTGGAGCACCTGCGGACCGGCTTCGAGACGGCCGGCGGGGCGCTCGTCGCGGTGGACGATGTGAGCTTCGCGATCCACGAAGGGGAGACGCTGGGCCTCGTGGGCGAGTCCGGCAGCGGCAAGTCGGTGACCGCCTTCTCCATCATGCGGCTGGTCCAGCCGCCCGGGCGGATTCTCGGCGGCCGGATCCTGTTCAAGGGCCGCGACCTCCTCACCCTCGGCGAATCGGCCATGCGGCAGGTCCGCGGCGCCGAGATCGCGCTCATCTTCCAGGAGCCGTCGACCGCGCTGAATCCGGTCTACACCGTGGGCGACCAGATTGCCGAGGCGCTGCTGGTCCACGGCCGGGCGTCGCGCGCGGCGGCGCGCGCCCGCGCGGTCGACCTGCTGGACGCGGTCAGGATTCCCGACGCCGCCCACCGCGTCGACGACTATCCGCACCAGCTGTCGGGCGGCCAGCGCCAGCGCGTCCTCATCGCGATGGCGCTCGCCTGCCATCCGGCGCTGGTCATCGCCGACGAGCCGACGACGGCGCTGGACGTGACGGTCCAGGCCCAGATCCTCGAGCTGCTGCGCGACATGCGCCGGGAGTTCCACCTCTCGCTGCTGCTCATCACGCACGACCTCGGCGTGGTCGCCGAGACGGCCGACCGCGTGGCGATCATGTACGCGGGCCGGATCGTCGAAGAGGGGACGGTCCGGCAGATCTTTCACGAGCCGGCCCATCCGTACACGCGCGGGCTGCTCGCCTCGATTCCTGGCCGCGAGCCGGGCACGCGCCTGCACGCGATCGAAGGCACCGTGCCGTCGCTCGAGGCCCTGCCGCCCGGCTGCGCGTTCGGCCCCCGCTGCCCGGCGCACGTCGCCGCCTGCGACGTCGCGCCGCCGCCGGCCTATCCGGTCGGGCCGGCCCACACGGCGCGCTGCTATCTGCACCGGACATCCTGATGCCCCTGCTCGAGGTCCGTCACCTCGCCAAGCACTTCGTCCGCCGCCACGGCCTGCTGCGGCCGGCGTCGGTCCTCCGCGCCGTCGACGACGTGAGCTTCACGATCGAGGCCGGCGAGACCTTCGGCCTGGTCGGCGAGACGGGCAGCGGCAAGACCACCACCGGCCGGTGCATCCTGCGGCTGATCGAGCCGACATCGGGGGAGGTCCGCTTCCGGGGGGAGGACGTGCTGCGCGCGTCGCGACGGCGGCTGCGCGAGATGCGCCGCGACATGCAGATCGTCTTTCAGGATCCGTACTCGTCGCTCAATCCGCGGATGCAGGTCGGCGACATCGTCGAGGAGCCGCTGATCATCCACCGGCTCGGCGGGCGCGCCCAGCGGCGGGCGCGGGTCGACGAGCTGTTCGCGCTCGTCGGACTCGATCCGGGGCAGCGGCAGCGGTATCCGCACCAGTTCAGCGGCGGACAGCGCCAGCGGATCGGGCTCGCCCGCGCCCTGGCGCTGAACCCGTCGTTCATCATCGCGGATGAACCGGTGTCGGCGCTGGACGTCTCGATTCAGGCGCAGGTGATCAACCTGCTGATGGATCTGCAGCGCCGGCTCAGCCTGTCGTACCTGTTCATCGCGCACGATCTGCGGCTGGTGCGGCACATCTGCACGCATGTCGCGGTGATGTATTTCGGCCGGATCGTCGAGATGGGCGACACGGCCGCCCTGTTCGAGGCGCCGCAGCATCCCTACACGCAGGCGCTGCTGTCGGCGATCCCCGTCCCCGACCCGGACGCCGGCCGGGCCCGGATCGCGCTCGATCCCTCACAGATCGATCGCACGCGGCCGCTGCGGGAGATCAGGACCGGACACTGGGCGGCGGTCTGAGCGCGGCGACGCCGGGGCGCCCGGCCGCGCACGCCGAGGACCGGTCCTAGGCGGCCCGCCGCACGTCCTGCTCGACTTTCCCGTCGCGGATGTGGATGGCGCGGTGGGCGAACGCGGCGATGTCGGACTCGTGCGTGACCAGCACGATCGTGTTGCCCCCCTGGTGGAGCCGGTCGAACAGCGCCATGATCTCGGCGCCGGTCTTCGAGTCGAGGTTGCCGGTCGGCTCGTCCGCGAGCAGGATCGACGGATTGTTGACGAGGGCGCGGGCGATGGCGACGCGCTGGCGCTGGCCGCCCGACAGCTCGTTCGGGCGATGGGTCACGCGGGTGCCGAGTTCGACGCGATCCAGCGCCTGGCGGGCGCGCTGCTGGCGCTCCTTCGCCGGGACCCCCGCGTAGATGAGCGGAAGCTCGACGTTGTGAAGCGCCGTCGCGCGCGGCAGCAGGTTGAAGGTCTGGAAGACGAACCCGATCTCCTCGTTGCGGATCCGGGCCAGCTCGTTGTCGTTCATCGTGCTGACTTCCTTGCCGTTCAGCAGGTATCTGCCCCTGGTCGGCGTGTCGAGGCAGCCGATCAGGTTCATCAGCGTCGATTTGCCAGAGCCCGACGGTCCCATGATCGCCACGTACTCGCCAGCCTCGATCTGCAGCGAGATGCCCCGCAGCGCATGGATCTCCTCCGTGCCCATCGTGTACGTCTTCCAGAGGTCGACCGTTTCAATCAGAGCCATGGTGTCTCTCGGTCCGGGCTGGTCCGCCGATCCGCGCGGCGCGCCCCCGCCGGCGGGCGCGCGCAGGTTCCTACGAGCTACATACGAGGCGGCCGGGCCACCGGTTCCGCCCGCCCCGGTCAGTGTACCCGATGGGCCCCGGCGCCGCGACCGGGCTCAGCTGAGCCCGCCGGCGCGCAATCGGCCGACCACGGCCCGGACGACCGGCGGCGCACCGTTGGGGACGAGCGCGCTCCAGTCCCTGGCATCGACCGGCACGACCAGCACCCGGCTGGTGCGGGCGGCGCTGCGGGGGCGCTGGGCCGCCGCCTCCGCCAGCTCGCGGGCCGGCGCCATCTCGGCGCCAATCAGGAACACGCACACCTCCTCCCCGGTCCAGCCGGCAGCGTGGGTGCGCGCCTCGATCAGCGACGGCCCGTCGACACGGCCGACGAAGCGACCGAGCATGCGCGGGTGGTGCTGGCGGCTGAACAGCTTCGACCGCGGCACGCAGGCGAGGTCGAACCCGCGGACGGCCGGCTGCTCGGCGTCCCCGAGCTCGGCGAGCAGCGCATGGCGCAGCCGATCGACCGACGCACGCCGCACGACGTCGTCGCGCCGGCGGCGGTCCTGGAGGAACGGATTGCTGCCGGCCGGCCCCTCCGCCTCGCACGGCGCCGCGGGCGGCGGCACGGCCGGGGAGCGCGCCCCCTGCGTCGCCCCGGGCGCCTGATCGGCGATCGCGGCCCGCGCCGATTCGAGCGTCTGATCGTACAGACGGCGCTGATCCGGGTTGGACAGCACGCGGTACGCTTCGGTCAGCTCGGCCGTCCGGGTGGCCGCCAGATCCTGCAGGTCGCGGCCGAGGTGCTGCACCTTGTCGGGATGATAGCGGGCGATCTGGTGCCGGAACGAGTGCTTGATGTCCTCGATCGAGGCGTCTGGACCGATTTCGAGCACTTCGTAGTGGGTCTTCACCGGTTCCTGTCCGTCGCGGGGCCGAGCCGCCGCCCCTCAGGGTCCCGTCCCGTGCACCGGCCGACTCTCACGATTTCTTGAATTCCGCGATGTTGGCCGGCGGCAACTCGCGCCGCTCGCCGTTCTCGCGGAGGCGCCGCGGCCGCCGCTTTTCGGCCGTCGTGGCCGTGCAGTACGGGCAGAAGGCCCAGCCGGGCTGCAGGGCGCGCCCGCAGCGCCCGCACCCGGCGCTCAGCTTGCGGCCGCAGTGGGGGCAGGCCAGGAAGTCGACCGCGACGGCGCCGCCGCAGCCCGGGCACAGCGTCCGCATCTCGCGGACCTCGGTGACGACGCGAAGCAGCTCGTCGGCGGTGGTGACGCCGCTCTTGACCTTGGCCAGCCCGTCTTCGCCCAGGCTCGTCATGCCGCCGCTGAGCGCCGCCTCGCGCAGGGCATCCTCCGCCGCCCGCTGGACGATCAGCCGGCGCAGCTTCTCGGTGACGCGCATGACCTCGTAGATGCCGATCCGTCCGCAATAGCCGGTGTGATTGCACTGGTCGCAGCCGACGGACCGGTAGAACGGCAGGGCCGCCGCGTCGGCTTCCGAGATGTTGAGGGCGCGAAGGGTTTCGGCCGGCGGCGTGTACTGCCGGCGGCAGCGGGCGCAGAGGCGCCGGACCAGCCGCTGTGCGACCACGCCGACGAGCGCCGACGCGATCACGTACGGCTCGGTGCCGATGTCGGTCAGCCGCGTCACCGTCGACGGCGCATCGTCCGTGTGCAGGGTGGAGAGCACCAGATGGCCCGTCTGGGCCGCCTGCATGGCGATGCGCGCCGTCTCCGCGTCGCGAATCTCGCCGACCAGAATGATGTCCGGGTCCTGCCGCAGGATCGACCGCAGCGCGCCGGCGAACGTCAGCTTGACCTTCTCGTTCACCTGCGTCTGATTGACGCCCGGAATCTGGTACTCGATCGGGTCCTCGATCGTGATGATGTTCGTCCGCTCCGACTGCACCGCCCGCACGGCCGAGCTGAGCGTCGTCGTCTTGCCGCTGCCGGTCGGCCCGACCACCAGGATCATGCCGTGCTGGGCCCGGAGGAACTGCCGGATCTCCTCGAGCGCCGCCGCCGACATCCCCAGCTCCTCGAGCGGCGGGACCCCCCGCCGGTGGTCGAGCACGCGCAGCACGATCTTCTCGCCGAACAGCGTGCGCAGCGTCGAGACCCGGAAGTCGACCTCCGACCCGTCTTCCGCCGCAATGCGCAGCCGGCCGTCCTGCGGAAGCCGCTTCTCGGCGATGTCCATGCCGGACATGATCTTCAGCCGCGCCGTGAGCCCCTCGTGGACCCACTTCGGCAGGTCCATCACTTCCTTGAGCAGGCCGTCCAGCCGGTGCCGGATCAGCACGCCCTTCTCCATCGGCTCGATGTGGACGTCCGACGCGCGGCTGCGGATCGCGCTCTTGATGAGCAGGTCGACCAGATCGATGATCGGCGCCGCCTCGCTGCGTTCCTGCAGCGCGATCATCGGCTCGAACACCTCGTCCTCCGGCCGCTTCACCAGCGACCCGCCGGCCGGGCCCGCCTCCGGGCCCGGGGCCGCGTCGGCCGGCGTGCGCTCCTTCGGCTGCCCCTGCACCGCGAGATCGCCGCCGCGGACGCGCGCCAGCGCCTTGTCCGGATACGACGTCTGGATCGCTTCGATGATCTCCGCCCGCGTCGCCACGACCTGCCGGATGCGCCGGCCGGTCTGGAATTCCAGATCCTGCACCAGGCTGAACAGCAGCGGATCCGCCATCGCGACCGTCAGCACCTGCTTCTCCAGGCGGACCGCGATGCAGGCGCACTTCAGCGCCACTTCCTTCGGGATGAGCGTGACGGCGTCCGGTTCCGGCGGGTTGTCGGCGAGGTTGACGTAGCTGAAGCCGAGCTGGTACGCGAGCGCCTTGGCGATCTGCTTCTCGGTCGCCAGATTCATCCGGACGAGGACCGCGCCCAGCCGCTCGCGCGTCCGCTTGTGCTCGGCCAGCGCCAGACGGAGGTCATCCTCGGTGATGAGCCCGGCCTGAATCAGACATTCGCCCAGCTTCTTGCGCACGCAGGCCTCGTGAAATCAGGTGAACGCCGACCCCGCCATCATACGGACGACGACGAATCGCGATCAACGACATCGCCGTCAGTTGAATCGCCGGCCGCCCGGATCCCCTACTAATAGCGCTGTGCCGACGGGCCACCACTAGTCGGCTGCACGCTTCCGTCCGGAATCGTCGGCGCGCCGGCCGGGAGGGACAGCACGCCCGGCCGTTCTTTCGGTCGAACCGCACCATCGCGACAGGGGCCGCGGCCCCGCGCGCGGGTGCGCCCCCTCCGGCCCGGCGCCGCGCGCGGCGTCGCCCGCGGCTTGCGGCCGCTGCGGAGTTGGGTGTACACATCAAGCGCCATGGACGCTCCGGACGTGCCCGACCGAAACGAGGGACCGACAGCGGCCGAACTGCGCCGGCAGGTCGCCTCGCGGCTCGGCGAGCGGCTGGAGGTCATCGTCAACGACTCCGTGGCGATCTTTCCGTTCAGCGGCCCCCAGCCGCTCGACGCGGCGTACTGCACGCGGCTCGCGCGCCTGCTCCTCCAGCTCCTGGCCAGCGCCGTGCAGGACGGCCGGGCCGACAGCCGCACCGGCTTCGTCGTCGACCTCCACCGGCTGATGCGCGAGCGGACGCTGCCCGCGGAGCGGCTGTTCGCGTTCGCCTATCTGACGGAGCGGACGGCGCTGGACGAGCTGGCGCTCGACGAATCGACCGGTGCGACGAGCGAACCGTGGCCGCTGGTGGCGCAGCTCGTGCGGCGCGCCTCGTTCGACCTGCTCGCCGCGTACGCCGAACGGACGCAACTGGAGCCGGGCGATGCCGCGGTGGTGGACCGCCTGACGACGCTGTACACGCGGCCGGTCCTCGACGCGGTGCTGACGAAGGAGCTGGAACGGGCGTGCCGGTACACCTATCCCGTCGCGCTGATCATGTTCGACGTCGACCGGCTCGCCGAGATCAACCGACTGTACGGGTACGGCGTGGGCGATCGCATCCTGGAGCGGCTCGGCATCCTCGTCCGCACGTATTTCCGCGAGCTCGACTGGGTGGCGCGCCTCACGGAGGACACCCTTGTGGTGCTGCTGCCGCGCACGCTGCGGCAGCACGCCGAGGAGCTGGCGGAGCGGCTGCGGGCGACGGTCGAGGAGCGGCTGGGCTTCCGCGACCACCGCAGCAACACGCGCGTGCGCGTCACCGTCAGCGGCGCGCTGCTGACGCTGACGGTGGAGCCGGGGGATCCGCTCACTCCCGAGCGGCTGTTCGCGGCGCTCGACGCGTCGATGGCGCGGGCCAAGCAGGCGGGCGGCAACGTGATCGAGCACGCGCACCTGGAGCCGTCGTCGTATTCGCTGGCGGACGCCGCGCGGCGGCTCGGCTGCACGCCGGCGACGGTGCGGCGCCTCGTGGCGGCCGGCGAGCTGTCCGCCTTCCGCGCCGGGCGCCAGCTGCGGCTCGACCGGACGGCGGTCAACGGCTACCGCAAGCCGATCGCCGAGGGCTCGGGGATCTGAGCCGGACGCGCCGCCCGATCACCCGTACTCCTCTTCGTACTTCTCCTTCAGCTTCGCCACGACCGCCGGATCGGCGAGCGTCGTGGTGTCGCCGAGCGCCTTGCCTTCGGCGATGTCGCGCAGCAGGCGGCGCATGATCTTGCCCGACCGTGTCTTCGGCAGATCGGCCGTGAACAGGATGTCTTCGGGCCGCGCGAGCGCGCCGATCTTGCGCACGACGTGCTCCTTCAGCTCGTCGGCGAGCGACGAGGAGGGCGGCACCCCCTCCTTCAGCGTCACGAACGCCGCGATCGCCTGCCCCTTGATCTCGTGGTTCCGCCCGACGACGGCCGCCTCGGCGACCCGCGCGTGATCGACGAGCGCGCTCTCGACCTCCATCGTGCCGATCCGGTGGCCGGCCACGTTGATCACGTCGTCCACGCGGCCGAGCAGCCACAGGTATCCGTCCAGGTCGCGCTTCGCGCCGTCGCCGGTGACGTAGACGCCGGCGCCCCACTTGTTCCAGTACTGCGTCACGTAGCGCCCGGGGTCGCCGTAGATGCCGCGGAGCATCGCCGGCCACGGGCGCGTCAGCGCGAGCAGGCCGCCGCCGACCTCCACGCGCTCCCCCGCCTGCGTCAGCACGTCGGCGTGGACGCCGGGAAACGGCCGCGTGGCCGATCCGGGCTTGAGCGTGGTCACGCCCGGCAACGGCGTGATCATGATCATGCCGGTCTCGGTCTGCCACCAGGTGTCGACGACGGGGCAGCGCCCGCCGCCGATGTGCCGGTAGTACCAGATCCACGCCTCCGGATTGATCGGCTCGCCGACCGACCCGAGCAGGCGCAGCGACGTCAGATCGTGCTTCAGCGGGTGCTCCGTGCCCCAGCGCATGAACGCGCGGATCGCGGTCGGCGCCGTGTACAGGATCGTCACGCCGTAGCGCTCGATGATGCTCCAGAAGCGGTCCTTCTGCGGCCAGTCGGGCGCCCCTTCGTACATGACCACCGTCGCCCCGTTGGCGAGCGGGCCGTACACGAGGTAGCTGTGGCCGGTGACCCACCCGACGTCGGCCGTACACCAGTAGACGTCGTCTTCCTTGAGATCGAAGACCCACTTCGTGGTCGCGTAGGTGCCGACGAGGTAGCCGCCGGTCGTGTGCACGATCCCCTTGGGTTTGCCGGTCGTGCCGGACGTGTAGAGGATGTAGAGCATGTCCTCGGCGTCCATCGGCTCGGGCTCGCACGTGAGCGCCGCGTCCTGCATGAGCCGGTGGTACCAGTGGTCGCGCCCCTCCGTCACGTGCACCGGCATCGTGGCGGAGTCCCGCTGCACGATGATGACGTTCTCGATCGACGGCGCGTCCTGCAGCGCCTCATCCGCCACCTGCTTCAGCGGCACGATGCCGCCGCGCCGGTAACCGCCGTCGGCCGTGATGAGCAGGCGCGCCTGCTGGTCGTTGATCCGGTCGCGCAGCGACTCCGCGCTGAACCCGCCGAACACGACGCTGTGCACCGCGCCGATGCGCGCGCAGGCCAGCATCGCGATGGCGAGCTCGGGGACGAGCGGCAGGTAAATGGCCACCCGGTCGCCCTTGCCGATCCCGAACCCCTTGAGCACGTTCGCGAACGCGCTCACCTGCCGGTACAGATCGAAGTAGGTGAGCGTCCGCCGGTCGCCCGGCTCCCCTTCCCAGATCAGCGCCGCCTTGTTGCGGCGGGCGGTCTTCACGTGGCGGTCCACGCAGTTCACGCAGGCGTTGAGCCGCCCCCCGACGAACCACTTGGCGTGCGGCGGCGTCCACTCGAGCACGCGGTCCCAGGGACGAATCCAGTCGAGCTCCCGGGCAAACGACGCCCAGAACGCCTCCGGGTCGCGCTCGGCGTCGGCGTAGACCGATTCGTCGCGCGGCACGGCCTGCGCCCGGAACCGCTCGGGCGGCGCGAACACGCGGTGCTCGCGCAGGAGATCGTCGATCTCAGCAGAGGATTTCTTGACGTCGCTCATGGCCCGAAGGATACCAGAGGCGGGCCGGGGACGTCAGCGGGCTCGGGGTTCCGTGCTCGGTGGTCAGGGCCCGGGCGCCCGGGCGCTCAGGCCGGCGGCGGGGTCTCGGAGATCGGGGTGCTCGTCGGTGCCGACGGCGGCAGCGGCTTGCGGAACAGGACGACCCCCAGCATGCCGCCGATCGCGGAGAAGACCATGCCGACCATCAGCATGACGAAGAAGCCGATGGCGATCTGGATCACGCCGAGCGCCCCCATGCGGATGCTGTCGACCCAGAGGCGCATCCCCGGGGGGATGTCGCGGGCCTGGGTCAGCACGCCTTCGAGCAGGCGGGTCTGCAGCGGGCCGACGATCAGCTGGATGGGGGCCGAGACGATCGCCCAGGCGAACGCGCCGACAATGCCGGCCAGCAGACCGCACAGGGCGCCGTCGCCCACCGACAGCGGCGTCGCTTCACGCTGCTGGACGAGGTAGGCGGTCAACATGCCGCCGCCGGCAATCCACAGGCAGCAGCAGTTGGCGACGTTGATGATCGGAAGCGCGGACAGGACGCCGATGGCGATGCCGCCGAGGAGGATCGGCTGGGTGCGATTCATCGTCAAATGGGCTCCGCCCCGAACCTCGGCTCGCTCCGTGACGCTCGCGATCCGGCTCGCTCCACTCCGCTCGCGGGCGCGCGCCGCGCGCCGCCGCGCTGTGCGCGGTCGTTCCGGCTAATCGTAGTATTCGCGCCCGAGATGGGTGATCAGTTCCTCGCCCTTCAGGTACCTCAGCGTGTTCTTCAGCTTCATGAGCTGGATGAACAGGTCGTGCTCCGGATAGAGCCCCGGGGCGTGCATCGGGCTCTTGAAGTAGAACGACAGCCATTCCTGGATGCCGGAGAGCCCCGCGCGGCGCGCGAGATCGAGGAACAGCGCGACGTCGAGCACGATCGGCGCGGCCAGGATGCTGTCGCGGCACAGGAAGTTGATCTTCAGCTGCATCGGGTACCCGAGCCAGCCGAAGATGTCGATGTTGTCCCAGCCTTCCTTGTTGTCGCCGCGCGGCGGATAGTAATTGATCCGGACGACGTGACAGAGGTTCTCGTACAGATCCGGATAGAGGTGCGGCTGGAGGATGTAGTCGAGCACCGACTTCTTGCTCTCCTCCTTCGTCTTGAACGACTCCGGATCGTCCAGGACCTCGCCGTCGCGGTTGCCCAGGATGTTCGTCGAATACCAGCCCTGCACGCCGAGCAGGCGCGCCTTCAGCCCGGGCGCGATGATGGTCTTCAGCAGCGTCTGGCCGGTCTTCAGATCCTTGCCGGCCACCGGCACCTTGTTCGCGGTCGCCAGATCCAGCATCGCCGGGACGTCGGCCGTCAGATTCGGCGCCGCGTTCGCGTACGGGATCCCTTCCCGCAGCGCCGCATACGCGTACACCATGCTCGACGGAATCGTCGGATCGTTGTCGACCAGCGCCTGCTCGAACGCCTCGACCGACCGGTGCGCGGGCGACTCGGTCATGAAAATCTCGGTGCTCCCGCACCAGACCATCACGAGCCGATCCAGCCCGTGCTCCGCCTTGAACCGGCGGATGTCCGCGATCACCTGCTCGGCCAGATCCTTCTTGTTCTGCCCGCGCTTCACGTTCGGGCCCGACAGCCGCTTGACGTACCGCTGGTCGAACACCGCCGGCCACGGGCGGATCGCTTCCAGCTCGGGCCGGACGGCGTCGAGCAGGCCGGCCTCCAGCACGCCGGCGGTCCGGGCCGCCGCGTAGCAGTTCTCCTCGAAGATGTCCCACCCGCCGAACACCAGATCGTCCAGCGCGGCCAGCGGGACGATGTCGCTGATCTTCGGCGACCGTCCATCGGTCCGCTTGCCGAGCCGGATCGTGCCCATCTGGGTGAGCGACCCGATGGGCTTGGCGAGCCCCTTGCGGATGGCAAGGACACCGGCGATGAAGGTGGTGCTGACCGCACCGAGGCCGACCAGCAGGATGCCCAGTTTTCCCCGGGCCGGGGCAATTTCAATAGGCGAAGTCACGAAGGAAGACTATATCATGTCCAAGATTCGGGTCGCCCCCGGGCGCCCGGCCCCCAGACGACCATGTCCCTGATTCGCCGATCGTCGAATCCGCACGCGCTGACCCTCGGAATGACCGCGATCAAGATGGGCGACCGGCTCCTGCAGATCGGCTGCCCCGACGGCGGGCGGCTGGCCGCGCTCGCCGCCAAAGTGGGCCTGTCGGGCCGCGCCTGCGTCGCCGCCACCGACGACGCCGACGCCGCACGGGCGCGCCGGGGAGCCGCCCAGGCCGGCGTCCTGGTCGAAGTGGAAGTCGCCCCCGCCGGCCGCCTGCCATTCGAAGACGAGGCGTTCGACCTGATCGTCGTCGACGACACCCGCGAGTTCATGGCCGCGCGACCGGCCGCCGAGCGGGCCGGCCTCCTGCAGGAGAGCCTGCGCGTGCTGCGCCCCGGCGGCCGCGTGTTCGTCATCGAATCCATGCCGGTCGCCGGCCTCGCCGGCCTGCTGCGCCACAAGCCGGCCGACAGCGAGTACCGCCGGGACGGCGGCGCGCTCACGGCGCTGCATGCAGGAGGATTCCGCTCGGCCCGGCTGCTGGCCGAGCGCGAGGGCCTGGCGTTCGTCGAGGGCATGAAGCCGCGCCAGACGGAGTGAGGCGGCCGCGCCTACCGCGCGCACGTCAGATGGCGCCCGCCGTCGATCGCAATCGTCTCCCCGGTCATCCACCCCGCGCGCTCGGACGCCAGAAAGAGAATCAGCGCCGCCACTTCCTCCGGCCGGCCTGCCCGGCCCAGCGGATGCGTCGTCCGGGAGTGATCGAGAAAGGCGGCGTACCGCTCCTCGCTCATCCCCGACCGCCGGTGGAGACTGGTCACGACGACCCCCGGATTGACGGCGTTGACGCGGACGCCCAGCGGCGCCAGGTCGAGCGCGGCGCAGCGGGTCAGCTGATCGACCGCCGCCTTGCTGACCGCGTAGGCGAGGATGCCGGGAAACGCGCGCAGCCCGGTGACGCTCGAGACGTTGACCACCGCCCCCCGGCGGGCACCGAGGTGCGGGGCCGCCGCCCGCAGCAGCCGGAACGGCGCCCGCAGATTGACATCGAGCATCGCGTCCCAGGCTTCGTCGCTCGTCGATTCGACCCCGCCCGAGGCGATGATGCCGGCGGCGTTGACGAGCACGTCGATGGCGCCGAAGGCGGCCAGCGTCGCCCGGACGATCTGATCGGGGGCCTCTCCGGCCGTGACGTCGGCAGTGACGACGAGCGCCTGCCCGCCCGCGTCGTGGATCTGCCAGCGCACGTCATCGAGCGCCGGCGCATCGCGCCCGACGAGCGCGACCGCCGCGCCCGCCTGCCCGAACGCCAGGGCCGTCGCGCGGCCGATGCCGCTCGATGCCCCGGTCACGACCGCCACCTTGCCCCGGAACGACGCGTCCTGCGGATCGACCGTCACGGCACGGATCCTACCCCTGCCGGGCGTGCGAACTCAACGCGAACCCCGGGGTGGCGGGCCGCCGGGCCCGACCTCGCCTCGGGGGCCGGTCGCGCCCCTGCCAGCCGTCCCCCGATCCCGGCCACCTGCCACCGCGGCCGGCCAGCCCTGTCGCCCCGACAGGTCAGCCGCTCTCCGGCCGGCCCGCCCTTCCGGCGCCTTCAACCGGCTTTCCGTGACCGGCACGCTGGCATTATCCTTGCCCTGTCCGGGACAGGGGATCCTCACGGACGCACTGCATGAACCGGCACTGGCTGGCCATCGCGACAGGCCTCGGCATCGTCTTCGCGGTCTTCGCACTCGCCGCGCCCGCCAGGGCGCAGGTCGAGCGCAGCGACCGCCAGCTCCTGCACGACGTCATTCGCCGGGTGAACGACTACACCCGCCTGACGGTGTTCGACAACGTCGGCGTCGCCGTGCGTGACGGCGTCGTCACGCTGACCGGCAAGGTGACGATGCCGTACAAGCGCGACGATCTGGGTAAACGCGTGCTGAAGGTCCCGGGCGTCCGCTCGGTGCTCAACCAGATCGGCGTCCTGCCCGTGTCGCAGGACGACAACCAGCTCCGGTACCGGATCGCCAGCGCGATCTACGGCAACCCGTCGTTCTGGGAGTACGCCTCGCTGGCCAACCCGCCGATTCACATCATCGTGGACAACGGCCGCGTGACGCTCGTCGGCGTCGTCCGGAGCGACGTGGAGCGGGTGCTGGCCCGGTCGCTGGCGTCGGTCTTCGGCGTGATGAGCCTCAAGAACGACCTGAAGACCGAAGCCGAGCTGCGCGCCGAGGAAGACGTGCCCTGATGACGCGCGCCGTCCGCCCCGCCGCCTCCGCGGCCGCGACCCGTGCCACGCCCGGCGCGCCGCGGGCGTTTCCGGTGGAGGTCGAGCACGGGACCGTCACGGCGACCGAGTATCCCGCGCGGGCGGCGCACCGGCCGGTGGCGACACTGATCCTCGCGCATGGCGCCGGCGCCGGACAGCAGAGCCCCTTCGTGACGCGGTTCGCCGCCGGCTTCGCCGCGCGCGGCTTGACCGTCGTGACGTTCAACTTCCCGTACACGGAAGCGCACCGGCGCATGCCCGACCGCCCCGCCGCGCTCGAGGCCTGTGTGCGGGCGGTCGTCGCGGCCGTGGCGGACCGCGCGGGCACCGGCGCACGCCTGTTCGCCGGCGGCAAGTCGATGGGCGGCCGCATCGTCTCGCAGGTCGCCGCCGCCGACGGGCGATCGTCGCCGCTCGCCGGCCTGGTCTTTCTGGGGTATCCGCTGCATCCGCCCGGCCGGCCGGCCACGCTTCGAGACGCGCACCTTCCGGCGATCACCGTCCCGATGCTGTTCACCCAGGGCTCCCGCGACCCGTTCGGCACGCCAGCCGAGATCGACGCGGTCTGCCGGCGGCTTGGACCGCGGGCCACGCCGCACATCGTCGACGGCGGCGATCATTCGTTCGTGGTACCGCGGAGGTGGCGGCTGACGCAGGACGCCGTGGAGGCGTCGGTGCAGGAGGTCGTCGTCGACTGGATCGGTCGGGTGGTGAAAAGGCGGGCGCGCCGGTCCTGACCGGCGCCCGCGGCGTCGCGTCTCAGGCGAAGCGATCGAGCAGGCTCCCGATCGTCTGGTCCGCCGTCTTCGCCACCGCGACATCGGCCTGCGCGCCGCGCGTTTCGCGGATCAGGTCGACCATGTTGCCGGCCAGATTGCCGCCGGCGCCAGTCGAGGCGATCCTTCCGGCCGTCTGATCGAGTCGGCTGAACTCCTGCCTGAGACCGTTCGCCGCGGTCGACAACGCGTCAAGCATGGCCCTGGCTCCCCCACGTCACGCATAGATGTCGAAGTTGTCGCCGACGCCCTCGCGACGGCCCGGGCGCGTGGCCGCCTCGTCTGGCGGCTCCTCGGATCTGGACTTCCCGCGCTTCGGCAGGACGGCCACGAAGCGCCGCCAGAGAGATCCCTCCCGACGCGGCGTGTGGTCGTCAACGGTCTGCGCCGAGGAGATCGCAGGAATCTCCATACCGGAGGCAATCGGCACCGCGGACCAGAACTTGAACCCGGCGAGGCCTCAGCCTGGAACCCGCGCAGACAGAATGAGTTGGAGGAGGTCGTCCGGCGGCTGGAACCCGTGGCGGAGGTACAGCGGACGGCTGCGGGCGGTCGGCCCCAGCAGGACCCGTTCGACGCCGGACTCCCGGCACCAGGTCAGAGCGGTCGTCAGCAGCGCGGAGCCGACGCCGCCGCGCGCGGCCGGCTGCACGTAGAAGTTGGTGAGGTAGGCGACCTGCTCCCGCTCGCCAACCGGATTCGGAATCTTCTCGACGATCTGGAGCCAGAGATGGCCGGCCACCGCCGGTCCGTCAGCGGCCACCCAGCAGCGCCACGGTCCGCCCGCCGCGAGCCGGGGCGCCATCCAGCGCTCGCACCGCGTGACGAAATCGGTCTCGGATTCGATCGGCGCGCCGACCATCCGGCGGAACTCGTACCGCAGGCGCGCCAGGGCCGGAGCGTCGGCCGGCGCGGCCGGCCGGACGTGGATCCGCCCGGCAGGCACGTCGCCCGCGGCCGGCGCCGGGGCGACCGGCAGACGGCGCAGGAACGCGCCGGCGGCCTCCTGGAACGCCGGGCTCCACTCGTGCCCGCCCTCGAAGACGACCTCCTCGACCGCGACGCCGCGCGTCCGCAGGAACGCCAGGTCGGCCTGCGCCTTCTCGGCCGTGTACCACTCGTCGCGGAGCCCGCGGCCGAGCAGCACCGGCGGAAAGCCGTCCAGCCGCTGGTCGGCAAGCTCGGGCGGCACGTCGCCGCCGAGCACGATCAGGCCGTGGCTGCGGTCGCCGGCCGCCGCCGCCGCGCGGTACGCCATGGCCACGCCCTGGGAGAAGCCGGCGTATACGAGCGGCTCGCGCACGGAGCATTCGCGCCGGATCGCGGCGACGACCTGACCGACGTACCGGATGTTGTCGGCAATGGCCAGCTCGCGGTCGAGACGGGTCATCCAGCTCGCCAGCACCCGAGTGCTGGTGCGGTCGTAGAACGCGTGGAGTCCCTGAACGGCCGCGAGGATCCAGTCGTCCGCGCCGGGGATGCCGCGCAGCTGGTCGAGATGGATCTCGGCGTTCTGGCCGTAGCCGTGGAAGCCGACGAGCAACGGCCGGGGTTCGCCGCCCGCCGGAACGTCGAGCAGGTATCGGCCGTGGATGGTCGCCGGGATGGTGCGGATCAGCATGGCGTGGGGCCGGAGGGGCGGTCCGGGGAGCATTCTACCCCCGCGGCGCGAGCGGGCGCCGGCGGCCGGACGCCGCTGGAGCCCATGTGTATACTAGGGGCGCTTTGTCGAGCTGCTGTCTCATCGTTCTTCCACCGTTCATCGGCGACGGTCCGGACGTCCGCCTCGCGCCCTGCGCGGCCCTGCGCGCTCGCGGCCACGCACGAGTCGGCCCTCCGGTGACCGCAAGGAGGCACACTTGCGCCTGACCACCCCACGTGTTCTCGTCCTGCTCGGCGCGGCCGCGCTGATCACGGGAGGCGCTTCGGCGATTCTCGGCGCGCAGCAGAAGCCGGGCATCTTCGGATTCTCGCCGGCCGAGGCCAAGACGGAGCTGAGCTGGGAGCAGAAGTTCCGGGCGATTCCCGAGCCGGCCAACATCCGCGCCAACATGGAGCACCTGTCCAGCGAGCCGCACAACGTCGGGTCGCCGCAGCAGCACGTGTACGCGGAATGGATTCTGAACAAGTTCAAGTCCTACGGCCTCGACGCGCACATCGAGGAGTTCAGGGTCCTCTTCCCGACCCCGGCGGAGCGGAAGGTGGAGCTCATCTCGCCGGTGCACTACGAGGCGAAGCTCAAGGAGCCGCCGGTCCCGGGCGATCCGACGTCGGGCCAGGCGACGCAGCTGCCGACGTACAACGCCTACTCGGCCGACGGCGACGTCACGGCCCCGCTCGTGTACGTCAACTACGGCGTGCCGGAGGATTACGCGCAGCTCGCGAAGATGGGGATCAGCGTCAAGGGGAAGATCGTCATCGCCCGCTACGGCCGCAGCTGGCGCGGCATCAAGCCGAAGCTGGCGCACCAGCACGGCGCCATCGGCTGCATCATCTATTCGGACCCGCGCGACGACGGCTACTACCAGGGCAACACGTTCCCGGAGGGCCCGTTCCGGCCGGAATGGGGCGTGCAGCGCGGCAGCGTCATGGAGATGGAGCGGTACCCCGGCGATCCGGAGACGCCCGGCTGGGGCTCGACGCCCGGGGCGAAGCGGCTGCCGCTGAACCAGGTGACGAACCTCGAGAAGATCCCGGTGCTGCCGATCTCGTGGGGCGACGCGCTGCCGCTGCTGAAGGCGCTCGGCGGCCCGATGGCGCCCGACTCGTGGCGCGGCGCGCTGCCGATCCCGTATCACGTCGGGCCGGGGCCGGCGACGGTCCACCTGGTGGTCAAGTCCAACTGGAACGTGGTTCCGGCGTATGACGTCATCGCGAAGATCACGGGCAGCACGTATCCGAACGAGTGGGTCATCCGCGGCAACCACTACGACGGCTGGGTCAACGGCGCGGCCGACCCGATCAGCGGCCAGTCGTCGCTGCTCGAAGAGGCGCGGGCCTACGGCGAGCTCATGAAGGAGGGCTGGCGGCCGAAGCGCACGATCATCTACTGCGCGTGGGACGGCGAGGAGCCGGGCCTGCTCGGCTCGACCGAATGGGCCGAGACGCACGAAGCGGAGCTGCAGAAGGACGGCGTCGTCTACATCAACTCCGACACCAACGGCAAGGGCTACCTGAGCATGGAAGGGAGCCACACGCTGGAGCACTTCGTGAATCAGGTCGCGAAGGCGATCACCGACCCGGAAACGGGCGAATCGGTGTGGATCAAGCTCGATACCCGCGACCGCAACCGGGCGCGGACGCCGCAGCAGATGGCCGACATCTTCGACGGCAACGATCTGCACATGGGCGCGCTGGGATCCGGCTCCGACTACTCCGCCTTCCTCCAGCACGTCGGCATGCCGACGCTCGCGCTGAGCTACGGCGGCGAGGATCCGGGCGGCGTCTATCATTCCATCTACGACGACTTCTACTGGTACACGCACTTCGGCGACACGACGTTCGAATACGGACGGGCGCTCGCGCAGACCTACGGCACCGCGATCATGCGGCTCGCCGACGCCGACGTGCTGCCGTTCCAGTTCAGCGACTTCGCCGACACGGTCGCGCGGTACGAGACCCAGCTCGAGGCGCTGGCGAAGGGGCCGGCCGGGATGCCGGGCTTCGATTTCGTGCCGCTCACCCAGGCCATCACCACCGTCCAGGACGCGGCGCACGACTACGACGCCGCCGCCGCCGCGGCGATGCGTGACGGCCGCGTGTTCAGGAAGTCGCCCGCGGAACTGGCGACGCTGAACCAGCTGCTGTATCACAGCGAGCAGAAGCTGCTGTCACCCGCGGGCCTGCCGCAGCGCCCGTGGTACAAGCACACGATCTACGCGCCGGGCTACTACACCGGCTACGGCGTGAAGACGATGCCGGGCGTGCGGGAAGCGCTCGAGCGGAAGGACTTCAAGACCGCGGCGGCGCAGGAAACGGCGCTGGCGGACGCCCTGAACGCGTTCGCGGCGCAGATCCGCCAGGCGACGGCGCAGGTGCAGGACTGACGGCACCGGGGCCCGGGGACGCTGGACGCGGCACGGTGCCCGTCCGGCGTCTCCGGGCACCGGACGTCGGGCTTCCGGCTGACGTCCCCCCCTACGTCCCGCTCGGGAGCGGGTGCTCGATGATCTGATAGTCGGTGACCGGGCGGCCTCCGATCAGGTGTTCCTGGACGATCCGCTCGAGGACGGGCGGATCGCATTCCCGGTACCACGTCCCCTCGGGATAGACGAGCGCGATCGGCCCACCGGTGCAGATCCGGAGGCAGTTCGCCTTCGTCCTGAGCACGCTCCCCTGTTCGGACAGCCCGAGCGCCTTCAGGCGGCCCTTGAGGTAGTCCCAGGCGGCCAGCCCGCGCTCCTTCTCACAGCACTTCGGGGTGGTCTGGTCGCAGCAGAGGAAGATGTGCCGGCACGCCACCGGTACGCCGACCGACGCCGCCTTGGCGACCTGCCTGTCCCGCTCGTCATCGGTCATCATTTTCACCCGCGTGGAGCCCGCCCCCACGCGCTGCCGCCGTTCGTGCTGCGGATCGCGCCGGCGCCGCACCGGCCGGGGCCGGCGCGTGGGCCGCCGGCTAGACGCCGAACCGGTCGGCGTCCCAGATGAGGCCAAGCGCCGTCGGCGGGGCCATGTAGCCGGCGAGCGCCGAAGCGGCCACCACCGCCGGGCTGGCGAGATAGCCTTCGCCGCCGAGCCCCATCCGGTTCTGCCAGTTCCGGTTGAACGACGTGATGGCGCGCTGGCCCTTCCTGAGCGCATCCGGTCCCTGCCCGAAGCATGGACCGCACCACGACTGGCGGATCTGCCCGCCGACGCCGCGGAAGACGCCGGCGATCGACTCGCCGCCCAGCCGCGGGTCCGGCTGCTCGATCTGACGGGCGACGCCGCCCGAGCCGGGGAAGATGACGAACTCGCGGGCCACCTTGCTGATGCCCTGCGCCCGCGCCGCCTGGATGACGAGCGCGGCCGCCAGCAGGTCGTCGTAGCTGCCGTTCGTGCAGGAGCCGATCAGCGCCTTGTCGAACGACAGCCGCTCCTGCGCCACCTCCTCGGCCGGATAGGCGTTCCCGGGGCTGAACGGCTTGGCAATCATCGGCGTGACGGCGGACAGTTCGAGCGTTTCGTCGATCTCGTAGACGGCGTCGGCGCCGGGCCGGATCGGCGGGTACGGCAGATCCGTCAGGCCCTTGGCGCGGTACCAGCCGTACGTGATGTCGTCCGGGGCGAAGATGCCGTTGAGCGCCTCGGCTTCCGCCATCATGTTCGCGATGGTGTTCCGGTAGGCGAGCGGCAGCTGGAGGCCCTGGTCGACCAGCTCGACCGACATCCCCTGCGACTGCTTCGCGCCCCAGCGGCGCAGCAGGTCGAGCACGATGTCCTTGCCGCTCACCCACGGCTGCAGCCGGCCCGTGAAGACGACGCGGCGCTGCCTGGCCAGCGTGAAGAAGATCGAGCCCGTCGCCCAGCCGAAGCCGAGGGTCGTCGAGCCGACGCCCATGCCGACGGCGCCGTACGCGCCGTAGGCGCGGCTGTGCGAGTCGGCGCCCGGGATGAAGTGGCCCGGCATCACGAGCCCCTGCTCGGGGAAGTAGAAGTGGAAGATGCCGTCGCCCGGCGTCGCGTAGTAGGGCCGCTCCATCCCCTGCCGCTTCGCGAACGCGCGGCCGATGCTCGTCTGCCGCTCGTCGTCCTGCTTGCCGGTGAACACGAAGTGATCATTCGCGATCGCGGCCTGGCGCGGGAAGATCCGGGCGCCGCCGGTGATCTGGTTGAACGTGTGGATGGCGAACGGCGCCGTGCCGTCCGACGCCGGCAGCAGGTCGGCGTACACGCGCAGCGTCGCACCGGGCCGGACCTCGGCGCGCTTGTCGACCCGGTGCGCCCAGACGATCTGCTCGGTCGTCGTCATCCGCCGCGCGGTGTCCGGGTCGGGCCACTCGACGACCGGTCTCGTCACGACCGACGCTGGGAACTCCCGCCGGCCGATCGCGAAGATCCCGCCGCTCTGCCGGATCTCGTCCTCCTTCGGCGTCAGCGGCAGGGGATCGTAGGTCCGGCCCTGCGTCTCGTTGGTCAGACGGCGCGTCGACGGCTCGAAGGCGAACCGGTCGCCGTCCTTCGCGTCGGCCACCGCCTCGGGGCTCTGCACCACCTGCAGGCCGAGGTTGAGGGCGTTGCGGCGGAAGATGTCGCCCATGTTGGCGCCGCAGACGATCACCAGCTCGAGCCCGACTTCCTCGGCGATCGCCTTCAGGCCGGCCGGGCTCATCTCCCGCGACGATCCGATCGCGAACCGGTCGCCCGCGACGACGAACGTCTCGCCGCGGTGCACCCGCGCGCGGAAGTCGGGCATCAGGTAGCGGAACGCGCCGATCTTCCAGCGCTCGTCCAGCGTCTCCAGGCTCTCGGAGACGCAGTCGGAAGCCGGCGTGATCTGGTCGGTGTCGATGGCGTCGAGCTTCCGGCCCGGCGTCTTCGGATCCCAGAAGATGAGCGCCGTGCCGCGGATGGCCTGCGCCGCCTCGTGAGACGGAGCCGCGGCGCCGGAGGCGGCCGCGATCGATTCCGGCGTGATGCCCGGCTTCAGCTTGGCGGGTTGGATCGTGTGCATGATGCTGATGCGCTCGCTGGGTCCCACGCCCGCGGGGACGCCTGATTATCGCCGTGTCGCGCGCCGATCGGACCGGGCGGCGCGGGCCGCTTCAACCTATATACGTACTACAACAGCGCGACGGGACGCGAGCGCTCCCGGGGCGCGCCGCCGCGGCGCGGCCGCCTCAGCCACCGGCCCGATCCTCGCCCGCGCCCGGCTCGTAGCCCGGGCACCATCGCACGGGCAGCGCCGGATAGCGGGCGAAGCGGGCGTCGGTGGCCGCGCGGCGGCACTGGTAGAAGATCGATCCGCGGTCGGATTCGACCACGCGGACGTGCCGGCAGGACGCGCAGAGTCCGGCCGGCGTGTGCGACGCCGCTTGCCGCGACGGGCCATCATGGGCCATCATGAAATTGACGTCCGTGACGAGGCGTGGAGTTCGGGGCGACCCGCACCGGCCGTTCCCGGTCGCCGCCCAGGTTTCGGCCCGCCGGCGTTCGCCAGCCAACCGCCATGTCCACGTCCGAAGCTGTCACCCGGGGAATCCGCGTCGACGTCGAGTCGCGCTACGCCCCTGAACACTCCCAGCCGTTCCAGCAGCAGTGGTTCTTCTACTACACGGTCCGGATCTCGAACGAGGGCTCCGAGACCGTCCAGCTGGTCAGCCGCCACTGGATCATCACCGACGCCCACGAGCACGTCGAGGAAGTCCGGGGCCCGGGCGTCGTCGGCCAGCAGCCGGTCCTGGCGCCCGGCGAGTCGTTCGAATACACGTCCGGCTGCCCCCTCCGGACGCCGAGCGGCGCGATGCGCGGCACCTACCAGATGACGAACGAGCGCGGGGAAGGCTTCGACGTGGAGATCGCCTCGTTCGTGCTGCGGGAACCCTATACGGTGCACTGACTCTCGGGGCTCAGTGCTCGGGCGTTCAGGCGTTCACCGTCCGGCGCGCGTAGCGCGTGCTCACGTAGTCGTCGACCAGCTGCTGGAACGCGGCCGCCAGTTCGTCGTAGGTCCCGCGCAGCGTCGTGAAGTGCTGGCCGTCGATGAAGACCGGACAGTTGGGCGCCTCGCCCGTGCCCGGCAGGCTGATCCCGATGTTCGCCGCCTTCGACTCCCCCGGCCCGTTGACGACGCAGCCCATGACGGCGAGCCGCATCTCCTCGACCCCTTCGTACTGCGTCTTCCACACCGGCATCCGTTCGCGGATGTACCCCTGGATCCGTTCCGCCAGCTCCTGGAACGTCGAGCTCGTCGTCCGGCCGCAGCCGGGGCAGGCGGTCACGCTCGGCGCGAACGACCGGAGCCCGAGCGCCTGCAGCAGTTCGCAGGCGGCGTACACCTCTTCGCGGCGATCGCCGCCCGGCCGCGGCGTCAGCGACACCCTGACCGTGTCGCCGATCCCCTCGGTCAGCAGCACGCTCATGGCCGATGCCGACCAGACCAGCCCCTTGATGCCCATGCCGGCTTCGGTCAGCCCGAGATGCAGCGGCTGCCGGGTCTGGCGCGCGAGATCCCGGTAGACCGCAATCAGGTCGAGCGGCCGGGAGACCTTGCAGGAGATGATGATCTGGTCCTGGCGCAGGCCCGCCTCGAGCGCCAGTTCCGTCGACTGGAGCGCGGACAGCACCATGCACTCGTTGAGGATCTCCTCCGACGAACGGTCGAGACTGCTCGCCGTGTTCTCCTGCATCTTCGTCATGACGAGCTCCTGATTCAGGGAGCCGCCGTTGACGCCGATGCGGACCGGCCTGGCGTGGTCCCGCGCGACCTGGCAGATCGTCGTGAACTGCTCGTCGCGCCGCCGGCCGGTGCCGACGTTGCCCGGATTGATCCGGTACTTGTCGAGCGCCGCCGCGCATGCGGGGTACTTCGTCAGCAGCAGGTGGCCGTTGTAATGGAAGTCGCCGATGAGCGGCGCGGTGCAGCCGGCGTCGAGCATCCGCTGCTTGATCTCCGGCACCGCGGCGGCGGCCGCCGGCAGGTTCACCGTCACCCGCACCATCTCGGCGCCCGCCTCCGCCAGCTCGACGCACTGCTTCGCCGTCGAGGCGGCGTCGGCCGTGTCGGTGAGCGTCATCGCCTGGACGACCACCGGCGCGCCACCGCCGACCTGCACCGGCCCGACCTTGACACCGACCGTTTTGTGAAGTCTTGCCTGAGGCATTGTTCAATCCACATGGGGCCCGGGCCTCCGCCCGAGCGCCAGGCCGGCGGGCTTCGGCCAAGCTCGCCGAAGCGCCCGTGGCGCGAAGGCGGCCACCCCCATGCGCCGCCGTCGCTGACGCTCCGGATTCCGACCGGACCGGGGTTGCCGCCTGGATTCGCGCACAGGGCCCGCACCCCGCCAGAGCTGAAGGCTCCTCTCGCCCGTCGACCAGCCCCTCCCGTCTATTCTAGCCTCGTCGCCCCGCCTTGCGCTCGGGCGCCGGCTTGCGGCACAGTGGAGAGCTCGTGGCGCACGGCCGCTGATGGCCGGAGCAGCCCGGACGGGGAGACATCTCGCATGCCGAAACTGACGGTGGAGGGGTACGGAACGTTCGAGGTGCCGGACGGCAAACGGCTGGTGCTCGCGGTCGAGGAGAACGCCGGGGTCGACATCCTGCACGCCTGCGGCGGCAACGCACGCTGCACGACCTGCCGGGTCGAGTTCCTCGAGGGCGAGCCGGCGCAGATGACACAGGCCGAGCGCGACAAGCTCGCCGAACGGGGCCTCGCGGGCGTCCGCCTGTCCTGCCAGATCCGCTGCGACCACGACATGACCGTCCGCGCCATCAGCCGCTTCGAAGGCAGCGGCCGCCCGGACCCCGGGCGTACGCCGGCGCCGGACATCACGCCCGAACCGGTCTGGCTCGCGGGGTGATCCGCCCGGCCAGCAGGGGGAGGAGTACATGAAGGCGATCCGCGTGCATGAATTCGGCGGGCCGGAGGTGATGCGGCTCGAGGAGACCTCCGATCCGGTGCCGGACGCGGGTGACGTCCTGGTGCGCATCCGTGCGGCCGGCGTCAATCCGGTCGACACCTACATCCGCGCGGGCGTCTACGCGCGCAAGCCGGCGCTGCCGTACACTCCGGGCTCCGACGCCGCCGGGCTGGTCGAGGCGGTCGGCCCCGGCGTGACCGGGCTCGCGGTCGGCCAGCGCGTCTACGCCATCGGCACGGCGGCCGAGGCGCACGGAACCTACGCCATGCTGGCGGTGTGCCGCGCCACCCAGGTCTTTCCGCTGCCCGACCGGGTCTCGTACGCGCAGGGGGCGGCGCTCGGCGTCCCCTGCGCGACGGCGTATCGTGCGCTGTTCGAGCGGGGTCGGGCGGAGCCCGGAGAGACGGTCCTGATTCACGGCGCCAGCGGCGGCGTCGGCACGGCCGCGGTGCAACTGGCGGCGGCGCGCGGCCTGAGGGTCATCGGCACGGCCGGGTCCGACCGCGGCCTGCAGCTCGTGCACGCCCAGGGCGCACACCACGTGCTCAACCACCGCGCGCCCGGCTACCTGGACGAGATCATCGCGCTCACCGACGGCGCCGGGGTCGATCTCATCGTCGAAATGGCGGCCCATCTGAATCTCGACCACGACCTCAACCTGCTCGCGCGTCACGGTCGTGTCGTCGTCGTCGGCAACCGCGGGCGCATCGAGATCGATCCGCGCCGGACGATGGGGAAGGATGCGGCAATCCTGGGCATGACGCTGTTCAACGCGACGGCGGCAGACCTGCGGCGCATTCACGCGGCGCTTGGCGCCTCGCTGGCGAACGGGACGCTGACGCCGGTCGTCGGACAGGAGCTGCCGCTGGCCGACGCGGCGAAGGCGCACGCCGCCGTGATGGAACCGGGCGCGTACGGGAAGATTGTGCTGATCCCCTAGGTCGGCGCTCCGAGCGTCCGGGTCGGCCTCTGAGCCGCAGTGCCCGAAAATCGACGAGTGCAGCCTTTTTTGAGTCCCCGTGCCGGTACCAGATGCGCGGCAAAGCCCGCTTCGAGTCGCACCTCGATGGAGTGGTCGCTCCCCTGCGCCCCGGCAGCTTGCCACGCCACGGGAGGGCCGCCAGACTACGGGCGCTTCTCTGAGTGATTCCCATGTGGGAGGCCTGCAAGCAGAGCGTCATCGACGAGATCCGCGGTCTGCCGGGCTGGTGTTCGCCCGAAAAGGCCGCACTCATGATGGATCTCGTCAATGAGCATCGCCTGCGCACCTGCGTGGACGTGGGGGCGTTTGGCGGTTCGTCCTGCCTGCCGCTTGCCGAAGCCGTCAAGTACCGCGGCGAGGGCACGCTCTACGCGATCGACGCCTGGCGCGTCGAGACTGCGGTCGACGGCTGGGACCGCGGCACGGTGGATTATCGCTGGTGGAGCGCGCTCGATTTCGAGAGTCTGTACACCGGCTTCCAGGAGCTGCTCGTCCGTCGCGAGCTGACCGAGCGCTGCTTCGTCATGAGGATGCATTCGCGCAAGGCCGCCACGCGCTTTGCCGAGCGAAGCATCCACTTCATTCACCTCGACGGCAACCATCACGAGAATGCGTTCATGGCGGACGTGCAGGCCTTCTATCCGAAGGTCCGGGACGGCGGTCTGCTCCTGATTAACGACGCCAACTGGCCCTGCATGCGAAGGGGGCTCGTGTTCCTGCTCGAGCGCACGCGGGTCCTGTCGCCGTTCTCGCCCTCGGCGCCGTTTCTGCTGCTGGCCAGGGACATCGCCCGCGAGCAGCGCGCCGCCTCGTTGGTGAAAGCGTGACGCATGGCGTCCCCTATCGATCCGTCCGAGGACGGTCCGCTCTTCTGGTGGGGTTCACCGAACGCGACCAATTTCGGCGACTACCTGTCGAAGGTCGTCGTGGAGCGCCTGGCGCACGTCCGCCTGCCGGACGCTCCGGCGTCGCTCTCGTCGAACCGCCGGTTGTTGCTGGCTGTCGGCTCCATCATTCACTTCGCCAGAGACGGCGACGTCGTCTGGGGTTCGGGCTTCCGCGAGTCTCCGCTGCAGGAGGATAGACGCTACCGCACGCTCGACGTCAGGGCCGTGCGGGGCCCGATCTCGCGGGACTACCTGTTGCAGATGGGCATCGCGTGTCCGGAGGTGTACGGCGATCCGGCGCTGCTGCTTCCCCGACTGTGTCCGGACCTGCCGCCGGTGGAACAGCAGGACGAATGCATCGTCATCCCCAACTGCGGCGAGATGGACTACTTCCGGCACTACCGACATGTGGTCATGCCGAAGGAGCCGTGGACCGAGATTGTCGCGGCAATCCGGCGGAGCCGGCTGGTCATCTCGAGCTCCCTGCACGGGCTGATCGTGGCCGAGGCGTTCGGCGTGCCAGCCCGGCTCCTGAAGATGACGTGGATCGAGCCCATGCTGAAGTACGAGGATTGCTACCGCGCGACGGGCCGTGACCGATTCGCCTGGGCGACGTCGGTCGGCGAAGCGGTCGAAATGGGAGGCGCGCGCGCCCCGGTCATCGACCTTCAACCGCTCATCGACAGCTTTCCGGGGCTGCCGGGCGTGCCAGCCGAGCACGCCTGAGTACACCCGCCTCAGGCCGTCAAAGGCTATCGACGCAACGAACGGGGTGCGGGCGAGCAGCTCGTGATGCAACTCGATCGTGATCGTCGCGCCATCCTCGGTCCTTGCCAGGCCCTCCAAGTGATGATGCCCGGGTGCGACGGCCCTCCCGATGGGCGCGAACCCGAGACGCTGCAGAACGTCATAGGCGCGCCTCGCATCCCGCGAGCGGACGAGCAGGTCGACGTCGCGCATCGGGCGGAGCGCCGGATCGGCATAGACGAGCCGGGCCGTTCCTCCGGCGTCACGAGCCCTCCGGGTTCGCGCCGCCGAACGGATGGCTCCCCATCAAGCCGGCCACCCGGCCCGCGCGCGGCGCACCAGGTCCTGCGTCGCCAGATCGGCCTCGCCGCGCAGGCCGGCGAAGCCGCGGGCGCGAGCGCCCACCGCCTGCAGCGCGACCAGATTCTGGCCGGGGCGGCCCCGGGCGCCCAGGCACTGCTCGAGCAGCCGCAGCACGACCTCGCCGGGCGGCACCGTCGCGAGCTGCAGCGAGGCGTCCGGATGGAACTGTGTGAAGACGATGGCACTGGCAGGAAGGGGAGTGGTCAGAACGCGACTGCCCAGCGCGCCGGCGTTCACGTAGGATACGGGCCCGCCGACCGTGCGCAATGCCAGCGGCCGGGCGTAGGGGTGCACCAGGCCGTCGCGATCGAGGATCGCGAACTCGTCCGAGCCGTAATCCGCGCCCGCCCGGAGGAGCGCGGCCACGAGCGTGCTCTTCCCGGCGTACGACCGCGCCGGCAGCAGCAGGGCCAGGCCGTCGAGGGCGACGACGCCAGCATGCACGAAGGTCCAGCCGGGGGCGGCGCGCGCGATCGACGATTGGAGATCCGTGACCAGGGCCTGCGCGGCACCCGGGAGATCGTTGGCGGTACCGACCATCCGCCGTCCACGCAGAACGGCGATGCGACCATCCGGCATGCGCGACGTCCGATAGGTCAAGTCCACCGGCCGCCCGCCTTCGCCGGGCGAGAATGGCGGCAGGAGCCGATCGGCCAGCGCGAGCACTTCCGCATGATCGGGATCGACCTCGATGGCCACGCGGAGCCCGAACGCCTCAATGACAGGCGTCGGCATCGATGGTTCGCGGGATCTCCGCCCGGTTGATGATGACGTCGGCCAACCCTGGTCCCGGCCCCGGCCGCCGGCAGGCAGGGTGCGGCGTTGGCCGAACGCTCATCCACGGCATCGGAGAATCCTCTAAAAAAGAATGGGCATCCAAATTGGAACGCTAGTATAGTGCACCGCATCTTCCATCAGCTTGCAGGAGTCTCCATGGCACGATTCCGTCCGAAGAAGCGCGAGCAGGGCCTGAGAGTCGAAGAGTTCCAGGGAGAACTCCTCGTCTACGATCTCGAACGGCACAACGCCCATTGTCTGAACGGCATCGCAGCCGCGGTTTGGCAGCAGGCTGATGGCACGGCTTCGGTCGACGAGATCGCCGCCCGACTGGCCGAAGCGGAGGGCGGTCGGCCCGATGTCAATCTGGTCTGGCGGGCGCTCTCCGAGCTCGATGCCGCTTTTCTCCTGGCGACGCGGCTCGACGACGCCCCGCTCGACGACGACCGTCGTCAGATGATGAAGAAGCTGGCGTGGGCGACGGCCATCCCGCTCGTTCTGTCGATTGCGGTGCCCGAGCCCGCCTACGCGGCGTCGGCAACCCTGTAACTAGACAGCCGGGTGGCGCCTCCGGCGGCTCGCGGCGACCCCGTCAGGCGCCGGGCAGCCGCCGTGCCGGCGCGAAGGCGCGACGCGCCGGTCGAGCCGGGCCAGGGTAGAGCCGTCCGGACGGAGCCGCCGCTTGGGCGGTCGTCCCGGGGATCCCCGCACCGGAAGGATGCGGCCTGCCCCGGGCGTGCGGCGGAGTCGTGGAATGAGAACCGCCGTGCGACCTCACATTTGCCTGTCGATGATCGTCCGCAACGAGCAGGCGACGATCGAGCGTTGCCTGACGTCGGCCGCCCCGATCGTCGATGCCGCCGTCCTGTGCGACACCGGTTCGACCGATGAGACCGTACGGCGGGCCGTGGCATGTCTGGCTGCGTCCAATCGGCCCGCCGCGGTCGTAGCCCATCCATGGCGGGACTTCGGCGCCAACCGCACGGCCGCGCTCAAGACCGCCCGCGCGTTCGCGTGGGCACGCGGGTGGCCGCTCGAACGGACCTACCTGCTCTTCCTCGACGCCGATTTCGAACTGGTGGTGTCCTCCGACTTTCGCTACGAGCAGCTCCAGGCAGATGCGCTCACGATGTGCCAGCAGTCCGATTCGGTCTCGTTCTGGAGCCTCAGGCTGGCGCGCGCCAGCCTCGACTGGCGCGTCGTCGGCGCCACGCACGAGCACTATGCCTCGAGACCCGCGGTCCGGCCGGAGCGCCTGGAGAGTCTGTGGATCCGCGACCACGAGGACGGCGGGTCGAGGGCCGACAAGTTCACGCGCGACATCCGGCTGCTCACGCAACAGCTGGGAGACAATCCCGGCGACCCCCGGACCCTTTTCTACCTGGCGCAGTCGTATCGGGCCGTCGGCGATGCGATCAAGGCCCTCCTGCTCTACCGCCGGCGGATTGCGCTCGGCGGATCGCCGGAGGAGGTCTGGTACTCGAAGTTCGCCATTGGCGCGATGTTCATGGGGGCCGGCGACCTCGACCAGGCGACTCCGGCGCTGCTGGACGCGGCGGCCTCGGACCCCGAGCGGGCCGAGCCGTGGCACGCGCTGGCGACGCTCTACCGTCGCCACGGGCGGCACGAAGAGGCCGCGTCATTCGCCGATCGGGGCCGGCATCTTCCCATTCCAGCCGCCCGGAACGCGTTCATCCACCGCGAGGTATACGAGGGCGGGCTGGATCTTGAGCTGGCGCGTGCGGCCGCCGGCACCTCGCGGCACGAGGCCGGCTTCGACGCGTGCGAACGCCTCTCGCTGTCGCGGTCGGCGCCCGCCGCGGTGGTCGACGAAGCGCGACGACTGGAACTGTCGTATGTCCGGCCCCTGCCGGGCGCCCGCTTCCTCTCGCTCCATCCGCATCTGCCGGCGCCCTACCGGCCATGCAATCCGGGGATCGTGCGCACCCGCGATGGCTATCTGGTCAACTGCCGGGCCGTGAACTATGAACAGCGTCGCCTGCGCTATCGCCCGCTGCACGATGACCTCGTCTACCGGACGGAGAACGTGCTGATGTCCCTGGATGCGGAGTTCGAGGTGCTCGACGAGCGGCTGATCACGATTGACGCACCGCCGCTCCGGGAGACGCGGATCCGCGGCTTGGAGGACTGCCGGCTCGTGCACGCGAACGGCGCGCTCTTCCTGATGGCCGCCACGACCGATCGGCATCCGTCCGGCCGGGTGCATCAGTCGCTGTGCCACGTGGCGGACGACGGGCGCGTGCTGAGCCACCTGCCGCTCGTCGGGCCGTTCGACGATCGGGTCCAGAAGAACTGGCTGCCGTGTGCCGGACCCGACGGGCGTCTGCACGCCTTCTATGGGTATGATCCGGTGACGGTGCTGGAGGTGTCGGCCGAGACCGGCGCGTATGCCGTGTCCACGTCGCGCGCGCACGGCCTGAACGCCGGGCACTGGCGGGGCTCGGCCGGCCCGGTGGTCTGGCCCGGGGCGGGCGGCGGACGGCTGTTGCTGCTCGTGCACGAGGCGGTCCCCCGCCAGGGGCCGGACGGCCACCGGGACCGCGTCTATCTCCACCGGTTCGTCGAGTGCGACGCGGGGTTTGCGATCACGCGGATCTCACGTCCGTTCGTCTTTGCGCACAAGGGAGTCGAGTTCGCCTGCGGAATGGCCGTCACGCACGACCGCGAGGCCCTGGTTATCGGGGTCGGGATCGAAGACCGCGACGCGTGCCTGTGCCGGCTGCCGATCACGTCCGTCGATGCCCTGCTGCGGAGAGAGTCGGCTCTATGACCCACGTGCCTGACGATCTGCCGGCGCGTGTTGCGGCAGCGATTACGCCGCTCCATGGCTGGACCACGCCCGAGAAGGGCGTCCGTCTGGCGGAGCTCGTCATCGAGACCGGGGCCGCCGTCTCCGTCGAGATCGGCGTCTTCGGCGGTCGCGGGACGATCGCGATGGCGCTCGGCCACCAGGCGCTCGGCCGCGGTTACGTCGCCGGGATCGATTCCTGGAGCGCCCAGGCCTCGCTCGAGGGGAGCAACGAGGCGGCGAACGACGAGTGGTGGGCCAAGGTCGACTACGACGCCGTCTACGAACACTGCCTCGCGGCCCTGCTTCGCTGCGGCGTCGCGCGCCACGTGCGGATCATGCGGGAGCGATCCGATACGGCCCTGCGGCTGTTCGCCGACGAGAGCGTGTCCGTGCTGCACCAGGACGGCAATCACTCCCGGGAGGTCTCGACCGCCGAGGTCGGCATGTGGGCGCCGAAGCTCGCGCGCGGCGGCTACTGGGTGGCCGACGATACGGACTGGACCACCACGCAGGAAGCGCTGGCGCTCCTGGTCGAACAGGGGTTCACGCTGGTCGAGGATCACGGCGGCTGGCGTGTCTATCGCAAGCCATGACAGGTTCCGCCCCCGGCGTCACGGTGGTCTACACGACGTATCGGCCTGTGCCGCACTTCGACTGGTTTGCCGACAGCCTGGCTCGGCAGGCTGGAGACGCGGACGTCGAGGTCGTCCTGGTGGATGGCCTGCACGCGCCGGAGCGAACAGCGGCATTCGGCGAAATGGTGCGCGGGCGGTTCGCCTTTCGGCATGTGCCGCCCATGCCGAGCCCTTATGCCGGGCCGTTCCGCCGCACGCAGCGCGACCTCTTCTCGGCAGCCTCGGCCCGCAACACCGGCATCGTTCATGCCTCCAAGCCGTACGTCGTCTTCTGCGACGATCTGGCCGTGCTGATGCCGGACTGGTGGTCCGAAGTCCGGCGGGCCGCAGCGGACGGCTACGTCGTCGCCGGCGCCTATCAGAAGCACCGCGAGATGGTCGTCCAGGACGGAATCCTCGCGGCGAGCTGCTGCGATCCGTCGGGAGTCGACACGCGGTGGCAGACCGGAGACGACTCCCGGCTGGTCCGCATCGAGGGCAGCCAGCTGTTCGGGTGCAGTTTCGGCGCCCCGCGTGCGTTGTTGGTGGAGGTCAACGGGTTCGATGAGCTTTGCGATTCCATCGGCGGCGAGGACGCGCACTGCGGCGTTCGGGTCACCTTCAGCGGCGCGGCCATCTACTACAGCCGGCGCATGCTGACGATCGAGAGCCAGGAGGGACACGGCGCCGGCACGCCGCGATGGCGGATCGACAGGAAGACCCTTCCGAGCGTCTATCTGCGCCGCCTGCGCGAGTTCGGAGTCGGGCGCCGCTGCGTCAACGGCGCCTGGGACAGTTCCCATATGATCATTGACATTCTGTACGGGACGCGCTCGAACCAGCCGATGGGCAACTATTACCTGATCGAGACGCTCAACGAGGCGGCGCTGACGGGCATCGTGTCCCGCTTTCCGACGACGTACTGGTTCGACGGGCGGATGCTGTCGGAGCTATGAGCGCCGAAGCGAACTGCCGTCGGCTCGTTTCGCGCGGAGATCTTCCCGGCAGCAACGGTGGAATCTACAACCCCGGCTGCCTTCGTCTGGGGCATTCGATCGCGCTGCTGTGCCGCCGGGAAATAGATTTTCGGGCGACGCCGCTGGTCTTTCCGGAGCTGGTGCTGCTCGATCCCGACACGCTGGAGGTCGTCGGGCACCGGACGCTGCTGAAGGTCGGCTTCGAGCTCGACGAGCGGATCGAGGACTTCCGGTGCCTCACGTTCGAGGGGATGAACCTGGCGGTCCACAGTCTCGTGTGCCCCGCTCGCATCAAGCCGGTCATCTCGCGGGTGCTGAGCGACGCGCTCGCGCACGACGACCCCTTCGACCTGCCGATCGCTCTCGACCCCATCGAGAAGAACTGGGTGCTGTTCGTGCACGACGGCGCGCTGCACTGCCTGTACCGGCTCGATCCCCTGCTCATCTTCGTGCGGCAGCCGGATCGATCGTGGGGGCTGGTCAAGGAGAAGCACAATGGATGGGCGGATTCGGTCGAGCGTACGCTGAGCAACTCGACCAATCTGATTCCGTTCGAGGAGGGATACCTCGGCTTCTGGCACACGCAGTTGGCCGGTCGTTACGTCCAGGGAGCGTTCTTCCTCGACCGGCATCTCGATATCCGCTACCGCACCGGGATCCTGCTCGACGGCGAATGCGTGAAGGAGCCGGTCAAGCCTGGCGTGCTGTACGTGGAATCGCTCCTCGAGCACAACGGGCAGGTGCTGGCGTTCTACGGCGAAGGCGACGCCCACACGGGCGTGGCGATCTTCGACCGCGCCGAGCTCTGCCAGGAGCTCCAGCGGTGTCCGTTCGAGCCGCTCGAGACGATTCAAGTCGGGTACGAAGGCGAGTCCATGAGCGATCTGTTCCGGGCGATGCAGACGCTCGTGTCCTTCGCGACGGAATGCCAGCCGGCCCGCATCCGCCTGTTCGTGGCCGACATCCGGCTGCATCGAACGATCCACGAGATGAAGACCCCGAACGTGATGCTCAGTACGCGGCCGCCGGTGATGCCCGATGCCGTCCTGGTGGGTCGCACCGGGCAGCTCGCCTGGACGCGCGGCACCCCGCCCATCTGCGGCTGAGACGGGTCGGGCCGCGCTGCAGACCGGCGCGCACGTGCGAAAATGCCGGCGTGTCACGGAGAGGCTATGGATCTGTGGACCCGAATCTTCGGTACGTTCGACATACGCGAAGTTCTTGACGTCGGGGCCGAGACGGGAGGAACCGTCTCTTTGTGGCTGGAGCACGGCGCGCAGTCCGTCCACGCGGTCGAACCGGTACCGGACAACTACGCTCGTCTCGTCGATCGCTTCGGCCACGACGAGCGGGTGACGCTCCATCGGTGCGGCATCAGCGACCAGGCGGGTGTCCAGGAGGGGCTGAACGTGTTCAACGCCTGGTCCCTCCTGCCCGAAGACTCGACCGCGCTGGAGCGAGCCGTCGAGTTCCGGGACAAGACAGCCTTTGCGGTGGAGTTCAGGACGATCGACGCGATCGTGGCATCGCACTCGATCGTGCCCGGCCTGGTCAAGATCGATGTGGACGGGTACGAAGCCAAGGCCCTGCGCGGCGCACGAAGGCTGCTTGAGCGGCACCGGCCCGTGGTAATGCTCGAGGTCTCCTATCTTCCCTTCTTCTTCGGCGATTGCTGCGAGTGCATGATCCGGTGGATCTACGAACGCGGATACGTGATCACCGATTTCGGCCTGGCCCGGACGTTCGAGGACTCGAGGGCCTTCATGCGAAACTACCCATGGGACACCAGCTTCGACGTGTTCCTCTGGCCAAAGGAGGCGGCGGGACGCTGGGCACGTTGAGGAGGCGCTCCCGTCGCCTGATTCTCGATTGTAACCAGGCAGCCCGCGGATCGGCGGCGTCGCCGGTTTCCGGCGGCCGCACGACACGACAGGATGGGCCGAGATGCAGATCGACATTCCAGCGTTCGGTCACTATCCGAACAGCAGCTTCCTGGGGTTCCCGATGTCGCAGAACCGCCACGCTTTGGCGGCCTGGAACTGGCTGCTCGAAGCCATGCATCCGTCGACGCTCATCGAGATCGGCACGAGCGTGGGAGGGTTTTCCGCACTCATGGCTCTTGCCGCGGCGAATTTCGATGCGCTGTTCGTGACGTATGACATCAACGATATGCGGCCGGAGCGGCTGAGGATGTTCACGGACGCCGCGTTCAGGCGTGCCGACTGCTTCGACCGAACCGAGGAAATCGGCGCGCTCATTCAGCGTCCCGGCACCACCTACGTGTTCTGCGATGGCGGAGACAAGGTGCGGGAGTTACAGACGTTTTCCGCATTTCTCAAGCCCGGAGACGTCATCGGCGCGCACGACTACGCCTGTGGTTGCGACTGGCCGTGGGCGGAGATACGGGATTGTGACGTGGAACCGGTGGCCATGCGCGACGGGCTCGAGAAGATCGACGACCTGTTCGACCGGTCAGGCTGGATTGTGATGAGAAAGCACTGACGGTGGTGCGGTTCGTGACGACAGGAGCTTCTCGCGGTGCCACCTTCGATGAGCCCGGAACGCGAGGGACCGGTTCCCTCGCGCTCGCTTCGTCAGCCGCGTCAGCGCGCTTCGTTCGTCATCAGTCACGACCAACGCTGCCGTGGGGCGTCCGATCTTTGCCGTGCCCCTTTAGATCGCAATGCTGACTCGTTTTCCAGCTGATTCGCTTCCAGGGGACTAGGCGCCCCGGCGCTCCGATACCATGGCCTCCCCCGATGCCGATGCCCCGCTGATCCGCCTCGCCCGATCCGACGACCGGGATGCCGTCGAGCGCTGCGTCCACGAAGCCTACGTCCACGACGTGCCGCGCATCGGCCGGAAACCGGCGCCGATGCTGGCCGACTATGCCCGGTTGATCGCCGCAGGGCGCGTGCACGTCGTCCCCGGCCCGTCGGGCATCCTCGCCGTCCTGGTCACGGAGCCGCACGAGACCTGGCTGCTGATTGAGAATGTGGCGGTGCTGCCGTCGCACCAGGGCCGCGGCCTGGGCAGCCGCCTGCTGGCGTGGGCCGAGCAGCTCGCGCGGGCCGCCGGTCTCGACGAGCTGCGCTTGTACACGAATGAACGGATGATCGAGAACCAGCGGTTCTATCGCCATCGCGGCTTCGTCGAACTGGAACGGCGGACGGAAGACGGATACGCACGGGTGTACATGCGCAGGCAGCTCGATTCCTGAACGCTCCGTCGCATCGCGCACACCCTCTCGCACGCATCCCTCACTCCGGTAACACGCGCGCCACACCGTCGTATCTACCTTGTGAAGCGGTCGCATTCCGCCCCGCGCTGAACGTGAGGCGGCGGATGCCAGCGATCGGATCGTGGCGTCGAATCCGCGGCAGCTGCCGGCCGGACCGGCCGGCGCAACAAGGGAGGGAACGGCGACGCAGCGTCGAACGTTCGTGCGTCTGGATTCGCGAAGCCGGGCGCCGTTGGTCACCACCGCCGTTCTTTCACATGGAGATCAAGATGAAGGCAACCAGACGGGCACGCGCATCCTACGTGCCGGCATTCGTGCTGACCCTCGGGCTCTGTACCATCGCCTTTGCCCTGCCGTCCGGACAGGTCGCGGCCAGCGCCGCAATGCAGGAAGACGACTCCGTCACGTTGACCGGCTGCGTTCAGAAAGGATCCGGGGAGGACGAGATCGTCCTCGCCACCGCGGACGGCAAGACCTACCTGCTGAGCGGTGAGGTCAACGTCGCGGCGCACGTCGGCCACACGGTGACGGTCACCGGGACGGTCGCCGATGCCGAAGAGGGTGACGCCGTCAGCGGCCACGTCACGGTCAGCACGGTGACGATGGTCAAGGACAGCTGCGACGAGTGACGTGCCGATCACCGGGGGAGCGGTGGGGCCGCTCCCCCGTGATGGCCCGGCGGGGCCGCATCATTCGTACCGCAGCGCGACCACCGGCTCGACCGCGGCGGCGCGGCGGGCCGGCAGCAGGCTGGCGACGAGCGCGCAGAGGCTCAGCACGACGGCCGCGAGCGCGAGCATCAGCGGATCGAAGGGGGACACCCCGTAGAGCTGGTGCTGCACGGCGCGGGCGGCCACGAACGCCAGCGGCGCGCCGATGAGCAGCCCCAGCCCGACGTGCACGAGGGCCCCCCGGAGCACGAGCACGCGGATGTCGCGGCGATCGGCGCCGAGCGCCATCCCCAGCCCGATCTCGCCGGTCCGGCGGGCGACCCGGTACGACGTGACGCCGTAGAGCCCCACGACCGCCAGCAGCAACGCGATGAGGCCGAACCCGCTGCTGAGTCTGGTGATCAGTGTCTGCGCGCTCGTCCGAATCGCAACCAGGTCGCTGAAACTGAACATCGAGATCGGCGTCAGGTTCGGATCGACCTGCGCCAGCACGTGCCGGATCGTCGGCGCCATGGCGTCCGCCGATCCCCGCACGTGCAGCTCGATCGACCCCATGTACAGCGAGCCGTCCTCGACCCGATTGTCGACCTGCGCGGCGTAGGTGACCGTCTGCATGAGCGGCACGAAGAACATCGGCCGGACGGCGCGCGCCGTATCGTGATAGACGGCATCCGCGGCGACGCCGACGATCTCGTAGTCGCCGGCGTGCGACAGCTCGTCCTTTCCGAAGTGGCGACCGATCGGATCCTCGTTGGGGAAGAACCGGCGGGCGAACGCCGCGTTGACCACCGCCACTCTCTGCGAGGTCGCCGTGTCCTGGTCGGTGAAGCCTCGTCCCTGCACGATCGGCGTGCCGATCGTCTCGAAGTAGCGGGCGCTGACCCGGTCCCAGGAGGACCCGGCCTCGCCGGACTTCCCTTCGACGTACACCCCTTCGCCCCAGTTGTTCCCCTGCTGCGCGGTGTACAGGGACAGGCTCTCGGAGATCACCCCGGGCGTGCGCTTCAGGCGGTCTTCGAGCGTCCGGTACAGGTCGGGCAGTTGCACCGACGTGTACCCGGCGCTCCGCGGATTGATCCGCACGATGAGGCGGCCCCGCTCCTCGAAGCCGAAGGATCGGTGCTGGAGGTGCTGCAGGCTCTGGGTGAGCAGAGCGGCGACCGTCAGCAGCGCCAGCGAGACGGCCACCTGCAGGACGAGGAGCGTGCGCTGCGGCACGGCCGAGGCATCCCCGCGCACGCGCCCGCTGCCGCGCAGCGCGTCGGCCGGGTCGGACCGCGACGCCATCCAGGCGGGGCCGGCGCCGAAAAGAATGCCGGTCAGCAGCGAAACGCCGAAGGTGAAGAGCAGGATCGGCCACGACGGCCCAACGGCAATCGGCACATCGGTGGGCCCGCGAAAGGCGATGAGCAGGATCGCCTTGCTCGCGTACAGCGCCACGATCAGACCGGCGAGGCCGCCGACGAGCGCCAGCACGACGCTCTCGGTGAGGTGGCGCCGGATGACCCGGCCCCGCGAGGCGCCCATCGCCAGCTCGATGGCCGTGCGAACGCGGTGCGTCGTCCCGCGCGCCAGCAGCAGGTTCGCCAGATTCGCGCACGCGATGAAGAGCACCGCCGCCGCCACGGCCATGAGCAGAAGGAGGCCCTGCTCGTAGTCGTCCTTCATCGCGTTGATACCGCCGCCGCCCGGCACGAGCCTGATGACCTGCGCCCCGATCTTCTTCAGGTCGTAGTGCGCGCTGGCATTGCCCGGCGTCAGCAGATAGCGCCGCAGCTCGGTCGTCAGCTGCGCCTGGACCTGCGCGGGTCGGGCGCCCGGACGCAGGCGACCGATAAGGTAGAGCCACGCTTCCGATCGCGAGTGCAGCAGCGCGTTACGGCCCTGGAACGTCGGCTCGAGCGCCAGCGGGATCCAGAAGTCGGGCGTGTCGCTGTCGAGACGATCGCCGAAGAACGCCGGCGGCGTGACCCCGACGAGCGTCACCGCCATGCCGTTGATCGTGAGGCCGTGGCCGATCAGCGACGGGTCGAGCCCGTACTTCTGCCAGGCACGATAGCTCGCGACGGCCACGGGCGCCGCGCCCGGCCGGTCATCCGCTGGTCCGAGCAGGCGGCCGGCGAACGTCCGCACGCCGAGCGTCGAGAAGTAGTTGCCGGAGACGAACTCCCCGAGGAACGGCTCGGCCGGGCCGCCCGCGACGCGGACGCCCAGATCGCTGCGCCCGGCCTGCGCGGCCGCGAGCGCGTCGAAGGCGGGGGTGTGATCGCGCGCGTCGAGGTAGAAGGGGTACGAGAACATCGACCAGTTGCCGAGCAGACCCCCTTCGACGCAGCAGTTGTACACGTCGCCGAACTTGTAGAGCTGCGCCGGATTGGCCACCGGCAGCGAGCTCAACAGCACGCCGTGGACCAGCGTGAAAATTGCGGTGTTGGCGCCGATGCCGACCGCCAGCGTCACGAGCGCCGTGACCGTGAAGGCCGGCGCCCGCCGGAGCTGCCGGAGCGCATGACGGACGTCGCGGATGAAGGTGTTCATGTCTGGAATCCGCGGAGCCCGCTCGTGCGCAGCCACGGCGCCGGCACACTGGACCCCGGCCTCTTGGACGGAACGGCGCGGGGGAAGGTTGGCGGGACGCCGCGCTGTCGGGACCGACCGGCGCGTCCACCCGGCGGTCAGGACTGGTGTGTGAGGCGGGCGACGCTCTGCTGCAGGGCCGCGGGATCGACGGGCCAGGGCACGTGCGCTTCGAAGCCGGCCGCGTAGGCCGCCTGGACGTCTTCGGCGCGGTCCGACGCCGTGAGGGCCACGGCCGTCACCCGCCCGCCGGCGCCGTCCCGCGTGCGCAGGTGCCGGAGCAGCGCCTCGTGATCGACGCCCGGCGTCCGGACGTCGCACACGACGATGTCCGCGGTCTGCCGGTCGAGCGCGGCCAGCGCCGCCGCCGGCGACTCCACGGTCGCGACACTGGCCCCGCCCTGCGCGAGCGCCCGCGCCACGGTCTCCCGCGATCCGGCGTCGCCATCGACGACGAGCACGCGCACCCCTTCGAGTTCGTCGCCGGAAGCGCCGTCGGTTGCGGCCTCGTCCGGCCCGCCGGCCTCGGGCCACGGCCGGGCCGGCAGGCGGACGACGAACGTCGCGCCCCGCCCTTCCCCCGGACTCTCGGCGTGGACCGTGCCGCCGTGCAGCTCCACGAGATGGCGGACGATTGCGAGGCCGAGGCCGACCCCGCTGTGCGCGCGCGTCGTGGAGCTGTCGGCCTGGCGGAACGGCTCGAAAATGTGCGGCAGGAAGTCGGCGGCGATCCCGATCCCGGTGTCGGTGACGCGCACTTCGACGAAGCCGTCGACGCGCTCGAGGGCGACCGTGACGCCGCCGCCCTGCGGGGTGAACTTGATCGCGTTCGACAGCAGGTTCCAGAACACCTGCTGCAGGCGCTCCGGATCGCCGATCACGAAGCCGAACGGGTCCAGCCGCCATGCGAGCTTCACGCTCTTGGCTTCCGCGGCCGGCCGGACGGCGTCGAGGGCGGTCTGGACGACCGGCGCCAGCTCGACCGGCCGGACGTCGAGCCGCAGTTTCCCGGCGGTGATCCGCGAGACGTCGAGCAGGTCTTCGATCAGGCGGACCTGCATCTGGGCGTTGCGCTCGATGACTTCGATCGCCCGCTCCTTCCGTCCCTCCTCGAGATGGCCCATGCGCAGCATCTTGGCCCAGCCCAGAATGGCGTTGAGCGGCGTCCTGAGCTCGTGCGACACGGTCGCCAGGAACGCGTCCTTGGCCCGGTTGGCCGCCTGGGCTTCGGCGTGCGCTTCGCGCTCGCGCTGCAGCAGCCGCTCGCGCTCCCGCTCGGCCCGCTTCCGCTCGGTCAGATCCAGCAGGAACGCGACGACGAGGTTCTGGCGGCCGCCGAGGAAGGCGGTCCCGACCAGCACCGGCACGAAGTCGCCGTCCCGGCGGATCAGCTCGACCTCGAACGGCGCGTGGCGGCCCAGCTTGCGGGTCTCGTCGAGCGCCTGCTCGATGACCGGAACGTGATCGGCCGACGTCAGCGTGCTCCAGCTGACGAGCCCCGCCTGCAGGTCGTTGCGGGCGTACCCGACGATCTCCAGGAACTCGTCGTTCGCCTCGATGATCCGCCCGTCGAGGCCGGCGATGATGATGCCGATGATGTTCGCATCGACCAGCCGGCGGAGACGCGCCTCGCTCTCGCGCAGCGCCTCCTCCGACACCCGCAGCTCGTCGGCCGCCCGCTCGGCGGCCGACCGGGCCTGCGCCTCCGCCCGGGAGACGCCGAACAGGACGAGGCTGATGATGAGCCCGCCCGCCAGGATGAGCGGCAGCTGGCTCGCCGACGATTCCTCGTAGAAGTCCGGCCGCGTGGCGAACTTCAGATCCCAGCTCCGCCCGGCAATCGCCAGCGATGCCGTCGTCATGAAGCGCGGGCCGAGCGACGGCCCGTTGTGCTCGGGCACGCCGCTGTCGAACAGCAGATGACCCAGGTCGTGCTCCGTGCCGTCGTAGACCTGCAGGCCGACGTGATACCGGGCGTGCGTGCCGATGATCTCCTGCAGCACGTCGCTCGCGCGGAACGGGCTGTAGACGAAGCCGGTCAGCGCCGCCCGGCGCCCCGCCACGGTCTCTGGCACGTGACCGCCGCGGTAGACCGGCACGAAGATCAGGAAGCCCGGCTGCCGCCGGCCGTTGCCCTCCTCGACGAGCATGACGCGCCCCGAGGCGGCCGGCATGCCGGTGTCGCGCGCGCGCACCATCGCCGCCCGGCGGACCGGATCGGTCCACATGTCGTAGCCGATCGCCGTCCGGTTCCGCCCGTTCTCCGGATCGAGAAACAGGATCGGGTAGTACTCCGCCCGGTCGCCGGCCGGATCGATGTGGAACCCGGCCTCGCCCTGGATCTGCATCGACCGGACCATGTCCGGCACGTCGCGCGGCTCGAGCCGGACGATGTAGCCGATCCCCTGGATGCCGGGATAGCGCCGGGGCAGGTCGAGCCGCTCGACGAACTCACGGAACCCGCGCCGTGTCACCATCCCGCTCTCGGCGAACATGCCGGAGCCGGCGCGGAGCAGCGCGATGTAGGTGTCGATGTGGCCCTGGATGCTGTCGCTGACGTCCTGGACGGCGTTCTGGAAGCGGATCTGGTCGCGCTGGCGCGCGGCCATCGCCACGTAGCCGGCGGCGCCGACGCTGAAGAACACCGACACCACGAGCACGAAGTACGGCACCCACGGGCGGAAGGGGCGATCGGATCGGCCGGGCATGATTCGGGCTGACCGCCGCCCCGCCCGATGCGCGCGGCACGGGGCACGGTCCGACTCTACCCTACCACGCGCCGCTCCGCGCGGCAGCCGGTTTCACCCGCCGCGGCGCCACGGCGGAGCCGGCCAGCCCGGCCGGCGGGGATCCTCGTCATCTGCTATGATTCCCCGGCGCCCGCCAGGCCCGCGCGGCAGGCCCGGCACGGCTCTCCGCGTTTCGTCACGCCCGTCCATCCGTCGGTCGTTGTCCGGATCCGGAGGCACGCACATGACCAGTCTCTGCTGGCTGCTGATCGGGCTTGCGGCGCTCGCCTTCGTCGTCGGCGCCGCGCTGGCGTTCACGCACGGTATGTTCATCCTCGCGCCGGTCGCGTACTGGCGCGGGGCCATCGGTCTGCTGCTGTTCGCCATCGCCCTGCGGGTGATGGCCGGCCGGCCGGCAGCCTGATCGCCCCGGCGCGCGGGCGCGCGCCGGGCGGGCGGCCGGCACGATGCCGGCCCTGAGCGGGCTCTCCCGCTGGAGGTCAGCATGACACGGCCCTTCTGGCTCGCAGCCGTCGCCTCGATGCGCACGTTCGCCGGATCCCCGGGCGAGCCGATCACCAGATACGTCCGGTACGAACGCCGCGGCGCCATCGCCTTCGGCATCCTGGACGGCGACACGGTCCGGGAGCTGTCCGCCAGCCCGTTCGACGGAGGCCGGCCCACGGACGTGCAGGTCGCCGCGGGCGAGGTGCGCCTGCTGGCGCCGTGCACCCCGTCGAAGGTGATTGCGGTCGGTCTGAACTACCGGAGCCACCTGCACGACCGTCCCGCCCCGTCCTCCCCGGGCCTCTTCATCAAGCTGCCCACCAGCATCATCGGCCCGGAGGAGAAGATCGTGTTCCCTCCCGGCGCCCGCACGGTGCACTACGAAGGCGAACTGGTCGTGGTGATCGGCAGACGCGCCAGCCGCGTGTCGCGCGCCGACGCGGACGCCTGCATCTTCGGCGTCACGGCCGGCAACGACGTCAGCGAGCGCGAGTGGCAGAAGAACGATCTGCAGTGGTTCCGCGCCAAGGCCTCCGACACCTTCGGGCCGCTCGGCCCGGCCATCGTGCGCGGTCTCGACTACAACGACCTGCGCATCCAGACGCGGCTCAACGGCGAACTCCGGCAGGAGGCCCGCACCTCCGACCTCATCTTCCCGATCGGCGAGATCGTCAGCTACGTCAGCCAGTTCGTCACGCTCGAGCCTGGCGACGTCATCTATACCGGCACGCCCGGCACGACGCAGGCGATGAAGGCGGGCGACGTGGTCGAAGTGGAGGTGGAAGGGGTCGGGGTGCTGCGGAACCGGATCGCCGGCTGACCGGATGCGGGGGGCCCGCTCAGGGTCTCAGGCCTTGCCCCGCCTGGGCGCGGTGATCAGCAGAATGATCAGAAAGAATACCGTCGTGGCGACGAGCGCCGGAATGGCGGTGATCGCCAGCGCGAGGGCCATCGCCATCAGCAGGGACCCGAGGAAGAACCCCAGGAATCCGATACGCCGGCGCCGGCCCGCGTAGCCGATCAACAGGCTCAGCAGGATCCACAGGATGATGAGCATCGTCCCTCTGCACGGGTGGGAAACCCGGCAGGATGCGGCGGTGTGTCCCACCAGCCGCATCCGCCAGGCTCAGGATACCGGGGAGCGGGGAGTGCCGAGCGCCGGCGCGCGCTTACGCCGCGGCCGCGGGGCTCGTCTTGGCCTTCTCGTACTCGTCCGCGAAGTGCTTCCGCACCTTGTCGGGGTCGAAGTCCAGGAAGGTGCCGCCCGACTCGAAGTGCTGGATGAAGACCTTGCCGACGGCGTAAGTCGCCGCGCTGGCGAAGATCGTCGTCGTGAACATGCCGAGAATCGAGCCGACCACCGGCACGCCCTTCAGCAGGCTGCCCACCTCGCCGAAGCCCAGCTTCGTCGACACGAGCCCGCCGAGCAGCGCCGTCAGGATCGACTTGCCGCGGTCGGCCGAGAACGGCAGCTGATAGTGCTTCGCCAGATCGCTCAGCATCTTGAGCTGCACGCCCGTGATCGCCGCGATGTCAAACAGGGGAATCGGAACCAGTCCGGCTGCGCCCGAATACAGCACGAACTTGTTCACGAGACGGTTGGCACCAAGCTCTTTTTCGGTCATATCTCCTCCTGCGCTCGCGGTCGGATCCTGCGAAGACGCCAGCAGTAGGCGAGTATACATGACGGCCTACGGGCAGGCAAATCTGCGGCGAATCGATTGCACACTCCTATATCGGCCGGAACCGGCCCGAGCCTTCCGGCGTATCGCCCATGCGATAATGGCGAACCGCCCCCCTGCGTGCGCCACCGCCCGCGCGGTCGCGCGCCCTGTTTCCGGAGTACGTCATGTCTGCAACACCCCCGCTGAGCGATGTCGGCCGTCCGGACGGCGCCAGCCAGGCCGGCGAGGCGCTCCACGGCCTGTCCGGCCCGGTCCGCGACCCGGACTTTTTCCAGCTGCCGGCCCGGCCGCAGCTCGACCTGAGCCTCATCGACGCCGTGCTGACCGGGCAGCTGGCCGGCTGCTTCTTCAAGCAGATCGTCGACCATCAGGTGTCGCAGCAGGTCGCCCGCAACTTCTGGGCGCATCCGCACCTGCAGACCCGCAACGACGACGTGCCGGCATGGGTCCTGGGGACGTATCACTACGGCCGCCCGCTCGGGACGTATCTCGACCTCGCGCAGGGCGTCCGGCAGTCGCTCCGTGACGTGTTCGCCGGATCGCGGGACGTGTTTCACGAGGTGATGGGGGCGCTCGGCGCCCATCTGCAGGCGCGCGGCGTCACGCTGCGGGTGGCCCGCCACGGCGACCGCGAGGCGTCGCCGTTCGTGATGCGCTCCTGGCGCGGGGCCGGCACGTTCGCGCTCGAGCCGCACGATGACGGGGCGCAACTCCGGCAGCAGGCGCAGGCCGGCTTCGAGATTCAGGCGATCACCGAGGCGCCGGTCGTCGCCATGAACATCTGTCTCGAGAACGACGGCGACGGGCAGCTGCACTACTGGAACGTCGAGCCGAACGAGGCCGACCGACGGGCCTTCGGCGTCGAGGAGACGGGCTACCCGTACCCCCTGCGCGCCCTCGACGGGGTGCCGAAGCTCGTCGTCCCGGTCGAGCGCGGCGACGTCTACTTCTTCAACGGCCGGTTCGTGCACGCGGTGCAGGCGCTCGGCACCGGGCACGGCTACCGCTCGACGATCTCCTGCCTGCTGGGTTTCAGGGATCCCGAGACGGTGATTTACTGGGCGTGACGGCCGGCCGCTACGACGACGCCGTCTTCTCGCGCAGCAGCCGCTGCACGTCGTCGGCCGACATCCGGCTCACCTGCTGGCGCACGCGGGCGACCGCTTCGACGCGCCCCGGCCGCGGATCGGCCCGCTCCAGCGCCGCCGCGAAGTGTTCCACGGTGGGCGACTCGAACAGGTGCCGAAGCGGCAGCTCCACCTGGAACGTCTCGTACACGCGCCACATCACCTGCGTTGCCAGCAGCGAGTGGCCGCCGAGATCGAAGAAGTCGTCGGTGGCGCCCACCCGGTCGACCTGCAGCACGTCCCGCCAGATGCCGGCCAGCACCTCCTCGACGGCGGTCCGCGGCATCACGAAGCGCCGCTCCTCCGCCGCGCGGGCGGCGCCGCGGGCCCGCAGCGCCTGGCGATCGATCTTGTTGTGCGGGGTCAGGGGGAAGGCCTCGACGACCACGACGGCCGACGGCACCATGTAATCGGGCAGCTTGAGGCGCAGCGCCTCGAGACAGGTCGCCTCCGTGACGACGCCGCCGGCGCCCGGCTGCACGTAGGCGACGAGACGCCTGTCGCCCGGCCGGTCCTCGTGCACCAGCACCACCGCCTCCTTGACGGCCGGCAGGGCGCCGAGCACGTTCTCGATCTCGCCAAGCTCGATGCGGAACCCGCGCAGCTTCACCTGGTGATCGCGGCGGCCGAGAAACTCCATCGTGCCGTCGGCCAGGTGGCGCGCCAGGTCGCCGGTCCGGTACAGGCGGTCGCCCGGGCGGCCGAACGGGTCGGGGACGAAGCTGGCGGCCGTCAGACCGGGCAGCATGAGATAGCCGCGAGCGTTGCCGTCGCCGCCGATGTACAGGTCGCCGGGGACGCCGATCGGCACCGGGTTCATCCGCCCGTCGAGGATGTAGGTCGTCGTGTTGGCGATCGGCGTCCCGATCGTCACCGTGTGCCCGACCTGCCCGGGCTTCGTCAGGATGCCGCACGCGGCGAACGTCGTCGTCTCGGTCGGCCCGTAGCCGTTGATGAGCGTGAGGCCGGGGTTCGCGGCCAGCAGCCTCCGCGCGTGCGGCACCGAGATCGCGTCGCCGCCCACCAGCAGCTGCCGCACGCCGGCGAACGCCTCCACGCGCTCATCCACCATCAGGCTGAACAGCGCCGACGTCAGGTACAGCGTCGTGACCTCCTGCGTGCGGATCGTCTCCCCGAGCTCCCGCAGCGACGGGATCTCCGGGGGCATGATCACCAGCTGCGCGCCATTCGACAGCGCGCCCCAGATTTCGAACGTGGACGCGTCGAACGAGACCGGCGCGATCTCGAGGAACACGAGCGACGGCTCGAACCGCATGTAGTCCGTGTCGCGCACGAGCCGGACGACGCCGCGGTGCGGGATGCAGATCCCCTTGGGCAGCCCGGTCGACCCGGAAGTGTAGGTGGTGTAGACCAGGTTGTCGGGATGGGCGAGATTCGGCAGATCGCCGGCCGCCTCACGGGCCAGCTCGCCGGCGTGGCGGGCGGGGACGTAGACCTCGATGCCGTAGCGCGCGAGATCCGCTTCGCGATCCTCCGGCGCGAGGATCAGGCGGGCCCCGACCTGTGACAGCAGGTAGGCCAGCCGATCGGGCGGATCGGTGGGATCGAACGGGACGTAGAATCCGCCGGCTTTCAGGATGGCCACGAGGCCGGCGATCATGCCGATCGAGCGTTCGGCGCAGATGGCCACGGCGGTGTCCGGCCCGACCCCGCGCGCCCGCAGCTGCCGGGCCAGCCGGTTGGCCCGGGCATTCAGATCGCCGTAGGTCAGCGTGCGCGTGCCCGAGCGGAGCGCCACGCGGTCCGGCGTGCGCGCGGCCTGCTCCTCGAACAGCTGATGCACGCAGGCGTCGCGCGGATAGGCGGTGCCGGTCGCGTTCAGCCCGTCGGTCACCCGCTGCCGCTCGGCGCCGGTCATCACCGGCAGATCGGCCAGGCGCGTGTCGGGACGCTCCGCGATCGCCTCCAGCAGCACGCCGAGGTGCTCGATCATCCGCCGGATGGTGTCGCGCTCGAACAGGTCGGTGCTGTATTCGAAGCTGCCGATGAGCCCCTCGCGCGCGTCCTCCATGGTCAGCGTGAGGTCGAATCGGGACGTGGCGGACGGGACGTCCAGCTGCTGAATCGTGAGGTCGCCGAGCCTGAGGGAATCACGGTGGGCCTGCAGCAGCGAGAACGCCACCTGGAACAGGGGGTTCTGGCTCAGCACCCGCTCGGGCTGCAGCGCCTCGACGAGCTTCTCGAACGGCACGTCCTGCCTGGCGTACGCCTCGCGGGCCGCGTGCCGGACGCGCGCGAGCAGCCCGACGAACGGCGGGTTGCCCGACAGATCGGTCCGCATCACGAGCGTGTTGGTCAGGAACCCGATCAGGCCCTCCAGCCGCCGGTGGCCGCGGTTCGCGATCGACGAGCCGATGGCGAGATCGTCCTGGCCGCTGCGGCGGTACAGCAGCACGGCGAAGGCGGCGAGCAGGGTCATGAACAGCGTCGCCCCCTCGCGGCGGCTCAGATCGTTCAGCCGCCGCGACAGCGGCGGCGGCAAAACGAACGATTCCGAGGAGCCGGCGTAGCGCTGCACCCCGGGGCGCGGGTGGTCCGCCGGCAGGTCCAGCACCGGCACGCCCGCGAGGCCGCGCTTCCAGAAGTCGAGCTGGTCCTGCAGCACGGCGCCCTGCAGCCAGCTCCGCTGCCACACGACGTAATCGACGTACTGGATGGGCAGCGGCGGCAGCGGCGAGGGCCGTCCCGCGCTGAACGCGTCGTAGAGCTGCGCCAGCTCGCGGATGATGACGCCCGACGACCAGCCGTCGGAGACGAGGTGATGGATGACGACGATCAGGACGTGTCGATCGTCCCCCAGCGCCAGCAGCGTGCCGCGCAGCAGCGGCGGTCGCGTCAGGTCGAACGGCGTGAGATTCTCCTCGCGAAGACGCCGGGCCACCGCGTCATCCCGGCCGTCGGGAGCCAGGGCCGACAGATCGACACGGCTGAGCGCCAGTGTGGCGGCGTCGTGAATCCGCTGGACCGGGCGCCCCTCCACGGAGACGAAGCCGGTCCGCAGCGTCTCGTGCCGCCGGATCAGTTCGTCGAGGCTGCGCTCGAGCACCTCCACCCGCAGGGCGCCGGTGAGGCGCACGGCCGCCACGATGTTGTAGGCCGCGTTGCTGGCCGGCGCCAGCTGCGTGACGAACCAGAGCCGCTGCTGGCCGAACGACAGCGGCAGCTCGCCGGTGCGCGCGGCCGGCACCGGATCGGGCCGCCGGTCGTCCCCCTCGCGGTCGCGCAGCAGGGCCAGCAGCGCCTCCTTCTGCGCGGCGAGCCGCTCGCGCAGCGGACCGGTCAGCGCCCCCTCCGGGCCGCGGACGCGCAGGCGGCCGCCGTCGGCCCGCAGCTGGAGGCCCCGGGCCGACAGCTCGTTGAGGAGGGCGATCAGGTCTGCCGACATGGCGCGCTCGGATTGACGTGCACGACCGTCATGGCTGTTACGCCGCGGACATACGCACTTCGTGTCGTCAGAGGTGTGAAAACCGCCGAAAAACCCAGCAGAAACCGGGCGATTTGGAGTTGCGGACGCGGGGAAAACATCAGAGAATTATCGGTCTCGGCTTCAGGGAGCCGCCGTGCCTTGAGACGGCTTCTGCCCGGCCGGTGCGCGCCGCGCGCACGGGGCGGGGGCGCCGAACATCCATGCAGTACAGCAGGTCGTCCTGCCGGCCGTATCAGCGAACCTTTCATGCAATCGTTTGACGATCGCTCGCCTTCCGCCCTTGCGCGCCGGTCGTGGTTTCCCCACGCCGCCGGCGGGCATGCCGACCAGGAAGCGACCACGATTGTCGATATTCTACGCTGGCGCGCCGGCCACCAGCCGGAAAAGCTCTCGCACATCTTTCTGGCCGACGGCGAACGCGACGAAATCCGGGTCACGTACGGGGAGCTCGATCGGCAGGCACGCGCGATCGCGGCCGCCCTGGAGGCGCGCTGCGCCCCCGGGGCGCGCGCCCTGCTCCTCTATCCGGCCGGCCTGGAGTTCATCGCCGCCTTCTTCGGCTGCCTGTACGCCGGCATCGTCGCCGTGCCGGCGTACCCTCCGCGCAACCGGAGCCACATGCCGCGCATCGGCGCGATCATGGCCGACTCGGGCGCGCGCCTCGCCCTGACGACGGCCAGGACGCTGGCCGGCATCCAGTCCAACCTCGACGCCTATCCGGACCTCGCGGGCCTGCAGTGGATGGCGACCGACGAAACGGACCTCGCGCGCGCGTCCGCCTGGCGCGCGCCGGCGCCGGCGTCCGACCGGCTCGCGTTCCTGCAGTACACGTCCGGGTCGACCGGGCGGCCCAAGGGCGTGATGGTGAGTCACGCCAACATTCTGTACGACTCGCTCTACATCCAGCGGTCGTTCTCGCTGCACCCGGCCAGCGTCTCGACGTCGTGGCTCCCGAGCTTCCACGACATGGGGCTGATCGACGGCGTCATCCAGCCGCTGTACACCGGATTCCTCGGCGTCATTCTGTCGCCCGTCAGCTTCATCCAGAAGCCGTTCCGCTGGCTGGACGCCGTGTCGCGGTATCGCGCGACCCACTGCGGCAGCCCGAACTTCGGGTACGACCTCTGCACGCAGAAGATCACGCCGGAGCAGCGGGCGACCCTCGACCTGCGCTGCTGGGAGAGCGCCTACAACGGCGCCGAGCCGGTCCGGAAGGACACGCTGCTCCGCTTCAGCGAGGCGTTCAGGGAGGCCGGCTTCTCGCTGCGGACGTTCTACCCGTGCTACGGCATGGCCGAAACGACCCTGATGGTGTCGGGCGGCCACGTGACGACCGAGCCGGTCTTCTGCCGCGTCGACAAACCGGCGCTCGAACAGGGGATGGTGCGCGAATCCGACAGCCCCGCGCCGGATCAGGCGGTCGATCTCGTCGGGTCGGGCCGGATGATTCTCGGCACCGACGTGCGGATCGTGGACCACGAGACCGGCCGGCTGTCCCTCCCGGATCGCGTCGGTGAAGTCTGGATCTCCGCGCCGAGCGTCTGCCTCGGGTACTGGCAGCGCCCGGACGAGACAGCGGCCACGTTCCACGCCACGCTCGCGGAGACGGGCGAGGGGCCGTTCCTGCGCACGGGCGACCTCGGTTTCATCCGCGACGGCGAGCTGTTCATCACGGGCCGCCTCAAGGATCTGATCATCATCCGCGGCCGCAACCTGTATCCGCAGGACATCGAGGCGACGGCGGAGCGCGCGCATCCGGCCCTGCGCCTGGGGGGCAACGCGGCGTTTGCCGTGGACCTCGACGGCGAGGAGCGGCTGATCCTCGTCCAGGAGCTCGAACGGACGGCCCTGAAGACCGCCGACGTGGACGGCATCGTGCGCGCCGTCACGCAGGCGGTCGCCGAGGAGCACGAGGCGCCGCTCCACGAGATCGTGCTCATCAAGACCAGCACGATTGCCAAGACGTCGAGCGGCAAGATTCAACGGCGGACCTGCCGCGCCCGGTACCTGAACGGCGAACTGGAGGTCGTGGCGCGGTGGAAGGATCGGGCGCCGGCGCCGGAAACGGCGCCGGCGCCGGCCCGCGCGACGCCAGCCGCGCCGCTCGCGCCGGCCGCCGCCGCCATCGCGGCCTGGCTGACGACCCGGATCGCCGCCCTGGCGAAGCGCCCGGCCGACCGGATCGAGCCGCAGGCCCCGTTCTCGTCGTTCGGCCTCGACTCGGTGACGATCGTCGGCCTGTCGGGCGACCTGTCGGCGTTCGTCGGACGCGACCTGCCGCCGACGCTGCTGTACGACTTCCCGTCGATCGAGCGCCTGAGCCGGCGGCTGGCCGGCGACGCCGGCGCCGGGCCGGCCGAGGCGGCCGCCCGCCCGGCCGGCAGGCGCGAGCCGATCGCCATCATCGGCATCGGCTGCCGGCTGCCGGGCGGCGCGCACGGACCGGACGCCTTCTGGCGGCTGCTGCGCGAGGGGGCCGACGCCATCGGCGCGGTGCCGCCGGATCGATGGGACGCCGCGGCGCTCGAGGCGGCGGCCGGCGGGCCCGGCGAGGCCCGTGTCCGCCTGGGCGGATTCGTGGACGAGGTCGATCGGTTCGATCCGGCGTTCTTCGGCATCGCGCCGCGCGAGGCCGCGGGCATGGACCCGCAGCAGCGCCTGCTGCTCGAGACCGCGTGGGAGGCGCTGGAGGACGCCGGGCTGCCGCCCGGCCGGCTGAGCGGCACCGACACCGGCGTGTTCATCGGGATCAGCACGCACGACTATCTGTCGCGGCAGCTCCGCGGGGGCGACCCCGGTCGCGTGGATGCGTACGCCGGCACCGGCAATGCGTTCAGCGCGGCGGCCGGCCGGCTGTCGTACTTCCTCGGGCTGCGCGGCCCGAGCCTCGCGGTCGACACCGCCTGTTCCTCGTCGCTGGTGGCGGTGCACCTCGCCTGCCGCAGCCTCCGATCCGGCGAATGTCGGGTCGCGCTGGCCGGCGGCGTGAACCTGGTGCTGTCGCCCGAGATGACCGTCGCCTTCTCGAAGGCCGGCATGCTGGCGGCCGACGGCCGCTGCAAGACGTTCGATGCCGCGGCGGACGGCTACGTCCGTGCCGAAGGCTGCGGCGTGGTGATCCTGCGGCCGCTGGCGGACGCGGTGGCGGCGGGCGACCCGATCCTCGCGGTCATCAGCGGCAGCGCGGTGAATCAGGACGGCCGCAGCAACGGGCTGACGGCCCCGAACGGCCCGGCGCAGGAGGCGGTGATCCGGCGCGCGCTGGACGACGCGGGCGTCCCGCCGTCGGGCATCGACTACGTGGAAACGCACGGCACCGGCACGTCGCTCGGCGATCCGATCGAGGTCCGGGCGCTCGGCGCCGTGCTGTGCGACGGCCGGCGGACGCCGCTGCCGATCGGGTCGGTGAAGACGAACGTCGGCCACCTCGAGGCGGCCGCCGGGATCGCGAGCCTGATCAAGACCGTGCTCGCGCTGCGTCACGGGACGATTCCGCCCAACCTCCATTTCCGGACGCCGAATCCGTACATTCCCTGGGACGCGCTGCCCGTGACCGTGCCGACCGGGCCGCTGGCGTGGCCCCGCACGGATCGCCCGCGCCGCGCCGGCGTGAGCTCGTTCGGCTTCACCGGCACGAACGCGCACCTCATCGTGGAAGAAGCGCCGGCCGCGCCGGCCGCCACCGCGCCCGGGCGCCCCGTCCACCTGCTGGCCCTCTCGGCGAAAGACGGACAGGGGCTCGCCGAGCTGAGCGGACGCTACGCCACCTATCTCGGATGGGCCGGCGAGGCGCCGCTGGCGGACATCTGCTTCACGGCGACGGCCGGCCGCGAGACGTTCGCCTGCCGCCGGGCGGTGGTCGGCCGGACGCCGGAGGAGCTGATCGACGCGCTGGCGCGGCCGGCAGCCGGCGAGGCCTCCCCCGTTCCCGCGCTGCGCGTGGCGTTCCTGTTCACCGGCCAGGGATCGCAGTACCCGGGCATGGGCCGGCGGCTCTACGAGACGGAGCCGGTGTTCCGCGCCGCGATCGATCGCTGCGACAGCCTGCTGCGCGAATGGCGGGACGGATCACTGCGGGCGGTCATGCACCCGGACGCCGGCAGGGCCACGCCGCTCGATGAGACGGCCTGGACGCAGCCGGCGCTCTTCGCCCTCGAGTACGCGCTGGCCGAGCTGTTCCGCGCGTGGGGCATCGTGCCGGCCGCCGTCATGGGCCACAGCGTCGGGGAGTTCGCGGCGGCCTGCGTGGCCGGCGTCTTCAGTCTCGAGGACGGCCTGCGGCTCATCGCCGAACGCGGACGGCTGACGCAGTCGCTGCCCGCGGGGGGCGGCATGCTGGCGGTCACGGCGGCGGAACGGGTCGTGCGCGAGACGATCGACGGGCGCCCCGACGTCGCGATCGCCGCCCTCAACGCGCCCGAGGAGGTGGTGCTGTCGGGCGCCCGCCGCACGCTCGAGGCGCTGGCCGGGGCGTTCGAGCGCCAGGGCATCCGGACGCGGCCGCTCACCGTCTCGCACGCGTTCCACTCGCCCCTGATGGCGCCGATCCTCGACGATTTTTCCCGCGCGCTCGCGGGCACCACGTTCTCCCGCCCGCGGACGGCGTTCGTGTCGAACCTCACCGGACGGCTGGTGGGGGCCGAAATCACGACGGCCGAGTACTGGCGCCGTCACCTGCTCGAGCCGGTCCGGTTCGCGGAAGGGATCGAAACGCTCGAGGCGGCCGGCTGCACGCACTTCGTCGAGATCGGCCCGCAGCCGACGCTGAGCGCGCTCGGCATGAAGAGCTGGCGCGGCCGCGCGGCAACATGGATTCCGGCGCTGCGGCAGCGGACCGACGATGCGCGCCAGGTGCTGAGCGCGCTGGGGGCCCTGTACGAGGCGGGTGCCGACGTGGACTGGGCCGCGTGCGCCCGCGGGTTCGCGCATCGCCGGATCAACAGCCTGCCGACGTATCCCTTCCAGCGCGAACGCTGCTGGGTGGACGAATCGCCGGTGATCGCCGGCCGGACGGCGGCCCCGCCCGCCGAGGTCCATCCGATTCTCGGGCGGCGCCTGCCCGACGTGGCGGCGCTGCGGGGCGCGACCGTCTGGGAGCGCGATCCGGGACAGGGGCTGCCCGACGCGTGGCGCGCGTACCGGATCGACGGTACGGCGGTGCTGCCGGTTGCCGCGTACATCGAGCTGGCGCTGGCCGCCGCACGAGAGGCGCTCGGGGAGGCGACGTACGACCTCTCGCGGCTCGACGTCGCCGGCGCGCAGCCGGTGGCGGCGGACGACGCCACGCTGCAGACGGTGCTCACGCCGCTGGGACCGGACGAGGCGGCGTGCGAGATCTACGTGCGCGCGGAGGAGACGCCGGCATGGGTGCTGGCGGCGGGCGCACGGGTCGCGCGCGTGCCGGCCCGGACCGCCGCGCCGCCGCGGAGCGGCGCCGGACGCGGGCCGGTGGATCTCGGCATCATGTTCTTCAACGGCAGCGAGACGCCGGATCAGCGCCAGCAGTACCGGCTGGTGATCGAGGCGGCGCGCTTCGCCGATCGCCACGGCTTCTCGAGCGTGTGGGTCCCCGAGCGGCACTACACGGCGTTCGGCGGCCTGTATCCCAATCCGTCCGTGCTGCAGGCGGCGCTGGCCCGCGAGACGCGCCGGCTGCGCCTGATGGCCGGCAGCATCGTCCTGCCGCTGCACCATCCGCTGCGCGCGGCCGAAGACTGGGCGCTCGTCGACAACCTCTCGGGCGGCCGCGTCGGCCTGTCGCTCGCGTCCGGCTGGAACCCGGACGACTTCGCGATGGCGCCGGAGCGCTACGCCGACCGGCACGAGATGGTGTTCCGGGGGCTCGAGGTGCTGCGGCAGCTCTGGCGCGGCGAGATGGTGGACGCGCAGAGCGGATCCGGCCGCTCGATCCGGATCCGGACGTACCCGACGCCGGTCCAGCGCGAGCTGCCGGTCTGGGTGACGGCGGCCGGCAATCCACGGACGTTCGCGCGGGCCGGCGAGGCGGGCGCGCACCTGCTGACGCACCTGCTCGATCAGGACGTCGAGGCGCTCGCGGGCAAGCTCGCCGTCTACCGCGAGGCCCGCGCGCGCGCCGGCCACGATCCGGACACCGGCCGCGTCACCGTGATGCTGCACACCTTCCTCGGCGACGAGGTCGACGTCGTGCGGGAGCAGGTGCGCCAGCCGTACTGCGAATACATCAAGGCGAACATCGGATTGCTGAAGGGGCTGGCGTTCAGCCGCGGCAGCGACATCGACCTGGCGTCGCTGTCGCCGCAGGATCTCGACGAGTTCGTCGGCTTCCTCTACGACCGCTTCTTCTCGACGCGCGCGCTGCTCGGCACGCCCGACTCCACCGTCGGGCTGGTGCAGGCGCTGCACGAGGCCGGCGTGGACGAGCTGGCCTGCCTGATCGATTTCGGCCCGCCGGCCGATCTCGTGCTCGACAGCCTGCCGCACCTCGCGCGGCTGCACGAGCGGGTCCGGGGCGGTCCGTCGCGCGCGACGGTGCCCGCACCGCGGGAGACGGTGACGCACTGGCAGGCACGATGCGACCAGCAGATGTCCGGACCGGTGTTCTACCGCCGGCTGCGCGATCGCGGCGTCACGTTCGAGGAGGCCCTGCAGCACGTCGAGCAGTTCTGGCGGCGCGACGGCGAGGCGCTCGCGCGGCTGCAGCCCGCCGGCACGCCGGCGACCACCGCGGCCACGCTCGATGCCGCACTGCAGGCGTTCATGGCCGCCCTGCCGGCCGGAGCGTTCACGCGGACGAGCGACGCGATCTACGTGCCGTCCGGCGCCGACGCCGTCATGTTCACCGGCGCGCCGGGGCCGGCCCTCTGGAGTCACGCGAGGCTGTCGCGCGGCAGCCTCGCGGAAGACGAGACGTTCGCCGGCGACGTGACGCTGCTCAATCGCGACGACGAGGTCGTCGCCCGTGTGGCCGGCTTCCAGCTGCGACGCACGCAGGCCCGCGCGGCGCGGCAGGCGCCGGGTGCCGGCGAGATCCTCGACACCTGGCTGTACGACGTCCGCTGGGAGCCGAAGGCGCGGGGCCCGGTCACACCGGCGGTCCCCCCGGCAGAGCCTGAGACTCCTGACCGGCCCGGGCGCTGGCTGCTGCTGATCGATGCGGGAGGCGTCGGCGCGGCGCTCGCCGACAGGCTCCGCGCCAGGGGCGACGAGGTGGTCGAGGTCCGCGCGACCGGTCCGGCGCCCGGAGAGCCGGCGGCCCCGGCAGACCCGGCCAACAGTGACGCGATCGACCCGCTGGCGCCGGCCGCCTTCGATCGCCTGCTGGCGCGAGCCACGGCCGGTGATGTGCGCCTGAAGGGCGTCGTGCACCTGTGGAGCCTCGACACCGTCTCACCGGACGCGCTGACGGCGGACGCCCTGAGGACCGCCGAGGAGATCGGCTGCGGCGCCGCCGTGCACCTCGTGCAGGCGATGGCCGGGTCGGCGGTCGCCAGCCGGCTGTGGATCGTCACCCGCCAGGCGCAGGCGGCCGGTGACGGACGCGCCGATTGCGCCGTGGCCCAGGCGCCCGTATGGGGACTCGGCCGCGTCATTGCGGTCGAACATCCCGGCCTGTGGGGCGGCCTGCTCGATCTGCCCGCGCCGGGCGCCGCCGGCCCGGACGAGGAGCTGGGCTGGCTCGAGGCCGAGCTGACGGAGCCCGACGGCGAGGATCAGATCGCCTTCCGCGACGGCGAACGGCGCGTCGCGCGTTTGCTGCGCGCGCCGAAGCCCGGGGCGGCGGCCGTCCGGTTCGAGCCGGAGCGCCTGTATCTGATCACCGGCGGGCTCGGCGGCCTCGGGCGGCGCGTCGCGAACTGGCTCGTGCGGCAGGGCGTGACGGATCTCCTGCTGACCGGCCTGCACGATCTGCCGGCCGGCGCAGGCGCCACCCCGATCCCGCCCGATGCGGCGCCGGACGTCCGCGAGCGGGTGGCGGCGCTGCAGAGTCTGGAGGCGCAGGGCGCCCGCGTGCGATACGTGCGCGCCGACGCCAGCCGCGTCGAGGAGATGCGGGCGGTGGACGAGGCCATTCGCGCCGATGGCCGCCCGCTGGGCGGCGTGATCCACCTGGCCGGCCTTCCCGAGAACCGGACGATCGAGGAGATCGACTTCGCGCGCGATCGCCGCGTGATGGCCCCGAAGGTCAGCGGGGCGTGGATCCTCCATGAGCTGACGCGCGCCTGGCAGCCGGACTTCCTGATCTGCTTCTCGTCGATCTCGGCGGTGTGGGGCTCGCGCGGACAGCCGCTGTACGCGGCGGCGAATCACTTCCTGGACGCGCTCACGGCGCACCGGCGCCACCTCGGTCTGCGGACCCTCACGGTGAACTGGGGCCCGTGGGCGGAGGGCGGCATGGTGGCGCCCGACGACCTCCGCCTGCTGGCGCGGATGGGCCTCCGTGCGCTCGAGCCGGCCGACGGGACGTTCGTGCTGGGCCGACTGCTGGCGGCCGGCCTGTCGCAGCAGGTCGTGGCGAGCGTCGACTGGCCGATCTTCAAGGACCTGTTCGAATCGCGCGGCCGGCGCCCCCTGCTCGAACGGGTGGATGCGCGGGAGGCGGCCGCGGGCGATCGCACGTCCGCGTCCACGGAGCTGGCCCGCGCGCTCGCCGCCGTCGGCGGCGAGGAACGCCGCCGGCAGCTGGTGGCCCACCTGCAGCAGCAGGTGGCGGCGGTGCTCGCCCTGCCGGGCGGCCGCCTGCCGGACCCGCGCGGCGGCTTCTTCGAGATGGGCATGGACTCGCTGATGGCGCTCGAGCTGAAGAAGCGGCTGCAGGCCGACTTCGGCGTCGAGCTGCGGGCCACCGCCGTCTTCAACTACCCGACCGTGCAGGCGCTCGCCGACTTCCTGGCGGGCCTTCTCGGCGCCGCGTCGACGGCCGCCCCCACGGCGCCGGCCGGGCCGGCGACGGCGACGATCGCCGCCGATTCCGACCGGCTTTCGGACGCCGAGCTCGTGCGTCTGCTGGACGAACAGCTCGAGGCGATCGACACCCCGGGGGAACATGGCTGACACAGGGCCGATCGATTATCCCGGCCGGCTGCGCGCGGCGCTCGCGGCCCTGCAGAAGCAGCAGGCGCGGATCGAGCAGCTCGAACAGGGGCGGCACGAACCGATCGCCGTCATCGGGATGGGCTGCCGCTTTCCCGGCGGCGGCGACGGACCCGACGCGTTCTGGCGGATGCTCCGCGCCGGGACCGACGCCATCCGCGAGGTCCCGGCCGACCGCTGGCGCGCGGACGACTATTTCGATCCCTCGCCGGGGACACCCGGCCGGACGTACACGCGGTGGGGCGGGTTCCTGGATCGCGTCGATCTCTTCGACGCCCGGTTCTTCCGGATCTCGCCGCGCGAAGCGATCGCCATGGACCCGCAGCAGCGGCTGCTGCTCGAGGTCGCCTGGGAAGCGCTGGAACACGCCGGCCTGCCGCCCGAAGGGCTGGCAGGGTCGCCGACCGGCGTGTACGTCGGCCTGACGACGCTCGATTACGCGAAGCTGGTCTACGACCGCGACTTCTCGCGGATCGACGCGTACACGGCGACCGGCAACGTGGCGAACATCGCCGCCGGCCGTCTCTCGTACGTCTTCGGCCTGCGCGGGCCGAGCCTGGCGATCGACACCGCCTGCTCCTCGTCGCTCGTGGCCGTCCACCTGGCCTGCCAGGCCCTGCAGACCGGCGAGTGCGGGATGGCGCTGGCGGCGGGCGTCAACCTGATGCTCGCGCCCGACAACACCATCGCGGTATCGCAGGCGCGGATGCTGGCGCCGGACGGCCGGTGCAAGACGTTCGATCGCGCGGCCGACGGGTACGCCCGCAGCGAGGGCTGCGGCGTGATCGTCCTGAAGCGGCTGTCGCAGGCGCGGGCGGACGGCGACCGGGTGCTCGCGGTCATTCGCGGGTCGGCGGTCCGGCAGGACGGCGCCCGCAGCGGCCTCACGGTGCCGAACGGGCCGGCGCAGCAGACGGTCATCCGCGCCGCGCTGACGGCGGCCGGCGTCGCACCGGCCGAGGTGGGGTACGTCGAGGCGCACGGCACCGGCACGTCGCTCGGCGACCCGATCGAGATGGAAGCGCTCGGCGCCGTCTTCCACGAAGGGCGCGACCGCTCGCGCCCGCTCATCGTCGGCGCGCTGAAGAGCACGCTCGGGCACATGGAGTCGGCGGCCGGCGTCGGTGGAGTCATCAAGGCGGTGCTCGCGCTGCAGCACGGCGAGGTGCCGCCGAATCTCCACTTCCACCGGGTCAATCCCGACATCGACCTGGACGAGATTCCGGCCGTGATTCCGGTGCGCCCGACGCCGTGGCCGGCCGGCCACGCGCGGCGCCTGGCCGGGGTCAGCGCGTTCGGATCGAGCGGGACCATCGCCCACGTCACGCTGGAGGCGGCGGCCGCCGAAGCGCGGACGGACGCCGTGCCGGCGCGGCCATGCCACGTGCTGCCGCTCAGCGCGCGGACCCCGGCGGCGCTCGCCGCGCTGGCCGATCGCTGGGCCTCGTTTCTGGACAATCAGCCGGACGAGGCCCTCGCCGACCTGTGCCACACGGCCGGCGCCGGCCGCACCCACTTCCCCGTCCGCCGCGCGATCGTGGCGCGATCGTGCGCCGGCGCCGCCGGGAGGCTGCGTGCCGCCCGGGAGGCGATCGGGCCGGACTCCGAGACCTCCGGCTGGGACGCCGCGCCGCCGATCGCCTTTCTGTGCTCCGGGCAGGGCACGCCGCGCGCGGGCATGGGGCGCGGGCTGTACGACTCGATGCCGGTGTTCAGGGCCGCACTCGACCGGTGCGCCGCGGCCGTCGATCCGCACCTGACGCGGCCGCTCCTCGACGTCCTGTTCGGGCGCGACGCGGAGGCGGCGCTCGCGCTCACGGAATACGCCCAGCCGGCGCTCTTCGCGTTCGAGTACGCGCTGGCCGAACTGTGGCGATCGTGGGGCGTCACGCCGGCGGCGATGCTCGGGCACAGCCTCGGGGAATACGTGGCGGCCTGCCTGGCCGGCGTCTTCGGCCTCGAAGACGGACTGCGGCTCGTGGCGGCGCGCGGCCGGCTCATGCAGGCCACCGCGCCGGGCGCGATGGCCGCCGTGTTCGCGCCGCTCGACCGGTGCCGCCCGATCGTCGAGCGGGACGCCGGCCGCCTGGCGCTCGCCGCGATCAACGGCCCCGATCACTGGGTGCTGTCGGGAAGCCCCGAGGCGATCGATCGGGCGGTCGCCGGACTGGCGCGCGACGGGGCGGTCACGAAGATGCTGCGCGTCGGCCGGGCGTTTCACTCGCCGCTGATGCGGCCGGCGCTCGACCGGTTCGCCGCCGTGCTCGAGACCGTCGCGCTGGCGCCCCCGGCGCGGCGCCTCGTGTCCAATCTCACCGGCACGTGGGCCGGCGCGGAACTGGCGACGCCGGCCTACTGGCTGCGGCACGCGCTCGAACCGGTCCGCTTCGCCGACGGCATCGCGCAGCTCGCGGCCGACGGCCAGACGAGGTTCGTGGAAATCGGACCGTCGCCTGCGCTGCTGGCGCTCGCGGAACGGGCGTGGCGCGGCGGCGCGGCGCACTGGCGCCCTTCCATCCGGCCGGGGCGGGACGAGACGGAACAGATCTTCGAGAGCCTCGCGGCCTGTTACGTCGACGGGCAGGAGGTCGACTGGCAGGGGGTCGACCGCGGGCGGTCCTGCGTCCGGACGACCGCCCCCACCTACCCGTTTCAGGGCGAGCGGTACTGGCCCGAGCCGGCGTCGGCGCCCGCGCACGGGACGGCGCGCACCACGCCGGTCGCCCGGCCCGCGGCCGGCGAACGGGTGCCGGTCCGGGAGGCGGCCGACGTACCGGCGCCGGCCGTGGCATCCGGCGCGGCCGCCGGTCCTCGCTTCGGCGTCATGTTCTTCAACGGCAGCGAGGCGGCCGACGGCTCGGACAGCTACCGGCTGCTCATCGAGTCGGCCCGCTTCGCCGACCGCCACGGCTTCTCCAGCGTGTGGGTCCCCGAGCGGCACTTCACCGGCTTCGGCAGCCTCTACCCGAACCCGGCCACGCTGCACGCCGCGCTCGCCCGCGAGACCACGCAGGTCCGGCTGATGGCCGGCAGCGTCGTGCTGCCGCTTCACAGCCCGCTGCGGATCGCCGAGGAGTGGTCGGTCGTCGACAACCTGTCGGGCGGCCGCGTCGGGATGTCGTTCGCCTCGGGATGGAACCCGGACGACTTCGCGCTGAACCCGGATCAGTATGCGGATCGCCACGAAGCGCTCTTCCGCGGCATCGAGGAGGTGCGCCGGCTGTGGCGCGGCGAGACGGTCACGCGGCGCGGCGGCCACGGGCGGGAGGTCGCGGTCCGCACGTACCCGACGCCCATTCAGCCCGAGCTGCCGCTGTGGGTGACAGCCGCCGGCAACCCGCGGACGTTCGAGCGCGCGGGCGCCATCGGCGCGAATCTGCTCACGCACCTGCTCGACCAGGACGTCGAGGAGCTGGCGGGCAAGATCGCCCTCTACCGCGACGCGCGCCGGGCGCACGGCCACGATCCCGCCACGGGCGTCGTCACGGTGATGCTCCACACGTTCCTCGGCGACGAGGTCGATCGCGTGCGCGAGCAGGTCCGCGAGCCGTACTGCCGGTACCTGAAGGACAACCTGCACCTCCTGAAGGGGCTCGCGGCCAGCCGCGGCAGCGGGGCCGACATCACCGCGCTGTCGGGCGACGACCGCGACGCCTTCGTGCAGTTCCTGTTCGAGCGCTTCTTCTCGACGCGCGCGCTGCTCGGCACGCCGGAGTCCTGCGCGCCGCTCGTCCGCGCGCTCGCGCGCGCCGGCGTCTCCGAGATCGCCGCGCTGCTCGACTTCGGACCGCCGGTGGACGAGGTGCTCGACAGCCTGCCGCATCTGGCGGCGCTGGCCGGCGGCATGGGCGGCCTCCGCCCGTCGCCCGCCGTCCCGCCGGCGCCCGTCTCCTCCGCCCGTGACGGCCGCCTCCCGACGGCCGCGCTCGATCTCCCGCCCGAGTCGCTGTACGAGATCACCTGGCCGCCGATCGCGCTTCAGCCGTCGGCGGCGCGCAGCGCGCCGGACCGGTGGGTCGTCTTCCTGGACGAAGGGGGCGTCGGCGCGGCGGCGGCCGACGCGCTCGAGCGGCAGGGGCGCCGCTGCCTCCGCGTCAGGCGCGCCGGCGGCCACACGCCCGCGGGGGCAGGAGACGGCGATGTCGTCCTGAATCCGGATCGGCCCGACGCGTGGAGCGGTCTGGCTGAACTGGCCTGGCAGGCGACGGCCGAAGGACCGATCGGCATCCTGTATACGTGGCCGGCCGACGCGGCCGGCGAATCCGGCCGGTCGCCGCAGCAGGTGCAGGCCGGGCTGGAGCAGGTGGTCCAGCTGGTCCGGGCGCTGGCCGCGCACGGCGATTCGAGCCGTCGCACGTGCCGGTTGTGGCTGGTGACGCGCGGCGCACAGGCGGTGGGACGGCACGGCGCCGATCCCGGCCAGGCCGCCATCTGGGGATTGAGCCGCGTCATCCCGATCGAGCAGCCCCGGCTCTGGGGCGGGCTCGTCGATCTGGATCAGCCGGCGGACGCCGCGCGCGACGCGGCCGCGCTGCTCGCCGCCGTCACGAACGGCTCGCGCGAGGATCAGATCGTCTTCCGGGAGGAGCGCAGTCTCGCCGCCCGCCTGACGGTCCGCGCGGCGCTGCCGCCCGCCCGCGGGTGGCAGTGCCGGCCGTACGCGAGCTATCTCGTGACCGGCGGCCTCGGCGGGCTGGGGCTCGAGGTCGCGCGGCTGCTCGTGCGCCGGGGCGCGCGCCATCTGATCCTCGCCGGCCGCCGCCCGCTGCCGCCGCGCGACACGTGGGCGGACGTGGCGGACGAGGCGCCGATGGCGCCGGCGATCCGGGCGGTCGAAGAACTCGAAGCCGCGGGGGCGACCGTGCACGTCGCGGCCCTGGACGTCGCGTCGGCAGGCGACCTCGGCGCCTGGATCGAGGCGTATCACGCCGCCGGGCACGGCCGGATCCGCGGCGTCGTGCATGCCGCCGGCGAGTGGCGGGATCGCCGGCTGGTCGATCTGGACGCCGCGTCGCTGGCGGCGGTGCTCCGGCCGAAGGTCGCGGGCACGGCCGCGCTCGACGCCTGCTTCCAGGGGACCGATCTCGATTTCTTCGTGTTCTTCTCCGCCTTCTCGTCGCTGCTGCCGGCCGAAGGGCAGGGCAACTACGCGGCGGCGAACGCATTCATGGACGCGGTGGCGCACGCCCGCCGGGCGAGCGGCCGGGCGGCGCTCTGCATCAACTGGGGCCCCTGGTCGACCGTCGGATTCGCCGCCACGGAGTACGGCAGCCGCGCGCATCAGCAGCTCGAGGCGCTCGGCATCGGCCGGCTGACACCGGCACAGGGCGTTCAGGTGCTCGATCGGCTGATGGGCGGCGGTCTCGTGCAGGTCGGCGTCATGCCGGTACAATGGAGCCGGCTCCTGCACGTCGACCCACAGGCCAGGCTGTCGCCGCTGCTGGCCGACCTGGTCGCCCGCCACGGCACTGAGCCGGCGCCCGGCGCCGGACCGGCCGACTCGCGCCTCGCGGCGCGCCTGGCGGGGACGGCGGCCGGCGACCAGCTGGCCGAAGTCGAACGGTCGCTCGGCTCGATGGTCGCGGCGATCGGGCGGCACGACGCGGCGTCGGTGAATCGCGACACGCGGCTGTCGGACCTCGGCGTGGATTCGCTGATGGCGGTCGAGATCAAGAACCGCATCCAGCACGAGATCGGCGTCAGCGTGCCGCTCGTGGCGCTGCTGGAAGGGCCGTCGATTGCCGGCCTCGCGATGACGCTGCTGGCCGGCGTCCGGCTGGCGGACGTCGCGAAGCCGGCCGGCCCGGGCCGCGAAGACCTGACGGAAATCGAAATCTGACCCGGCCGCCGGCCCTCGCCGGAGGCGGGAGCATCCAGCCGGAGCGCTTCCGGGCGGAACATCCCTCGATTCACACATGAGCACGCAGGACCAGGCATCCGGCAACGACGCGCGCGCCCGGCAGGCGCTGATCGACCTGCTGCTGCAGGAGCGCGGGTTCGGCGCCGGGCCGTCGCCCGGCATCCGGCCGCGGTCGACCGGGGGTCCGGCGCCGCTGTCGTTCGCGCAGCAGCGGCTCTGGTTCCTCGATCAGCTCGAGCCGGGCAGCGCGGTCTACAACGTGCCGGGCGTGCTGCAGCTCGCCGGCCGGCTGGACGCCGGCGCGCTCCGGCGCGCGCTCCGCCGGGTCGTCCGGCGTCACGAAGTCCTGCGCGTGGTCTGCGCCGAGCTCGACGGCCGGCCCGCGCAGCGACCGGTCGACGTCGACCTGCCGCTGGTCGAGCAGGATCTGTCGGGGCTCGCGCCGGCCGCGCGCGAGGCGACGGTGCGGGCGCTGGCGGCAGCCGACGCCGACCGGCCGTTCGACCTGGCGTCGCCCCCGTACGCGCGCGCGACGCTGCTGCGCCTCGGCACGGACGATCACGTCCTGCTGTTCACGATGCACCACATCATCAGCGATCAGTGGTCGCTGGGCATCCTGGCGGGCGAGCTGACGGCGTTCTACACCGAGGAGACGGGCGGCCCGGCCGCCGCGCTGCCGCCGCTCGACGTGCAGTACGGCGACTACGCCGCGTGGCAGCAGGAGTGGCGGACGGGCGACGCGTTCGCGCGCCAGATCACGTACTGGCGCGATCGGCTGGCCGGTCTGACGCCGCTCGAACTGCCGGCCGACCATTCCCGGCCGCCCGAGGCGTCGTACCGCGGCGCGTCGAGGCATTTCACCATCACGGCACCGGAGCGGGCGGCACTCGAACGGATCGGCCAGTCGGCCGAGGCGACGCCGTTCATGACGCTGCTGGCGCTCTTCCAGGTACTGCTGTACCGGCTCACCCGCCAGCGCGACGTCGCGGTCGGCACGCCGGTGGCCAACCGGATGCAGGCGCAGCTCCAGCACCTCATCGGCTTCTTCACGAACACGCTCGTCCTCCGGACGGCGGTCGACGGCCGCGCGTCGTTCCGCCGCCACCTCGCGGCCGTGCGCGAGACCTGCCTCGAGGCGTACGCGCATCAGGAGCTGCCGTTCGAAGCGCTGGTCGAGGCGCTGCAGCCGCGCCGCGAGCTGAACCGGCATCCGCTGTTCGACGTCCTGTTCGTCCTGCAGGCGCCGCTGCCCGAGCTGCGGATGCCGGGCGTGGACGCACGCTTCGTCCCGCAGGACACGACGACCTCCAAGTTCGACCTGACGCTGACGCTGCGCGAATCGACGGACGGCTGGGACGGGTGGGTCGAATACCGGACCGACCTGTTCGAAGCGCCGACGATTGCCGCGCTCATCGAGCGCTTCCGGATGCTGCTGGCGTCGGCTGTCGCCGCCCCCGACGCCGCGATCGACGACCTGCCGCTGATGTCGGACGCCGAGCGGCACCGCGTCGTCGTCGACTTCAACGACACCGCGGAGCGCTTCGACGGTGACGGGCTGGTGCACGGACTCTTCGAGCGGCAGGTCGCGAGGACGCCGGACGCCGTGGCGCTGGTCTGCGGCGACCGGCGGCTGACGTACGCCGAACTGAACCGGCGCGCGAACCGGCTGGCGAGCCTGCTGCAGGAGGCCGGCGCCGGTCCGGACGTGCCGGTCGGCATCTGCCTCGACCGGTCGATCGACACCATCGTGTCCGTGCTGGCGGTGCTGAAGGCCGGGGCCGCCTATGCCCCGCTCGACCCCGCGTATCCGGTCGATCGCCTCGCCTTCATGCTGAAGGATGCGGGCGCCCGGCTGCTGCTCGGGCACCGCGCGACGCGGGCGCTGCTCCCGCCGGATCCGGACGTCCGCGTGCTCGACCTGGACGACCTGGCGGCGGCGCTCGACGCGCGGCCGGCGGAGAATCCGCGGAGCGCGGTCCATCGGGACAGCCTGCTGTACTTCATGTACACGTCGGGGTCGACCGGGCGTCCCAAGGGGGCCACGCTCAGTCATCACGCGCTGCACAACCTGATTCGCTGGCACCTGTCGACCCTGCTGACCGGCGTGGCCACGCTGCAGTTCGCGCCGCTCAGCTTCGACGCGAGCTTCCACGAGATCTTCGCGGCGCTCGGCAGCGGCGGCACGCTGCACATGATTGCCGAGACGGAGCGGCTCGACCTCGACGCCCTGGTCGCGCACGTCCACGAGGCGCGCATCGCGAAGATCATCCTGCCGGTGGTCGTCTTCCAGCAGCTGGCCGCGGCGTATCTGGACCGTCCGGAGCTGTTCGCCCACCTGCGGGAGATGCTGGTCACCGGCGAGCAGCTGCTGCTGACGCCGGCGATCCTGGAGTTCTGCCGCCGGGTGCCGCACTGCCGGCTCCACAACCACTACGGCCCGTCCGAGGCGCACGTGGTCACGAGCTATACGTACGACCGGCCGCCGGCGGCGCTGCTGCCGCCGCCGCCGATCGGCCGGCCGATCGCCAACACGCAGATCGACCTGCTGGACGACCGTCTCAACCCGGCACCGGTCGGCCTGGCCGCCGAGCTCTACATCGGCGGCGCCAACCTGGCGCGCGACTATCACGACCGACCCGACCTGACGGCCGCGCGCTTCGTCCCCGACCCGTTCGCGCGGACGCCCGGCGGGCGGCTGTACCGCACGGGCGATCTCGCGCGCCGGCTGGCCGACGGCAACATCGAATACCTCGGGCGCATCGATCAGCAGGTGAAGATCCGCGGCTTCCGGGTCGAGCCGGGTGAAGTGGAGACCCTGATCGGCGAGCACCCGGACGTCGCGCAGGCGGCGGTCGTGGTCCGCGAGGTCGTTCCCGGCGAGAAGAGCCTGGTTGCCTTCATCGTCTGGGCAGAAGGGCGCCGGGGCACGTGGGAGGATCTCCGGCGCTTCGCCGGCGCGCGTCTGCCGGCCTACCTGGTGCCGGCGTTCTTCGTGGAGCTGAGCGCGCTGCCGCTGACGCCCAGCGGCAAGGTGGAGCGGCGGTCGCTGCCGACGCCTTCGTCGCGCGACGTCGGGGCAGCGTTCGTCGAGCCGCGCACGGCGGCGGAACGCTGGCTCGCGTCGGTCTGGGCGGAGCTGCTGGGCGTCGCGCGCGTCGGCGTCCGCGACAACTTCTTCGAGCTCGGCGGCCACTCGCTGCTGACGACGCGGCTGGTGTCGCGCGTGCGCCAGTCGCTGCAGATCGACGTGCCGCTGCGGCTGGCGTTCGAGCAGCCGACCATCGAAGGGTTCACCGGAGGGCTCGCGGCCCGCTGCGGGGGCGCGGACGTGCTGGAGACGATCGTCGAGACGTTCCTCCAGGTCCAGGGTCTCTCGGACGAACAGGCCGGCGCCCTCCTGTCGGACATGCAGGATCCCGGATAGCCGGCGCGATGTCATCCTCGCCACCGCCACCTGCCGATCGACAGGAACTGTTCGCGCGCCTCCTCGCGCAGAAGGGGATCCGCGTCGCCGGCGGCGACGCCATCCCACGGCAGGCACCCGGCGCGCCGTCCCGGCTCTCCTTCGCGCAGCAGCGGCTGTGGTTCGTCCAGCACCTCGAGCCGGCCAGCCTCGCCTATCACCTGACGCAGGCCATCCGCCTGCGCGGTCCGCTCGACGTGGAGGCCCTCGATCGGGCGCTGGCCGGCATCGCCGCGCGTCACGACGCGCTGCGCATGGCCTTCCCCGAACAGGACGGCCACGGCTCGGTGGACGTACAGCCCGCGCCCTCGTCTGCGCTCGAGGTCGTCGACCTGGCCGGCCTGCCGGCCGCGGATCGCGAGGCGCGCGTGGAGGAGCTCACGCGCGAGACCTTCGAGACGCCGTTCGACCTGTCCAGGCCGCCGCTGTGGCGCGTGAGGCTTCTGACCTTCGCCGCCGGCGATCACCTGCTGCTGCTCTGCGCGCATCACATCGTGCTCGACGGCTGGTCGCTCGGCCTCTTCATGAACGAGCTGACCGCCCTGTATGCGGCATATGCCGCCGGCCGGCCGTCGCCGCTGCCGGCCGTGCCGATCCGGTACGGAGACTACGCGGCCTGGCAGCGCGCCCGGGCGGAACAGGGGGTGTGGCAGCGCGACCTCGACTACTGGACGCGGCAGCTCGCCGGCGTCCCTGTCCTCGAGCTGCCGGCCGACCGGCCGCGCCCCGCCGCCCCCTCGTCCAGGGGCGCGTTGCGCCGGTTCCGGCTTGAATCCGGGATCCTCGACGGCGTGCGCGACCTCGCCCGACAGGAGGAGGCGACGCCGTTCATGGTGCTGATGGCGGCGTTCCAGGCGCTGCTGTTCCGCCAGACCGGCCAGCGCGAGTTCGCCGTCGGGACGCCGATTGCCAACCGCGATCGCCCCGAACTCGAGGCGTCCATCGGGCTGTTCGCCAACATGCTGGCGCTCCGCGCCGATCTGCGCGGCCTGCCGACCTTCCGCGAACTCCTGCGCCGCACGCGGCGCGCGGCATCGGATGCCTACGAGCACCAGGAGCCGCCGTTCGAGCAGATCGTCGATCGCCTCCAGCCCGAGCGGACGCTGAGCCGCCACCCGATCTTCCAGGTCGCCCTGACGCTGCAGAACGCGCCGGCCGGCCGCTGGGACATTCCAGGCGTCTCGCTGGACGTGCAGCCGCCGGACGCCCGTGCCGCGAAGTTCGAGCTGACCGTGGCGCTGGAGGAACGCGACGGCGGCTTCGACGGCACGGCCGAATACCGGACGGAGATCTTCGATGAGGCGACCATCGATCGGATGACGGAACGGTTCGCCATTCTGCTGCGGGAGGCGACACGTGCACCCGACCGGCCCGTCGTCGACCTGCCGATCCTCACGCCGTGGGAGCGCGAGCGCCTGCAGGGCGCGCCGGAACGGCCGGTCTCCTCGTCTTCCGGGATCGGCCTGCACGCGCGGTTCGAGGCACAGGCGCGGCGGACGCCGGACGCGGTCGCGCTGACGTGCGGCGACACCCGCCTGACGTACGCCGCGCTGAACGCGCAGGCCGATCGCGTGGCCGCCCGGCTGGTGGCGGCCGGGGTCGGCGCCGAGACGCTGGTGCCCCTCTTCCTCGATCGCTCGCCGGCGCTCATCGCGGCGATCCTCGGCGTGCTGAAGGCCGGCGGCGCGTACGTGCCGATCGACCCGGCGTATCCGCCGGACCGGATCGCATTCGTGCTGCGGGACTGCGGGGCCCGGATCGTGCTCACCGAGCGGGCGCTGCTCGACCGGCTGCCGGACGCCTCCGCGGCGATGCACTGCCTGGACGAGTGGCTCGAGCAGGACGAGACGCCGGAGACCGGATTCCAGCCGGTGCACGTGCATCCTGCGCAGGCGGCCTACGTCATCTACACGTCCGGCTCCACCGGGCGGCCCAAGGGAGTCGTCGTCACGCACGCGAACGTGTGCCGGCTCTTCGACGCTACGCAGGACTGGTTCAGGTTCGGCGCCACGGATGTCTGGACGCTGTTCCATTCCTACGCGTTCGATTTTTCCGTCTGGGAGATCTGGGGCGCGCTGCTCTTCGGCGGCCGGCTGGTCGTGGTGCCGTACTGGGTGAGCCGATCGGTCGATCAGTTCCACCGGCTGCTGGCCGACGAGCAGGTGACCGTGCTGAACCAGACGCCGTCCGCGTTCCGCCAGCTCGTGAGCCACGAAGGATCGCTGGCGGCGCCGGCAGACCTGCGGCTCCGGTACGTGATCTTCGGCGGCGAAGCGCTGGAGCTGCAGACGCTCGCCCCCTGGTTCGACCGCCACGGCGACGAGCGGCCGCGGCTGGTGAACATGTACGGCATCACCGAGACGACCGTGCATGTGACGTACCGTCCCGTGTCGCAGCGGGACGTGGCGGCGGCCGCGGGCAGCGTGATCGGCGGGCCGATCCCGGATTTGCGGATCCTGCTGCTGGACGAGCGGTTCAATCCGGTGCCCACCGGCGCGACCGGCGAGATTTTCGTGGGCGGGGCCGGGGTCGCGCGCGGCTACCTCGGCCGCGCGGACCTGACGGCCGAGCGGTTCGTGCCCGACCCGTTCGGGCCGTCGGGCGCCGTGCTCTATCGGTCCGGCGATCTGGCCCGCCGCCGGTCGGACGGCGACCTCGAGTACCTCGGGCGCGCCGATCACCAGGTGAAGATCCGCGGCTTCCGGATCGAACTGGGCGAGATCGAGTCGGCGTTGACCAGGCATCCGGCCGTCGCCCAGGCGGTCGTCGTGAGCCGGCACGACGACGAGGGCGATCGGCTCGTGGCCTACGTGGTGCCGCGCGAAGAGGCCCGGCCGCGGGCGGCCGACCTGCGCGCGCTCCTGCAGGCGTCGCTGCCGGAGTACATGGTGCCGGCCGCCTTCGTCATGCTGGATCGCCTGCCGCTGACGCCCCACGGCAAGATCGACCGGCGGGCGCTGCCCGCGCCCGACCTCGAGCAGGCGGTGTCGACCGGGGACGAACCGCCCGCCAGCGGCGTCGAGCGCGACCTCGCCGACGTCTGGGCGCAGGGGCTGGGGCTCCCGCGCGTCGGCGTGACCGACAACTTCTTTGCGCTCGGCGGCGATTCGATCCGCAGCATCCGCGTCCGTGCGCTCGCCCGCGCGCGCGGCTACGATCTCGCGCTGCCCGACCTCTTCCAGCATCAGACCGTGCGCGAGCTGGCCCGCGTCATCCGGCGCACCGCCGGCCCGGCGGCCGACGTGCCGGTGCCGGGCGCCTTCTCGCTGATCACCGGCGCGGACCGCGCGGCGCTGCCGGCCGACGTCGAAGACGCCTATCCGGTCGCCGCGCTGCAGGCCGGCATGCTGTTCCATGCCGAGCTCGACCCGGAGTCGGCGGCGTACCACGACATCTTCAGCTTCCACGTGCGCGCCGGATGGAGCCGGCCGGCGCTGGAACAGGCGGTGGCCGATGTCGTGGCCCGTCACACCATCCTGCGGACGTCGCTCCACAAGGGGGGCTACGCCGAACCGCTTCAGCTCGTCCATCGCCAGGTGCAGGTGCCGCTCGAGTTCGAGGACCTGCGCGGCCTGCCCGAGGAGGAACAGCAGGGCCGCATCGACCGCCGGATGGCGGCCGAGCGGCAGCGGCCGTTCGCCTGGACCCGGGCGCCGCTGCTCCGCCTGCACGTGCAGCGGCGGACGGACGACACGTTCCAGTTCACGCTGAGCGTGCACCACACGATTCTCGACGGCTGGAGCCTCTCGTCGCTCCTGACGGAGCTGTTCGGACGCTACCTGGATCGGATGGCCGGCCGGCCGGTCGCGCCGGTCGCGCCCCCCGCCGGGTCGTACCGCGAGTTCATCGCGCTCGAACGGGCGGCGGGCGCCGATCCCGGGACGCAGCGGTTCTGGCAGGAACAGCTCGCCGGGGCACAGGCGCCGAACCTGCCGCAGCGGCGGGAACCGCTCGCGCCGCCGGACGCACCGCGCCGAACGGCGATCAGGCGGCTCGCCTGGAGCCGGGACACGGTGACGCGGCTGCAGCAGATCGCCGCGAAGGCGGGCGCGTCGCTGAAGAGCGCGCTGCTCGCCGTGCACCTCCACGTGCTGGCGTCGCTGGCCGCGCAATCGGATCTCGTGACGGGCCTCATCAGCAACGGACGGCCCGAGGAGCCGGGCGCGGACGAGGTGCTCGGTCTCTTCCTGAACACGGCGCCCCTGCGCGTCAGCGTGGCCGGCGGTTCCTGGCGATCGCTCATCCGCTCGGCGTTCGAGGCGGAGCGGGCGCTGCTGCCGCACCGGCGGTATCCGCTCGCGCAGATTCAGCGCCGGTGGGGACGACGGGAGCTGATCGAAACGGCGTTCAACTTCGTGCACTTCCACGTGTTCGCCCCGCTCGTCGCCCGCGACGACTTCCAGCTGCTGGAGACGCGGTACCACGAGGAAACGAATTTCCGCCTGTTCGCGCAGTTCGCCGTCGACGCGGCCACGGGCGGCCTGGATCTCGGCATCACGTACGATCTCGGCGTGTTCTCCGACGCGCAGGCCGACGAGATCACGGGGTACTACCAGCGGGCGCTCGATGCGCTGGCGGCCGATCCCGACGCGCGTCACGAATCGCTCACGCTGCTGTCGTCCGTCGAGCGGACGCGGCTGCTGGCCGGGTTCAACGACACCGCCGTCGCGCACGACGGCCGCCGGTGCCTGCACGGGCTGTTCGCGGAGACGGCCGCGCGCGTGCCCGACTCCACGGCCATCGTCGACCGCCTCCGGCGCGTGTCGTACGGCGACCTGAACCGGCGGGCGAACCGATGGGCGCGCGAGCTGGCGCGCCGCGGCGTCGCCGCCGAAATGCGCGTCGGCGTCAGCCTGGAGCGGTCGGCCGACATGATCGCGGTGCTGCTCGCGATTCTGAAGGCGGGCGGCGCATACGTGCCGCTCGACCCGGCCTACCCGGCCGGACGCCTCGCCGGGATGTGCGCCGACGCCGGCCCGCTGCTCATCGTCACCAGCCGGGCGCTGGAAGAACGGGTCCGGCAGACCGGCGTCCCGGCCGTCCTCCTGGAGGATCTGGCCGCGCTGCCCGCCTCTGCGGCGGACGAGGCCGCGCCGCCGGCCTGCGCCCTGCCCGACAGCGTCGCGTACCTGATCTACACATCGGGATCGACCGGACGGCCGAAGGCGGCGGCCATCCAGCACCGGAATGCCGTGGCGCTCGCCGACTGGGCGGCGGCGGCGTTCGAGTCGACCGCCTTTGCCGGCGTCCTCGCCTCCACCTCCATCAGCTTCGACCTGTCGGTGTTCGAGATCTTCGTCACCCTCGCGAGAGGCGGCACGATCGTGCTGGCCGAGCATGCGCTCGCGCTGCCGGATCTTTCCGCAGCCGGCGACGTGACGCTCGTCAACACCGTGCCGTCGGCGATGGCCGAACTGCTGCGCCAGCGCGCCGTTCCGCCGTCCGTCCGGACGGTGCTCCTCGCCGGCGAACCCCTGCCGGCCGGCCTGGCCGATGCGCTGTACGCGCTGGGGCACGTCGCGGACGTGTACGACCTCTACGGGCCGTCCGAAGACACGACGTACTCGACGTTCGGCCGTCGTGACCCGGGCGGGCTGGAAACCATCGGCCGGCCGGTGGCGAACACGTGCGTCTACCTGCTGGACGGGTGGCTCCGTCCGGTGCCGCTCGGCGCCGCCGGCGTCATCTATATCGGCGGAGAAGGGGTGGCGCGCGGGTACTGGGATCGGCCCGGGCTGACGGCGGAGCGCTTCGTCCCCGACCCGTTCGCGGCGATGCCCGGCTCGCGCATGTACTGCACCGGCGATCTGGCGCGGTGGACGGCTGACGGCCGCCTCGTCTTCCTGGGACGCGTCGACCAGCAGGTGAAGATCCGCGGCTTCCGGATCGAGCCGGGAGAGATCGTCGCGGCGATCGAGCAGAACCCGGCCGTCGCCGAGGCGGCCGTCCTCGCGCGGGAGGACGAACCGGGTCGCCGCCGGCTCGTGGCGTACGTGGCGGAGAACCCCGGGGCGACGCTCGACCTCGCGGCGCTGCGCGAGGAGCTTTCGGCGCGGCTGCCCGACTACATGATGCCGGCCGCCTGGGTCACGCTCGCGGCGCTGCCGCGCACGCCGAACGGCAAGCTCGATCGCGCGGCGCTGCCGGCTCCCGACCTCGAAGGTCGCACGGACGCGTCGCCGTACGTCGAGCCGAGGCCCGGCGTCGAAGCGACGCTCGCGCGCATCTGGGCCGAGGTGCTGCACCTGCCCCGCGTCGGGCGCGACGACAACTTCTTCTTCCTGGGGGGCGATTCGATTCTGCTGCTGCAGATCCTCGCCCGGGCGCGGGCCGAAGGGCTGCGCTGCTCGGCGCAGCAGGTGCTCCGCGCGCAGACCGTCGCCCGTCTGGCCGGTTTCGTGCAGGTGGACGCCGCCCCCCGCGGCGCCGGCGCGCCGGCGGACGGGCCGGTGGCGCTGACGCCCATCCAGCACTGGTTCTTCGAGCAGGAGCTGGCGGAGCCGCACCACTGGAACCAGTCGCTGCTGCTCGAAACGCGACGGCGGCTGGACCTCCCGGCGCTCACGTCGGCCGTGCGCGCACTGACGTCCCACCACGACGCCCTGCGCCTGCGGTTCGAGCGAACGGCCGCCGGCTGGAGTGCCCGCATCGGTCCGCCGGACGAGCACGACTGCGAGGTGCGGGCGCTCGACCTCAGCGGCGTGGCGACGGCCGACGTGCCCGGTGCCATCGAAGCGGCATGCCTCCGGGAACAGGCGTCGCTCGATGTGTCGCGCGGCCCGCTCGTCCGTGTCACCGGCATCGACCTCGGCCCGGACCGCCCGGGCCGCCTGTTTCTCGTCGTGCACCACCTCGCGGTGGACGGCGTGTCGTGGAGGATCCTGCTCGAGGACCTCGTGACGCTCTACGACCAGGGAGCGGACGCCGGCCGCCTGCCCGCACGGACCGCGTCGGTGGCGGCGTGGGCCTCTGCGCTCCAGCGGGTCGCGGACGAGGAAACGCTGAACGCCGAGCAGGCGTACTGGCTGGCGCTGGCGGACGCGCCGGCCCGGCCGATACCGACCGACGGTCCGGCCGATCCGGCGGTCAACCTCGCCGGCGCGGCCGATCGCGTCCAGGTGACGCTGAGCCGCCGGTCGACCGACCGCCTCCTGCACGACGCGCCGGCGCGGCAGCGCGCCCGGATCAACGACCTGCTGCTGGCGGCCTTCGGGCAGACATTGTCCGCCTGGACCGGCACCCGCGACCACCTCATTCACCTCGAGGGGCACGGGCGGGAGCCGATCGACGAGACGCTCGACGTGTCGCGCACGGTCGGCTGGTTCACGTCGCTGTTTCCGCTGCGACTGTCGCTGCCGGAGACCGACGATCCGCTGGCCGCGCTCGGGGCGATCAGGACGCAGCTGCGCGCCCTGCCGGCGCACGGTCTCGGTTACGGCATCCTGCGCTACCTGGGTCGAGACGAACCGCTGCGGCGCCGCCTGGCGGCCGCACCGGCACCGGCGATCAGCTTCAACTACCTCGGCCAGTTCGATCAGGCGCTGGGAGGAGAGAGCCCGTTCGCGCCGGCGCACGAACCGGGCGGCGCGCCGTACGGCCCGCACAACCGGCGGGCGCACCTGCTCGACGTGAACAGCGTCGTCATCGACGGGCGGCTGCACGTCGACTTCCATTACGGCCGGCACGTGCATCGGCGTGAGACGATCGAGGCGCTGGCGTCCGGGTACGTGCGGGCGCTCGAGCGGCTGATCGACGCCGCGGTGGCCGCCGCGCCGGCCGGTCCGGCGCCCGAGGACTTCGCGCTGTCGGACGTGAGTCAGCGGGAGCTGGACGCCGCGCTCGACGAGATGGATCTGTAGAACGGACCGGATGGCGAAGAACCTCGAAGACGTCTACCCGCTCTCGCCGCTCCAGGAAGGGCTGCTCTTTCACAGCCTCTACGAGCCGGAGTCGTCCGTCTATTTCGACCAGCTCGCCGTGACGCTGCGCGGGCCGCTGGACGAGGAGGCGTTCGGCCGCGCCTGGCAGCAGCTCGTCGATCGGCATCCCGTCCTGCGGACGGGGTTCGCCTGGAAGAGCGGCCGGCGTCCGCTGCAGGCGGTCGCGCGCACGGTCCGGCTGGAGATCGCGCGGCACGACTGGCGGGGAACGCCGGACGCCCAGGCGCCGTCCCGCCTCGACGCGTTCCTCGAGGCCGACCGGCGGCAGGGCTTCGAGCTCTCGCGTCCGCCCCTGTGCCGGGTCGCGCTGCTCCGCCGGACGGACGATGAGCGGGTGATGGTGTGGAGCCGGCATCACCTGCTGCTGGACGGCTGGAGCGTGTCGCTGCTGCTGCGCGAGCTGCTCGACCGCTACGCGGCCCTGACCGGCACGACGACCGGCCGGCAGGCCACGCCCCTCCGGCCGGCGCCGCCGTATCGCGAGTTCATCGACTGGCTGCAGCGGCAGGACCGCGCGCAGGCCGAGGCGTTCTGGAGGCGGACGCTCGCCGGCTTCGCGGCGCCCACCGCGCTCGGCCTGACACGGCCGGCCGCACCGCACGGCCCCGGCGGCGCGAGCGATGCCGAGCGGATCGTCCGGGTGTCCGCCGCGGACACGGAGCGGATTGCCGCGGCCGCCCGCGGCGCGCGGGTCACGCTGAACACGCTCGTGCAGGGAGCCTGGGCGCTGCTGCTCGGCCGTCTCAGCGGCGACGCCGACGTGCTCTTCGGCGAGACCGTCGCCGGCCGCCCCGCCGACCTCCCGGACGCCGATGCGATGATCGGTCTGTTCATCAATACGCTGCCGGTCCGCGTGGCGCTGCCGGACGCGCAGACGGCCGGCGCCTGGCTGCGCTCGCTGCAGGATGCGCAGACGGCCGCCCGCCGCTACGACTACTGCTCGCTCGTCGACCTGCACGGCTGGAGCGAGGTCCCGCGGCACACGCCGCTGTTCGACAGCCTGGTCGTCTTCGAAAACTATCCGGCCGACGCGCGCGACGCCGGCGCCGCCGGCCTGGCGGTCACGGCCGCCGAGACGTACGAGCGGACGAATTATCCGCTCACGCTGATCGTGTCCCCCGGTCCGGAGCTCGAGCTGCGCTGGATCTACGACACCGGGCGGTTCGACGAGGAGGCGATCGCCCGCTGGATCGGCTACTTCCGCACGATCCTGCTGGAGCTGACGGCGCGGCTCGAGTCGCCGCTCGGCCTGCTGTCCCCGCTCGACGCCCGCGAGCGCCGGCTGGTGCTGCGCGACTGGAACGCGAACCATCTCGACTTCGACCGCACGGCCTGCCTGCATGAGCTGTTCGAGGCCCAGGCGGCCGCCACGCCCGATCGCACGGCGATCGTCCGCCAGGGAACGCGCGTCACGTACGCCGGGCTGAACGACCAGGCGAACCGGATCGCCCGCCGCCTGGTCGCGCTCGGCGCGGGGCCCGGGGTGCCGGTCGGCCTGTGCGCGCGCCGCACCCCGGCGCTGATTGCCGGCATGCTCGGCATCCTGAAGGCCGGCGGCGCCTACGTGCCGCTGGACCCGGCCTATCCGGACGAGCGGCTCGCCTTCATGGTGGAGGACGCCGGGGTCGAGCGGCTCGTGACCGAACACGATCTCGCCGCCCGCTTCGACGGCATGACGGCGGTGCGGCTCGATGCGCCGGGCGGCGAAGACGACACCGCGACGGACGCCACGGACGGGGGCGCGAGAGCCGGCGCGGGCGACCTTGCGTACATCATCTATACGTCCGGCTCGACCGGCCGGCCGAAGGGGACGGCGATCGAGCATCGCAGCGCGGTCGCGCTCATCGCCTGGGCGCAGAGGGTGTTCGGCCCCGCCGAACTGGCCGGCGTGCTGGCGTCGACCTCCATCTGCTTCGACCTGTCGGTGTTCGAGATCTTCCTGACGCTCGCGTCCGGCGGCACCATCGTGCTCGCCGATCATGCGCTGGAACTGCCGGCGCTCGACGCCGCCCGGGAGGTGACGCTCGTCAACACCGTGCCGTCGGCGATCGCCGAACTGGTGCGCCAGGAGGCCATCCCCCCTTCCGTCCGGACGATCTGCCTCGCGGGCGAGCCGCTGACCGCCGCCCTGGCCGATCGCCTCTACGCCCTGCCGGGCATCGAGCGGGTCTACGACCTGTACGGCCCGTCCGAGGACACGACCTACTCGACGTGCGCGCTGCGTGTGTCCGGCGGTCCGGCGACGATCGGCCGCCCCATTGCCAACACGGAGCTGTACCTGCTCGACGGCCGTCTCGAGCCGGTGCCGGTCGGCGTCGTCGGCGAGCTGATGCTCGGCGGCGAAGGGCTGGCGCGCGGCTACTTCGCCAGGCCCGATCTGACGGCGGAGCGGTTCATTCCCGATCCGTTCAGCGGCCGGCCCGGCGCGCGCCTGTACCGCACCGGCGACCTCGGCCGGTTCCGGGCCGACGGGTGCGTGGAGTTCCTGGGCCGCGGCGACCAGCAGGTGAAAGTCCGCGGCTTCCGGATCGAGCCCGGTGAGATTCAGGCGCGTCTCGAAGAGCATCCCGCCGTCGCCGACGCCGCAGTCGTCGTCCGCCGGGACGACACCGGCGAGCCGCACATCGTCGCCTACTACACCGCGGCCGGTGCCGGCGCTCCGGCGGCCGCGGACCTGCGCGGGTATCTGGCGGGACGGATGCCGGCGTACATGCTGCCGGCCGCGTTCTGCCGCCTCGAGACGCTGCCGCGGACGCCGAACGGCAAGCTCGATCGGGCGGCATTGCCGGATCCGGACGGCCGCGAACGATCGGGGCAGGTCGCCCCGCGCACCCCGACCGAACGGACCCTCGTCGACCTGTGGCAGGGCGTGCTCGGTCTCGATCGCGTCGGCATCACGGACAACTTCTTCGACCTGGGCGGCCACTCCCTGCTCGCCACCCGTCTGACGGCGCGCATCCGCGAGACGATGAAGGTGGAGCTGCCGCTGCGGCTGGTGTTCGATGCGCCGACCATCGCCGAGCTGGCGGCGGCGCTCGACGACGCGGCGGCGTCGGGCACGGCCGCTGGCGATGCCGCGGACCGCATTCCACCGCGGACCGGCGGCGGTCCGGCGCCGCTGTCGTACTCGCAGCAGCGGCTGTGGTTCCTGCAGCAGCTCGATCCCGCGAGCGCGGCGTACAACATTCCCGTGGCCCTGGAGTTCGACGGTCCGCTGAACGTGACGGCGCTCCGGACGGCGCTCGAAGCCGTGGCCGCCCGGCACGACGTGCTGCGGACGAAGATCGTGACGGTCGACGGCCGGCCTCAGGCCGACGCGGACGCCGCCCGATCGCCGGAGATGCGTCTCGTGGACCTGACCGGCGCGCCGGCGACGGAGGCGGCCGCAGAAGCACGGCGTCTGGCCGGCGTCGAGGCGCTGACACCGTTCGACCTGGAGCGGGATCCGCTCGCACGGCTGACGGTCGTGCGCACGCGCCCCGACGGCGGCCTGCTCCTGCTGACGCTGCATCACCTCGTCGCGGACGAGTGGTCGCTCGAGCGGCTCCTGCAGGATCTCGCCCTCGCGTACGGCGCGGCGGTCGAAGGCGCGGATCCGGCGATGCCGCCGTTGCCCGTGCCCTACGCCGATTTCGCCGTGTGGCAGCGGAAGTGGCTGGAGGGAGCCGGCCCCGAAGCGCAGCGCGAGTACTGGAAGCGGCAGCTGAGCGGTCTCGAGCCGCTGGAACTGCCGACCGATCGGCCCCGGCCGGCGGAGCGCAGCACGAACGGCGGCACGGTGACCGTCACGCTCCCTGCGCCGCTCACCGACGCGCTGCGGCGCTTCAGCCGCCGCGAAGGCGTCACGTTGTACATGACGCTGCTCGCCGCCTTCCAGGCCTTCCTGTCGCGGTACACGGGACAGACCGACATCGCCTGCGGGTCGCCGATCGCCGGCCGGCGACGCCGCGAGCTCGAACCGTGCCTCGGACTGTTCGTCAACACGCTGGTGCTGAGAACGGCGGTCGACCGCCACCTGTCGTTCCGCGAGCTGCTCGCGCGCGTCCGATCGGTCGTGCTCGACGCGCACGCCCGCCAGGACGTGCCGTTCGATCTGGTCGTCGAGGACCTGCACCCGGGCCGCGATCTCTCGCGCCATCCGCTGTTCCAGTCGATGTTCTCACTGGAGCGCCCTGCCGTCCCGGACAGGGCATTTGCCGGCCTCCGGCTGCGTCCGCTGGACATCGAGAACCGCACCGCCAAGTTCGACGTGAGCCTGACGGTCGTCGATGCGGACCACGAACTGAGGGCTTCGCTCCAGTACAGCACCGATCTGTTCGAGCGCGAGACGGCCGCCCGCATGCTCGAGCACTACGTCATCCTCGTGCGCAGCGCGCTGGACGAGCCGGACCGGACCGTCCCGGCCCTGGCGCTGATGACACCGGGCGAGCGGCGGCGGGTCGTCGAAGACTGGAACCGGACCGATCGCTCGTTTCCGCCGACCGCCTCGCTGCAGGCCATGTTCGAGGCGCAGGTGCAGCGGACGCCGTCGGCCGCCGCCGTCCGCGTCGGCCACGAACGCGTCACGTACGAGGAACTGAACCAGCGGGCGAACCGCCTCGCGCATCGCCTCCGCGCGGCCGGCGTGGGCCCGGACGTCGTGGTGGGCGTGTTCCTCGAGCGATCCGTCGACATGGTCGCGGCGCTGCTCGCCGTGCTGAAGGCCGGCGGTGCCTACCTGCCGCTCGACCCGGACTACCCGGCCGATCGGCTGCGCTTCATGCTCGACGAATCGTGCGCGCCGGCCGTCCTCACGCAGGCGGCCCTGCAGGATCGGCTGCCGCCGACCCGCGCGACCGTCATCGGCATCGATGACGCCACGACGGCGGCGGCGCGCGAACCAGGGGACCATGTGCCCGCGGCGACCGGCGGAAGCCACCTGGCCTACGTGATCTACACGTCGGGATCGACCGGCCGCCCGAAGGGGGCCATGATTTCGCACGAGGCGATCGTCAACCGCCTCCACTGGATGCAGGCCGCCTACGGTCTGACTCCGGCCGACAGGGTCCTGCAGAAGACCCCGTTCAGCTTCGACGTGTCCGTGTGGGAATTCTTCTGGCCGCTGGCCATCGGCGCGGAGCTGATCGTCGCCCGCCCCGGCGGTCATCGCGACAGCGAGTACCTGGCGCGGCTCATTGCGGACGCCGGCGTGACCGTCCTGCATTTCGTGCCGTCGATGCTCGACCTGTTCCTCCAGGAGCCCGGCCTCGAAGAGCGCTGCCGATCGCTGCGGCAGGTCTTCTGCAGCGGCGAGGCGCTTTCGCCCGAGCTGCAGGCCAGGTTCTTCGCCCGGCTGCACGCCGGGCTTCACAATCTGTACGGCCCGACCGAAGCGGCCGTCGACGTCACGAGCTGGGCCTGTGAACCCGCATCGGACCGGCAGCGGGTGCCGATTGGACGGCCGATCGCGAATATCCGGACGTACGTGCTCGACGCCAGGCTCGACCCGGTGCCGATCGGCGTGCCGGGCGAGCTGTTCCTCGGCGGAACGGGCCTGGCGCGCGGCTATCTCAACCGGCCGGATCTGACGGCGGAGCGGTTCGTGGCCGACCCGGTCGGCGCGCCCGGCGGCCGGCTCTACCGCACGGGCGATCTCGTCCGCTGGCAGGCCGACGGCACGATCGAGTACCTGGGAAGGCTGGATCATCAGGTCAAGATCCGCGGCTTCCGGATCGAGCTCGGCGAGATCGAAGCGGTGCTGATGCAGCACGGCGCGGTGCGGCAGGCGGTCGTGATCGCCCGCGACGAAGCGTCGGGCCACCGGCGGCTGGTGGCGTACATCGTCCCGTCGGGCGAAACGCCTGCGGTTCCCGGGATCCGGCGCCATCTCCTCGCGTCACTGCCGGAGTACATGGTGCCGGCCGCGTTCGTGTGGTTGAGCGCGATTCCGCTGACGGCGAGCGGGAAGGTGGATCGGCTGGCGCTGCCGGCTCCCGAGCCGCGCCGCGCCGGCCCGGACGGCGAGGCGGCCGTTCCCCGGACGCCGGTTGAAGCCGCGCTCGCCCGGATCTGGCGCGACATCCTCGCGCGGCCGGTCGTCGGCATCCACGACAACTTCTTCGAGCTCGGCGGCGATTCGATCCTGAGCGTGCAGGTCGCCTCCCGCGCACGCACGGCCGGCCTGGCGGTCAGCCCACGGCTGATGTTCCAGCACCAGACGGTCGCGGAACTCGCGGCCGCGCTCGGCGATCCGAACGGCCCGGCGGCTGCGGCGGCGGCCGTCGCGAGCGGGCCGGTCACCGGGCCGGTCGCGGCGACGCCGATGCAGCACTGGTTCTTCGCCCTGCCGCTCGCGGATCCTCACCACTGGAACCAGGCCGTGCTGCTGGAGGTGTCGCCCGGCTTCGACGACCGCCTGGCCGGACGCTGCCTCGAGATGGTCGTGCGCCACCACGACGCGCTCAGGCTGCATGTCGATGGACCGACCGGCTCCGGCCGGCTGGTCTGCGCGCCGCCGGACGGGCCGATCCCGTTCGCCCGCATCGATGGCCGGCAGATGGACCATGGCGCGTGGGCGGCCGAGCTCGACGCGAGGCTGACGCAGGAACAAGCGGCGTTCGACCTCACGACCGGGCCGCTGATCCGGGCCGCCTGGATCGATCGCGGCGGCGCGGCGGCCGGCCGGCTGCTCATCGCCGTCCATCATCTGGCGATCGACGCCGTGTCCTGGCGGATTCTGCTGGACGACCTCAATCACCTGTTCGTGCTGGCCGGACGCGGCGAGCCGCTGGCGCTGCCGCCGCGCACCGCCTCCGGCGGAGCGTGGGCCGCCCGGCTGGCTGACTGGGCGTCGCGGCACGGCGGCGCGGAGCTCGACTACTGGACGGCCCGCGCGTCGGGCGTCTCCGGCCTGCTCCCGCGGGACGCCGAGGCGACCGGCCGCGCACCGGCGGCGACGCAGGAATCGAATCTCGTCGGCAGCGAGGCTTCCCTTCACCTCGCGCTGAGCGAAGCGGACACGCGCCTGCTCCTGACCGACGTGGCGGCCGTTCATCGCCTCGGCCTGGACGAGGTGCTGCTGGCAGCGCTCGCACGGGCCGTGACGCGCTGGACGGGCCGTTCGTCCGCGTGGTTCGATGTGGAAACGCACGGCCGGTCGCTGCCGGGTCCCGCGCCGGAGGAACTCGACGTTTCGCGCACGGTCGGCTGGTTCACGGCACTCTTCCCGCTTCGGCTCGACGCGCCGCCCGATGACGAGGCCGGGGCCTGGCTGGCGCTGGTGCGGGATCAGCGTCGCGCCGTGCCGCACCACGGCGTCGGCTTCGGCGCGCTGCGCTGGCTGCATCCCGAGGCGGCGGTGCGCGACAGGCTCGCGGCGCTGCCCGGGCGGGAGCTGGTGTTCAATTACCTCGGCCGGTTCGATCGCGACCGCAGCGACGGCCTGTTCCCGGCGGCGCCGGAATCGCCCGGCCTGACGCGCAGCCCGCGCGGCCGCCGGCCGTACCTGATTGAGGTCAACGGCGGCCTCGAAGCCGGGTGCCTCGCGCTGGACTGGACGTACGGCACGGGCCGCCATCGGGCCGCCACCCTCGAGCGACTGTCGACGGCGTTCGTCGACTCGCTCCGCCTCTTCGCCGGGGCCGGCCAGCCGGTCGGGCCCGACACGGTTTTTTCCGACTCCGGTCTGAGCAGCCGCGATCTCGACCGTCTGCTCGGCCGGCTGAAGTAGATCACGCACCGAACCCATGGCCGTACCGATCGACCGGGCAAACCTCGAAGACGTCTACGAGCTGTCGCCCCTCCAGCAGGGACTGCTGTTTCACGCCGTCCGCGACGCGGCAGGGGGCACCTACCTCGAGCAGCTGAGCCTGCTGCTGGTCGGCCGGCTCGACGCCGCGGTCTTCGAGGAGACCTGGCGGCAGCTCATGGCGCGGCACGCCGTGCTCCGCACCGCGTTCGTCTGGGACGATCTGGAGAAGCCGGCGCAGCTCGTCCTGCGGAACGTGCCGGTGCCGCTCGAGATTCTCGACTGGTCGGGCGCGCCGGAGCGCGCGTGGCGGGAGCGGCTCGACGCGTTCCTCGCCGCCGACCGCGCGCGCGGCTACGACCTCGGCCGCGCACCGCTGATGCGGCTGGTCCTCATCCGCCTGGCGGACGACCGGCACGCCTTCGTCTGGAGTCACCACCACCTGCTGCTCGACGGCTGGTCGACGGCGATCCTGCTGCAGGAAGCGCTCGCGCTGTACGAGGCGGCCGCGCAGGGGCGGCCGGCGGCGCTGCCGCCCCCCGGCCGGTATCGCGAGTTCGTCTCGTGGGTGAGGCGCCAGGATCAGGCGGCGGCGGAGGCGTTCTGGCGGCGGACCCTGGCCGGCATCGATGGCCCGACGCCCCTGCCGTTCGTCGCGCCGTCCTCCCGGGGAACGCCCGGGGCGTTCGACGAACAGCGCCTGCGGCTGTCGAAGGAGGAGACGACGGCGCTGCAGGAGTGGTGCCGCCGCGAGCATCTCACCCTGAGCACGGTCCTGCAGGGCGCGTGGGCGGCGGTCATCGGACGCCTGACCGGCCGCCGCACGATCGTCTGCGGCGCCACCGTGTCCGGCCGGCCGCCGTCCCTGGGCGGCGCCGAGACGATGGTGGGGCTGCTCATCAACACGCTGCCGGTCCGCGCCGAGATCGCGCCCGACCGCCCGGCGGCCGGCTGGCTGCGCGACTTCCAGCAGCATCTGGCCGAGGTGCGCCAGTTCGAGTACGTCCCGCTCACGCGGATCCAGCAGTGGTCGGCGGTTCCGGGCGGCACGCCGCTGTTCGACAGCCTCGTCGTCTTCGAGAACTATCCGACGCCGCAGAGCGCCGCGAACGGCTCCGGCCTCCTCGGCGTGGAGGAGGTGCGCGCGTACGAGCGGACGCACTACCCCCTGACGCTCGTCTCCGCGCCGGGCGACACGCTGCCGCTCCGGCTGCTGCACGACACGACGCGCGTGCCGGCCGCGGCGGCGGCCCGCCTGCTGTCCTGCCTGCGCGAGCTGCTGCGGTCGCTGACGCGGCGGCCGGACCAGCCGGTGGGCGATTTGAATCTGCTGTCGGACGCGGACCGCCGGCAGCTCGACGGGTGGCACGGGGCCGGCCGCAGCGTGCAGGGCGAGCGTCCGGTCACCGCGCTCATCGCCGAGCACGCGGCGGCGACTCCTGACGCGACCGCGGTGCAGCAGGATGACGAGCGCGTCAGCTACCGGGAGCTCGACGCGCGCGCGAACCGCCTCGCGCGGTTCCTGCGGCGCTCGGGCGTCGGCGCCGGGGATCGCGTCGGCGTGTGTCTCGACCGCTCGCCGGCGCTCATCACGTCGCTGCTGGCCACGCTGAAGGCCGGCGCCGCCTACGTGCCGCTCGACCCGTCCTATCCGTCCGAGCGGCTGGCACACATGGCAGCCGACGCCGCCGTCCGGTTGATTCTGTCCAGCCGCGCGACCCGGTCCCGGATCGACGATGCCGGCGGCGCGCCGGTCGTCGTGCCCGAAGACGAAGCGGCGCGGCTGGACGCGCTGCCGGACACGGCGCCAGACGTCCGGATCGACCTCGACGGGCTGGCGTATCTCATCTACACGTCCGGATCGACCGGCCGGCCGAAGGGGGTCGCGGTCACGCACCGCAGCCTGCTGCACCTCGTCGGCTGGCACCGCGAGGCGTTCGCGCTCGGGCCGGCCGATCGCTGCACGCTGCTGGCGAGCTTCGGGTTCGACGCGTCCGTCTGGGAAACGTGGCCGACGCTCGCGGCCGGCGCCACGCTCGACCTCGTGCCGCCCGCGCTGCTGCCGGATCCGCCGGCGCTGCGCGACCATCTGCTCCACCGCCGGCTCACCGTCAGCTTCGTGCCGACGCCGATTGCCGAGCAGCTGCTCGACCTGGACTGGCCGCGCGGCGGCGCGCTGCGGCTGCTGCTGACCGGCGGCGACCGGTTGACGCACTTCGCCTCGGATCGCCTTCCGTTCACGCTCGTGAACAACTACGGCCCGACCGAGCACACGGTGGTGGCGACCTCCGGCATCGTCGGCCCGCGCGACCGCGAGCGCGAGGCACGGGTGCCGGCGATCGGCCGCCCGATCGCGAACACCCGCGCCTACATCCTCGACGAACGGCTGAATCCACTGCCGCCGGGAGCCGATGGCGAGCTGTTCCTCAGCGGGCCGGGCGTGGCGCAGGGATACTGGCAGGCGCCCGATCAGACGGCCGAGCGGTTCCTGGCGGATCCGTTCGCGCCGGTTCCCGGCGCTCGGATGTACCGCACCGGCGACCGCGTCCGGTTCCTGTCCGACGGCCGGATCGAGTTCCTCGGGCGGGCCGACGACCAGATCAAGCTGCGCGGCTTCCGGATCGAGCCGGCAGAGATCGAGTCGGCGCTGGCCGCGCATCCGTCCATCCGCGAGGCGGCGGTCGCGCTGCGCGAAGACCGGCCGGGCCAGCCGCGGCTCGTCGGCTACCTCGTCTGGCGCGAAGGGGCGGCGGTCCCCCTGGCGGCGCTGGAGGACGTCCTCGCCGAACGCCTGCCGGACTACATGGTGCCGAGGGTCTGGGTGACGCTCGCGGCGTTTCCGGTGACGCCGAACGGCAAGATCGACCGCCGCGCGCTGCCGCCGCCCGCCGATGAGACGGCCGGCCAGCGGCCCGCCGGCATTGTCTTCGCGGACGCGTTCGAGGAGCTGCTCGCCGGGATCTGGCGGGAGGTCCTGCAGCTCGACCGGCTGCCGGCGCCGGAAGACGACTTCTTCGCGCGCGGGGGGCACTCGCTGCTGGCGCTGCGCCTGCTGACGGCGATCAGGCAGACGTGGGCGATCGACCTGCCGCTCATCACGCTGTTCGAACGCTCCTCGCTGCGCCGGATGGCGGCCGCCATCCGCGACGCCTCGCGCGCGGCCGCGGCCGCGACGCCCGCTCCTCCGCTGACCAGGCACCGCCAGGGTGACGCGCCGCTGTCGTTTCCGCAGGAGCGGCTGTGGTTCCTGGAACAGCTGCCGAAATCGGCGCAGGCGTACCACATCTCGCTCGGCTTCCGGATCGACGGCGTGCTCCGGCGCGACCTGCTGGAACGGGCCGTCAGTGAAATCGTCAGGCGCCACGACGTGCTCCGGACGTCGTTCCACCTGACGGACGGGCGGCCCGTGCAGCGCGTCGAGCCGGCGGCGCCAGTGACGCTCGCGCTCGCCGATCTCACCGGCACGCCTGACCCCGCGCAGGAGGCGGCGATCGCGCGGCTGGCGCAGGACGAGGCGGCGCGGCCGTTCGACCTGACGCGCGGGCCTCTGCTGCGCGGCCTGCTGGTCCGGCTGACCGATCGGCGCCACGCGCTGCTGCTCACGCTGCACCACATCGCCGCCGACGGCTGGTCGATGGGCGTGCTCGCGCGGGAGTTCACGGCGCTGTACGCGGCGCTCGCCGCGGGGACGCCGTCGCCGCTGCCCGAGCCGGAGTTCCAGTACGCCGACTTCGCTGCGTGGCAGCGCGGCTGGCTGGACGGGCCGACGATCGAGCGCCTGCTCGCCTTCTGGCGCGGCCAGGTGGAAGGCGCCGAACCGCTGGAGCTGCCGGCGGACCACCCCCGGCCCGCCGTGCAGAGCTATCGGGGCCGCACGCTGTCGTTCACGCTGCCCGCCCCCACGGCTGCCGGCCTGCGCGCCCTCGCCCGCGGCGAAGGCTGCACGCCCTACATGGTCGGCTTCGCCGCCTTTGCGACGCTGCTCGCCCGCTCGTCGGGCCAGGACGATTTCCTGGTCGGCTCGCCCGTGGCCGGCCGCGACGTCGCCGGCACCGAGCCGCTCGTCGGCTGTTTCGTCAACACGCTGGCCGTCCGCTGCCAGCCGGACCTGGCCCAGCCGTTCCGGGCGTATCTCGCCGAGGTGCGGGCGCGGCTGCTCGCGGGGTACGCGCATCAGCAGCTGCCGTTCGAACAGCTCGTGCAGGCGGTCGCGCCGGAACGCGACCTGAGCCGGGCGCCCCTGTTCCAGGTGATGTTCGTCTGGCAGCACATGCCGTCGGCGCGCGTGGAGCTGCCCGGCGTGGTCTGGACGCCGTTTGCCGTCGATGGCGGCGCGGCCAAGTTCGACGTGACGCTGACGATCACCGACGGGCCCGAGGGGCTCGCCGGCAATGTCGAGTACAGCACCGACCTCTTCGACGCCGGCACGATGGAGCGCTTCGTCGCACGCTGGCAGCACCTGCTCGCGGCGATCGTCCGGGAGCCGGACGTGGCGCTCGGCGATCTCCCTCTGCTGCCGGACGAGGAGCGCCGGCTCGTCGTCTCGGGGTGGAACCAGACGACCGTCGCGTATCCGGACGCGCGGCGCCGGCTGCACGAGCTCGTCGAGGCGCAGGTCGGGCGGACGCCTGACGCGGCGGCGCTCCGCTTCGAGGAAGAGCGGCTGACGTACCGCGAGCTGGACCGGCGCGCCAACCAGCTCGCCCATCGACTCCGGCGCGCTGGCGTCGGGCCGGACACGGTCGTCGGCGTCAGCCTGGAGCGATCGCTCGAGCTCGTGATCGCGCTGCTGGCGACGCTGAAGGCGGGCGGCGCGTATCTGCCGCTGGATCCCGATTACCCGCGGGAACGGCTGCGCTTCATGCTCGACGAATCGGACGCGCCGGTCGTTCTGACCTCTGCCGCACTCGAAGAGCGGCTGCCGGCGCGCGCCGGTGTCACGATCTGCCTGGATCGCGACGCGCCCGCCATCGCCCGCGAGGCGGACGGCTCCCCTGAGGCGGCGGTCGATTCGGACCATCTGGCGTACGTGATCTACACCTCCGGATCCACCGGGCGGCCGAAAGGGGCCGCGCTCTCCCACCGCGCCATCGTCAACCGCCTGCTCTGGATGCAGGACGCCTACGGCCTGACGCCGGCCGACCGGGTGCTGCAGAAGACGCCGTACAGCTTCGACGTGTCGGTGTGGGAATTCTTCTGGCCGCTGATGACCGGCGCGGAGCTCGTCCTCGCGCGCCCGAAGGGGCATCAGGACCCCGCGTATCTCCGTCAGTTGATCGTCGACGCCGGCGTCACGGTCCTGCACTTCGTGCCGTCGATGCTCGAGCTGTTCCTGGAGACCCCGGGGATTGACGCCTGCGCGTCGCTGCGGAAGGTCTTCTCGAGCGGTGAGGCGCTGTCGCCCGAGCTCCAGGCCCGGTTCTTCCAGCGGCTGAAGGCCGAGCTGCACAATCTGTACGGCCCCACCGAGGCGGCGGTCGATGTCACGAGCTGGCGCTGCACGCCGGACGCGGGCGGATCGTCCGTGCCGATCGGCCGGCCGATCGCGAACATCAGCGCCTGCGTGCTCGACTCCCGTCGGCACGCGACGCCGATCGGCGTGCCGGGCGAGCTGCATCTCGCCGGCGTCGGCCTGGCGCGCGGATACCTGCACCGGCCGGATCTGACGGCCGAGCGCTTCGTGCCGAGCCCGTTCGGCGGGCCGGGCGAGCGGCTGTACCGGACGGGCGATCGTGTCCGGTACCGCCCGGACGGGGCGATCGAATATCTGGGACGGCTCGATCATCAGGTGAAGCTGCGCGGCTTCCGGATCGAGCTCGGCGAGATCGAAGCGGCGCTGGCGCGTCATCCGGCCGTCCGCCAGGCGGTCGTCCTCGCCCGCGACGCCGGCCCGGGCGGGCGGCAGCTGGTCGCGTACCTCGTCGCGCCGCGGGATCTGCCGCTGGCCGACCTCCGGGCGCACCTGCTGTCGACGCTGCCCGATTACATGGTCCCGTCGGCGTTCGTCACGCTCGACGCCCTGCCGCTGACGGCGAGCGGCAAGGTGGACCGCCGGGCGCTGCCGGCGCCAGACGCCTCGGCCGTCATCGGGAGCGCCGGTCGAACGCCGCCGCGGACGCCGGTGGAGGAGATGGTCGCCGCCCTCTGGGCCGGGCTGCTGAAACGGGAGACGCCCGCGGTCGAGGACAGCTTCTTCGAGCTGGGCGGGCACTCGCTGCTGGCGACGCAGCTGCTGTCGCGCATCCGCGACCTGATGCAGATCGATCTGCCGATGCTCAGCATCTTCGACGCGCCCACCCTCGGCGACTTCTCCCGGGCGGTCGTGGCGGCCGAACCGTCTCCCGGCCGCGCCGAAGAGGTCGCGCGCGCCTGGCTGACGGTGCGCAGGCTCTCGCCGGAGGAGCGGGCCCGCATGGTCGCACGGAATCGCCCGGAGGCCGTGTGAGACGCTCTCTGCAGGCGGCCGCCTGACTTGATGGTATAGTCGTTAGAATTCACGGCCGGCGGCCGTGCCTGGTTCAAGCGAAAGGACGTGACACCGTATGAAACGCGCTCTTGTCTCGATCGGCTTCAGCCTCATGCTCGGCCTCGCCGGCCTGGTGGCGGTGGCCACGCCCGCGGCGGCGCAGAATGCCGCACCGGCCCGGGTGACCCTGGTGCTCACCGACGGCACCCATCTGGTCGGCACGGTGACCAAACAGGAAGGGGACAAGGTCTACTTCAAATCCGACCTGCTCGGCGACATGGTGATTGAAAAGAAGGATATCGCGAGCGTCGGCGCCGCCCAGGTCCCCACCCAGGCCGCGGCCGGCCCGAGCGCGACGGAGGTCAACCCGACGGCGACGAAGACCGCGGCGGTCAAGTGGAACGGCACGTTGAACGCCAGCTACGCCTTCGTCTCGGGGATGGCGCCCGCCCTGAACGTCGGCAACAGCAACTCCGTGCAGCTCTCCGGCTTCGTGCAGCGTGCCACGAAGAAGGACGCGATCGCCGTGATCGGCAGCTACACGCTGCAGAAGACCGCGCCGAATCCTGACACGGCCAACGACTTCCAGACGACGGTGGCCTACAACCGGCCGCTGAACGAGAAGTTCAGCTTCGTGAGCCGCAACACCGTCGACATCAACAAGGTCCTGCAGTACAAGTACTCGTTCACGACGCTGGACGGCGTGGCGTTCCTGCCGGTGGCCACGAAGATGTTCAAGCTGTCGGTGGCGCCGGGCATCGCCTACACGCACACGGAGTTCGAGAACACCGGCGCGTTCGCCGCCATCCTCCGCTCGATCAACTTCAACGGGATGGGCATCGGCGCCTACCAGACGCTGGTCGTCCAGTTCAACCCGGCGATGTCGCTGACGCAGTCCCAGATCTACATCTACACGCCGAGCAGCGGCCGCAACCAGGATTCCGGCTCGATCGCACTGCTCGGGATGGTGTCGCCGCGAGTCGGCCTGTCGATCGGATTCAACTACCAGTACGACAGCATCCTGCCCTCGCCGGTCATCCAGTTCTACCGGACGTTCACGTCGGGCATCCAGATCAAGTTCTGAGGGCGGGCGTCCGGCTGGCCGGACCCCGCGTGCGCGGGCCTGCATTCCAGGAAAGGGACCCCGCCGGTGCACGCACCGGCGGGGCACGACCGTCCGGGTCACTCCGCCGGTTCCAGCCTCACCATCCGGGCCGACCAGAGCGGCGTCAGTTCGTCCAGCAGCCCGGCCGCCGCCGCCTCGTCCAGTCCGCACGCCGAAGCCAGCGCGCCGACGGTTCGCCTGCCGTCGGCGTCGGCCAGCAGTCCGTAGAGCGCCGGCGACAGCCTCGCCGACTTGCCGTGGTGGTAGGTGAACGCGATGCGGTGCGACCGCTCGACGCGCACGGCATCGACGTGCCGGGTCTCTCCCGACACCACCACCGCCGGCGGCAGCGAGACGCGGAGCGCGAGCCAGTCTGCCGTCCGGGCGGTGCGCTTGGAGACGAGGTAATCGCCGACCACCAGATAGTGCAGGTCGGTCGTCAGAAAGCAGACGACCGCGTCGCGCACGGAGTCGACGATCGGCTCCGCGTGATTGTTGAACGACGTGTTCAGCACGATGGGCACGCCGGTCCGCCGGCCGAACGCCTCGATGAGGTCCCAGTACCGCCGGTTCGCGTCGCGATCCACCGTCTGGATGCGCGCCGTGCCGTCCACGTGGGTGACGGCCCCCAGGAGCTCGCGCTTGTCCGGCTGCACGTCGACCACGACCGTCATGTAGGGAAACCGCTTCTGCGCGGCCGGCACGACGAAGAAGTCGTCCACCCGCTCCTCCAGCACGGACGGGGCGAACGGCCGATAGGCCTCGCGCTTCTTCACCATGCGGTTGATGAGATCCTTGTGCTCCGCCGGTCGGGGATCCGCCAGGATGCTGCGGTGGCCGAGCGCCCGCGGCCCGAATTCCGCGCGTCCCTGCACCCACCCCAGCACCTTGCCGTCCGCCAGCAGGTCGGCCGCCGCCTCGACGATGTCGTCGCGCCGCTCGAAGGCGACGAACCCCGACCAGGCGGCCAGCTCGCGCTCGACGGCCGCCGCCTCTCCGATGTCGGTTCCCCAGAACACGTGCGCCACCGGCCCGGCCGTGCGGCCGCCCCCTTCGGCGAGCTCGACGGCCAGCGCCGCGCCCAGCGCACAGCCGGCGTCGTGCGAGGCCGGCTGCACGAACATCCGGTCGAACAGACCCGAGTACAGCAGCTTGCCGTTCAGCGAGCAGTTGTGCGCGACGCCGCCGGCCAGACAGATCTGCCGCTGGCCCGTCGCCTGCTGAAAATGCCGGACGAGGTGCCCGCCGACGATCTCCAGCGCCTCCTGGAGCGCCGCCGCCAGGTCGTGATGCGTCCGGGTGAACGGCTCCCCCTTCTTCCGCGGCGACAGGTATTCGAACAGGCCCGCCACCCGCTCGAGGTGCAGCCGGTATTCCCCGTCCGGCAGCAGGTCGTAGAACGCCGTGAACAGGCGCCGGAAACGCGCTGGATCTCCGTAGGGCGCCATGCCCATCACCTTGTACTCGTCGAACATCTCGTAGCCCAGGAACCGGATGACGTCGCGGTACAGGAAGCCGAGCGAATCCCGTTCCGGCATCGACCGCAGCAGCTGCAGCTCGTGTCCCGTGGCGTCGAACGCCATCCCCGAGAGGCCTTCCCCCTGGCCGTCGATCGTCATCACCAGGGCCCGGTCGAAGCCGGAGAAGTGGTAGGCGCTGACCGCGTGCGCCCAGTGGTGGCCGACGAACCTGACCTTCCGCTCGTCCAGGGTCCGCCCGAATTCGCGCAGGACGATCCGCTGCACCATGCCGCGCGGCGTCAGCCGCTCGCACCTGGACGGATTGCGCAGGTGCAGCAGCTGCAGCACCCGCTGACAGTAGTCCTCGGTCGCGTAGAAGGCGACGGCGTCGAGGTCCTCGAGCGTCGCGCCGGCGGCGTCGAGGCAGGCCCGGATGGCCGGGCCGGACGTCTTGTTGGTGTGCTTGATCCGGTTCAACCGCTCTTCCTCGACGGCGGCCACGACGCGGCCGTCGCGCACGAGCGCGGCCGCCGAGTCGTGCACCTCGTCGAACGCGAGGTCGAATACGGTTTCATGAGCGGCGTCGAGGCCGCCGGTGAGGCCGAGCACGAGCATGATGCGAATCCGTCTCTGTCGCCGGCCTGGCGGCTGCCGCGGGCCAGCGACTCCCGGCGCGTGGCCGGGTCAGGGCCGCGCCGGCTCACCGGCGGTCGTCGCCGACGCCAGAAAGCCGGTACGGACGAAATAGTCGAAATAGCGCGACAGCAGCGCCCCGTCGATCGCCGGACACTCGACGCCCGTGCCGTCGAGCGCCTCAGCGGTCACCTCACACCGCGCCCGTGGAGGCTCGACCGGCGGCGGCATCTCCACGGCCGGATCCTGTCCGGCCTCGGGCGGCACCGGAAACAGCGGCAGCAGCGGCTTCAGGGCGTTGTCGTCGCCCGCGCGGCACGCCTCCACCAGCCGCTGATGCCAGGCGCGGTACGGCACCTGCGCCAGCGGATATCCGCGCGCGCGGATGAACTCGAACATCCGGTCCCACTGGAACCACTGCGGATTGATCACGTGGAACGCCGGCAGGTCGCGTGACACCGGCGACCGCGACAGCCGCACGATGGCCCGGCTCACGTAGTCGACCGGCGACATGTTGTCGATCGGGTGCACGGCCGGCGCCGCCCCGAGCTGAATCAGCCCCTTGATGGCCCGGCTCGCGAAGTCGTCCGTGTTCCACATCCCCGTCCGGCTGTCGCCGACGATGCGCGCCGGCCGATAGACGGCGGCCGGCAGACCCCGCTGGCGCGCGAGGTGCACCAGGCGCTCGGCCACCCACTTGCTCTCGGCGTACCCTGTCGCCAGCCCTTCCGGCGGCGGCTGGCCGTCCCGCTCGCCGGTCGTGTAGTACGCCGCGCCCAGCATGTCCATCGTCGAGACGTAGTGCACCGGCTTCGTGCGGCGGCGGCACGCCAGCCGCAGCACGTCCATCGTCCCCAGCACGTTCGCCCGCTTCAGCGCCTTGTACGGATGCGCGAAGTTGACGAGCGCGCCGTTGTGATAGATCGCCTCGACGCGGTCCCCCAGCGCGTCGAACGCCTGCTCGCTCAGGCCGAGACGGGGCTGGCCGAGGTCGCCGGGCTGCGCGGCGATGCGCGGCGCGTACTCCGGCTTCCAGAGCCGGAACGCCTCGAGGGCGCCGCGCAGGCGATCGACGCCCGCCTCCGGGCTCCCGGCGCGCACCAGGCAGACCACGTCCGCCCCGGTCGCGTCGAGCAGCGCCGACAGGAGATACGTGCCGAGAAACCCCGTGGCGCCGGTCAGGAAGATCCGCGAGGGCGGGCTGGCCGCCGCGTCCGCCGGCGGCACGATGTCGGCATCGAGCACCGCTTCGGCGATCAGCAGGCGCGGGTCGGCCGCCTGCGTCCCGGGCGGCACGCCCGCGGCGAGCAGCCGGACCGCACGCGCGAGCTGCGCGACGGTCGGCGCCTCGAACAGGACGCGCAGCGGCACGTCGACGCCGAAGCGCCGCCCGACGGCGGAAAGCAGCCGCGCCGCGAGCATGGAGTGGCCGCCGCTCTCGAAGAAATCGTCGTGCACGCTGCCGATGTCCGCCCCCAGGACCTCCGACCAGATGGCGGCCATCCGGCGCTCGTCCTCGTCGCGCGGCGGCGTCACCCCGGCCCGCTCGCCGACGACCGCTTCGGGCTTCGGCAGGGCCCGCCGATCGATTTTCGCGTTCGGCGTCAGCGGCAGCGCGTCCATCAGGACGATCGCCGACGGGATCATGTAGCCCGGCAGCGTCTCGCGCACGGACTCTCTCAGGGCCTGGCCGGTCAGCGGCACGCCGGGCTGCGGCACGACGTAGCCGACGAGCCGCCGGTCGCCCGGCAGGTCCTCGCGGACGATCGCCGCGACCTGCCGCACGCCCGCATGGCGGGCCAGCGCGGCCTCGACATCCCCCAGCTCGATCCGGAACCCTCGCAGCTTCACCTGCTGATCGGATCGCCCGGCGAAGACGACGCGCCCGTCCTCCCTGAACGCCGCGCGATCGCCCGTGCGGTACATGCGGGCGCCAGGCTCGCCCGCGTGCGGGTCGGGGACGAACCGATCGGCCGTCGTGTCCGGCTGCCCGAGATACCCGCGCGCCAGACCGTCTCCACCGATGTACAGATCGCCGACAACGCCCGGGGGGAGCGGCTCGAAGCGGGCGTCCAGGACGTACAGCCGGGTGTTGCCGATCGGCCGGCCGATCGGCACCGGACCGTCGACCTCGGCGACCGGCTCCACCGCCGACCAGACGGTCGTCTCGGTCGGACCATACATGTTCCAGACCGATCGGCTGACGCGCTTCAGGTACGACGCGAGATCCTGCGGCAGCGCTTCGCCACCGACCAGCACACGGATGCCGTGGGGGTTCGTCCAGCCGGCTTCCTGCAGCAGCCGCCACGTCACCGGCGTGGCCTGCATCACCGTGACGCGCTCGGCTTCGATCAGGCGCGCCAGCGCGCGGCCATCGGCCATCGCATCGGCGCCGGCGAGCACGACCGTCGCGCCGGTCGTCAGCGGCAGCCACACCTCCAGCCCGGCGATGTCGAACGACAGGGTCGTGACCGCCAGCAGCCGGTCGCCGGCGTCGAGCCCGGGCGTGCGGCGCATCGAGGCCAGGAAATTCAGCACCGACCGGTGCGAGATCTGGACCCCTTTGGGACGACCGGTCGATCCGGACGTATAGATGATGTACGCGAGCTGATCGGCGTCGACCGGAAGCGGCGCCGGCTGCGGCGGCATGGCCATCCAGGCGGCGCGCTCCGCGACGAGATCCACGCGGCGGCAGAACGCCGGCACCTCGAGCGGCCGCCGCCCGTCCGTCAGCAGCAGCGGCATCCGCGCGTCGCCGATCATCGGCGCGAGCCGCGCGGCGGGGAACGCCGGATCGAGCGGGACGTAGGCGCCACCGGCCCGCAGCACGGCCGTCAGCGCCACGACCAGATCGGCCGACCGCTCGAGGCAGACCCCGATCGGGACGTCAGGGCCGACCCCGAGACCCGTCAGGTACGTGGCGAGACGCGCCGAGCGCTCGTCGATCTCGCGGAAGGTCACCGCCCCGCCTGGCGTGACGAGCGCGGGGTGATCGGGACGTTCGCGGGCCGCCTCCGCCAGCCGGCATGCGAGCCCGCCGTCGGTGCGATACGGCATGGCCGTCCCGTTCCACTCGTGCAGCATCCGCGCCCGCTCATCGCGGTCGAGCAGAGGCACGCTCTCCAGGGGAGCCTCCGGCGCGTCGGCCATGGCCGAGAGCACGGTCGTCAGGTACCGGCTCAGGCGGGCCGCGGTCGATTCGGCGAACAGGTCGGTGCAGTATTCGAGCTGCCCGGTCAGGCGATCGCCCTGCTCGTGCAGCGTCAGCGTCAGGTCGAACTTCGACAGTCCGGCGCTCAGCGCCACCTGTTCGATCGCCTCGTCCGCAGACGGCTTCAGCAGGATGAACATCACCTGAAACAACGGGTTCCGGGCGAGGTCGCGGACCGGCTTCAGCGCGTCGACGATCTGTTCGAACGGCAGGTCCTGGTGCTCGTGCGCGCCGAGCACCACCTCGCGGACGCGCGCCAGAACGTCGAGCGGCGTCAGGCAGCCCTCGAGCCGGCAGCGCATGACGAGGGTGTTCGCGAACAGGCCGATGACGTCTTCCGTCTCCCGATGCGTCCGGCCGGCGATGGGCGAGCCAATCGCCACGTCGTCCTGTCCCGAGCAGCGCGCGAGGAGGATGGCGAAGCCGGCGAGCAGGGTCATGAAGAGCGTGGCGTCGTGGCGGCGGGCGAACGCCTTCAATCGCGCCGTCAGGCCGGCCTCGAAGACGAACGCCCGCGTGCGGCCGCGGAACGTCTGCACGGGCGGGCGCGGAAAGTCAGTCGGCAGATCGAGCGGCGGCACGCCTGCCAGCCGATCGATCCAGTACTCGAGCTGGCGCTGCCGCACGTCGCCCTGGAACCAGTGGCGCTGCCACGCCGCGTAGTCGGCGTACTGGACCGCCAGCGGCGGCAGGTCGGGATCGCGTCCCTGCGCCACGGCGGCGGCGCAGGCGAAGAACTCGCGCGCCAGCCGCTCCATCGACCAGCCGTCCGACACGATGTGGTGCATGACGAACAGCAGCACGTGTCGGGCGGGCGCCAGGCGGATCAGCGTGGTCCGCAGCAGCGGTCCCGCGGCCAGGTCGAACGGCTGCTCGAATGCGGCGGTCGCGACCCGCTGGAGTTCCGCATCCTGCTCTGTCGCCGGCGTCGCCGTGAGGTCGATGCGATCGAACCGAGGCGTGGCCGTCCCGGCCACGACCTGCACCGGCACGCCGTCGACCGCACCGATGGTGGTCCGCAGCGTCTCGTGGCGGGCCACGAGCATCTCCAGGGCACGCCGCGCCCAGTCGGCATCGATCCCCCCCTCGACGCGGAACGCGAGCGCCAGGTTGTACGCGGGGTTGCCGGGCTCGAGCCGGTCGAGGAACCACAGCCGCTCCTGCGCGAAGGAGAGCGGCGCGGTCGGCGCAGGCGGCCGCCGGGGAACGACCGGCGCGGCCTGGCGCTTCGACTTCGACAGCAGCTCGAAGAGGGCCCGCTTCTGGGGCGAGAGATGGGCGAGGGGATCGTGCGTGTCGCTCATGGCGCGCCGCTCACGCGTCGGGCGGGCGCGTCAGCTCGCGCAGGCGCGACGCCGCCTCTTCATCCGACATCCCCTCGAGCTCGGCCAGCAGCCGCGCCTCCTCTCCGCCGGCGCCGGCCGGGTCGATCGCACCGGCCAGCCCGGCAATCGTCGGGCGCTCGAGCACCTCGCGCAGCGACAGCTGCACCGTGAAAGCGGCACGCAGGCGGCTGATGAGCTGCGTGGCCAGCAGCGAATCGCCGCCGAGATCGAAGAAGTGATCGTCCAGGCCGATCCCACCGACGCCGAGCAGCCCCTCCCAGACCTCCGCCACGCGCCGCTCCACATCCGTCGCCGGCGCCCGGTACGGCGTGGCGAGGTCGGGACGCGGGTGGCGCGCCCCGCGTTCGGCCTCCCGCGCGCCGATCGGTTCCTCGGCCCCGGTCCCCTGCGCAGCGCGGGCGTGCAGGTGGTCGAGCCGCGGCGACACGATCACCTGCGGCAGGCTGGAGGCGACAATCATGCCGAATGCGGCGCCGCCGGCCGACGGGCTGATGCCGGATTCCAGCGCCGCCGCGCGCTCGGCCCGCAGCGAGTCCGGCACGCCGGTCGTCACGGCCATGCCGACGTCGCGCCAGGCGTCCCAGTCGATCGCCACCACCCGCGTCGTCCGATCGGTGGCGCGCGACTGCGCGTACGCGTCGAGATAGGCGTTGGCGGCGCAGTAATCCACCTGCCCCGGCTCGCCGACCAGCGAGGCGACCGACGAGCAGAGCGCGATGAAATCCGGGGCGTGCCGCTTCAGGACGACGTCGAGCACCCGCATCCCCTCGACCTTCGGCGCCATGACGCGCGCCGCCGCGTCAGGCGTCTTGAGCTGGATGAGGCCGCCGCCCGGCACGCCTGCCGCATGGATGACGCCGGCGATCGGTCCGAACCGGCGGACCGCGTCGTCCACCAGTTCGCGCATGGCCGGCGCGTTCGTCACGTCGGCGGCCGCGACCATCACGTGCGCGCCGGACGATTCCAGCGCGCGGACCGCCGTGATCTGGCGCGAGGTCGTTTCGTCCGCCGGATGCGTCGCCAGCCAGCCGTCCCAGTCGGTCCGCGGTGGGAGCCCGCGCCGGCCCGTCAGCACCAGCCGCGGTTGAACCCGCGCCGCGAGCCAGGCCGCCAGCGACAGGCCGACGCCGCCGAGACCACCGGTCACGAGATAGGTGCCGCCCTGACGAAGCCCCGCCGGCACGCCCTGTCCGCCGACGCCCGCATCCAGCCGCACCGGCTCGAACGCCTGCGTCCACCGCCGCCCGCCGCGGTACGCGACCAGGTCGCTGTCCGACGCCAGGTCGAATTCGTCGATCACCTGGGCGGCGACCGTCCGCCAGGCCGCCGTGTCCGCCGGCGCTTCCACGTCGATCGTGCGGGCCACGATCGCCGGACGCTCGCGCGCGATGACCCGGACCGGCCCCAGGACGAGGGCCTTCTCCGGAAACCGGCCGTCCCCGCCCGTGATCTCGTAGGTATGGCTCGTGACGACCCCGAGCAGGAACGACGCGTCGGGGCACTGATCGCCGAACGCCTGCAGCATCAGGAGGAGGCTCTCGAAGCCGAAGCGGCGCACGCGGTGCAGGCTGCTCGTGTCGCTGATCGGGAGGTTGCGCTCGGTCACGGTCCAGAGATGGGCGATGCGGTGGGGCAGCAGATCCTCCGTGCGCAGCAGCGCGACCAGCGCCGCCCAGTCCTCGGCCCTGGACGGGTCGACCGTGCACGTCCGCGCGGACAGTCGGGAGAAGCGCCCCCCCGTGATGACCTTCAGCACGTCGGCGCCGGCCGCCACCAGCCGGTCCGCCATCGCCGCCCCGAGCCCCTGATCGTCGGCCAGCAGCAGCCAGCGCGTGCGCCCGACGCCGGCGGCCGGTTTCGGCAGGCGATCCGCCGGCGACTGCCGCCACACGGGAGTGGCGAACCAGTCGGCCGGCCCGCCATCCGGCGATGCCGGCGCCGCCGTTGCGGCTGACGTGACCGAGGGCTCGGCGTGCGGCTCGACCGGCCGGAGCGGGTCGGACCAGTAGCGCTGGCGCTCGAACGGGTAGGTCGGCAGCGGCACCCGGCGGCGGCGCTCCTGTCCCCAGTAGCCGGCCCAGTCGACGTCGACACCGGCCGTCCAGAGCTGCGCGAGCGCGGCCTGCATGTCTTCGACCGCGTCGGTCGACGCCGCACCCGGCATCGTCGGCACGGTGGCGTTGGCGCCCGCCTTCGCGGGATGACGTGCCGCCAGGGCGCTGAGCGTCCGGCCCGGACCGACCTCGAGCAGGACGCGCGCCTCCCCCTCGAGCAGGGTCGTCAGGCCGTCGGCGAACCGGACCGTCTCGCGCAGGTGCCGGACCCAGTAGTGCGGGTCGGTCGCGTCGTCCGGCGTGATCCAGCGTCCCGTCAGGTTCGAGACGTAGGGGACCGACGGCGGCCGCAACGTGAGCTTCGATACCGCCTCGCCGAACGGCGCCAGCATCGGCTCCATCATGGCCGAGTGAAACGCGTGGCTCGTCTCGAGACGTGTCGCGCCGACACCGGCCGCGCTGAGCGTCGCCTCGAGCGCCGCCATCGCGTCGGGCGGACCGGCCAGCACGCACGACTCGGGTGCGTTGATCGCCGCCAGCGCGATCGTGTCGCTCTCGTAGCGTCGTGCGCCCGCCTCCGGCAGTCCGACGGCCAGCATCACTCCCGGCCGCAGCAGCTGCATCAGCGCCCCGCGCCGCGCGACCAGCCGCAGCGCATCCTCGAACTCCATGACGCCCGCCAGACACGCAGCCACATATTCGCCGAGGCTGTGTCCCAGCATGGCCGACGGCCGCACGCCCCACGCCGCCCACTGCTGCGCCAGGGCGTAGCTGACGGCGAAGACCGCCGCCTGCGTCGCGCCCGTCTGCCGCAGCCGGACGCGCGCCGCCGTGTCGCGGCCGGCATCCGGATAGACGATCTCGGCCAGATCGACGCCGCCTTCCGCCCGGACGAGGGCGCGGGCACGGTCGAACGCGTCGCGGAACGCCGCTTCCCGCTCGTAGAGGGCCCGCCCCATGCCGACGAACTGCGCCCCCTGCCCGGGCAGCAGGAACGCGGCCTGGCGGCCGGTCGACCTCGGCGCCCCCGTCCAGCGCCGCCGGTCGCCGGCCCCGGCCAGGGCGTCTCTCACACTCCGCGCGTCGCGTCCGGCGACCGCAAGGCGATGCGCGAAGGCCCGCCGGCCCTGCGTGAGCGTGAAGGCGACATCGGCCAGCGCGGCCTCCGCATGGGAGGCCAGGTGCGCCTCCATCTGCACGGCCGCCTGCGCGAGCGCCGCCTCGGACCGCGCCGACACGACGACGACCTGGGTGTCGCGGCTCGGGCCCGGCGGTTCCGGCGCCGGCGCCTCTTCGAGAATGACGTGCGCGTTGGTTCCGCCGATGCCGAACGAGCTGACGCCGGCCCGGCGGGGCGTGGCGCCCGCGCTCCAGTCGCGCAGTCGATCGTTCACGAAGAACGGGCTGTTCGCGAAGTCGATGCCCGGGTTCGGCGTCTGGAAGTGCAGGCTGGGCGGGATCTGCCGGTGCTCGAACGCCAGCACGGTCTTCACCAGTCCCGCGATGCCGGCCGCGGCGGTGAGATGACCGATGTTCGTCTTGACCGATCCGAGGGCACAGAAGCCCTTCCGGGCGGTGCTGCTGCGGAACGCCGACGTCAGCGCCTTTACTTCGATCGGATCGCCGAGCTCCGTGCCGGTGCCGTGCGCCTCGACGTACGAGATCGAATCGGCCGGGACGCCGGCGTTGTCGAGCGCCTGGAAGACCACGGCCGCCTGGCCGCCGGCCGCCGGGGCGGAGAACCCGGCCTTGCCGGCCCCGTCGTTGTTGACGGCCGACCCGAGCACGACCGCGTGAATCGTGTCGCGGTCGGCCACCGCCTCGTCCAGCCGCTTCAGCGCGACGAGGCCGACGCCGTCGCCGAAGAGCGTGCCGTTCGCGCGCGCGTCGAAGGCCCGGCAGTGACCGTCCCGCGACAGCATGCCGCCGGCCTCGCAGTTGTAGCCGGAGAACGGCGAGACGTTCAGCGACGAGGCGCCCGCCAGCGCGAGGTCGCACTCGAAGTTCAGCAGGCTCTGGCAGGCGAGGTGCACCGCCACGAGCGCCGTCGAACAGGCGGTCTGCACGGTGCAGGCCGGGCCGGTGAGGTTCAGTTTATAGGCCACGCGGGCGGCCAGATAGTCGGCGCCGTTGGTGATGACCGTCCTCAGCACGCCGTTGCGCTGCAGGAACTGCGGCTTCGCGAGCAGGTTGAACCAGAGGTACGTGTTCTGGCTGGATCCCCCGAACACGCCGATGAGACCGGGGAAGCGTTCCGGCACGTAGCCGGCATGCTCCAGCGTCTCCCAGGCGGCCTCGAGGAACAGCCGCTGCTGCGGGTCGATCGTCTCGGCGTCCTGGGCGCTGTAGCCGAAGAAGCCGGCGTCGAACAGCTCCTGCCCGTCCAGGTACGGCCGCGCGCGCACGAAGTTCGGATCCGAGAGCTTGGCCGGGTCGATCCCCTGGCGCTTCAGCTCCTCGTCCGTGTAGAACGTGATCGACTCGACGCCGTCGCGCAGATGGCTCCAGAACGTCTCGAGCGTCGGCGCGCCCGGAAACCGGCCGCTGAGGCCGATGATCGCAATCGCGTCGGCCGATGCGGGGCGACTGGTCGCGCTCACGAGTCCCCGTGCGTGCGCGGCTGGCGCTCGCGCCGCCGCTCGGCCCGTCCACGGCGCTGCGCGAAGGACGCGGACTCGTCCACGTCCTCCCCGCCCGCCAGCCTGGACAGCGATTCCACCGTCGGCCCCTCGTACAGCACGGACGAGGGGAGCTGCACGTTGAACGCCTTCTTGATCCGCGACAGCACCTGGACGCCGATCAGCGAATCGCCGCCCAGCTCGAAGAAGCTGTCGTGAACGCCGATCTCCGTCAGCCCGAGCAGGTCGCGCCAGATCGCCGCCACCTTCTGCTCGGCCTCCGTCCGCGGCGCCACGAACGCCGTGGCCAGCTCCGGCCGCGGGTGCTGCACCCGCGTCTGCACCGCCGCCGGCTGGGCGGTCTCCTGCAGCGTGCGGATCGCCTGGCGCTGCCAGTCGATGAGCGACAGCAGGTTCTTCGGCGACACCACGAGCTGCGCGCGGCCGGCCGACAGCACGCGGTGGAACGCCTCGATCCCCTCGTGCGGCGGAATCATGCCGCTCGCCGCCGCACCGGCCGCGGAGGCGGCCGCGGCCGGCCGCCGCGGCCGCTGGCGCCGCTCGAGCGTCTGCACGTGGATGGCCAGCTTGCCGATCTGCCGGGCCCCGGCCATGAACTCGAACGCCTCTTCGACGCCGGCGATCGGGAAGCTCTGCACCGGTGACGGCTGGTACTCGCCCGCCTCGAAGTGCGCCGCGACCTGCTCGAACATCCGGTGCACCGCGTGCGGCCGCTGGATGAACATCGGCCCGAGGTCGACGGCCGCGAGCGACAGATTGTTCGCGAACGGCCGCAGGCCGATCGACGAATTCTGATAGATGTCGCGCGCGCCGATCTCGACGAACCGCCCGTACGCCCGCAGCAGCCCGAGGCTCGCCGGAATGAACTCGCCGGAGAGCGAGTTCAGCACGACGTCGACCCCCTCGCCGTTCGTCCAGCTCCGGATGTCGTCCGCGAACGAGAGGGCGCGCGACGTCGAGACGTGGCGCACGCCGAGCGACGAGAGATACTCCCGCTTGGCGGGATTCCCGGCCGTCGCGAAGATCTCGGCGCCGATGTGCTGGGCGATCTGGATGGCCGCCAGCCCGACACCACCCGCGGCGGCATGAATCAGGACGCGCTCCCCCGGCTGGAGTCTCGCCTGCCCGACCAGCGCGTGATACGCCGTCAGGAACACCAGCGGAACGACCGCCGCCTGCTCGTAGCTCAGACCGGACGGAATCGGCACGACCAGCGGCGCCCCGGTCACGGCGTAGGCGCTGAAGGCGCCCGGCGCGATCGCCATCACCTCATCGCCCACCTCGAGGCCGCTGACGCCGGCGCCGACCGCGGAAATCCGGCCGGCGCACTCGGCGCCGAATCCGGCCTCGACCGTGCCGCCCGGCATGTCGGGGATCATCCCGAGCGCCCGCAGGACGTCCTTGAAGTTCAGCCCCGCCGCCGCCACCTCGATTTCCACCTCGCCCGGTCCGGGCGCCCGCCGCGCGGCCGGCCGCAGTTCCAGACTGCTGAACAGCCCGGGGGCCGACATCGCCACGTGGACATTCGGCGCCTCGGGCAGCGGGCGGTCGGACGGCACGGACGCGGCCGGCGGGGCGCCAGCCGTCGTTCCGGCCGCCGGACGCAGGCGATCGATCCGCCGCAGCGTCATTCCTTCGATTTCGACCAGCCCGCGGCCGCTCCGGTCCATCAGGCTCGCGTCGAACTGCACGGTCTCCCTGCCGGCCATCAGGTCGTCGCGATTGACGACCCACGTGCAGAGGCGCGACGGCAGCGGGGCGAGCACGCGCACGCAGTCGAACGAGAACGGGATGTAGATCCCCTCGGTCTCGAGCGGCAGGAGCGCCGTGAAGTCGAGGAGCGCCGGGTGCAGCGGCGCCGTCTCCACGTCCGCGGCGATCTCGTCCGGCAGCGCCTGAATGCCGAGCTCCCGGCCGGGCCCGAAGAGGATCCGCTCCATGTTGTACCAGCGCGGGCCGAGATCCAGGTGGCCGCCGGCCTTGAAGATCCGTCCTTCCATGTCGGCCCAGGCGATCGGCGGGTTCACGAGCTCGCGGTCGGCGCACGCGCGTTCCAGCGCCGCCACGTCGTAGCGCTGCGGCTGCGCATCGGGGGCGGCGACCAGCCGGCCGCGGCAGTGCTCCTGCCAGCCCTGGCCGTCGGGCGCCTGGCTGCGGATGACGAACTCGTGCTCGCCCTCGCGCTTCGTCAGGACCAGTTCCAGATCCCGCGTCCCGCCGAGCGGCACGGCGAACGGCGTCAGGAAGAACACGTCGCGCAGCTCGAACGGCTCGCCGGCGGCGATCGGCGCGTACGCGCTCCGCGCGAGCTCGAGATAGGCCGTGCTCGGCAGCGTCGGCTGCTGGAACAGCCGGTGCTCGTTGAGGAACCAGATCCGCTCGGGCGAGAAGCGCCCCGCATACCGGATCTCGTCGCCGTGCACCAGCCGGCGATCGAAGTACGGGTGCGCGAACGGCTCGAACGCAGGCGCCTCCTGCCGGCCCGGCACGGCGGTCGGGCGCTGTACGGTCTCGACCGCCATCCCGACTTCGCTCCACGCGTCCCAGTTGACCGCCATCATCGGCCAGCCGCCGCCCGCCTGGTGGCCGTTCGCCAGCACGTCCAGGAAGCTGTTCGCGCCGCAGTAGTCGACCTGGCCGAACCCGCCGGTCACCGACGCCACCGACGAGAAGAGCATCATGAAATCGAGCGGCCGATCGCGGAAGAGCGCCTCGAGCACGAGGCCGCCCCTGACCTTCGGCCGGATGACGGCGCTCGCGACCTCACGCGTCTTCAGCTGGATGACGCCGTCGCCCGCCACGCCGGCGGCGTGCAGCACGCCGTCGATCGGGCCGAAGCGCTCCACCGCCCGGTCCACGGCCGCGCGCATCTGCGCGGGGTCGGAGACGTCGGCGCTCAGCACCAGCGCCTCGCCCCCCTTCGCCACGAGCTCGCGCACGCGCCGGATCCGCCGGCTCGTCCGGTCGGGTTCGTCATGCGAGGCGAGCCAGTCGTCCCAGGCGTGTTCGGGCGGCAGCGACGAGCGCTGCACCAGCACCAGCTTCGCGTGCGCCGTCTCGGCGAGATGGGACGCGAGCACGAGGCCCAGGCCGCCGAGGCCGCCGGTGATCAGGTAGACGCCGCCGTGGCGGATCGGAATCCGCTCGTGCGCCGGCCGCTCCACGCGCGTCCGCTCGTACGACAGCCCCCAGCGGTGGCCGCCTCGATAAGCGACCTGCGTCTCCCGAACCGGCGACGCCATCTCCGCCAGCAGCGCCGCCCCGAGTGCCTGCTCCTCCGCCGTGCCGGGCGCCGGCGCCGCCACGTCGATCGCGACGCACGTCAGATCGGGATACTCCTGCGGAATGACCTTGCACGGGCCGAGCACCGTGGCCCGTTCGGGCGCCCGCACCGGATCCCCGCCGACGTGCTGCAGGTGATCGGTGACGACACCCACGTGAATCGGGTGGGCGAGCTGACGGTCGCCGAGCGCCTGCGCCAGCGCGAGCAGCGCGAAGAAGCCGAGATCCTGCGCTTCGTCGAAGCGTTCCAGCGCCCCTCCGGCCGCGGTCTCGGGGCCGAGGTTCCACAGCGAGAGCACGCGACCCGGCATCAGTCCCTCTTCATCGAGCTGCCGGAACAGTGCCGCCCAGTCGTCGCGCTCGGCCGGTCTGACGGTGAAGTACGTCTCGTGCAGCCGGCGGAAGGCCTCGCCGACCGCCACGGCCACGACCCGTTCGCCGAGCTCCTGCAGCCGGCGGACGATCGCCGATCCGAAGGTTCCGGCCTCCACGAGGACGAGCCAGCCGGGCTCGCCGGTGCGGCCGGTCCGACCCTGGAACGGTGCCGGAGCGGCCGTCCGCTTCCAGGCCGGCATATAGAACCAGTCGGCCAGATCAGCCTGGGTGGCCGCGGCCGGAGCGGCCGCCGGCGCCGGCTGCGGCCGCTGCGGCACGCTCGACGGCTCGAGCCAGTAACGCTGGCGCTCGAACGGATAGGTCGGCAGCGGCACCCGGCGACGGTCCTCGCCGGCCCAGTAGCCGGCCCAGTCGACGTCGACACCGGCCACCCACAGTTGTCCCAGCGCCGCCTGCAGCCCGGCCACATCGTCCGTCGATTCGCGGGCGGTCCGGAGCGTGGCGACCGCCGGTGGACGCCCCGCGCTCGCGGGATGCTGGCAGACCAGGCCGCTCAACGTCCTGCCGGCGCCGACTTCGAGCAGGATCGCCTCTTCATCCTCGAGCAGCGTTCCGGCGCCGTCGGCGAACCGCACCGCGTCGCGTACGTGCCGCACCCAGTAGCGCGGGTCGGTCGCCTCTCCGGCCGTGATCCAGCGCCCCGTCACGTTCGACACGTACGGCACCCGCGGGGCCCGCAGCGCCACCTTCGCCACCGCCTCGCCGAACGGCGCCAGCATCGGCTCCATCATCGCCGAGTGGAATGCGTGGCTCGTCTCCAGCCGCCGCCCGCCGACACCGGCCGCCGCCAGGCGGGCCTCGAGTTCCGCGATCGCGTCCGGCGGGCCGGCCAGCACGCATGAGGCCGCGGCATTGATGGTGGCCAGCGAGATCCGGTCGCTCTCGTACCGGCGGGCGTCGGCCTCCGGCAGGCCGACCGCCAGCATCACGCCGGGCGGCAGCGCCTGCATCAGCGAGCCGCGCAACGCGACCAGCCGCAGCGCATCCTCCAGCTCCATCACACCGGCCAGGCACGCGGCCACGTACTCGCCGAGACTGTGCCCCAGCATGGCCGACGGCCGGACGCCCCACGCCGCCCACTGCTGCGCCAGCGCGTAGCCGACGACGAACACGGCCGGCTGCGTCACGGCCGTCTGCCGCAGCCGCTCCCGTGCCGCCTCTTCCCCGCCCGCGCCGGGATAGAGCACCGCCCGCAGGTCCCACCCGGTCATCGTCTCCAGCAGACGGCTCGCCCGGTCGACCGTCTCGCGGAAGACGCGTTCCCGCTCGTACAGCCCGCGTCCCATCTGCACGTACTGCGTCCCCTGCCCGGGAAGCAGGAACCCGACCGGCCGGCCGGCGCGCGCCACACCTTCCCACGCGCGCCGCCGATCCTTCGACTCGAGGGCCGTCACGATCTCGTCGGCGTCGGCGCCGACCACCGCCAGGCGGTGCGCGAAGGCGCGACGGCCGCGCGACAGCGTGAAGGCCACGTCGGCGAGCGGCACCTCCCCGTGCTGCTGCAGGAACCGCCCCATCTGCGCGCCGGCGCGGGCCAGGGCCGCGTCGCTCCGCGCGGAGATCACCGTCAGCTGGCTGCCCCGGCTGGCCCCGGACGGGCGGCGTTCCGGCGCTTCCTCCACGATCACGTGCGCGTTCGTGCCGCCGATCCCGAGCGAGCTGACGCCCGCCCGGCGCGGCGTGTCGAGCCGGGGGAAGTCGCACAGCGTGGTGTTCACGTAGAACGGGCTGTTGTCGAAATCGATCCGGGGATTCGGCTCCTCGAAGTGCAGGCTGGGCGGAATCTGCCCGTGCTCGAGCGCGAGCACCGCCTTCATCAGCCCCGCCACGCCGGCCGCCCGGTCGAGGTGGCCGAAGTTGCTCTTCACCGACCCGATCGGGCAGAACTGCTTCCGGGCGGTCCAGACGCGGAACGCCTTCGTCATCCCCTGCACTTCGATCGGATCGCCGATCGACGTGGCCGTGCCGTGCGTCTCGACGTAGCCGATCGTCTCCGGATTGACCCCGGACACCTGCAGCGCGCGCGCGATCGCACCCGCCTGTCCGTCCACGCTCGGCGCGGTGTAGCCCGCCTTCTGCGCGCCGTCGTTGTTGACGGCCGATCCGCGGATCACGGCGTGGATGGTGTCCCCGTCGGCCAGCGCGTCCTCGAGCCGCTTCAGCACCACGATGCCCGCGCCGTTGCCGAAGACGGTCCCTTTCCCCTTCGCGTCGAACGACCGGTTGTGGCCGTCCGGCGACTTGATGCCGCCTTCCTCGTACAGATACCCGGCGACCTGCTGGCCCGAGATCGAGACGCCGCCGGCCAGCGCCATGTCGCTCTCGCCCGCCAGCAGCCCCTGGCACGCGAGGTGCACCGCCACCAGCGAGGTCGAGCAGAAGGTCTGGACCGACATGCTCGGTCCGGTCAGATTCAGCTTGTACGACACGACGGTCGCCAGCGCGTCCTTGTCGTTGTAGCTGACGATGCCGAACAGGCTGCCCTGCGAGCTGAGGACGTCGAGCATCGGCAGGACGTTGAAGATGAAGTAATTGCTGATGTTGTTGCCGGCGTACACGCTGACCGATCGCCCGCAGGTGTTCGGATCGTACCCGGCGCGCTCCAGCGCCTCCCAGGCGCACTCCAGGAACACCCGGAGCTGCGGGTCCATCGCTTCGGCTTCGCGCGGCTTGAAACCGAAGAAGGCCGCGTCGAACGCCTCGACGTTCTTCAGCGCCGGCTGCGCCCGGACGAAGTTCGGATCGGCCAGCATCGCCGGCGACGTCCCGGCCGCGAGCAGTTCCTCGTCCGTGAAGAACGTGACGCTCTCGACGCCGTGACGGAGGTTCTGCCAGAACTCCTCCACCGTCTCCGCGCCGGGAAAGCGCAGGCTCATGCCGATGATGGCGATGTCGCCGCCGGCCGGTCCAGATCGTGTCGTCATAATCGAAACAGTCGTGCGTGCGTCAGGACTCGTCCGGCGCCGTCCGGGCCGCCACGTCCACGTCCGGATCGGCGCCCGCCGCCTCCGCCAGCCGCCCGGCCAGCAGCCGGACGGTCGGTGCGGCGTAGAACTCCGCCACCGAGCACGGGCGCTGCCAGTCGGCTTCCAGCCGCTCGACGACACGGAGGGCCGAGAGCGAGTCGCCGCCGAGCTCGAAGAAGTTGTCGTTGACCCCGATGCGGTCAATGCCGAGCACCTGCTCCCAGGTCGCGGCGAGCCGGCGCTCGTGGCCGCCCCGGGGCGATTCGAACTCGGTCCGCAGCGCCGGGCGTGGATGCCGGGGCGCGTCCGCCCCCGGCGTGCCGGCGTCCGGGGCGGTCTGCGCGCGGAACTCCGCCAGTCGATGGTCGAGCGCGATCGTCGAGACGACCACGCGATGGACGTCGCTGTCGAGCACGCGGCCCAGCACCGCGGCCCCTTCGGCCGGCGTCAGCGCGAAGCGAAGCCGCTCGCGCTGCGCCCCGGCGCCCCGCTCGGGCCCGATGGCGTTCATCGCCATGCCGACGTCCTGCCACGCGTCCCAGTTGATCGACACCACGTGCGGGGCCTCCCGGCCGGACCGCCCGTCCGCCCAGGCGTCGAGAAAGGCGTTCGCCGCAGCATAGTCCATCTGTCCGAGTCCGCCGGCCAGCGACGCCAGTGACGAGCACAGCACGAGGAATTGCGGGGGGCGGTCCCGCAGCACGCGCTCGAGGACGAGCGTCCCCTGCACCTTCGGCCCGATCACGCGGGCCGCCGTCTCGCGCGTCTTCAGCGGGCTGATGCCGGCGCCGGCGATGCCGGCCGCGTGAATCACGCCGTCGATCGCCCCGAAGTGCGCCTCGGCCGCGTCGACCACGGCGCGCAGGTCGCGCTCCACGGTGACGTCCGCCCGGCAGGCGAGCACCGCGCCCCCCGCGGCTTCGATGGCGCGAATGGCCCGGATCCGCCGGCCTGCCTCGTCCTGGCCGGCGTGACCCGCCAGCCACGCGTCCCACTGCTCGCGGGGCGGCACGGCCGTGCGGCCGACCAGCACGAGCCTCGCCTGGACGGTCGACGCGAGCCACTCCGCAAATGTCAGGCCCAGGCCGCCGAAGCCGCCGGTGATGAGATACACCCCGCCGGACCGGAGCCGCCGCGGCATGCCGTCCGGCGCGGGCAGGGCCACCGGCGCCCAGTGGCGCACCCACCGATGACGCCCGCGCAACGCCACCACCGGCTCGTCGCTCCCGCTCGACAGTTCGTCCACGATCGCCTGCCACAGCGACGGACACGGGCCGTCGGCCGGATCGACGTCGATGCCCCGGCAGGAGACGTGGTGCAGCTCCTGCCCCATCACCAGGCACGGCCCGAGGGCCATCGCGCGGTCCGGCCGCAGCGACTCGCGGTCGGTGATGCCGTAGAGGCCGGACGTCACCACGCCGACGCGGACGGCGCTTGCGTCGAGCCTGGCGCCGGCCAGCGCGCGCGCCAGCGCCAGCAGGCTGTCGAACACCTGCCCGCCGGACGCCACCGGGTCGTCGCCGGCGCCCGCGCCCCACGCGTGAACGATGCTGCGCGGCGCGAAGCCCAGTTCGGTCAGCAACCGGACGTAGTCATCCGGCTCGCCGGGCCGCACGCTCCAGGTCGACGGGCCGAGGCGCGCGAAGGCGGCGCCCGGCCTGACCTGCGCCATGCGGCCGGCCTGCGGCGCGAGGTGCGCGACGAGGCCGGCGCCGAACGGATCCGTACCGGCGAACACGAGCCAGTCGGCCGGCGCGCCGGCCCGTGACGGACCTCGCGGCACGTCCTTCCAGCCCGGCGCGTAGCACCAGCTGCCGGCGTCCGCCTTCCGCGCCGGCGCGGCTCCCGCCGCCGCCTCGGGGGGCGACGGCTCGATCCAGTACTTCCGGCGATCGAACGGATACGTCGGCAGCGGCACCCGATGCCGGCGCTCGCCGGCATGCACGCCGGCCCAGTTGATGTCGAGGCCCGCCAGCCACAGCCGTCCGAGCGCATGGAGCGCAGCCGCCCGATCGGACCGCCGCTCGCGCGGATCGGGCAGCGAATTTACGATCGTCGAGGTGTGGCCCCGCTCCAGGTTCTGCCGCGCGAGCGTCGACAGCGTCTGACCCGGGCCCACCTCGAGCAGGACGCGCGAGGCGTCCCTGAGGAGTTCGCGGACGCCGTCGGCGAAATAGACGGGCAGGCGGAGCTGGCGGACCCAGTACGCCGGGTCGGTCGCCTCGCTCGCGGTCATCCATCGTCCGGTGACGTTGGACAGAAGCGGCACCGTCGGCGGCCGCAGCGCGATCTGTCGCACGGCGACGGTCAGCTCCGGCAGCACCGGATCCATCATGACCGAGTGGAACGCGTGCTGCGTCTCCAGCCGCGCCGCGCCGATCCCCAGTCGTTCGAGCCTGCACGCCAGCTCGTCGACCGCAGCCGGCTCGCCGGCGATGACGCACGAAGCCGGGGTGTTGATGATGGCGACCGAGAGCGCCGGCCCGAGCAGCGGCCGCACCTCGTCGGCCGGACGGGAGACCGCCAGCATGGCGCCGTCCGGCAGGTCGCGCACCAGACGGACGCGGGTGGCCACGAGCCCCACGGCCTCTTCGAGCGTGAACACGCCGGCAAGGCAGGCGGCGACGTACTCGCCGATGCTGTGCCCGATCAGCGCCTGCGGCGTCACACCCCACGACGTCCAGAGCCGCGCCAGCGCGTATTCGACGGCAAACAGCGCCGGCTCGCCGTATTCGGTCCGCGCGAGCCGCGCGGCCGCCGCCCGCTCCGTCTCCTCCGGACCGCCGGCGAACAGGACCGACCGGAGGTCGAAGCCGAGCGCCGCCCTGAACAGGCCGGCGCAATGGTCGAACGGCTCGCGAAACGCCGGCTCGTGCGCGTAAAGCTCAGCGGCCATGCCCGGATGCTGCGCGCCCTGTCCGGGGAACAGGAACGCGACCGGCCGCGCGGCCGCCTTCTGCGAGGCGGAGAACACGTCGCGCGGGCTCATCGCGTCGAGCTTGTCGGCGGCGTCCGCGCCGTCGCGGCAGACCAGGAAGCGGCGGTGCTCGCCGGTGCGGCGGCCGACCTGCAGGGTGTACGCCACGTCGGCCAGCGGCACGTCCGGGTGCCCGTCCAGGAACTCGAGCAGGTTCGTCGTGGCCGAATCGAGCGCGGCCTCCGAACGTGCCGACAGCACGAGCAGCTGCCACGGGCGCGCCGGACCGGAGGCAGCCGGCGCAGGCGCCTCCTCCAGGACGACGTGCACGTTCGTGCCGCCGACGCCGAACGCACTGACGCCGGCGCGGCGCGGCCCCCCGCCCCCGGTCCACGGCGCCAGCGTGGTGTTCACGCGGAAGGGGCTCGCCGCGAAATCGATGCGCGGGTTCAGCGGCTCGGCATGCAGGCTCGGGGGCAGCGCGCGGTGATGGAGGGCGAGGACGGTCTTGACGAACCCGGCAATGCCGGCAGCCGCATCGAGGTGACCGACGTTCGACTTCACCGACCCGAGGCCGCAGAAGCCCTGCCGGCCCGCCCCCGTCCGGAACGCCTGCGTCAGCGCCGTCACCTCGATCGGATCGCCGAGGATGGTGCCCGTGCCGTGCGCCTCGACGTAGCCGATCGTGTCGGGCGACACGTCCGCGGCCGCGAGCGCTTCGGTGATGACCGCCGCCTGCCCGGCGACGCTCGGCGCGGTATAACCGGCCTTGCGCGCGCCGTCGTTGTTGGCCGCCGACCCGATCACGACCGCGTAGATCGTGTCGCCGTCGGCCACCGCCTCGTCCAGCCGCTTCAGCAGCACGGCCCCGGCGCCGCTCCCGAAGACCGTGCCGCCGGCCTCGGCCGAGAACGGCCGGCAGTGACCGTCGGGCGAGAGCACGCCGCCCTCCTGATAGAGGTAGCCGATGCGCGTCGGCACCGGAATCGCCGCCCCGCCGGCCAGCGCCAGGTCGCACTCGAAGTTCAGCAGATGCTGGCAGGCGAGGTGCACGGCGAGGAGCGACGTCGAACAGGCCGACTGCACCGCGTAGGCCGGCCCCTTGAGGTTCAGCTTGTACGACACCCGCGTGGCGAGGTAGTCCTGCAGGTTGCCGATCCCGATCTGGCTCGAACTCGCCGCCCGCTGCACCGCCTCGCTGTGCGCCAGGTTGGACGTGAGATACGTGCTCAGGCCGGACCCCGCGAAGACGCCGATCGAGGCCTCCGGCGCGTCTGCCGCGTAGCCGCCGTGCTCGAGCGCTTCGAGCGCGCACTCCAGGAACACGCGGTGCTGCGGATCGGTGAGCTGCGCCTCGCGCGGCGGAAACCCGAAGCAGGCCGCGTCGAACCACTCGACGTCGTCGATCACCGGCCGCGCCTTCACGTAGTGCGGCTGCGCCAGGAGCTCGGGCTCCACCCCCTCGGCCAGCAGCTCCTCATCCGAGAACCGGCGGATCGATTCGACGCCGCCCGCCAGGTTCCGCCAGAACTCCCCGGCGTTCCGCGCGCCCGGCAGGCGGACCGACAGACCGATGACCGCCACGGCGCCCGCACCGGCCGACCGTGCCTCACTCACGGTCGTCCCCCGCCCGCCGTCGCTCGCGCGTGGCCCGTCGCAGACTGCCCCGGTCGCGGCTCGACGCCAGCGTCGGCTCGGCCGGGCGGCCGGCCTGCTCGCCCCGCACGAGCACGGCCAGCCCGGCGATCGTCGGCGCCTCGAAGAAGCGGGCCACCGGGATGCGCGTCTGCAGCTGCGCGTTCATCTGCGACATCACCTGCACGCCGGCCAGCGAGTCGCCGCCGAGGTCGAAGAAGCTGTCGTTGACGCCGATGTCGCCGATGCCGAGCACGCGCTCCCAGATGGCGGCAATGCGGCCCTCGAGTCCTTCGACCGGAACCGCCGCGGCGCCGGGCCGCGGCGCCGGCACCGGCGCGCCGCCTCCGGCGGCGCCGCCCACCGCCTCGCGAATCACGCTGAACGCGTCCCGCTGGCGCGCAATCCGCCCGTCCAGATCGAGTGTCGACACCGCCACCTGCGGGCGGCCGGCCGCCAGCGCCCGGGCGAACGCCTCGACGGCGTCGGCCGTCCGCAGGCCGGCGGCCGCCGCGGGCGACGACGCGCGCCCGGCCCCATCCAGGCCGAAGCCGCCGGCGGGCGGCCGCACGACCGTCGCGGTCCGGCTGGCGACCACCTTGCCGACGTGCCGGGCGCGGGCGAGATGCGTGAACGCCTCCCCGACGCGGGCGATCGGGAACACGTGACACGGCAAGGGCTGCCACTCGCCGCCGGCAAGACGCTGCGCCGTCAGCTGGAGCAGACGCGGGAACGCCGGATGGTCGCGCTCCAGATTCGCGGCGACGAACGACAGGCTCCGCTCGAACGGCGCCAGATCCAGCTTCGCGTTCGCCGAGATGTCCCGCTTGCCGAGCTCGAGGAACCGGCCGTACCTGCGGAGCACCGACAGGCCGGCGGGAAGGTAGTCGCCGGCCAGCGAGTTCAGGACCACGTCCACGCCCTCGCCGTTCGTGTACCGCCGGACCTCCTCGACGAACGCCAGCGAGCGCGAGTCCATCACCAGGTCGGCGCCGATCGCCCGGAGGAACGCCCGCTTCTCCGGGCTGCCGGCCGTCGCGAAGACGCGCGCGCCGGCCCGCCGCGCGAGCTGCACGGCCGCCAGCCCGACGCCGCCTGCGGCGGCGTGCACCAGCACCCGCTCGCCCGCCTCCAGCCGGCCCAGATCGAAGAGCGCGTGATACGCGGTCATGAAGGCGACCGGGACGCCGGCCGCGTCATCGAAGTCGAGCGCCTCGGGCTTGCGCACCACGAACGCCGCGGGGGCGATGACGAACCGGCCGAAGCAGGCGTCGGCGATCGCCATCACCGGATCGCCTGGCTGCACGTGCACGACGCCCGGACCGACCGCCGAGACGATGCCCGCGCACTCGTCGCCGAGGCCGCCGGCGTCACCCGCCGCCGGCAGCGGCATGGCCCCGAGCGCCTTCAGCACGTCCCGGAAGTTCAGCCCGGTGGCCCGCACCTCGATCTCCACCTCGCCGGCCGACGGCGCGCGGCGCGGCGCCCGCTCCAGGCGCAGCGTGTCGAAGTTCCCGGCCTCACCCACGCGCAGCCGGTCGTTCGCCGGCGGTTCCTCCGCCTGCGCCGCGCGCCCGCGGACCGCTTCGCCAGCCGCCGTCGAGACCCAGCGCTTAGCCGTGTAGCCCTCGACCGACACGAGCTCGCGCCCCGCCTCGTCGAAAATCGTGACATCGAACGAGCGGGTCTGCCGCTGCGTCGCCGCGGCGTCGGCCGGCCGCACGTGACTGTGAAGGCGGGCGGTCAGCGGCGCCGACACGCGCACCCGCTCGTACATGAACGGCAGGAACAGGCCGGCGTCGTCGGTGACCGGCAGGCCGAGCGCGACGTCGAGCAGCGCGGGGTGCAGCCCCATCCGGTCGAGATCCGCGGCGTAGGCGTCGGGCAGCTGCAGCGCCGACAGCATCTCGCCGTCCCGGAGCTGCACCGTCTGCCGGCTGGCCCAGCGCGGGCCGAAGCTGAGTGGTGAGCCGGCCGCCGACTCGCCGGCGGCCGCATGCGGAGACGCGCCGGCAAACCGCGCGCGCGCCGCCTCCAGGCCGGGGCCGGCCGGGGCCGGCTCGCCAGCCGGCCGGACCACGGCCGTGGCGTGGGTGGTCCACGTGGCGTCCGGATCGCGCCGGCCGCGCACGGTCACCGCGTACGCCGGCCCGCCGGACGCGCCCGCCCCGTCCGCCGCCCGGGGCTCCAGACGCACCTCGACGTCGATCGGGCCGGCGCCCGCCGGACCGGCCAGCAGCGGGGCGCCCAGCACGAGCTGCTCGATGAAGATCGGCTGTCCGGGGCGGACCAGCGCGAGCGCCGCGCGCGCCAGCTCGAGGTACGCCGTCCCCGGCAGCAGCGGCTCGCCGTTCAGCCGGTGCTCGTCGAGCATCCAATGCCGCGCCGGCGAGAGCGCGACGTGGCCCACGACCGATCCGTCCGCCCGCTGCCCGGCGCGGTCGAACAGCGACGAGCCCGTGTCGAGCGGCCGCAGCCCCGTCCGGTCGTGGCGGGCGCGCAGCGCCTCCGCCGATTCGACCGCCATGCCGGCTTCGAGCCAGGCGTCCCAGTCGATCGAGGTGGTGAACGATCCACCGGTCCGCGAGTGATACCCGGCGAAGGCGTCGAGGAACGCGTTCGCCGCGGCGTAGTCGATCTGGCCGAAGCCGCCCTGCAGGCCGGCGATCGAGGAGCAGAGCACCAGGAAGTCCGTCTCGCGCGGGTCGAGCACCGACGCCAGCGCGAGCGTCCCCTGCACCTTCGGCGCGAGCACGGCGCGCGCCGCCTCACCGGTCTTCAGGGCGATGACGCCGCCACCGGGAACGCCGGCGGCATGAATGACGCCGTCGATCCGGCCGAAGCGCCGTCGCGCGGCCGCTGCGGCTTCCGCCATCGCGCCCGCGCTCGTCACGTCGGCCGCGAAGGCCAGCACTTCGCCTCCATCCCGTTCGATGTCGAGCAGCTGGCGAAGGCGTCCGGCCAGCCGGTCGCCCGGCGCGGCGCCCCGGACGAGGGCGTCCCACGTGTCCCGCGGCGGGATCGCCGTGCGGCCCGTCAGCACCAGCCGCGCGCCGACCGTCCGCGCCAGGTGCCGGGCGATGGCCAGACCGACGCCCCCGAGGCCGCCCGTGATCCAGTAGACGCCGCGCGGCTTCAGCCGCGCGCGCTCGGACGCCGCCGGAGGCAGCTCCACCCGCTCGAAGGCGCGGACGAAGCGGCGCCCGTCGCGATGCGCGACCACCGTGTCACCGCCCGCCGTCACCGTCTCGGAGGCCAGCGCGGTCATCCATTCGTCGCCCTCCAGCGTGGCCAGGTCGACGAGCCGGCAGGCTGCCTGCGGATATTCCTGCGGAATCACGTGACAGGGACCGAGCAGCAGCGCCTGTCCGGGCGCCCGCGGCGTGTCGCCGCCGCTCACCGCGAACAGCCCCTGCGTCACGGCGACAATCGCCAGCGGATCCTGCCGGCCGCTGGCGCCGATCGCCTGCGCGAGGCCGAGCAGACCGAAGAACTCCGGCGCCAGCGCCTCGTCCGGCCGGTCGAGGCCGGTCGCGGCAGCCATGTAGTAGATGACGCCCGGGCTCGCCCCCCGCCGCGCCAGCGCCTCGAGCAGCGGGCCGAATCCCTCGCGGCCGGCCGGCACGACGAAGTCCGCGCCGGCCGATGCCGGCTCGGCGACGGTCCCGCCGAGACGCGCGGTGACAACCTCCCGGCCGGCGTCCCGCAGGAACCCGGCAAAGCGCCGGCCGGCCCCTTCCTCGTCCACGACCACGAGCACCGGGCGCCCCTCGGCGACGCCGGCCGCGTCGCTCTCCTCCGGCCGCCAGACCGGCACGTAGAACATCCGGTCGACGCTCGGTGCGGCTTCCGCCGCGGCCGGCGCGTCGTGTGCGGCCACCGGCAGCCGGTCGGGCTCCATCGCCGGCGGGTCGATCCAGCACCGCGTCCGCTCGAACGGGTACGTCGGCAGCGGCACGCGGCCGCGCCGCTCGTCCTCGTGAAAAAGGTCCCAGTCGATGGCGACGCCGTTCACCCACAAGCCGCCGGCTGCCGCCAGCACGTTCCGCAGATCCTCGTCCTCAGCCGAGCCGCCCGGCAGCGACGACACCGGCGGCAGCCGCTCCGCGGCGCCGGCCGGCGCCTGCCGGCAGAATGCCGCCAGCGCCCGGCCCGGACCGACTTCGAGCGGCAGGCGCACGCGATGATCGTCGAGCAGCGTGCGGACGCCCTCGGCGAACCGCACGGTCTGGCGCAGGTGCCGCACCCAGTAGGCCGGATCGACCGCCTCTTCCGTCCGGATCCAGGTGCCGGTGAGGTTCGATACGAACGGGAGGGCCGGCGGGCGCAGGTGCACGCGCGCGACCGCCTCGCCGAACGCGTCGAGGATTGGGTCCATCAGCCGGCAATGGAACGCGTGCGACGTCTCGAGCCGCCGGCACGCGATGCCGCGGGAGACGAGGGCCGACTCGAGCCGCGCGACCTCGTCCGGTGCGCCCGACACGACCGACGAGGCGGGCGCGTTGTCGGCCGCGAGCGCCAGCCCCTCGTCCAGCCAGCCGGCCATCTCGCGTGCCGGCATCGCCACGGCGAGCATGGCGCCGGCCGGCGCCGACTGCATCAGCCGGCCGCGCGCGGCCACGAGCGCCAGACCCTCGTCCGGCGTGAAGACGTCCGCCAGACAGGCCGCGACGTACTCGCCGAGGCTGTGCCCGATCATCGCCCCGGGCTGGACGCCCCAGTGCATCCACAGTCGTGCCAGCGCGTACTCGACCACGAACAGCGCCGGCTGGGCGATCGCCGTCTGCGTGAGGGCCGCCGTCGCGGCCTCGGCCTGGCGACCGGAGGCCAGCAGCAGATCGCGCAGGTCCAGACCGATCAGCGGTCGGAGGATCCCGCACGCGCGGTCCACTTCGGCGCGGAACACCCGTTCGCGTCGATACAGCCCGGCGCCCATACCGCCGCGCTGCGCCCCCTGTCCCGGAAACAGGAACGCGACCTCGGGGGCCGGCGATCGCGCCTCCCCGACCATCGCTCCGGGGGTGCCGGCCGCCGCCTCGAGCCGGGCGGCGGCGTCAGCCGGGCCGGACGCCACGACGGCGCGCCGCCAGGACCACGGCCGGCGGCCCACATGCAGCGTGTAGGCGACGTCGGCCAGCGGCTGCTCCGGTCCGCCACGCAGGTGTCCGGCCATCCGCGCGGACAACGCGTTCAGGGCGCTCTCCGTGCGGGCGGCGACCGTCAGCACCTGCAGCGGGCGGGCCGCTTCCGGCACCGCCCGGGCCGGCGGCTCCTCGATCACGACGTGCGCGTTCGTGCCGCCGATGCCGAACGAGCTGACGCCCGCCCGCCGCGGACTGTCGGTCCACTCGCGCGCGTCGCTGTTCACGAAGAACGGACTCGTGGACAGGTTCAACCGGGGATTCGCCTGCCGGAAGTGCAGGCTCGGCGGAATGCGCCCGCGCTCCACGGCGAGCGCCGCCTTGATCAGCCCGGCCACGCCGGCGGCGGCGTCCAGGTGCCCGATGTTGGTCTTCACCGACCCGATCGCGCAGAAGCCGGTGCGCGCGGTCCCCGCCCGGAACACCTTCGTGAGCGCCGCCACTTCGATCGGATCGCCGAGCGGCGTCCCCGTGCCGTGCGCTTCGATGAAGCCGATCGTGTCGGGCGGGACGCCGGCCATCGCCTGCGCGAGCCCGATCACCTCGGCCTGCCCGTCCACCCCGGGCGCGGTGAACCCGACCTTGTCGGCGCCGTCGTTGTTCACCGCCGATCCGCGGATCACGGCGATGATCGTGTCGCGGGCGGCCACCGCGTCCTCGAGCCGCTTCAGCACGACCACGCCGGCGCCGTTGCCGCCGACGGTCCCCTGCGCGTCCGCGTCGAACGCCCGGCAGTGACCGTCGGGCGAGGCGATGCCGCCCTCCTGGTACAGATAGCCCGGCAGATGCGGCGCCTTCACCGTCGATCCGCCGGCCAGCGCGAGATCGCACTGATAGGTCAGCAGGTGCTGACAGGCGACGTGCACGGCGACGAGCGACGTCGAGCAGGCGGTCTGCACGCTCATGCACGGGCCGTGCAGGTTCAGCTTGTACGCCAGCTGCGTCGTCAGCGAGTCCTTGTCGTTCGCGATGCAGGTCTGGTAGAAGCCGACCGACTCGATGAGCGGGCGGTTCGGCATCAGGTTGAACAGCAGATACGTGTTCACGCTCGCACCGGCGAACACGCCGATCGGCCGGCGGTACCGGCCGGGGTCGTAGCCGGCCTGCTCGAGCGCCTCCCAGGCGCATTCGAAAAACAGGCGATGCTGCGGATCCAGCAGTTCCGCGTCCCGCGGCGTGAACCCGAAGAACGCCGGCTCGAACCGGTCGTAGTCGTCCAGCAGCGCGCCCGCCTTCACGAAGTCCGGCCGGGCGATCATGTCGGGCGCCACGCCGCGCGCCCGCAGGTCCTCGTCCGTGTACGGACGGATCGATTCCACGCCGGCGCACAGGTTGCGCCAGAAGGCGTCCACCGAGGCCGCGCCGGGAAAGCGCCCGGACAGGCCGACAATCGCCACGGCGTCGAGAGGCGGTGCGTCGCTCATGCGCCTCCGTGGCCCTGCCGGTCGTGCGTCGCGCGCCGGCGGCGCAGCGCCTCGCGCTGGCGCGCGGCGCGTTCCTCCGCGCCGGCCGGCTCGACCGCCGCCGGCGCCCCGGCGTCCAGCGCGGCGGCCAGCGCGGTGATCGTCGGATGCGCGAACAGATCGACCACCGGCACGTCGCGCCCCAGCCGGTCGCGGATGGCCGCCTGCACCTTGACCATCAGGAGCGAGTGGCCGCCGAGATCGAAGAAGTTGTCGAACAGGCCGACGTCGGTCCGGCCCAGCAGCTCGCCCCAGATCGCCGCCAGCGCCCGCTCGAGATCGGTGCGCGGCGCCACGAACCGGTCCGGCAGGTCGGGGCGCGCCGGCGGCGGATCGGGCAGGGCCTGGCGGTCGACCTTGCCGTTAGCGGTCACCGGCAGGGCCTCCATCAGCAGCACGTCGGCCGGCACCATGTAGTCGGGCAGGGCCGCCGCCGCATGCGCGCGCACGTCCGCGCGCCCGAGCGGCCGCGATCCATCCGCCACGACCCACGCGACCAGCCGCCCGTCTCCCGCCGGCGTCGGGCGGACCTCGACGACGGCATCTGCCACGCCCGCCGCCTCACGCACCACCGCCTCGATCGCGCCGAGTTCGATCCGGAAGCCGCGGATCTTCACCTGCCGGTCGAGCCGGCCGAGAAATTCGAGCTCACCGTCGGACCGCCAGCGGCCGACGTCGCCGGTCAGGTACAGGCGGGCGCCCGGCCCGGCCGCGAACGGATCGGGGACGAACCGGGCGGCCGTGAGATCGCCGCGGCCGGCATAGCCCCGCGCCAGGCTCCGTCCGCCCAGCGCGATTTCTCCCGGCGCGCCGGGCGGCACGGCGTTCAGCCATTCGTCGACCAGGTGCACGCGCGCGTGGTCAATCGGGCGGCCGATCGACGGCACCGGCCGGTCGAGGCCGCCGGGCGTCTCCCCCGAGGTCGCCACCACCGCGAACTCGGTCGGGCCGTAGTTGTTGACGACCCGGAACGGGCGCGGTGCCGCCCGAAAGGGATGCAGCCGATCGCCGCCGGTCAGCATCAGGCGAAGCGGCGCGTCCGCCGGCCAGGCGAGCGGCAGCGCCGCTTCGGCGAGCGGCGTCGGCACGAAGGCCACGGTGATCCGGCGGGCGAGCAGCCAGTCCCGCAGCGCCTCCGGCGAGGTGACCACGTCGGCCTCGGCGAGATACACGCAGGCCCCCGCGGCGAGGTACGGCCAGAGCTCCCACACCGACGCATCGAAGGCGGCGCCCGCCAGCCGCGTGGCGCGGTCGACCGCCGTGACGCCGAACGCCCGCTGGTGCCAGCCGACGAGATTGAGCAGCGCCGCGTGCGACACCATCACGCCCTTCGGTTCGCCGCTCGATCCCGAGGTGTAGATCACGTACGCCAGCCCGTCGGCGTCAGGTTCGCCGGCCGGCCGGACCGCCGGCGCCGCCGCCCGCAGGGCCCCCGCCTCGTCGCCGTCCAGCACGAGCACCGGCGCGCCCGGGGTCCGCACGAGATGTTCCAGCCGGCGGTCCGCCAGCACGAGCGCCGTGCGGGCGTCGCGGATCATCGTCTCCAGCCGGCGCGGCGGCTGCGCCGGGTCGAGCGGCAGGTACGCGCCGCCGGCCTTCAGTACCGCCAGCGACGCGATCGCCTGCTCGAACGAGCGGTCGAGCGCGACGGCGACCACGTCTTCCGGCCCCACGCCGCTGGCGCGCAGCACGTGGGCCAGCCGGTTCGCCGCCGCATCGAGCTCGCCGTACGTGAGGTGGTCGCCTGCCATGCCGAGCGCCGGCGCCCGTGGCGCCTCCGCGGCCCGCGCCTCGACGAGCGCCACCACGCTGCGGACGGCCGGTGCCGCCGCGTCCAGCCCCGCCGCCAGCCGTCGCAGCGTCGCGGTGTCGTCGTCCGGCGCCAGCGCCAGCGCTGCGACCGGCCGGTCCGGCTCCGCCGAGACCGCGTCGACGATGCGGCCGAACCGCGCCGCGAGCCGCCGGATCGCGGCCGGCGGGAAGATGTCGGTGTTGTAGTCGAACGTCCCGCGCAGGCCGTCCGGCCCGTCGGTCAGCGACAGCGTGAGGTCGAACTTCGCGACGATCCCGGCAGGGGCGATCGGCGTCAGGGTCAGCCCCGGCAGCTCCAGCCGCGCCTCGGGCTCCGGCTGCAGCATGAAGACGACCTGCACGAGCGGATTGCGGCCCATGTCGCGGTCCGGCTTCAGCACTTCGACCAGCTTCTCGAACGGGACGTCCTGATGGGCGAACGCGTCGGCGGCGATCTGCCGCTCCGCGACGACCAGTTCACGGAAGGTCCGCGTGGCGGTCACGCGGGAGCGCAGCACCAGGGTGTTCACGAAGAACCCGATCAGCGGCTCCAGTTCGCGCCGGTGACGATTCGCGATCGGCGAGCCGACCGCGATGTCCGCCTGCCCCGTCTCGCGCGCCAGCAGCAGCTTGAACGCCGTCAGCGCGGCGATGAACATCGTCGCGCCAGACGCGGCGGCGAGCGCGCGCAGGCGGCGGGTCGCTTCCGCGCCGAGCGTGAACGGCTCCGAGGCGCCGGCGAAGGTCTGCACCGCCGGGCGCGCGCCGCCGGACGGAAGGTCGAGCGCCGGCAGGCCGTCGAGTTGCCGCCGCCAGTACGCGATCTGCGCCTCGAGCGTCCCGCCCTGCAGCCACTGCCGCTGCCAGTGCGCGAAGTCGCCGTACTGGATCGGCAGCGGGTCGACCGCCGCCGGCCGGCGATGCACGAACGCCTGGTAGTGCGCGCCGACCTCACGGATCAGCACGCCGGTCGACCAGCCGTCGCAGACAATGTGGTGGAGCATGCAGACGATGACGTGCTCGTCCGGGGCGAGGCGCACCATCCGGACGCGCAGCAGGGGACCGGCCGCCAGGTCGAACGGCCGCGCCGACTCGTCCGCGAGGATCCGCGAGACCGCCGCCTCGCGCGCGTCGCGGTCGAGCGCGCTCAGATCCTCGACGGAGGGGGCCAGCGGCCGCGGCGCCGCAATCCGCTGCACGGGCTGGTCGCCGTCCATCGGAAACACCGTCCGCAGGGTTTCGTGGCGGGCGACGACGGCGTCGAGGCTGTGGACGAACGCGGCGGGCGAGAGCGGGCCGTGCAGGCGGAACGCGACCGGCACGTGATACGCGGTCGTGCCGGGCACGAGGCGATCGAGGAACCACAGCCGCTGCTGCGCGAACGAGAGCGGCGCCCGGTCCGGATCCGGGCGGCGTCCGATCGGCGCGCCGACCGCCGCCGGACCACCGGCGTCCCGCAGCAGGAGCGCGAGCAGCTCCTCGTCTCCGGGGATTCCGGAAGCACCCGGTGCCGACGCGGGTCGTGTCATAGCAGTCTCGAACGTGCGCGGAACAACCGTGCTGAGCGGGCAGACGTGCCGCCCGTCACCCGCAGGATCGGACGAGGCGGGGCATCATGACGCCGAGCAGGCCGTCACGCGCGTGATTCAGATAGAAGTGGTCGCCTGGAAACATGCGTCGCGAAAACGGGCCCAGGGTCTGTTCCCCCCAGGCGTCCAGCGCCTCTTCGGTGACCCGCGGATCCTGCAGGCCGCCGAACGCGGTGATCGGGCAGGCGAGCGGCTCCGCCGCGCGATAGTCGTAACACTCGACCATCGCCAGGTCGGCGCGCAGCGCCGGCAGCACGAGGTCCATCAGTTCCTGGTGTTCCAGCACCGCCGCCGGAATCCCGCCGTACCGCGTCGACACCGCGTCGACGAACTCGGGATCGGGCAGGCGATGCAGCGGCGCGTCCGCGCTCGGCACGTGCGGCGCGCGCGCGGCCGACACGAACAGGTGCTCGGGCGCCGGCCAGTGCCGATCGCGGATCGCGCGCGTCAGCTCGAACGCGAGCAGCGCGCCCATGCTGTGACCGAAGAAGCAGTACGGCCGATCGAGCTGCGACCGGACGGCCGGCGCCAGCGCGTCGATCAGCGCGTCGACCCGAACGAACGGCGGCTCCTGGAGCCGGCTCTCGCGCCCCGGCAGCCGCACGGCGCACAGTTCGACCGGTTGCGCGGCAAGCGCCCGCGCCCACGGCACGTAGCCCGCGGCCCCCGAGCCGGCGCCGGCGAGGCAGATCAGCCGCATCGTCGCCTGCGGCTTCGGCTGCGGCACGAGCCACCAGGGGCTGCCGGCGACCGTCCCGCCCGTCACGCTCCCTGCGGGCCCTGGCCCGTCTGGCCAGCCTGCTCGGCCATCCGCTTGCGGAGGCTCAACGGCCGCATGTCGGTCCAGACCTCCTTGATGTACGCGAGGCACTCGTCCTTCGTGCCCTTCGGGCCGCGCTCGGTCCAGCCGGCCGGGATCTCCTTGAAATCCGGCCAGATGGAATACTGCTCTTCGTGGTTGACCACCACCCGGTATACGGTGGGGTCCTGATCTTCCTCGGTGGCCATACTTGAAAAACCTCGATCCGGGCGCGGGCGCCGGGATGCGCCCGCGCAGCCCGGCTATTGTACCGTACCGGCGCGTCGTGCCCGGGGCGGGCGCTTCAGGAAAATCGGCGACGGGAAGGGAGCGCCGGCGCCTCAGTGGGGCGGTTTGGCGGCCGCGCCGCCCTTCGGGGGCGATTCCATGTTGAAGAAGAAGGGGAACCCGCTGCCGCTGCCGCTGCCACCGCCGCCGAGCACGATGATCTTCGAATTGTTGGACTTGGCCAGCGCCAGCGCCGCCTGGATGCTCTCGTACTGCAGCACCTGGGGCGTGAGGCTCGAGGCCAGCGTCTGCTGGTACATCTTGATCCCCTGTGCCTCGAGCCGCCGTCGCTCGGCCTCCTGCCGGGTCTGCTCCAGCCGGTACTGCATCGCGAGGGCGTCCTGCTCCGCCTCGAGCTTGCGCTGGATCGCGGTCGCCACGATCGGCGGCAGCGTGATCTTGTAGATCAGGACGTCGTCGATCGACACGAATCGCTCGCGCACCTCGCTGCGCGCGAGATTGACGACGTCGTTCTCGATCTTCGAGAACGACTGGGCGTACAGCTGTTCGGGCCGGTACTGCCCGATCACCGCGCGCAGCGCCGTGCCGACCTCGGGCACGACGACGGTCGAGACGTAATCCGGCCCGACCTCCTGGTGCAGCCGCCCCAGCAGCTTTTCGATCGGCCGGAACCGGATCGAGAGATCGACCTTGAGGTCGAGTCCGTCCTTGGCCAGCACGTCGAACGAGCGGTCGATCTTCTGGTACCGGACGTTGTAGATCGTCATGATATCGATCGGCAGGATGAAGTGAATGCCCTCCGGGTAGACCGCGTTCACTTCGGTCCCGACGAACCGCGACCACAGCACGCCCGCCTGGCCCGCGCCGATCGAAATCACGATGCTCGACCAGTAGTAGACGACGAAGAAGGCGACGGCCAGTACCGCCAGCAGCAGCCGGACATCGTGCTCGCCGGCCCATCGGCGGGCCTCCGTCTCCGACGCGAGCGCCACCTTCTCGAGCTTCTGCGTGCGTTCCTTCAGGCTTTCAGACATGAGCCGCCTTCTCTTCCGGGCGCCGGACCACCCGCCTGCCTCACGCGCCGGCGTACGGCACGAACCGTCCGTAATCCATCTTCAGCACCCGATCGGCCACGCCGAAGTACCGATCGTCGTGGGTGACGGCGATCACGGTCCTGCCCTGGCGCTTCAGGTCGGCCAGCAGCTCCTCGTAGAAGAACCGCCGGAATTCCGGGTCCTGATCCGCCGCGACCTCGTCGAACACCAGGATCGGCCGTTCCTCCAGCAGGCTGACGACGACGGCCAGCCGCTTCTTCTGGCCGTTCGACAGATCCTGGGTCGTGAACCGGCCGTCCTCGAAGCGGGTCTTCTGGTCGAGCTGCATCAGCCGCAGCAGCGCGTCGACGCGCGCCGGATCGACGTCGCGCAGCCCGTACAGCCGATCGAACAGATGATAGTCGGAGAAGATCACGCTGAAGTGGCTCCGATACCACGGCGCCTCGGCCGGCGTCAGGACGGTCTGATCCAGGGCGATCGTCCCGCTCATCGGGTGATACAGCCCGGTCAGCACCTTGAGGAACGTCGACTTGCCGCTGCCGTTGCCGCCGACGATGAACAGCAGCTCGCCGGACGGAATGGCCAGGTCGACCGGCCCGATCCCGAAGGCCCCGCTCCCCTCGTCCGCGTAGCGGAACGTGACCTCGCGCAGCTCGACCGTCCCGAACCGGCCGTCGGGCCGGATCGGCTCGTCGGCCGGCGGCTCGGGCGACGCCGCCTGCTCGAGCGTCTCTTCCAGCGCCTCGATGTTCTGCGCGGCGACGTTCGCGCGCGCGAACAGCGGAATCGCCGCCACCATGCCGGAGAGCGGCCCGATGATGAACAGCACGGCCGCGGTCGCCTTGATCACGACCGACGAATACGTCGGGCTGATGCGCGGCAGCAGGAAGACGATCCCGCCGATGAGGGAATAGAAGGACACCTGCGCGAAGACGAAGTGCTCCGTGAACGCCGCCCCCGACCGGACCTTCAGGTCGCCGACCGCGCCCGACACGTCCGTCAGGTGCTCGAACAGATCGGCCGCGCGCCCGCGGCTCATCTTCACTTCCTTGAAGCCGTCGAGCAGGTGCGTCAGCACGTCGAAGAAATCGTTCTCGCGCGCGGTCGCCTCCTGCAGCAGCCGGTTGTACTCCAGGGAGCGCCGGAAGTGAATCTGCAGGCCGAGCCAGGTCAGCACCGCCGTCAGGGCGAACGCCGTCCACGACAGCCACGCGAGGTAGATGACGCTGAAGAACACCATCAGCGTCGACTGGAGCGCGATGACGAGCGTCGTCGCCGCCTGCGAGATCGTCTGCGTCTCGCGGTTGACGCTGGCGTAGATCTCCGACCGCCCGAGGCCCTCGAGCCCCAGCAGATCCGCCTCCCGGATGCGCGCCGACAGCCGCACCCGGATCCCGTGCAGCAGCCGCTCGACCTCCACGATCGACGTCGAGAGAATGTACCGCTCGGCGACGACGAACAGGACGATCACGACGATGAACAGCCAGAACAGCTGCGTGTTCGCGATCGCATTGGAGGCGTTGCCGGCCGCCGCATTGATGAGGACGAGCAGCAGCGCGTTCGCGAGCCCGGACACCGCCACGATCGCCATGAGCTCGACCGTGAACTTCGCCGAGCCCCGCCGCAACAGGCTGAGCAGGGGCACGCCGTCCGCGCCGATCAGCATCGCCGCGAAGCCTCCGGCCGGCAGGGCGCGACACGCTCCTGACGCCCGCGAAGACCGCCGGACGCCTTCACCGCCCCGTCTCTCCCAGATTCATCATCAGCGCGCCGTACGTGCAGCTGGCCGAGCTGCAGTCCTCCCACCGGGGATTCTCCTCGACGCGGATCGCCTTCGTCAGATCGACGGGCTGCCCGTTTTCCGTCGTGCCGTGCAGCACGTACACGTCGTCGTTCGCGGGGCCCGCCCAGTCGAAGCGGAACCGCAGCCGCTGGCCGGGCTGCAGCGACGTCGACCCGATCGTGGAGTCCCGCATGGTCGCCCGCAGCCTGAGCGTCTGCCCGCTCGTATTCGCGATGGTCGTACAACCGCAGTTGGGCTCCTGAGCGGCCAGCTTGATCGTCCCGGTCGCCGGCTCCATGGCGATGCCGGACCAGACGACCTGCCGGCGGCAGCCCGCCAGCACACCGGCCAGACACAGCGCCACTGCGGCACCACGCAACATCCTTGAACTTGTGGTCTGCAAGGAACAACACCTCCTGGATTGGATCCTCGGGCCCCTGCGCGCTGCGCCGGCACCGGCACGCCGTCGGAGGCCGGGCCGCGCGCGACCGCCGCATCGGCGAACCGATCCGCTCAATGGGTAGAGCCGGGCGCGTGCCCTTTGAACCAGGTGAGGGGAACGAGGACGAGCACGAGCGCAAACGCAAACGGGATCGACAGCAGATCGACGCCCGATTCCAGCAGACCGCGCGCCGGCGCCGCCGGCACCAGAGCCGGCACCGGCGCCGGTCCGGCCGCGGCCGGCGGCAGCGCGGCCGGCGGGGGCGGCACGTCCGATCCGCCGGTCCGCCGTCGCCCCGCAGGCTGGCGCGTCCGCCCGGCTGGCGTCGACCGATACACCCAGCCGGTCTGCCCGTCCGGACCGTCCGGCGGAGCGGGGTCGTCAAAGGACGGCTTGCGTGTTCTGGACTTCGCCATCGGCTGAGGTCTCCCGGCGCGGGCACGGCGCCGCCACGAACTCGACGAACGCCGTGTAGTCTTCCGCCGCCCGGCTGGACGGCGCGTATTCCCAGATCGTCTGATGCGCGGCCGCGGCGTACCGCAGGTCGATGCACTGCCGGATGCCGGGCCGCCACACCGACGCCGCCATCTCCTCGTCCCGCTCGATGGCCTCCAGCGTCGCGCGGGCCGCGTTGGTGCCGGGGTGCACGGCGGTCGGCAGGATCGCCAGCAGGCTCAGCGGACGCTCGGGCCACAATTCGCGGATCTCGCGAACACCGTCGAGCGTCTGGCGGGCGCCGACGATCGCCAGCCAGTCCATGCCGATCGGCACGACCGCTTCGTCGGCGTAAAGAAGCGCATTATAGGTCATCAGACTCATGGCTGGCGAGCAGTCGATCACGACCGCCTCGTAGCCGTCGAGCGCCCGCAGCCGCCGCGCGAGCAGCGTCTCGCGCTGCACGACGCCCGCCAGCTGCGCCTCGAGCAAAAACGCGGCCGGCGTGCACGCGATGACGTCCAGGTTCGTCCGGACCTCCCGCACCACCACGGCGTCGGCCGGCGCCTCATCCAGCAGCAGGTCCCGGAGCGTACGCGCCGGATGCACGCGCAGGACGTGCCCCACGTTGCCCTGCGGATCGGCGTCGACCAGCAGCACCCGCCCGCCGCGGCCGGCAAGGCCGGCCGCCACATGAATGGCCGTCGTCGTCTTGCCCACGCCGCCCTTCATGTTGACGATCGCGATCTTGCGCATTGCAGGCCTCATCGTCGCGGCGCCGTCGCGCATCCCGGACGCAGGCGCCGCGACCGCGCCCCCCGGGCGGTGTCGCCGGCCGCGGGAGCCGGACCACAGGGCACGACCGTCGCGCCGGCGGATCCGCGCAGGCGGCCGGCCGGCGACCGCCTCCGGCCGACGTCCCGCGGGAACTCCGCCTCGATGAAGGGGGAGGAGACACGACGGACCGGCACCGGAACGGCCATCGGGAATGTCCCGATGGTAATGACCGCCGATCCGGGTGTCAAACAGAACGTGCACGGAGACAGCCCGCGCCGCACACGATTTCGTCATTCGTGCCGGAGTGCCGCCAGGGGGTCGATGCGGGTCGCCCGGCGGGCCGGCAGGAGGGTCGCCAGGAGCGCCACGCCCGCCAGCACGACCGGCACGACGAGGTAGGTCGGCACGTCCACGGTGCCGACGCCGTACAAGAGCCGGGACTCGACCCGCGCGAGCGCCAACCCGGCCAGCAGCCCGACGACGATGCCGGCCAGCGCCAGTGCCATCCCCTGCCGGACGATGAGCCGGCGCACGTCGCGCGCCGTCGCGCCGAGCGCCATCCGCACCCCGATCTCCGGCGTCCGCTGCGTGACCAGGTACGCCATCACGCCGTAGAGCCCGATCGCCGCCAGCACGAGCGCCAGCAGACCGAACGCGCCGAGCAGAGCGGCGCCCATCCGCGGGCCCCACAACGCCGACCGGACCTGCTGCCCCATCGTCGAGAGGCCGGTCAGCGGCAGGTCGCGGTCCAGCCCCTGGACGACGCTGCGCACGGTGCCGAGCGCCGCCTGGGTGTGCCCGGACGTCCAGACCTCGAGCCACACCTGCCCCATGTCGCCCTGGTCCAGCGGGACGTAGACACAGGGCCTCGGCGGTTCACCGACCGAGCCGAACTCGTTGTCGGCGACGATGCCGACGATTTCGAGCGGCGCATCCTGTCCGTAGAACCGGAAGCGCTGCCCGACCGCGTTGCCCGCCGGAAAGAACCGCCTCACCATCGCCTCGTTGACGATCGCGACCCCCGGCGCGCCGGCGACATCGGTCGGCGCGAAGAGGCGGCCGCGGCGGAGGGCGATCCGCATGACGTCGAAGTAGCCGGGCGTGACCGAGCTGGTCAGCACGACGAGGCCGCTCCCGCCGGGCGGCGCCGCCCGTCCTTCGAGGAGGATCGTCCGTCCGAGCCCACCGCCGGCCATCGGCAGGACCGTCGAGAGGCTGGCCCGCCGGACGCCCGGCAGCCCGGCGACCCGATCGAGGACCTGCCGGTCGAACGCGCGCCCGCGCGCGTCGCGGTATCCGGCCGCCTGCAGGTTGAAGTTCAGGACGGCGACATCGTGTGTGCGGAATCCCGGGGCGATCCGCTCGGCGTTCTGCAGGCTGCGCACGAAGAGGCCGGCGCCGATCAGCGCGGCGAACGACAGCGCCACCTGCAGCACGACCAGTGTCTTCCGCAGGCTGAGCCGTCCGGAGATATCGCTCACCTGACTCGACCGGTCCTTCAGATCGGCCACCAGGTCGGGGCGCGTCCCCTGAATGGCCGGCGCGAGCCCGAAGAGCAGGCCGGTGACAATCGCGACGCCGAACGTGAACGCCAGCACCCGCCCGTCCACGGCCGGGCCGAGCTGCATGGCGAACGGGCCCGGCGGGCGCAGCCCCCAGATGAGATCGCGCACCCAGACGCCGACCAGCAGCCCCAGGGCGCCGCCGAGCAGCGCGAGCAGTACGCTTTCGGTCATCAGCTGCCGGCCGAGCCGCCGGCGCCCGGCCCCGAGCGACACGCGCACCGCGATCTCGCGGCGCCGCGCCGCCGCGCGCGCCAGCAGCAGGTTGGCCACGTTCGCACAGGCGATGAGCAGCACCAGGCCGACGATCGCCATCAGCACGACGGCGATCCGCGTGAAGAGCGCCCGCGCATTCGGGTTCAGCAGCGCCTCGTTCAGCGGCACCAGACGCACCCCGCGTCCCGCATCCGGCATCGGATAGGCCTGCTGCAGCCGGCGGGCGACGGCATTCGCCTGCACCTGCGCCTGCGCGATGGTCGCGCCCGGCGCGAGCCGTCCGAACGCGCTGAACATGAGCGCCCGCCGGTGGTCGAACACGAGGGTGTCGAGCGGCATCACCAGGTGGTGCATCATCGTCGGCACCCACACGTCGATGCGGACGCCGGTGATGAGCCCCGTGAACGCGCGCGGCATTACCCCGACGACCGTGAACGGCGTGCCGTCCATCCGGATCGATCGCCCGAGGATCCGGGGGTCGGCGCCGAAGCGCGTGCGCCAGATCGCGTCGCCGAGGACCGCCACCGGATCGCGGTCGGGCACCTGGTTCTCTTCCGGCAGAAAGAACCGGCCGAGCGCCGGCTTCAGGCCGAGCAGACTGAAGTAGTTGGTGGACACCATCTGGCCGGTCACGATCTCCGGCTGTTCGCGCCCGCTGGATCCCAGCGTGATCGGCACGAACGTGTCGTGCGCCACGCCGGAGAGGGCCGGCACCTGCCGGCCGTAGTCGATGGCGTTCAGACGTGAGATTCCGAGGAGACCCGGGTTACGCCGGTCGGTGGTGAACAGCTCGACCAGCCGCGACGGCTGCCGCACCGGAACGGTCTGGAAGAAGATGGAATCGATGATGCTGAAGATCGCGGTGTTGGCCCCGATGCCGAGCGCCAGCGACAGCACCGCGACGGCGGTGAAGCCGGGCTGTCGCCACAGCATGCGCGCCGCGTAACGCAGGTCCCGCCACAGCGCCGTCATGTCGCCCCCTGTCTGACCGTGCGAGCGTGGACGCCAACCGGCCGGCTACATCCATAGACACCGGTTCGCTGGCGCCGGCCGGGCGTCTCTGAAATTTTTCCGGGAAGCGCGCGGCCACCTCATCCATGACCGGCCGCAGCCGACAGGGCGGGATGTGAATCGGGCGGCGTTTCGTGCGGTCGGCGCAGGGGCCGGACGGCCCCCAGCGGCGTCATTCGCAGCGGAGCGCGAGCATCGGATCGATCCGGGTCGCCCGGCGGGCCGGCAGGATCGTGGCCAGCAGCGCGACCGTGCCCAGCAGCAGCGGGATGACGACGAACGTCGGCGCGTCGATCGCGCTGACGTTGTAGAGCAGGCCCGACGCGGCGCGCGCCAGCAGGAGGCCGGCGCCCGCCCCGACGCCGATGCCGGCGAGCGCGAGCACCATCCCCTGCCGGACGACCAGCCACCGCACGTCGGCCGCGCGGGCACCGAGCGCCATCCGCACGCCGATCTCCTGCGTCCGCTGCGTCACCAGATAGGCCATCACGCCGTAGAGCCCGATCGCCGCCAGCACCAGGGCGAGCAGACCGAAGGCGCCGAGCGTGATCGCGCCCAGCCGCGCCGCGACGAGCGACTGGTCGAGCACCTGATTCATCGTGGTGACGCCCGTCAGCGGCAGGTTCGGATCCAGGCCCTGCACGGCGGACCGGATCGTCCCGAGCGCGGCCGCCGGGTCGCCCGTCGTCCAGGCTTCGAGCGACACCTGGCCGGCGTAGGACTGCGCCATCGGCGTGTACGCGCACGACTGCGGCTGTTCGCCGAGCGTGCCGAACTTGCTGTCGGCCACCACCCCGACGATCTGCAGCGGGTCGTCCTGCCCGAAGAAGCGGAACCGGTGGCCGACCGCGTCGCCGGCCGGCCAGAACTTCTTCGCCATCGTCTCGTTGATGATCGCGACCCGGGGGCCGCCGGCGATGTCGGTCGAGGCGAACATCCGCCCGGTCCTGAGCCGGATCCCCATCGTCTCGAAGTAGCCCGGGGTGACCGTGTTGGTGAGCACGAGGACGCCGTTGCCGCCCGGCGGGGCCGCCTGCCCTTCGATGAACACGCTCCGCATGAATCCGCCGCCCGACAGCGGCAGCATCGTCGACAGGCTGGCGCGGCGCACCCCCGGCAGCCCCTGGACCCGATCGAGCACCTGGCGGTAGAACGCCTCGCCGCGCGGCTGGCTGTACCCCTGCGCCTGGACGTTGAACGTCACGAGGGCGAGGTGGCCGGTGCGGAAGCCGGGATTGATCTGCTGCGCGTTGTGGAGGCTGCGCAGGAACAGGCCGGAGCCGACCAGGGCGACGAACGACAGCGCGACCTGCGCCACGACCAGGATCTTCCGCAGGCTGAAGTGGCTCCGCATGTCGCTCACCTGGCTCGAGCGCTCCTTCAGATCGACCACCAGGTCCGGCCGCGTCGCCTGGATCGCCGGGGCCAGCCCGAACAGCACGCCGGTCACGACCGCCACCGCGAGCGTGAAGCCCAGGACGCGGAGGTCGAAGCCGCCCCCCAGGTCGATGACGAACGGCCCGTTGGGCGCCGGCGCCAGCCCCAGCAGCAGATCGCGCGCCCAGACGCCGAGCACGAGCCCGAGCCCGCCGGCGGCGAGCGAGAGCAGGAGGCTCTCCGTGACCAGCTGCCGGGCCAGCCGCCACCGGCTCGCCCCGAGCGACACGCGCACGGCGATCTCGCGGCGCCGCGCGGTCGCCCGGGCCAGCAGCAGGCTCGCCACGTTCGCGCACGCGATGAGCAGCACCAGGCCGACGACCGTCATGAGGATGAGGCCCGCCAGCTTGAATACGCCGCGGATGTTCGGATTGACCGCCGCCTCGGCCAGCGGCACGATCCGCCCGCCCCGCCCCTTGTTGTCGGTCGGATAGGCCTGCGCCAGACGCTCGCCGACCGCCTGCACCTGGCTCGCGGCCTGGGCCGTGCTCACGCCCGGCTTGAGCCGCGCGATGACGCTGAACATCAGCGCCCGCCGCGAATCGAACGTCTCGGCATCGAGCGGCAGCACCCGGTGATGCATCATCATCGGGACCCACAGCGCCACCCGCACGCCGGTGTCCGTCCCGATGAACGCCCGCGGCGCCACGCCGATCACCGTGAACGCCATGCCGTTCACCTGGATCGTCCGGCCGACGATCCCGCGGTCCGCGCCGTACCGCGTCCGCCACAGCGCATTCCCGAGGACCACCACCGGATTGCGGTCCGGCACCTGATCCTCCTCGGGCAGGAAGAACCGCCCGAGCGCCGGCGTCACGCCGAGCAGCGAGAAGTAATTGCCGGTGACGATCTGGCCGGCCACGACCTGCGGCTGCTCCCCCCGCTCCGCGCCCAGGCTGATCGGCACGAACTGGTAGGCCAGCGCACCGGAGAACGCCTCCGTCTGGTCTCGGTAGTCCTTGAAGTTGTCGAAGGAGACCGGCAGGAAGCCGGGGTTACGCGCGTCGGTGGTGAAGACGTCGACCAGCCGCGACGGTTCGGCCACCGGCAGCGGGTGGAAGAAGATCGAGTTCAGGAGGCTGAAGATCGTGGTGTTCGCGCCGATGCCGAGTGCCAGCGACAGCACGGCCACGGCCGCAAAGCCTGGCTGCCGCCGCAACATGCGAGCCGCATAGCGCACGTCCTGCCACAGAGCAGCCATCGCCCCCCTGCAGTGAGACGAGAACGGCCGCCCGCCGGTTCCGGGGGGACGGGTTATGTCACGGCGGATGTCGCAGTTTCTGAGACGTCAGCCGAGCCGCGGCTCGGCGACCGGCTTGTACAGCAGCCCCATCGTGATGCCGTACGCGAAGTGCGAGAACAGCAGGACGAACGGCCCCGCGAAGAAGTAATTCATGAACAGCAGGCCGGGCCCCGGCTGCAGCAGGCTCGGCCAGAGGCCCATCGCCGGCAGAAAGCCGACCAGGTAGCCGATGAAGACCATGTGCGGCAGCGCGAACAGCATGCCCCAGGCGGGGCTCGCCTCGCGCACGATCCGCTCGAAGCCCAGGGCGTACACGATCCCGATCAGCCCGTACAGGACGAAGAAGATCGCGAGCATCCCGACCAGCGTGGGCCAGTGGTGGATGAAGGCGACGACCTGCCACTGGAACGGCAACTGGCTGAGCCGCAACGTGTTCATCATGAACGCGACCAGCAGCACTGCGAGCGTTATGAGGCCCCCCATCAGGCCGTCTCGAAAGGCTTGCCCCACCTTCATGGAATCGCTTCTCCTTACGTAATCGCGCGCCCTTGCGCATGCCGCCCCGGGCCCCGGACGCATCCCTCCCGGGGGGGCCTGCCGCCGGCCGGCCGGCGGCCCCGACCCGCGACGCCGGCTCGACACGGCCCGGCGACGCGCCATCACTATAGCTCGACACGGCCCCGCCCGGCGCGGATCCGGCTCAGCTGGTCCGCGCGGCCGGGTAGGCCCGCGCGGACCGCTCGTGGTAGAACTCTAAGTTGCTTCCCGGCGCCGGGGTCCGCAGTGGCCAGGCGCCGGGAGAAAAGGACGTGTCCCGATGCCGGAACGCTTCGAACCTGGCGGCCAGCCCCCCATCATCGAGTGGCCCCCGCGCCGCCCGCGTTCACACCGCGGCCTGATCACCGCGCTCGCCATCCTGCTGGTCATCTTTCTGACGAGCGGGACGTCGATTTCATTGTATGTCGAGTCGCTGTGGTTTTCGTCGCTCGGCTACGCCGGGGTGTTCTGGAAATCGCTCGACCTCCGGAGCACGGTGTTCGTCGGCGTGGCGCTGGTCACGTTCCTGGTGCTGTACATCGGGCTGACCCTGCTCCGCCCCCGGGATCTGTCCCACCTGTCGTCGCGCAGCATCCTGATCAACGGCCAGCCGCTCGCGTTCCCGGTCGAACCGATCCTGAAGCTGGCGACGGTGGTGATCGCGGTGCTGGGCGGCCTCATCGCGGGCGCCGGCCTGATGAGCGACTGGCCCACGTTCGCGCTGTACTGGTACGGCCATCAGGCGGCTGCCGGCGCGATGGTCGATCCGATCTTCGGCCGGCCGGTCGCCTTCTACCTGTTCACGCTGCCCGCCTGGGAGCTCATCGTCGGCTGGCTGAACGTGCTGGCGGTGCTGATGCTCGCGGCCGCGGTGTTCTACACCGCGATCACGCAGGCGCCCGCCACCCTGGGGCGCGGCCGGATTGCGCGGCCGGCCGGGGCCTGGCGCGGCCTGTCGATCACGATCGGCCTGCTCCTGCTGGTGGTCGCGGCGCGCGTGTACCTGGGGCGCTTCGACCGCCTGTACCAGACGCACCCGATCTTCTCCGGCGTCGACTACACCGATGCCCACATCGACCTGCCGGGGCTGCTCATCGTGTCGATCGCGCTGGCGGCCGGCGCCGTCGTCGCCTTCGTCAACGCCGCCGGCGCGGCGCGCCTGCGCTGGGTGATTGCCGCCGTGATTCCGGCGATCCTCGTGTACGCCGGCATGTCGATGACGTCGTGGTACGTCAGCAGCTTCATCGTCAAGCCGAACGAGCTCTCGCGCGAGCGTCCCTACATCGCGAACAACATCAAGTTCACGCGCGAGGCATTCGGCCTGAACAAGATCGTCCGCCACTCCTTCCCGGCGGAGAGCGGCGCCGCGGCGATCGACCTGGCGAACAACCAGCAGACGTTCGACAACATCCGGTTGTGGGACTGGCGGGCGCTGCGCGACACGCTGCGGCAGATCCAGGAGATCCGGACCTACTACGATTTCCCGCAGATCGACATCGACCGGTACGACATCGACGGCCACGAGCGCGAGATGATGCTGGCCGCCCGCGAGCTGAACCTCAACAAGCTGCCCGGCGGCCCGAACTGGATCAACGACAAACTGATCTACACGCACGGCTACGGCGTCACGATGAATTCGGTGAACGGCTTCACGCCCGAGGGCATGCCGGACCTGATTCTGAGCAACATGCCGATCCAGAGCACGGTGCCGTCCATCAAGGTCACCCGGCCGCAGATCTACTTCGGCGAGCTGACCGACACCGACGTCTACGTCAAGACCCACCAGCGGGAATTCAACTATCCGGAAGGCGAGAGCAACAACTACACGACCTACACCGGCACCGGCGGCATCCGGATCGGCGGCTTCTTCCGGCGCCTGCTGATCGCCGCCGATCGCGGCGACCTGACCAAGCTCCCGTTCAGCGACGACGTCACGCCCGACAGCCGGCTCCTGATGCGCCGCAACATCTTCCAGCGCGTGCGGGCGATCGCGCCGTTCCTCACCTACGATCCCGATCCGTACATCGTCGTGGCGCCCGACGGGCACCTGTTCTGGATGCTCGATGCGTTCACCTCGTCCGACATGTATCCGTACGCGCAGGAGTACCAGCTCGGCGACCAGCCGATCAACTACCTCCGCAACAGCGTCAAGGTGACCATCGACGCCTACAACGGCACCGTCAGGTTCTACGTGTTCGATCCGACCGATCCGATCATCCAGGCGTATGAGCGGATCTTCCCGGGGCTGTTCCAGAACGCCGACGCCATGCCGCCGGGGCTCCGGCAGCACATCCGCTACCCGGAGCTGCAGCTGGAAGTGCAGGCGGCGGCGTACGGCCTGTACCACATGACGGATCCGGAGGTCTTCTACAACCGGGAGGATCTCTGGACGGTCGCGAGCCAGGTCTCGCTCGGCCAGCAGGGCGAACAGGTCGCCCAGCCGATGCAGCCGAACTACGTCATGATGCGGCTGCCGGAGGAAAGCGACAAGGCGGTCGAATTCGTCAACATCCTGCCGTTCACGCCGGCGAACCGCAACAACCTGATCGGCTGGATCGCCGGGCGCAGCGACGGCTCCGCCTACGGCAAGGCGGTCGTCTACGACTTCCCGAAGAGCAAGCTCGTCGACGGCCCGCTGCAGGTCGAAGCGCGGATCGACCAGAACGCTCAGCTCTCCGGCCAGCTGACCCTGTGGAACCAGCAGGGGTCGCACGTCCGGCGCGGCGACCTGCTCGTCATCCCGATCGGGCGCGGCCTGCTGTACGCCGAGCCGATCTACCTGCAGGCCGAACACAGCCCGATGCCCGAGATGCGCCTCGTGGTGCTCGCGCTGCAGAACCGGGTCGGCTACGGCCCGACGTTCCAGGCGGCCATGACCGCGCTGTTCGGCGAGAGCGGCGCGGAGGCGGCCGGCATCGGCGTCCCGGCCGGCGCCGCGACCACCACGGCGGCCGCGCCGACCGGCGGCAGCGGCCCGCCCAACCAGCCGGCGCTCATCATGACGCCGCAGGTGCGGGCGCTCATCGACCAGGCGGCGGCGGCGTTCAACGCGTACCAGCAGCTGACCGCCCAGGGCAAGCTCGGGGAGGCGGGCGCGAAGCTCGAGACGCTCAAGAAGACGCTCGATCAGCTGGGCCAGGTCCGCCAGGAGCAGCGTCAGCCGCAGAAGCCGCACTGACCGGCGCCGGGGACCCGGACGCCCGGGTCCCCGGGCGCCCCGTCAGCCGGCGCGCCAGGTGAGCGCCCTTGCGCCGGAAGGGCGATCAGAGACACGATCCGGGACTTATGATGCGAATCTTCGTCCCGCTGCTGATCACGCTCGGCCTGTTCCTTTCCCCCGTCGCCGGCGCCAGCGCTCAGGCGCCGGCCCCCAAGACGATTCCACCGCCCCCCGACGTCGCCTCGGCGCCGGCCGATGCCCAGCACCTGCCGGGCGGCCTCGCCACGATGCGCCTCCAGCCGGGCACCGGCACGGTGCATCCGACCGTCGACGATCTCATCACCGTCAACTACACCGGCTGGCACACCGACGGCACGATGTTCGACAGCACGCTCGTGCGCGGCACGCCGAGCACGTTCCCGCTCAAGGCGCTCATCAAAGGCTGGCAGGAAGGCCTGCCGCTGATGGTCGTCGGCGAGAAGCGCCGCTTCTGGATTCCCGAGAGCCTGGCCTACGCGGGCCAGAAGGGCCGGCCGGCGGGCCCGCTGGTGTTCGACGTGGAACTGCTCGGCATCATCCATCCTCCGCAGACGCCGCCGGACGTGGCCGCCCCGCCCGCCGACGCCGTCCGATCGCCGTCAGGCCTCTTCAGCCAGGTGCTCGTCAAGGGGACCGGGACGGTGCACCCGGGCCAGCACAGCACGGTCACGGTCCAGTACTCCGGCTGGACGACCGACGGAAAGATGTTCGACAGCTCGGTGATGCGCGGCGAGCCGGCGACGTTCCGGCTCGATCAGGTGATCAAAGGCTGGCAGGACGGGGTGCCGCTGATGGTCGTCGGCGAGACGCGGCGCTTCTGGATTCCGGAACACCTGGCGTACCACGGCCAGCCGGGAGCGCCGAAGGGCATGCTCGTGTTCGACGTGCAGCTGCTGAAGATCGACAAGAAGTGAGGGCCGGACGCGGCCGTCGTGCCTCACGACGGCCGCGCGTCCCTCCGACGCTTCGCGCGGGCCGCGGGCCCTCACATCGAGCACCGGGTCCCGGGCGTCAGGAGGCGACCGCTTCGATATTGATCGTGATCTTCACGTCCTCGCCGAGCAGCAGGCCGCCGTTGTCGAGCGCCGCGTTGAACGAGATGCCGTAGTGCTTCCGGTTCAGCGTGATCGCGCTTTCGAAGCCGTACCGCTCCCCGCCCCACGGATCCTTCGCCTTGCCGAGATGGGTCACCGGCAGGGTGATCGCCTTCGTCACTCCGCGCATGGTCAGGTCGCCGGTCACGTCGAACGCCTCGTCGCCCGTCTTGACGATGCGCGTGCTGCGGAAGGCGATTTGCGGATGCGTGTCGGCGGCGAAGAAATCGTCCGACCGCAGGTGCTTGTCGCGATCCTCGTTCTGCGTGCTGATGCTGGCGGTCTTGATGGTCAGCTCGACCGACGACCGCTCGGGCTGCGCCTCGTCCAGCCTGATCGTGCCGGAGAACTCGTTGAAGCGGCCGCGGACCTTCGTCACCAGGTGGCGGACCTGGAACGTCATCTCGGAGTGCACCGGGTCGATCGTGAGCGTGGTGGTCGGGGTGGTGGTCGTCGTCGTGGTCATGTCGATCCTCCCTGGGCGGTGGGCGCGGCCGGGGCCGCGCGAAGATTCAATGCTCAACCATTGACTGGTCATGTGTTCAGGCAAAAAAATGGCGGCTTACGCCGGCGGCTGGCGCACGGTGTCGAGCAGCCGGATGAGCGACCGGCGCTCCGCTTCGCTCAGCGACTGCATGCAGCGGTCGCCCGCCTGCCGGACGGGCGCCTCGAGCTGATCCAGCAGCTCGCGTCCGGCGGCGGTGATCCAGCAGAGATGCTGCCGGCGGTCGCGGGGACAGCGCTGCCGCCGGATGAACCCCTTGGCCTCCAGGCGGTCCATCAGCCGCGTCACACCCGGCGTCTGCTCCACCATCCGGTCGGCGACTTCGAGCGTCGGCAGGCCGTCCTCGCCGGCGCCGCGCAGGATCCGCAGCACGTTGAACTGCTGGCTGGTGATGCCGGACGGCGCGATCGCCCGGAACAGCACCCGGCGCACGTGGTCGGCCGTCCGGATGATGTCGACCACCGCTTCGTGGCTGGTCGAGACGAACGGCTTGCGCTGGCGGAGTTCACGCTGGAGGTTGCCGGGCGACATGGATAGAGAGATTACAGGACATTAATTGACATGTCAAGTAATTACCGAGCGCGGCGCCTGGCCACGGGCCGCCGCCCGGCCGCGCGCGCCCGCCGGCCGCCGCCCGGCCCCGGTCAGGACACGTTCGACATCCGGCGGCGCTGCTCCCGCTGATCGAAGAACCGCCGGCACGCCCGCTGGAACCGGCCGGTCAGCTGCCGCTGCACGGCCTCGGGCACCGGGCCGACGCGCGGCCAGGCGGCCTGTGCCCGCTTGATCTCCTCGGCGGCCGACCGCCAGCGCGCCTCATCGTCGACGCGCCCGCCGATCGTGTTGGCCGCCAGCGCCTCCCGCAGCATCTCCGCCAGCCGCGTCGCCGGCGCGACGAGGGTGTCACGCGGGCCGCCCGGCGACACGAGCCGCTCGACGGTGAGGCAGAGCTCCTCCAGGCGGCGCCGGTTGGCGTCGAGATCCAGCTCGCTGCCGGCGAAGCCGGCGGGCCACGCGGCCACGAGCCGGGCGAACGCCTCGTCGAACCGCTGGCCGAGCTGCGCCGCCTGCTCGCGCGGCAGGCCGCTCGCGCCGCCGGCCTGCTGCCACCGCGCGCGGATCTCGCGGACGCGGGCGAGCAGGTCGTCCGGCGCGGGCCCGTCGGGTCGATCGGCCGGCGGGACGAGCGCTTCCAGCTCCTGGCAGATCGCCTCGCGCGTGCCGAGCCGGTCCACCAGGTCGCGGCGGCCGCGGTCGGCGCGCTCCTGGAAGCACCGGTCGCACGCGGCGCGGAAGCGGAGCCAGATCGTCTCGGACCGGTTCTTGCGGACCGGACCGATCGTCTTCCATTCCGCCTGCAGCCGCTTGATTTCGGCCAGCACGTGCTCCCAGTCGTCGCTCGATTCGGCGAGCGCCTCGACCTGCGCGCAGAGCGCCTCCTTCTTCGCGAGGTTGCCCGACCACATTTCCTTGCGCCGTGCGAGATCCTCCTGGCGCCGCGTGAAGAAGCCGTCGCACGCGGTCCGGAACCGCTCCCAGATCGCCTTCTCGGTCCCCCGGGGCACCGGCCCGATCGTCTTCCAGTCGGCCTGGAGCTGCTTGAACGTGTCGGCGGTGCGGATCCAGTCGGTCGACCCGCCGAGCGCCTCGGCCTGCTCGCAGAGCGCTTCCTTCTTCTTCAGGTTCTCGGCCCGCAACGCAGCCTGTTCCGCGAAGTGGGCGTCGAGCCGGGTGCGCAGGGCGTCCTGGGCGGTCCGGAACCGCGTCCAGAGTTCCTGCGCCTTTTCGCGGGGGCCGGCGCTCACGGTCTTCCATCGCTCCTGGAGGCTGCGCATCTCGCGCGCGACCTCGTCCGGGCTGTCGACCGCCGCGAGCGCCTCCATCCGGGCGCAGAGCTGTTCCTGAACGCTGGCGTTCGCCCAGCGCTGCCACTCGTCGATCTCGCGCAGCTCCTGGACGCGCTGGAACAGCAGCGCCTGCAGCGCCTTCAGGCGGTGGGCGATTTCGTCCCGGTCGTGCCGGGTCGGGAAGCGCGGGAGGGCGGCGGCAAACGTCTTGGCGTCGCGCAGGCGGCGTTCGGCCTGCTTGAGGGTGAGCGCCGGCGCCTGCGTCGCCTGTTCGAGCTGCTCGACGTGCTGCTGCGCGCGCTGCAGGTTGTCGCGCGCCTCCTGCTCGCGGGCGTCGCGCGCCGCGGCGTCGCGCGCCGCGACGCGGGCGCCCAGCGCGTCGAGCCGGGCGGCGAGATCCCCGGAGGCGGCCGGCGTCTCGCGCACGCCGGCCCAGGCGGCCTGGAGCGCGGCCCAGCGGGGCAGGACGTCCTCCAGGGCGGCGCTGTCGGCGAGCGGTTCGAGCTCCTGGAGCCGCTCGGCGACCTCGCCGGCGCGCGCCCAGAGCGTCCGCCAGGCCTCGTGACGCTCCCGGCACGCACGACGGACCTCCTCGAAGCGCTCGTCGAGCGCCGCCGCCTCGTCGATCGCCGCTTCGAACGCCGGCAGCGCAACCCAGGCCGCTTCGAACGCCTCGAGCTGCGCCAGGGTGTCGGCGTCCCCTTCGAGCGCCGCGATCTGCTCGCAGAGCACGAGACGCGCTTCTATCTCGAGGCGCCGGCGTTCCACGGCCGCCTGCTCCGCGGCATGCCGGGCCAGCCGCTCGCGCACGGCGACGCACGCGGCGGCGAACCGGTCGGCCAGATCCTCGTCCACGTCGGGGGCGAGCGCGCCCCAGTCGCCCTGCAGCCTGGCGAGCCGCTCGTCCAGGTGCTCCCAGTCGTCGCTGCGCAGCAGGCCTTCGGCGGCGCGGCACAGGTCGAGCTGCTGATGGCGTCCGGCACCGGCGACGTCGGCCGGAGCCTCGAACGGCTCCGCGGCGGCGGCGGCCGACGCCGCGCCGTCCAGCGCGCGCAGCATCGTCCGGGCCCGGCGCGCCACGATCTTCACGCGCGCGCGCGCGGCAATCGTCTCGAGCGCCTCGCGGTCCCGGATCTGCTCGAGCGCGCCGAGCGCGACATCCTTGTGCTCGGTCTTGAGGGCGACGAGCGTCAGCTCGCCGGGGTCGGTGACGCGCGCGAGCGCCTCCAGGCGGATCGCCGCCTGCTGCGCCTGCCGGGCGACGGAGGCGACCGCGTGCTGATCCTCCAGCCGGGCGAGCGCGGCGCGCGCCAGCGCCTCCACCGGCGCGTCCTTCGCCACGGCGGCCAGTTCGCGGGGGTCGGTCAGTTCCGTGAGGGCCGTGAGGCTGTCGGCGTCCGACAGCCCCTCGAACGCGCCGCACGCGATGTCGCGCAGCATCGCCCGCGCCAGCTCGCGCACCCGCTCGTCGGTGTCGGCCGCGGCGACGGCGGCCAGCGGTCCGGCCTGCATCAGCTTGCCGACCGCCGTGCGCCGCACGCGCGGATCGCCGTCCTCGCGGGCGATCGCCGCCAGCAGGTCCTGGTCGTCGAGCGGCAGCGCCTCGACCGCTGCCGCCCGGACCCCGGCGTCAGGATGCCTCCAGGCCGGTTGTGATCGGAAGCGGTCGAGCAGCCCCATAATCCGTGTCTCCTGCACTCCGCGGCCGGCCCGGTCAGGGCTTCGTCGGCACGCCGAGCTGTTTGAGATGCGCCGCCAGATCCGCGCCGGCCTCGGCGGGACTGACCTGCTTGTCGATATACAGAATCCTGCCGTCCGGCCCGATGTAGAACGTCCATCGCGCCGCCAGCGGCCGTTGATCGGTGACGACGCCGTACGCGCGGGCCACGGCCTTGCCCGGGTCGCTCAGCATCGGAAAATCGGCGCCTTCCTGTTCCGCGAACTTCCTGTTGGTCTCCGGCGTGTCGACACTGGCCATGAAGTACGCGACCTTGTAGTGCCGAATGACCTGACCGCTCGCCCGGAGCGATCGACCTTCGGCCGTTCACCCGCCGGTGAACGCCTTCGGGAACCAGGCGAGCACGACGGTCGTCCCCCGGTACTCCTCCAGGCTGTGCATCCGGTCGTCGGTGCCGGGCAGGTTGAACGGCGGCGCGGGATCGCCCGGCTTCAGTTCGGCCGGCGCCGCTCCCGGCGCGACCGCCAGGGCCGAGAGCATCAGCCCGAGGCCCGCGCACCACGTCAGCACGGTTTTCATCGCTCGCCTCCTCCTGCGCTCCCCGCGGATCGGGATGGAGTCGCCCGCCGCCGCCAGCACGGCCGCAGGCGGCCGCCCGCGGCATGGGTTAACATTCCACAGGGACCATTGCCGATGCAAGCAAACGCCGCCAGTCTCGCCGAAAGAGTTCGAAGCCGGACCATTCTCGTCGCCGCCACCATCGCGGGAGTGATTGTACTGCTGCCGCTGGTCGTCATGGCCGACCGGACGCCGGAGCTCTTCAGTCCGGACACCGTCAACCGCCTCGACCTCTGGATCATCCTGATGGCGCGGATCGCCGGTCCGTTCGGCGTGCCCGTGGGCCTGCTGGCCGCGTGGTTCGTGTACGCGAACGAGAAGTACCGCCAGGCGGTCCGCTGGCTGCTGCTGCCGGTCGTCTGGGGGGCCGTCTGCCTGGTCGCCGACCTGGTCGCGGCGCACTACGGTCCCTGGTACCTTCCCTGACGGGGCGCGGCGGGTGACCTTCGACGACTTCGAAGCGCAGGTCCGGCAGGCGCTCGCCGGGCCGCTGCCGGGCCTCACCGCGCAGCGCGCGCTGGCCCCGTGGCCCCGGCGCCCGCCGCCGCCCGCCGGCACGCCGCGGCGCGACGCCGCCGGCCTCCTCCTCCTCTATCCCGCGCCCGATCCGTCGCTCATTCTGACCGTGCGCACCCGGTCGCTGCCGCAGCACGGCGGCCAGGTGTCGCTGCCGGGCGGCGCCGTCGAACCGGGCGAGACGATCGCCGAGGCGGCGCTGCGCGAGGCGCGCGAGGAGATCGGCCTGGCGGACGAGGGCGTCCGCCTGCTCGGCGCCCTGACGCCGCTCGACATCGACGTCAGCCGCTTCCGGCTCCATCCGGTCGTCGGCGCCGCCTCCCGGCGTCCCGCGCTGGCGCCGGCCGCCGGCGAGGTCGAACGGATCCTCGAGGTGCCGGTGGCGCGACTGCGCGATCCCGACTGGTTCCGCCTCGAGCGGCGCTGGCGGCACGGCGCCCGGTTCTGGGTCCCGTCGTTCCACGTGGAGGGCGGGACGGTCTGGGGCGCGACCGCCATGGTGCTGGCGGAGTTCCTCTGGCTGACCGGCTGGCGGCCGGCGCCCGGTGCGGGGGCGCCTCCGGACAGCCGGCAGGGGTGATCGCCGGATTCTGCAGATTCTGCACGGCCGCGCCGGCACTCGGCACGAATCCGGCCGTGGCTGCGGCCAAACTCCGTCGGATATTGCTGAATGGCGTTCTGAACGTGCATAATGCACGTCAGGCAGGGGTCTCCTGCCGGGCGCGGAGGGCATCGAGGCGAGGTCGGGTCCGGTCGATGGACACGAGAAAGGACAGGGCGAGGAATGGGTTCTGCGGTGATGCGTGACGCCATCGAGGGGATCAGGAACTGGTATGTCACCGAAGGGCGCGCGGCGGGGACCGAGCCGCACGTGAGCGCGGTCTTCGGCGAGCGCGTGTTCAACGACGAGGTGCAGCGGGCACGGCTGCCGAAGTCGGTGTACCGCGCGCTGCGGCGGACGATCACCCGCGGGGAGCCGATCGATCTGTCGGTGGCCGACACGATTGCGACGGCGATGAAGGACTGGGCCGTCGAGCACGGCGCCACGCACTACACGCACTGGTTCCAGCCGCTGACCGGCATCACGGCCGAGAAGCACGACTCCTTTCTCTCGCCGACGCCGGACGGCCGGGCGGTCGCGGAGTTCAACGGGAAGGAACTGATCCAGGGCGAGCCGGACGCGTCGAGCTTTCCGTCGGGCGGCATGCGCTCGACGTTCGAGGCGCGCGGCTACACGGCGTGGGATCCGACGAGCCCGCCGTGGCTGCTGGTGAGCGGCAAGGCGGTCACGCTGGTCATTCCGACGGCGTTCGTGAGCTGGACGGGCGAGGCGCTCGACAAGAAGACGCCGCTGCTCCGCTCGATGGAGGCGCTGTCGCGGCAGGCGGTGCGCATCCTGCGGCTGTTCGGGTCGCCGTCCGAGCGGGTGGTGACCACGTGCGGGCCGGAGCAGGAGTACTTCCTGATCGACCGCTACTTCTATCTGAACCGGCCCGATCTCATCAACGCCGGCCGGACGCTGTTCGGGGCGCGGCCGCCGAAGGGCCAGGAGCTGGAGGACCAGTACTTCGGCGCCATCCCGGAGCGCGTGATGGCGCTGATGTCGGAGGTCGAGACGGAGCTGTACCGCTGCGGCGTGCCGGTGAAGACGCGCCACAACGAGGTGGCGCCGAGCCAGTACGAGGTCGCGCCGGTCTTCGAGAACGCGAACGTCGCGACCGACCATCAGATGATGACGATGGAGGCGCTGCGGCGGCTGGCGCCGAAATACGGGCTCGCGTGCCTGCTCCACGAGAAGCCGTTCGCCGGCGTCAACGGCTCCGGCAAGCACCTCAACTGGAGCATGAGCGACGACCAGGGCAACAACCTGCTCAACCCGGGCGACACGCCGCACGACAACATGCAGTTCCTGGTCTTCTGCGCGGCGGTGCTGCGCGCGGTCGACACGTGGCAGGGCCTGCTGCGCATGAGCATCGCCAGCGCCGGCAACGACCACCGGCTGGGCGCCAACGAGGCGCCGCCGGCCATCCTGTCGATCTTCCTCGGCGACATGCTCACCGACATCTTCGCGCAGATCGAGACGGGCCGCGCGAAGACGACCAAGCAGGGGGGCGTCCTCGACACCGGCGTCCTGGTGCTGCCGAAGCTGCCGCGCGACCCGGGCGACCGGAACCGGACGAGCCCGTTCGCGTTCACCGGCGCGAAGTTCGAGTTCCGCGCCGTGTCGGCCAACCAGAGCATCGGCTTCCCGAACATCGCGCTGAACACGGCCGTCGCCGACTCGCTGGACAAGACGGCGACGGAGCTCGAAAAGGCGATGCAGGGCGGCAAGTCGCTCGAAGAGGCGGTCTACGTCGTCCTGCGCGCGATCATCAAGGATCACAAGCGGATCATCTTCAACGGCAACGGCTACGCGCCCGAGTGGGAGAAGGAGGCGGCGAAGCGGGGCCTGCTGAACCTGAAGAACACCGTCGATGCGCTGCCCGAACTGATGAAGCCGCCCGTCGTGGCGATCTTCGAGAAGCACAAGGTCCTGAACGAGCGGGAGCTGCACGCCCGGTACGAGATCAACCTGGAAACCTACGTCAAGACGATCAACGTCGAGGCCCAGCTCATGACGCTGCTGGCCAACCGCTACATCCTGCCGGCCGCGATCCGCTACCAGACCGAGGTCGCGGCGAGCGTGACGGCGGTGAAGGCGGCCGGCGGCACGAGCCGGGAGGGCAAGAAGCTGCTCACCCAGCTCACCGGCCTGGTCGATGAGCTGAGGCGCCGCACCGACGCGCTCGCCGGCCTGCTCGAGCACACCGAGGCGTCGGCCATCAAGCACGCGAAGCACACGCGCGACCACGTCGTCCCGGCGATGGCCGCACTGCGGGAATCGGGCGACGCGCTGGAGCTGGTCTGCCCGCACGAGTACTGGCCGCTGCCGACCTACCGCGAGATGCTGTTCGTGAAGTAAGACGGGGCGACGGGCGGGGCGCACCCGCCCGTCGCGGTCCGTCGGCATTCTTCGGCATTGTTCAGTCCGCATGGGGCCCCACCCCCAGGCGTTGCCGTCGCTCACGCTCCGGATCCTGATGCCGGCGCTGTGGCCGCCCGCGCGGCGGTCGCTCTGTGTAATGCCGGTTCCGACCACGCTCCGGTATCCTGATGCCGGCGCCGTGGCCGGCTGGACAGGCAATCCGCGGGGGCCCCGCGTCGGCCCGCGCTCTTCGGGCGCCGAGTCCCGATCGCCCGATCTTCTCGCATCGCCTCCCGCATCGTAGAATCTGAGCGGGTTCAACCGTCAGATCTCCGGAGTGCCTCGTCTTGGCCAAACGCAGAAAGCCGTCCGCCGATCGCTCGCTGTTCGATGACGAGGGCGTCCCCGTCGCCCCAGCGCCGCCCGCAGGGCCGCCGCCCGCCGGGCCGCCGCCGGGCGGGCCGTCCACGACGGTCGTTCCGCTGCACGAGGCGGCGCAGTCGCGCTACCTGAATTACGCGCTGTCGGTCATCACGGCGCGGGCGCTCCCCGACGTGCGGGACGGCCTCAAGCCGGTGCAGCGCCGGATCCTCTACACGATGTGGCAGCAGAACCTGACGGCCGACGCCAAGCACCGCAAGTGCGCGAAGGTGGTCGGCGACGTCATGGGCAGCTATCACCCGCACGGCGACGCGGCGCTGTACGAGACGCTGGTCCGGATGGCGCAGCCGTTCTCGCTGCGCTATCCGCTCGTGGACGGCTCGGGCAATTTCGGATCGCTCGACGGCGACAGCGCCGCGGCCATGCGCTACACGGAGTGCCGGCTGGCGCGGATCAGCGACGAGCTGCTGACGGAGATCGAGCAGCAGACGGTGGCGTTCCGGCCGAACTACGACGGCACGAAGACCGAGCCGGTGGTGCTGCCCGCGCGCCTGCCGAACCTGCTCGTCAACGGCGCGACCGGCATCGCCGTCGGGATGGCGACCAACATCCCGCCGCACAACCTGGGCGAGGTCTGCACGGCGCTCGTCAAGCTGCTCGACAACGAGGACCTGACCAGCGCCCAGCTCTGCCGGTTCATCAAAGGTCCCGATTTTCCGACCGGCGGTCAGATCCTCAACGCGCCGGACGAGCTGAAGGAGATCTACAAGACCGGCAGCGGCTCGATCCGGCTGCGCGCCACCTGGGAGGACGGGCCGTCGACCCGCTCGGGCCGCACGGTCTACGTGACCAGCATTCCCTACACGGTGAACAAGGCCACCCTGGTCGAGCAGATCGCCGACATCATCGTGAGCCGCAAGCTGCCGCCGCTCGTCAACGTCACCGATCTCTCGACCGACGACGTCCGGATCGCGCTGGAGCTCCGGAAGGACGCCGACGACGGGATGGTGATGGCGTATCTGTGCCGCCACACCGCGCTGCAGATCAACTTCGCCGTCAACCTGACCTGTCTCATCCCGACCGAGAACCCGGAGGTCGGGCGGCCCGAGCGGCTCGACCTGCACCAGATCCTCTGGCACTTCCTCCATTTCCGGCTCGACGTCGTGACGCGCCGGCTGGAGCACGAGCTGGAGGCGCTCAGGAAGCGGATCCACGTGCTCGAAGGCTTCGAGAAGGTCTTCGATGCGCTCGACGAGATCCTGCGGATCATCCGCAAGTCGGACGGCAAGGCCGACTCGGCGGAGCAGATCATGAAGCGCTTCGACCTGGACGCCGAGCAGGCCGACGCCATCCTGGAGCTCAAGCTGTACCGGCTGGCCCGGCTCGAGATCCTGGTCGTGCAGAACGAGCTGGCCGAGCGGCGCAAGCGGGCGCGGCAGATCGGCGGGCTCCTGAAGGACGAGGCGAGCCGCTGGCGGCTGGTGCGCGACGAGATCGAGGAGATCCAGCGGACCTACGGGCCCGCGAAGACCGATCCGCGCCGCACGCGGATCGGCAGCGACGCGGGCGAGGTCGCCTACACCGCGGACGACTTCATCGTCGAGGAAGACAACGTCGTGATCGTGTCGCGCGACGGCTGGGTGAAGCGGCAGAAGGAGGTGCGCGACCTGGCGTCGACGCGCCTGCGCGAAGGCGACGCCGCGCTCGCCGCGCTGGCCGGGAGCACGCGGGCGACGGTCGCCTTCTTCACCAACTTCGGCACGGCTTACACCTGCCGGATCACCGACATCCCGGCCTCGACCGGATACGGCGAGCCGATCCAGCGGCTGTTCAAGTTCCGCGACGGCGAGCAGATCGTCGCCGCCTTCAGCCTGGATCCGCGGGTCGCGGGCGACATCACGCCGGCCCGCGCCGACCGGACGCCGCCGGTGCACGCGCTCGCCGTGACGAGCGACGGGTACAGCCTGCGCTTCGGCCTCGAGCCGTTCCTCGAGCCGAGCACGCGCACCGGCCGGCGGTTCGCCAGGCCGGCCGACGGCGCCGAGATCGTCGGCGTGGCGAAGGTGACGGGCGATGAGGTGGTCATCGCCGTCACGCGGCAGGCACGGGCGATCCTCTGCAGGGCCGAGGACGTGAACTACCTGTCCGGCCCCGGACGCGGCGTGATGCTGATCAAGCTGACGGCGCCGGACGACCGGGTGCTGGGGTTCGTCGCCTCGACCGGCGACCGCGATCTGCTGACCGTGGAAACCAGCCGCGGCGCGACCCAGAACGTCAGCACGGCCAGGTACGAAGTGACCGGCCGCGGCGGCCGGGGGCGCGAGCTGCTGCAGCGCGGCCAGTTCACCCGGGTCGTCTGGCCGGCCGTCGAGGCGCCGCCGCCGCTGACCACGGGGTGACCGCCGCCGGCCGGACCGTGGCGCCGGGCCCCGGGGGCCGGGCGGGCCGCCGATTTGCCGCTCGCCTCGGACCGCCCGGCCGGGCTAGAATATCGGGTAGACGTTCGCCGCCCTCCTCCCTGACCGGGATCCGCCGGGCTTCGCTTCCAGCGTGTCTCTGCACCCACTGATCCAGCGGCCACGGACGGCGCGAGGACCACGCCCGCCAATGACGGCCGGCCGGTCGTCGCCGCGTGCGGCGGGCGCATCAGCCCCATTCGGGCGAGGACCAGACCGTTGACTCAAGAACGACTCAAGATTGCCGTGTTCGTGGATTTCGACAACATCGAGATCGGCGTCAAGACCACGCTCGGCGGCCACTTCGACATCGGCATCATCCTCGAAGCGATCAAGGAACGCGGCGAGGTCGTCACGAAGATCGCCTACGGCGACTGGACGCGCGCGGGCGACTTCAGCCGGCTGCTGACGCAGCACGCCATCCGGCTCGTCCAGCGCAACCTGACGCCGGGCGGCGACAAGAACGGCGCGGACATCAATCTGGCGCTCGACGCGCTGGAGATGGTGTTCACGCACGAGCACATCAACGCCTTCGTGATCGTCGGCGGCGACAGCGATTTCATCACGCTGGTCGAGAAGCTGAAGCAGTACGACAAGACCGTGTTCGTGGTCGGCGGCCGGGCGTTCACGAGCGTGATCCTCCAGCGGAACTGCCACGAGTTCATCGCCTACGAGAACCTGACGGGCACCGGCAGCGGGCGCCGGGCGGCGTCGCGCGGCGGCCGGCCCGCCCCCGCGCAGGCGGCCGTGACGATCGTCCAGGCCTTCCCGCTGGTGCGGCGCGCCCTCAAGCTGCTGTCCGACCGCGAGGTGTCGCCGCAGCTCGGCCTGCTCAAGAGCACGCTGCTGCAGCTCGACTCGACGTTCTCGGAGCGCAACTACGGCGCGACGTCGTTCCGCGACTTCGCCGACAAGCTGGCCGAGGGCGGACTCGTCAACCTGAAGCAGGCGGGCCGCAGCGTGCTGGTGGAGCTCACCGAGGGTGAGGCGGACCGGGAGGGCGAGCGGCCGCCCGAGGCCGCGGCGGCGCCCGACGCGACCGCGGCGCCCGAGGAGGCCCCGGCGGCGCCGGCCGAAGACCACAACGAGCAGCCGCCGCTCGGCCAGCCGGCCGACGCGGTGCAGGCCGTGCAGCTGATGTTCCAGACGACGACCGCGCCGCTGCGCTGGCCGATGTACATCCGGAACATCAAGCAGATCATCAAGGCGAACAATCCGACGTTCGACGAGCGCCGCTACGGCTTCGGCGGGATTCTGGACTTCCTCCGCGCCTGCCAGCGCGAGAACCTGTTCCGGCTCGAGCGCGATCGCAACGGCGGTCTGCGCGTCTATCCGGGCGCCGGACTCGCCCGCCCAACCGGCACCGGCCAGGCCGCCGAACCCAGGCTGGCGGACGCGGCAGCCATGGCGTCCGGCAACGGGGACGGTGAGGAGACGCCCGGCACCTTCGAGGGGCTGGTCGTCGAGGCCGGGCGCGCCGCGGAGGAATCGGACGCGCAGGAGATGCACGCCGGCGCGATCGGCGAGGAAGAGACGCCGGCGCAGCCGGAGACGACTCCGGCCAAGCGATCGCGGCGGACGCGCCGGCCGGCCGGCGCGCGGAAGACGGCGAAGGGCGCCAGCGGCACGCCGGCGCGGCGGCCCGCGGCCCGCAAGCCGCGCGCGAAGCGCGACACCGACACGACCTCGTAGGCCGGAGCGGTCACGACGACGTCCGCGCGCGGCCCCGGCCCCGCGCGGACGCTGCGGCACCGGCGCGGCCCGCACGCGGATCACCCCCTCGCCCTGCCGGTCCGACCCGATCCGACGCTCAATCACCCCGCACGGAGAGTCCCGCGCGGCGCCCCGCCGGCCGGAGGCGGCCGACGCCGACGCCGGTCCTGTGATACAACAGTCGCCGACGCCTCCTGGCCGGCAGGAACTCCATGCGCACACGCCGCCTGACGATCCTTCTCGTGCTCGCCCTCGCTGCGACGGCGTCGGCGCAGAGCCGCCGTCCGCTGGCCGTGGACGATCTGTTCGCCCTCAGGTCGGTCGGCGATCCGCAGGTCAGCCCGGGCGGCCACTGGGTCGCCTACACCGTCGGGACGATGGACCTGAAGCAGGACCGATCGGACACCGACATCTACATGACGAACCTGCAGGACGGGGCGGTGGTTCGCCTGACGAGCAGCGACAAGCCGGAGACGAGCCCGCGCTGGAGCCCCGACGGCCGGTACCTGGCGTTCCTGTCGGCCCGCGGCGGGACGCGCACGCAGGTCTGGCTGCTCGACCGCCGGGGCGGCGACGCGATTCAGCTCACGCACTACCGGGCCAGCGTCTCGTCGCTCGCCTGGTCGCCCGACAGCCGTCACCTGGCGCTGGTGGTGTCGGACGTCGAGCCGGACGAACCGGAGCCGGCGGCGGAGGGCGCCGCGAAGCCGGCTCCCAGGCCGATCGTCATCACGCGCCTGCAGTTCATGAGCGACACGGCCGGCTACCTCACCACGCGCCGGCGCCACGTGTGCGTCGTCGACGTACCGTCCGGGCAGAGCACGCAGATCACGGGCGGGCCGTACGATGACGGATCGCCCGCCTGGTCGCCGGACGGCCGCCTGCTGGCGTTCGTGAGCAACCGGACGCCGCATCCGGACCGCAACGCGAACACCGACATCTTCGTGGTCGAGGCGCGGGCCGGTGCGACGCCGCGGGCGGTCACGACGTCGCCGCGGGCCGATTCGTCGCCGACCTTCAGTCCGGACGGCCGGTCGATCGCGTACCTGCAGGGGGGCGCGCCGGCCGACATCTGGTACGGCACGAACACCCTGGCGATCGTGCCGGTCGGCGGCGGCGCGCCGCGGCTGCTGACGGCCGGCCTCGACCGGAACGTCATGCACCCCCAGTTCACGCCGGACGGCTCGGCGCTGCTGTTCACGATCGAGGAGGGGGGCGATCGCCACCTGGGCCGCGTGCCGGTCGCCGGCGGCGCCGTCGAACGGCTGATCGACGGCCAGCACGACCTGACGGCGCTCGACGTCGGCCGGACCGGCCGCCTCGTGTTTCTCGACAGCCAGCCGCAACTGCCGCCGGAGGTCTTCACACTGGACGGGGGCCGGCCGCGGCAGGTGACCCACGTCAACGAGGCGGTGCTCAGCCGGATCGCGCTCGGCACGGTCGAACGGTTCAAGGCCCGCAGCAGGGACGGCACGCTGATCGACGGCTTCCTCACGCGGCCGCCCGCTCCGCCGGCCGGCCACCCGCTGCCGGCGATTCTCCGCATTCACGGCGGGCCGGTCAGCGAGTACACCGCCGGCTTCAACTTCGAGTGGCAGATCCTGGCGGCCCACGGCTACGCCGTGATCGCCGCCAACCCGCGCGGCTCGAGCGGCTACGGGCGGGACTTCAGCCACGCCATCTTCGCCGACTGGGGCGACAAGGATTACGACGACGTGATGGCGGCGGTGGACCATGTGGTGGCGATGGGCGTGGCCGATCCGAACCGGCTCGGCATCGGCGGGTGGAGCTACGGCGCGATCCTCACCGACCACGTCCTCACCCGCACGACCCGCTTCAAGGCGGCGATCTCGGGCGCCAGCGAGTTCAACTACCTGTCGGACTACGGCACCGACCAGTACCAGTACCAGTGGGAAGCGGAGCTCGGGCTGCCGTGGCGGAACACGGCGCTGTGGATCCGGCTGTCGCCGTTTTTCCAGGTCGAGAAGATCGTCACGCCGACGCTGGTGATGGGCGGCACGGCCGACATGAACGTGCCGCTGCTCAACTCGGAACAGTTGTACGAGGCGCTGCGGCGGCTCGGCCGCCAGACCGAGCTGGTCATCTATCCGGGCGAGCACCACGGCTTCCGGCGACCGGCCGATCTGAAGGACCGGTACGAACGGTACCTGGCCTGGTACGATCACTATCTGAAACCTGCGGCGGCGGCGAAGCCGTAGCGCGGCGGCGGAGGAGGTCCTGTGGGAGGTCGAGCGGATGCCGTCGGCCGGCGACTGGGCGGCGGGCTGCGCCAGGCGACGGTCGTCTTCGCGCGCCTGGCGCTGGGAATCGGGTTCCTGTCCGCGGTGGCCGATCGGTTCGGCCTGTGGGGGCCGCCGGGCGCGACGAATGTCGCGTGGGGCAGCTTCGCGCATTTCCTGGCGTACATGGGACGGATTGCGCCGTTCCTGCCGGCCGCCTGGCTGCACGCCGCCGGCTGGATCGTCACGGCGCTGGAGGTGCTGCTCGGCGGGGCGCTGATCGCCGGCGTGCGCGTCCGGCTGACCGCCGGGATCGCCGGCTGTCTTCTGCTCGTCTTCGCGATCGGCATGACGACCGGCACCGGTCTGAAGACCGCGCTCGACGCGTCGGTGTTCACGGCGGCAGCCGCCGCGTTCCTGCTGGCCACGCAGGCTGGGACGGCCTAAAGGAAGTGAGACGCTCGTGAGTTCCTCGTATACCGCCAGAGACATCACCGTTCTCGAAGGGCTGGAGCCGGTGCGCCGCCGGCCCGGCATGTACATCGGCGGCGTCGGCACGACCGGCCTGCATCACCTCGTCTGGGAAATCCTGGACAACGCCGTGGACGAGGCGATGAACGGGTACGCCTCCAGCATCGGCGTCACGCTGCACGCCGACGGCTGCTCGATCACGATCGCGGACGACGGCCGCGGCATTCCGGTGGATCGGCATCCGAAGTCGAAGACCAGCGCGCTCGAGGTGATCTTCACGACGCTGCATGCCGGCGGCAAGTTCGAGCACGGCACCTACAAGACCGCCGGCGGCCTCCACGGGGTCGGCGCCAGCGTCGTCAACGCGCTGTCGAAGGAGCTGACGGCGACCGTCAGGCGCGACGGCGCGCAGTGGGAGCAGCGGTTCAGGCAGGGCAAGCCGGCCGCGCCGCTGAAGAAGCTCGGCCCGGCGCGCGGCACGGGCACGACGGTGTTCTTCCGGCCCGACCCGACGATCTTCCCGAAGATCGAATTCGACCCGGCGATCATCCGCGAGCGGCTCGAGGTCGCCAGCTACCTGCACACGGGGCTGAAGGTCGTCTTCGACGACCAGACGGCGTCGCAGAAGACCGTCTTCGAGCACACGGAGGGCCTGGCCGACTACCTGCGGAAGATCGTCGCCGAGCGCGGCGCGAAGGCGGTGCACGAGCAGCCGTTCACGGTGACGAAGGAGAACGGCCTGCGGCTCGACGTGGCGCTGCAGTGGACCGAGGCGACCGACGAGCACCTCCGGAGCTACGTCAACGGCATTCCGACCGGGTCGGGCGGCACGCACGAGGCGGGGCTGCGCGCCGGCGTCGGCAAGGCGGTGCGGAATGTCATCGACACGCACACCCTGTCGCCGAAGGGGGTGACGCTCACGGCCGAGGACATCCGCGAGGGGCTGACCGGCGTGCTCAGCATCTTCATGGCGGAGCCGCAGTTCCAGGGCCAGACGAAGGATCGCCTGAACAACCCCGAGGTGCTGTCGGCGGTCGATTCGCTCGTGCGGCCGGCGCTCGAATCGTGGCTGAACCAGAACCCGACCCTCGCCGAGTCGATCGTCGCGCGGATCATCCTGGCGGCGCGGGCCCGCGAGGCGAGCCGGGCGGCGCAGGCGGAAGTGTCGCGCAAGACCGCCACGTCGAACCGCCTCAACCTGCCGGGCAAGCTGAGCGACTGCACCAGCCCCGGCGCCGACTCGAGCGAGCTGTTCATCGTCGAGGGCGATTCGGCCGGCGGGTCGGCGAAGCAGGGGCGCGACCGGGCGCGCCAGGCGATCCTGCCGCTCCGCGGCAAGGTGCTGAACACGGAGAGCGCCTCGCTCGCCAAGGTGCTGGAGAACAAGGAGCTGTCGGATCTGGTGACGGCGCTCGGCTGCGGCCTCGGCCGGAATTTCGATCTGACGAGGCTGCGCTACGGCAAGATCATCATCCTGGCCGACGCCGATTCGGACGGCAATCACATCGCGACGCTGCTGCTGACGTTCATCTACCGGCACATGCCCCAGCTCATGACCGCCGGCAAGGTGTACCTGGCGCAGCCGCCGCTCTACCGCATCGACATCGGCAAGACCACCTACTGGGCGCTCGACGACGCGCAGCGCGACGCGATCCTGAAGCAGGCGGCCAGCGGCCGCGCACACCCGGAGATCACGCGCTTCAAGGGGCTCGGCGAGATGATGCCGAAGGTGCTGTGGGAGACGACGCTCAACCCGCGCACGCGGCGCCTGCTGCGGGTCGAGATCGCCGATCAGCTCGTGACCGATCGCGTGATCAACGAGCTGATGGGCAAGGACGCCTCCGCCCGCTTCCGCTTCATCATGGACCGCGCGGAGCAGGCCGAGGAGCTCGATGTGTAGCCGTTCCTCATCCCTCACCCCTCACCCCTCATTCCTCATTCCTCATTCCTCATCCCTCGTGTTTCCCTTCCGCTCCCGCTCAGCTTGATAGAATGCCTGAATGGGCCTGCGACGGCCGAACACACGGGCAATCGTCATCGGCGTGGCAGGCACGCTGCTGGGGCTGGCGCTGCTCGCGGGGATCGCGCACCTGCCGCCGGTCCGCGCCTACGTCCTGCAACAGGCGCTGCAGCGGCTGGAGGCCTACGGCATCGACGCGCGGGCGCGCGCGCTCGACTACGACCTGTTCACGCTCGATTTCCGGATCCACGATCTGCGGCTCGCCGCGCGCGGGCATGAGGCCGTCCCCTTCTTCACGGCCGCCGACGTCCATGTCGACCTGCCCTGGTCGGCGCTGACCGGCGCCCTCGCCCTCCAGGCGATCGACATCCGCCACCCGCGCGTCACCATCGTCCGGACGGCCGACGGCGCGACCAACCTGCCCTCGTGGGCTGGCACCGGCACCGCGCCCGGCCCGACCGCGATTCCGGTGGGCGAGCTGAGCGTTCAGGATCTGCGCGCGTCGTACACGGATGCGGCGAACGGGATCACGGCCGCGGTCGACCGCCTGTCGGTCGCACTGAGTCCGGCTGGCGGTGGCATCGGCGGCCCGATCGCGCTCGCCTCCCCGATTTCCCTGCAGTGGGAAGGACATCGCACGTCGATCACCTCTCTGACCGGCCGGCTCGCCTACGACGGTTCGTCGCTTGCGCTGGACCAGCTGCGGATCGTCTCGGCCGAAGGTTCATTGCAGATCGACGGCCGGATCGCCTCGCTGTTTCACGAGCCGCGGCTCGCGCTCCGATCGGCCGCACGGCTCGAGCTCGGTCCGCTGTCGCCCTGGCTGCGTCTCGGCCCTGCCGCGTCGGGCCGGCTCGCGCTGGAGGCGACGGTGAACGGCCCGGCCGGCGCGCCGGCGATGGCGGTGTCGGTGAACGGCCGCGGACTCGGCTGGGCCCGGTTCCGGAACGTGTCGGTGACGATGGCGGCCGACGCGACGCGCCAGTCGGCCGACATCCGGTCGCTGCACGTGGAGGCGGCCGGCGGCACCATCGACGGACGGGGGCGGATCGCATTCGGCGGACCCGGCGCGGGTGGGGACGCGCATGTGCAGTGGCGGCATGTCGAGGCCGCCCGCCTGCTGGCGGCGCTGCCCGCTTCCGCGCCGTACCGCCTGGTCTCGTCTCTCGACGGACAGATCGACGCCACCTGGACGAGGCTCCGGCCGTCGGCCGTCAGCCTGTCGCTGACCGGCACCAGCCGCGCGCCGCGCGCCACGGCCAACGGCCTCACCGGGACGCTCGCGCTCGACGCGCGCGGCGGGCGCTGGCGGCTGGCGGTCGATCAGCGTCTCGGGCCGGCCGTGCGGGTGCGCGGCTCCGCCGGCGGACGGGTGCAGGACGTCCTGGGCCGCTCCGATCTGGCCGGCCGGCTGACGCTCGGCGTCGACGACCTCGCGGCCGCCTGGCGGACGGCCGCGGCGACCGGTCTCGCCGCCGGCCGCACCGCTGCGCCGCTGACCGGCGCCGCCCGGGCCGAGGTCACGCTCGCCGGCACGATCGGCGCGCCGGCGTTCCGCGGACAGATGGAGGCGACCGGCCTGCGGGCCGACGGACTCGGACCGGCGCAGGTGACCGCGACCCTCTCGGGATCGCAGCGGCAGGCGCGACTCGAAGCGCTGGAGGCGACGCTCGGCCGCAGCGTGCTGCGCGCATCGGGCGGGATGGACTTCCGGTCGCGGCAGGTGACCGGGCAGGTCGACGCGTCGATGGCCGATCTGTCGTCGCTGGCGGCGGCGCTGCCGGCCGCCGTGCAGCCGGCCGGCTCGCTGACCGCGCACGGCACGCTGTCCGGACGCTGGCCGCAGCCGCGGATCGAGGCGACCGTTGCCGGATCGGCGCTGCAGGTCGCCGGCCAGCCGTTCGATCGGCTGTCGGCCGGCCTGCGGTTCGACCGCGGCCTGCTGACCGCCGACCGCGTGGAGCTCACGCAGGGCGGCGGCCGGGTCGCGCTCACCGGGCACTACGACGTCGCGCGGGAGACGTACGCCGTGCAGGCGACCGGGCGCGACCTGCGCCTGCATCCCGTGCCATCCGCCGGCGGGGCGCTGCCGCTCGACGCGCAGCTCGACTTCACGCTCGACGGCAGCGGCACGCTGCACGATCCGCGCGGCCGGGGGCGTGTCGATCTGCTGCACCTGTCGATCGCCGGCACCAGGCTCGGCGCCGTGCACGCCGAGGTGGAGGCCGCCAATCACGTTGTCGCGCTGCGCGCGCAGATGCCCGACGTCTCGACGAGCGCGACCGCCCGTCTGGCCCTTGCACCGTTCGGCGCCTTCACGGCCGACGCGCACGTGGCGCCGGCCGACCTCGGCGCGTGGCTCGCGCGGTTGCCCCACCCACCGCCGGCGGAGGTCACCGGCGCGCTCGCCGCCGACGTCACGGCGCGCGGCGACCTCAGCCGGCCGGAGACAATCGCGGCGGCGGTCGATCTGCAGCGGCTCGACGGACGTATCAGCACCGTACCGATTCAGCTCGCGTCGCCGGCGCGGGTCGCCTGGGCGAACCGGACGATCGACGTCCGGCACCTCGACCTGCGGATCGGCCGCGCGCGCCTGGCCGTGCATGGATCGCTCGGCGCCCCGTCCGGAAGCGCGCTGGACGCGACGCTCGCCGGACCGCTCGCCGACCTGAACCCGCTCGTCGATCTCCTCCGCGCGGAAACGGGCGGCGGCGCGGCATTTCCGGTGGTCGAGGGCCAGCTGTCGCTGGCGCTGCACGCCAGCGGCCTGCTCGCGCACCCGGCCGTCTCGGGCGAGCTCGCGCTGTCGGACGGCCGGGTGACCATGGCGGGACTGCCGCCGGTCACCGGCGTCGGCGTCGGCGCGTCGTATCGCGACGGGGTGCTGACGCTGTCGCAGGCCGACGCGCGCTGGCAGGAGGTGGCGTTCACCGCGTCCGGCCGGATTCCGGCGCGGGCGCTCCACGGGCTCGTGCCGCAGTCGTATCTCGACGCGCTGCCGCCGGCGGCGTCCGGCGCCGCCCGGCTCACGGCCGGGATCACGAACGTCACGCCGGCGGTGCTCGCGCCCTACGTCGGCGCGTCCACCCTCGCCCAGCTGCAGGGCAGGATGGACGGCACGCTCGAGCTGACCGCCGACGCCCCGGCGCTCGACCGCGTCAGCGGCACGCTGACGCTGCAGCGGGCCGACCTGACCCTGGCGGGCGTCCCGTTCCGCCAGCAGCAGCCGACGCGCCTCGTGCTGCAGGACGGCCGGCTGCAGGTCGCCGCGCTCGACTGGGGCGACACGACCCGCGCGGGCGGCAACCGGATCGCGGTCCGCGGCGACGTCGCGCTGGGGAAGGCGCCGGCGCTGAATCTCGACGTCGACGGCAATCTCGATCTGCGCGTCATCAGCACCTTCACGCCCGGGCTAGGCACGGCCGGCCATGCCCGGCTGAACGCGCACATCGGGGGCACACCCGGGGCGCCGAGCCTCACCGGCCGCATCCAGGTGGCCGGCGCCGAGCTCCGCCACGCGGATCCGGCGCTCATCGTGACCGGCCTGTCCGGTCCCATCACGCTCGCGCCCGGTCGGATCACGATCGACGGCCTGGCCGGCCAGGCCAACGGCGGCACCGTCCACCTATCCGGCTCGCTGACCTACACCGGCCTGCAGCCCGACCGCGGCACGATCGGGCTGACCGGCCGCGGGATGGCGTTCGACATCAGCGGGCTGCAGACCGAAGTGAATTCCGATCTCCAGGTCGGCCTCGCCGGCGGCCGGCTCGCCCTGACCGGCACGGTGACGATCGTGCGCGGCGCCTACCGCCGGCCGTTCACGCTGGCCGGCGGCCTGCTCGCCGTCCTCCAGCAGCAGGGCCTCACGGAGACGTCCGGGACGCCCTCGATGCTCGATGCCATGACGCTGAACGTGAAGGTCGCCACGGCGAACGATCTCGAGGTGGACAACAACTACGCGCAGCTCGCGGTCGGCGCCGATCTCCAGCTGACCGGCACCGTGGCCCGCCCCGGCCTGACCGGCCGCGCGGCCGTGCGCGAGGGCGGCGAAATCTTTCTGGGCGGCAACACGTACCGGATCCGCGGCACCGGCTCGGTCGACTTCCTCAACCCGACCGCGATCGAGCCCGATCTCGACATCAGCGCCGTCACCCGCGTCTCCACCTACGACATCACGCTCGGCATCAGCGGCACGCCCGAGCGGCTGACGACCAGCCTGACGTCGAGCCCGCCGCTCGGCGAATCCGACCTCGTGTCGCTCCTGCTCACCGGCCAGACGCTCCAGCCCGGGAGCCCGGCGCTGGCAGCCGTCGGCACGACCCAGCTCCTCGGCTATCTCTCGGGCGAATTCCTCGGCGTGGCCGGCCGCGCGGTCGGCCTCGACACGCTGCGGATCCAGCGAGGCCTGCCGAACGTGAGCTTCGACCCGAGCCTGATCGCCGGCGAGACCGACCCGAGCTCGCGCCTCACGTTCGGCAAGCACGTCACGCAGGACCTGGAGCTCATCTTCTCGCAGGACCTCAGCCAGACCGGCGGCCTGACCTGGATCGTCAGCTACATGCCGCGCCGGATGATCGACCTCCGCGTGACGTCGCTGGACAACGGCATCCGGCGGTACGACTTCATGCAGGAGCTGACCGCCATGGGACCGCCCGCGGCGTCGGTCGGCGCGGGCGTGGCCGCGCGTCCCGTCCGGGTGGCCGCCGTCCGCTTCACCGGCCGGCCCGGCTTCCCCGGGACGACGCTCGCCCACCGGATCAAATTGAAGCGCGGTGACCTCTTCGTCTTCTCGCGCTGGCAGGACGACCGCGATCGCCTCCTCCGCTTCTACCAGGCGCAGGGCTACTGGGAGGCGCGGGTGCGCGCGACCCGCGCCGCCGGCGGCGCGCCGGCAGTCGCGCAGGGACCGGCGACCGCGCCGGAGACGGTGACGCTCGACTACCGCATCGACCGCGGCCCGCGGACCACGCTCGACATCGAAGGGTACCGCCTGCCCTCATCCGTCCGGCGCCGGATGGAACGGGCGTGGACGCAGTCGGTCTTCGACGATTTCCTGCTCGGCCAGCTCACGTCGATCGCGCGGGCGTATCTCGCCGGCCGCGGCTACCTGCGCGCCGCCGTCACGGCCGGGGTCGCCCCCGGCGCCAGCGCGTCGGCCAAGCGCATCACCGTGTCGATCCAGGAAGGGCCGCGGACGAAGAGCCGGCGGGTTGTCTTCCTGGGGAACGCGCGGATCCCGGGCAGCCGGCTGAGCGACCTCGTGGACGACGAAGGCCTCTCCGAGCGGGCGTGGGTCGATCCGGCTGCGCTGCAGCAGGCCGTGCTCGCGCTGTATCACCGCCTGGGGATGCTGGCGGCCGAGGTCAGCGTCGGCGCACCCCGGTTCGCGGACGGCACGGCGGAACTGCCGGTGGCGATCACGGAAGGGCCGGTCTTCCGCATCGTGCAGATCCGGTTCACCGGGCTGCACGCGAAGACCGGGACGGCGGCGCTGGAGGCGCTCGGCCTGCCGATCGGCGGCGCCTACTCGGCGGTCGGCGTCCAGCAGGCGATCGGGCGGCTCGAGGCGAGCTATCGCGCCGACGGCTTCAACGCCGAGCGCGCCACCGTCGACGCCTCCCTCCAGCGCCAGACCGGCCGCGTCTCGCTGGACGTCCATGTGGACGAAGGGCCGCAGCAGATTCTCCAGGGCATCGTCGCGACCGGCGCACGCCACGCCAGCCCGGTGCTCGTCAGCCGGGCGCTCGCGCTCACCCCCGGCACGCCGGTCGACCTGACCGCCTGGGCCCGCGCCCGGCGGCGGCTGTACGAGACCGGCCTGTTCCGGAACGTCGACATCCAGGCGGTCCCCGTCCCCTCGTCTTCGCCCGCTCCGGCGAGCGCGACCGGGGTCTCGACCCAGCCCGTGCAGGCGAAGGTGACGCTGGACGAGTGGCCGCCGCTGCGCTTCCGCTACGGCTTCCAGGTGCAGGACGAGCCGGGCACCGTCTCCTCCGGCCGCGCGTTCCTGCCGGGGATCGCCGGCGATCTCGCGTACAACAACCTGTTCGGGCGCGCGGTGACGACCGGCGTCGCCGGTCAGTACACGAAGGACTACCGGGCCGCCAGGAGCTATCTGACCGCCCCGTCGCTCTTCGGCCTGCCGATCACGTCGAGTCTTTACGTCTCGCGATCGCGCCAGGTGCTGACGCCGTCGGCCGCCCAGCCGTTCATCACCGCCGACACGACGATCACCGGCGAGCAGCTCTTCAGGCCGCTGGCGCACGTGACGGCCAGCTACAGCTACACCTTCGACCGCAATCACACGTACGACCTGCACCCCGATCCGATGAACCCGTTTCCGTTCGATCTGACCGTCAACATCGCCCGCCTGACGACGACGGCGCTGTACGACACGCGCAACGATCTCGTCGACGCGACGCGCGGCCTGTTCTCCGCCGCCAGCCTCGAGTATTCGGCGCCCGGGCTCGGCTCCGACCTCAACTTCATCAAGTATCTGTTCCAGCAGCGCTACTACCATCCGCTGCCGGGCGGCACGGTGTTCGCCACGAACCTGCGCCTGGGGATGGCCGAGGGGTTCGGGCAGGGCATCATTCCGAGCGAGAAGTTCTACGCCGGCGGCGGCAACAGCGTCCGCGGCTACGCCCAGGACTCGCTGGGTCCGAAGGACTTCTTCGGGGATCCGACCGGCGGCAACGCGCTGCTCGTGCTGAACGAGGAGCTGCGGTTTCCGATCGCCTGGATCGTGCGGGGGGTGGGGTTCTTCGACGCCGGCAACGTCTTCCCGAGGATCGGCAGCCTGTCGCTGCTCAACCTGGATACGTCGGTCGGCGTCGGCGTCCGGATCTACACGCCGTTCGCGCTGCTGCGGGTCGACTACGGCATCCCGCTCGGGCAGCCGCCCGGCCTGCCGTTCGGCCGGTGGGTCTTCTCGATCGGACAGGCGTTCTGAGGACGGGCGCTACCCGCCCCGGACCGTCCGCATGATCGACTGCACCTCGGGCACTTCCGGGGCGTCGGGCGCCAGCTTCAGGAACGCCTCGAAGTGGGTCGCCATCAGATCGATCCGCTTCAGCTTGTAGTAGGACATCGCCGCGTAGTAGTGGGCGTACGCGAAGGTCGGATCGATCAGCGCCGCCTTCTGGAACGCGTCGGCCGCCTTCCGGAAGTCGGGCTGCACGCTGGCGGCCATGCCGAGCTGGAAGTACGCGTAGGCGTTCTCCGGCGCGAGCATCACCGCTTTCTGCGCCGCCTGGAGCGCCAAAGCCGGCTGCTTGTCGATCGCCGCTTCGGCCGACTGCCCGATGTAGCGCCACGGATCCTGCTCGCCGAGGGCCGAGAGCCCCTTGTAGATGCTCCGGACGTGGTCCCACTGTCCGAGCTTCTGGTAGCTCTGCGCGGCGATGAACTGGAGCTGGGCCTTCTCGCTCTCGTTCGCCGCGATGGCGGCCGGGAGGTCCTGCACGACCTGCTGGTACTTGCCCGCCTCGTACAATTTCCGGAGGTCGGTCTGCGGCGCGGTGGCCGGCGGCGCGGGCTGGCCGGCCAGGATCAGCAGCCCGAGCAAAGTCGCGACGTACATGGAGTCCTCCTTGCGCCCCGGGTGGAGCGTGCGGCGCCTCTGTCAGGATATACGGAAATGTGGCTCCGCCGTCGGATCCGCGCGAAATCCGTTCCAGGGGAGGGCAGGGGCGCGGGGGCGCGATTCGCCTCCGATCGGACCGCCAGTCGTGTCGGTTTCTGCGGCCGGCGCGACACCTTTCCCGGCGTCGTCTCTGGCCGGCCGGGTCGCGCGGATCAGGAGGCCCGGGATCCCGGCCGTGCCTGCAGCAGCCGCTGGGTGGCCGGGTGCGACGACCGGCTCAGCACCGCGGCCGGGTCGCCGATCTCGGCGACCTGGCCGTCGGCCAGGACGATGACCTGCTGGGCGAAGTGCCGGGCGAAATCGACGTCGTGGGTCGTGACCAGGAGCGTCCGGCCGGCGCGGCAGAGCGCGGCCAGCGACCCGCCCAGCTCTTCCCGGCGGGCCGGGTCGAGCGACGCCGTCGGCTCGTCGAGCAGCAGCAGCGGCGGGTCGGTGGCGAGCGCCCGCGCGATGGCCACCCGCTGCGCTTCCCCGCCCGAGAGCTCTCGCGGCAGCGCGCGCGCCCGGGGCGACACCGCGAGCGCGTCGAGCAGGCTCATCGCGCGCCGCTCCGCCTCCGCCTTCTCCATGCCGAGCGCGTGCACCAGGGCGAGGGTCACGTTGTCGCGCGCCGGCAGGTGCTCGAACAGGTGGTGCTGCTGGAAGACCATCCCGACCTTGCGCCGCAGCGCCCGCAGCTGCGACTCGCGCGGCACCGGCCCGGGCCGCAGCGTGAACCCGTCGACGGTGATGGTGCCGGCGGTGAACGGCTCGAGCGCGACGATGGCGCGGAGCACGGACGACTTGCCGGCGCCCGACAGCCCCATCAGCGCGACGAAGGCGCCGCCTTCCAGCCGGACGTCGACGCCGCGCAGCACCTCCCGCGCGCCGAACGCCAGGCGCAGCCCGCGGATCTCGAGCACGGGCGTCATGCGGTCGGTGCCTTCCATCGCAGTTCCAGCCGGCGGGCCACGTGGGCGAGCGGCAGCGAGAGCGCGAGGTAGAACGCGCCGCACAGGACGCCGGGCAGCACCCAGCTCCCGCTGTTGGCGGCGAAGATCGACGCCTGCTTGGTCAGCTCGACGACCGTCAGCACCGAGACGAGCGACGAGTCCTTCAGCATCGAGACGAAATCGTTGGTCATCGGCGGGAGCGCCAGCCGGAACGCCTGCGGCCCGCGGACGAGGCGCAGGATCTGCGGCTCGCTCAGGCCGAGCGTCCGGGCCGCTTCGAGCTGCCCCTTCGGCACCGCTTCGAGCGCGCCGCGGTAGATCTCGCTCTCGTACGCCGCGTAGTTCAGGCCGAGCCCGATCAGCGACGCCCAGAAGGCCGGCAGCCGGATGAACGACGCGAAGCCGTAATAGATGACGTAGAGCTGCAGCAGCACCGGCGTGCCGCGCATCAGCTCGACGTAGCCGAGCAGCGCGGCGCTGACGATCCGCCCGCCGTAGATCCGCCCGGCGGCGATCAGCATGCCGACGAGGATCGCGAGCGCCATCGCGCCGCACGAGATGACGACCGTGATGCCGGCGGCGGCGAACAGCGCCGGCAGGTACCGCCGGACCGTCGCCAGGACGCCCCGGTGCACCGGCAGCGACGGGCCGACCGCCACCGTGCCGTGCCCGCCGTCCCTGATCAGGCGCGCTTCGAACACCGCCTGCCGCTCGTTCCAGACGTTCCAGCGCTTGAAGATCCGCTCGAGCGTGCCGTCGCGCATGCGCGCGAGCAGCACCGCGTTGATGCGGTTGCGGAGCGCCCCGTTGCCGGGCGCCATCACGCCGACGTAGTGGCCGACCTCGAGCGGCACCGGCTGCGTGTAGAGGCCGGACACCTGGCGCATCGACCGGGCGGCGATGATGTTGTCCAGCACCACCGCGTCCAGCCGGCCGGACTTCAGATCCTCGTACGGATGCACGTCGTCGTCGTAGGAGACCGTGGTGAAGCCGTCCGGGCCCGAGGCCTTCATCAGCAGCGCGTACGCCATCGTCGCGCCGAGCGTGCCGATGCGGCGGCCGCGGAGATCGGCGAGCGTGCGGAAGCGGCCTCGGTCGGCGGCGCGGACCGTGAGGACTTCGGTGAACTCGTAGTACGGGATCGTTTCGAGCATCGTCGCGCGGCGCGCCGGCGTGTCCTCGACGCCGCTCATGCCGATCGCGAAGTCGCCCCGGCGGACCGACTGGTCGATGGCGTCCCACGAGACCGGGATGAACTGCGGCTGGCGCCCCAGGCCGTGGGCGATGGCCGTGGCCACTTCGACGTCGAAGCCGCGCATGACGGAGGGATTGCGCGGATCGGCCTCGACGTACGGCGCGCCCCCTTCCGGGTCGCCGCCCCAGCGCAGCACCGGCGGCTCGTGCGACGGCTCGCGCGACCGGAGGTGGGCGGCCAGCAGCCACGTGACGCCGGCGAGGCTCAGCAGGAAGACGGCGGCCGCCGGAATCCGCCACGACCGGCGACGGGAGAAGCTGCGCTGTGCCATCGAGTGTCGAGCCCGCCCCGCCTCAGCCGTGCGGGAATCACGCGAGCAGCGATGATGCCACAATCCGGGAACGACAGAAATGAGGAATGAGGAATGAGGGGAGAGGAATGAGGGGCGAGGAATGGGGGCGAGCCCCGAGCACTGAGCCCCGAGCCCCGAGATATGCTAGAGTCTGCGCTCGGACTGGCACGGCAGGTGAACGGAGCGGACGTGGCAGCGATTCGGATCCTCGTGACCGGCGGGACGTTCGACAAGGAGTACCACGAGCTGACCGGCCGGCTGTTCTTCAAGGAGACGCACGTCCCCGAGATGCTCGAGCGAGGGCGCTGCCGGCTCGACGTGGCGGTCGAGACGGTACTGATGATCGACAGCCTCGAGATGACCGGCGCGCACCGGGACTCGATTGTCGAGCGCTGCCGCGGCTGTGCCGAGCCACGGATCGTCGTGACGCACGGTACCGACACGATGGCCGACACCGCGCGCGTGCTGGCCGCCGTCCGGCTCGACAAGACGATCGTGCTGACCGGCGCCATGGTGCCGTACGCGTTCGGCAGCTCGGACGGCCTGTTCAATCTCGGCAGCGCCCTGTCGTTCGCCCAGACCCTCCCCGCCGGCGTCTACGTCGCCATGAACGGCCGCTGGTTCGACTGGGACAAGGTGCGGAAGAACCGGGAGACAGGGATTTTCCAAGACACGTTGACGGCGTGACAGCCACGCCCCGCCGCCAGTGGCCGGTGCGCCTGACGTGCACGCGCGAGCGCCCGAGAGAGGAGTCGTCCATGCCCCCCACCCCGTCCGGCCCGAGCCTCCAGGAAACCTACGCGCCGCATAACGCCTGCTTCGGCTGCGGGCCGGCGAACGTGAACGGGCTGCGGATCCGCAGCTTTGTGGAAGGCGACGAGGTGGTGTGCGAGTGGCAGCCGCAGCCGCATCATGAGGCGTACCCCGGCATGCTGAACGGCGGCATCATCGGCACGCTGATGGACTGCCACTGCAACTGGACCGCCGCCTACCATCTGATGAAGAAGTCCGGTGCCGACACGCCGCCGTGCACCGTGACCGCCGACTACGCCATCAAGCTGCGGCGGCCGACCCCCAGCGCCGGCCCCGTCCATCTCCGCGCCCACGTCGTCGAGTCGACCGACGACCGGGCTATTGTCGAGGGGACGCTGGAGGCCGGCGGCAACGTCTGCGCCACCTGCCGCGGCACGTTCGTCGCCGTGAAGCCCGGACATCCCGCGTATCACCGGTGGTAGGGAGCGCTCAAGGCTCGGGGCTCAGTGCTCGGGGCTCAGTGCTCGGTGTTCAGTGCTCGGGGCTCGTCGTACGTCGTACGTCACTTGTCTTCCCCCTGGAGGTGTGGACGTGAGGACGATCGCGAACCTTGTCGGCGGGCTGCTGGCGATCCTGCTCGTGAGCGCGCCCGCCCGGGCGCAGCAGATCAACTGGACGCAGGTCGAGCAGCAGGCGACCGCGACGCTGCAGCAGTACATCCGGATCAACACGACCGATCCGCCGAGCAACACGGTCAAGTCGGCCGACCTCCTCGAGAGCATCTTCAAACGCGAGGGGATTCCGGTCACCCGGTATGTCTCCGCGCCCGGCAAGGCGATCATCCTCGCCCGTCTCAAGGGGTCCGGCCAGGGCCGTCCGATCCTCCTGCTCAATCACATGGACGTCGTCCCGGCCGACGCCAGCCGGTGGCGCGAGGGGGTGTTCAGCGGGACGATCCTGAACGGCGAGATGTGGGGCCGCGGGGCGATGGACATGAAGGGGCTCGGCGTCATCGAACTCTACGCCATGCTGGCGCTGAAGCGCTCGGGCGTCCACCTCACGCGTGACGTCCTGTTCGAGGCCGATCCGGACGAGGAGATCGGCGGCGCCGGCGGGGCGCGGTGGATGATCGCGCATCACTGGGCGGAGCTGAACCCCGAGTACGTCCTGGACGAGGGGGCGTTCGGCAGCCGCGATCTCTACGTGCCGAACAAGCTCGTGTTCGGCATCTCCGTCGAAGAGAAGCGGGTCGTCTGGATCAGGGTGACCGCCACCGGCGTGTCCGGTCACGCCTCCCAGCCGACCGATCAGAATCCGAACGACGAGCTCGTGAAGGCGCTGGCGCGGCTCGTGTCGGCGCCGATGCCGACCGGCAGCGTCGCCATCATCAATCGGATGAAGGCGACGCTCGGGACGCTGTCGTCCAACAAGTTCATGAACGCCATCCAGCACTCCACCATCGCCCTGACGACGATGAAGGCGGGCGAGGGGAGCCCGGCGAAGGTGAACGTGATTCCCGGGACGGCGGACGCGACGCTCGACTGCCGGCTGCTGCCCGGCGTGAATCCGGCCGGCTGGGTGGCGCTGATCACGCGGCGGCTGGACGACCCGAAGCTGAAGGTCGACGTGATGTATCAGAGCGAGGGGTCGACGCTGACGCCGACCGACACGCCGATGTATCACGCGCTCGAGTCGGCGATCAGGCGCGTCCATCCCGACGCCACCGTCGTGCCGGTCCTCGTGCCGTACGGGACCGATTCGAACACTTTCCGCGAGCACGGCGCGAAGAGCTACGGCCTGTATCCGATCATCGCGCCGACCGAGCTGGTGAACACCATGCACGGCGACAACGAGCGGATGCCGGTCGCGCAACTGAAGCCGGGGATTCAGATCGTGTACGACATGCTGCGGCAGGTGGCGGGGGGGAAGTAGGGCTCGGGGCTCGGGGCGCAGGGCTCGGAGGCTCGGCGCGCAGCGAGCTCGCGGGGTCTTCGCAGCGCCGAGCTTCGGCTCGGCCTCTCCTCCCTGCGCCCGAGCACTGAGCCACCGAGTTGCGCGCCGCCTTCGGCCGGGCTGAAGCCCGGCGCTACGGCCGCGACAGCCCCCGGTACTTCAGCATCGGTCCGATCTCCGGCGCATGGCCGGTCAGGTCGCGGAACATCACACCGTAGTCGATCGTGTTCCCACGCGAGAGAACGGTCGCGCGGAAATGGTCGCCGTTCGCGCGCGTCAGGCCGCCGTGCGCCTGGAACCAGGCGAACGCGTCGTCCGCGAGCATCTCCGTCCAGAGGTACGAGTAGTAGCCGGCCTGGTAGCCGTTCGCCCAGATGTGCAGGAAGTAGCTGGAGCGGTAGCGCGGCGGCACCTGCGGCAGGTCCATGTGCGTCTTCTCGAGCGCGGCCTGCTCGAAGGCGTCGACGTGCTCGAGCGGCGCCGAGGCGGGCAGGGTGTGCCACTGCATGTCGAGCTCCGCCGCCGCCAGCAGCTCCGTCATGTCGTAGCCGGCGTTGAAATCGTTCGCCGCCAGGATCCTGTCGACCAGCGCCTTCGGCATCGGCTGCCCGGTCTTGTCGTTGAAGGCGTAGTGGGCCAGCACCGCCGGGTCGAACGCCCAGTGCTCGTTGAACTGCGACGGGAACTCCACGAAGTCGCGCGCCACGTTCGTCCCCGACAGGCTCGGATATTCCTGGTCGGCAAAGAAGCCGTGCAGGGCGTGCCCGAACTCGTGGAACATCGTCACCACGTCGTCCGCCGTCAGCAGCGCGGGCTGGCCGGGGGCGGGCGGGGTGAAATTGGCGACGTTGTAGATGACCGGCTTCGTCCCGAGGAGCCTGGACTGCCCGACGAAGACATCCATCCAGGCGCCGCCCGACTTGTTGTCCCGCTTGAAATAGTCGCCGTAGAAGAGTCCGAGCGGCGCGCCGGTCCTGTCGAACACCTCGAACACCCGGACGTCCTTCTGGTAGACCGGCAGGTCGTGCCGCTCCTTGAACGTCAGTCCGTACAGCTGGTGCGCGGCGTAGAAGACGCCGTCGACCAGCACGCGATTCAGCTCGAAGTACGGCTTGATCTGGTTCTCGTCGACGCTGTACTTCGCCTTGCGGATCTGCTCGGCGTAGAACGACCAGTCCCAAGGCTCGAGCGTGAAGCCGCCGTGCTGCTGGTCGATGAGCTGCTGCAGGGCGGCCGCTTCCTTCCGCGCCCGGGCGGTGGCCGGCTGCACGAGCCGGGCGAGGAAGTGATTCACCGCCTCGGGGGTCTTCGCCATCTGGTCCTGCAGCTTCCACGCGGCGTAGTTCGCATAGCCGAGCAGCTTCGCCTTCCGCGCCCGGAGCTGCGCCAGGCGCGCCACGATCGCCCGGGTGTCGTTCGCGTCGCCGTGCTCGGTACGCGTCCACGACGCCTCGAAGAGCTCGTGACGGACCGCGCGGTTCGTGAGCAGCGCCAGGTCCGGCTGCTGCGTCGTGTTCTGGAGCGGGATCACCCAGCGGTGCTCGAGACCGCGCGCCTTCGCGGCCTGCGCGGCCCCCTCGATCTGCGCCGGCGACAGGCCCGCGAGATCCGCCTTGTCGCTCACGACCAGCGCGCCCGCCTTGGTGGCGGCCAGCAGGCGGTTCATGAACTGCGCGCTGAGGGTGGCGTCCTCCTCGTTCAGCTTCTCGAGCGTGGCCTTGTCGGCGGCCGACAGCCGGGCGCCGGCCATCACGAACTGCTGGTGGTAGTACTCCACCAGGCGCAGCGACTCCGGATCGAGCGTCAGCCGCGCATGCTCCCTGTAGATCGCCTCGACGCGCTCGAACAGCCTGCCGTTCAGCAGCATCGCGTCCCGGACGGCCGCCAGCTTCGGCGCCTCCCGCTCCTGCACCTTCTCCAGCACGGGGTCGGTGTTCGCACCGGCGAGTCCGTTGAAGATCATGGAGACGCGGGACAGCAGCTGGCCGCTCTTCTCGAGCGCCACCAGCGTGTTCTCGAAGGTGGGCGGTGCCGGGTTGTCGGCGATCTTCTCGATCTCGGCACGCTGGCGCCGGATGCCTTCCTCGAAAGCGGGCTGGAAGTCGCCGTCCCGAATCTTGTCGAATTCCGGCGCCTGGAACGGCAGCGGACTCGGTGTGAGCAGCGGATTGGGACGCGCGGGCGCCGGTCGCGCCTGCCGTCCGACCGCCAGCGCCGCCAGCGCCGACGGGGCGGCCAGCAGCACCACCGCAAGCAGAATCGATGGGACACGGCTCGGATGACGCATGGACGTTCTCCCAGAACGAAGGTGACCGGCCGCGCGGCCGTCCGGTTCACGAGTCGACCCGTCCGAATTCGATGAAGACTGCCGTCCGGCGCATTCTGCCGTGTCGATCGGGGGCGTGTCAAAGCTCGGGCGCTCGGCGCCCGGCGCTCTCGGTGGCGCGTCGTCGTGGCGCCGGGCATCAGCCCGGCCTGTCGCTCGGGACTTCGGCATCGACCGCAGACCCGGGGCCGTCTGGGGATCGGCGGCACCCGACGACGGCTGAGGGATGGATAATGTGGACCGGCAGGCGAAGGAGGTGAGTCGAATGGCGATTCGCGTAGTACGACTGGGAGGCCCGAGAGCACCCGGTGAGGGCCTGCGCCTGGGGACGGTACGCCGGCCGCCCCGCGGCGTGCCCAAGGCCCAGCATGCGTCGCGCGATTTCTACGACGTGTGGCTTCCGGACCTCGCGCCGTCGGAGGGTCTGGTCAAGCAGGCCCTGCAGGCGTCCGATGAGCGGGCGTGGCGCAGCTTCACCAGGCGATACCGCGCCGAAATGAAGCGCCCTGACGCCATGCGCCTCCTCGCGCTCCTGGCCGCCCTCTCCCACCAGACCAGTCTCTCGGTCGGCTGCTACTGTGCGGACGAAGCACGCTGCCATCGGTCGGTCCTGAAGGCGCTGCTGCTGGAGCGCGGGGCGAAGCTTGCCCGACCACGGGGCAATCCGACCCGGTGAGTTCCTCGTGCGGCAGAGACTCGTCGCGACCTGCACGTTCACCTTGTGGCAGGTGCGGCGGCCCGATGCCATTTCGCGAGTCCCGCGCCGCACACGACGCGCTTGCCGCCGGCGTGCGGCCGGCGCCATCATGAGGCCGACGCGGCTGAGGGCGACGCCCGGCCGCCATGGGCAGCCCGCATGACGGACACGGACCACGGCCGCGAGCGCTGCGAAGGTTGCGGCGCCATCGTTCCACGCATCGCCGGGCCGGTTCACCGCTACATGACCGCCGCCCCTGGGTGCTGGGCGATGCACGGCGAGTTGGCCGCGCGCATCCTGGATGACCCGGCGGCACCTCGTTTCCGCCAGTTCTGCGTCGACGCGTACGCGGTCCAGCATCCGGGAAGCTCGAACCCGCAGGCCATCCAGTCGGTGGCCTGCCATCTGATGAACCTTTACGCGGTGCTGGAGCGGCAACGGCCCATCGAACTCGCGCCCGCGTTTCTGCAGCGCGCGACGCGGCGCAAGGACCGCTACCAGTGGCTCGTGCCACCGTCGTTCGAAGGCGTTCGCACGATCGGGTACGTGCTCGGGGAGACGAACCGGCTGGAGGAGGCGGCGCGCGAGTGGGCGGCCGACGCCTGGCGCGCCTGGCAGCCGCACCGTGCGCAGGTCGAGACGTGGTACGCTGCGGTTGCCGGAGCGTAACGCGGACGGGCCATCGCACCGGGCGCGAGCCCCCGGGCCGTCCTCCCGGCGCCGCGGCACGTGCTAAGATGCGGCGTCCCCATCTGACGTGCATTTCGGTGTCCCACCATGACTGCCGACGCCTGGGATCGCCACCGCGACACGCTCGACAGCCTCCTCGAGGGCTTTCAGATCATCGCTCACGACTGGACGTACCTCTACGTCAACCCGGCTGCTGCCGACCACGGCCGGCATCTGCCCGGGGAGCTGCACGGTCGCAAAATGTGGGAGGTGTATCCCGGCATCGAGGAGACGCCGCTCTTCGCCACGTTGAAGCACTGCATGCTGGAGCGGAAGGCGACGTCGTTCGAGAACCTGTTCACCTTTCCGGATTCCACCGCGCGATGGTTCGAAATCCGGGTCGAGCCGGTGCCGGAGGGCCTCTGCGTCCATTCCGTCGATATTCAGCGCCGAAGGGAGGCCGAGGCGCTGCTGCGCGAGCAGGAGAGCGTCGCCACCCTGGGCCGGATGGCGGCGGTCGTCGCGCATGAGGTGAGGAACCCGCTCGCCGGCCTCTCCGGCGCCCTGCAGGTCCTCAAGAGCCGGCGGCCGGCGCAGGATCACGACCTCCTGCTGTTCGATGAGATGCTGCGATCCATCCAGTCGCTCGATCGCCTGATTCACGACCTGCTGATCTTCGCGAAGCCGATACAGGTGGCGCGGACGCCGGTGTCGATCGCCGACATCGTCCGGGACGCCCTGCTGCTGCTCAGCAACGACGAGAGCCTGAAGCGGCACACCGTGAGCCTGTCGATGGAAGAGCCGGCGCCGGTCGTGCACGGGGAGCCGGAGCTGCTGAAGAACGTCTTCCGGAATCTGCTGCTGAACGCCGCGCAGGCCATGCCGGACGCCGGGTCGATCGAGGTGCGCATGGAGCGGGCCGGGACGGTCTGCCGCGTCACGGTCGCCGACACCGGTCCCGGCATTCCGCTCGGGCTCTCGAGCCAGATCTTCGAACCGTTCGTCAGCGGCAGACCGGGCGGCACGGGCCTCGGCCTCGCCATCAGCCGGCGCATCCTCCGGCTGCACGGCGGGGAGCTGGAGCTCGTGCGGACCGGGCCTCCGGGAGCGACCTTTCTGGTGACCATGCCCGGCTGACGACGGGCTGGCGGACACACGGGATCACACATCGATGATTTCAGCACGGCAAGCCTTCGATCGCCTGCGCGAGGGGAACGAGCGATTCGCGTCAGGCGCCTCCAACCTGGATACGGCCGCGAGCCTGACGCGCCGCCGCGAGCTGGCATCCGGCCAGGAACCGTTCGCCATCATCCTCGGCTGTTCCGATTCACGGGTGCCGGCCGAAATCGTCTTCGACCAGGGCCTGGGCGACCTGTTCGTCATCCGCGTCGCCGGCAACATCGTCGCCCCCTCCCAGGTCGGGAGCGTCGAGTTCGCCGCGGCGCAGTACGGGACACCGCTCGTCATCGTGCTGGGGCACTCCCGGTGCGGGGCGATTCTGGCCACGGTCGAGGAGCTGCGGCGGCCCACGAAGGGACAGTCGCGGAACCTCCGGTCGATCGTCGACCGCGTCAGGCCGTCGGTGGAAGAGCTGCTGGCGACCGACGCCGGCCGCGACGAGGAGGCGCTGGTGCGGCGCGCGGTCCGGGCGAACGTCCGCGCCTCCGTCAACCACCTGCGACATGGATCCGAACTCCTCGAGCAGCTGATTCAGCAGGATCGGCTCCTCGTCGTCGGCGCCGAGTATTCGCTGGAGACCGGGATCGTCGATTTCTTCGACGGCGTGCCGCGGGCCGATTGACGACCGAGGAGCGTGACATGTCCGCGTCGATCCCCGACCAGATGCCCGACGCCTGGGGCGCCATCGCGCCCGGCTACGAGAAGGTGTTCGAGAAGCTGTCGTCGCAGTTTGCCGAAGCGGCTCTCGCGCTGCTGAAGCTGAGGCCCGGCGAGCGCGTCATCGACGTGGCGGCCGGGACCGGCGCGTTCAGCCTCGCGGCGGCGAGGGCCGGCGCCGCCGTGCTGGCCACCGACTTCGCGCCCGCGATGGTGGCTCGTCTCCGCCAGCGCGTGGTTGCCGAGCGGCTTTCCGGCATCTCCGCCGAGGTGATGGACGGGCAGGCGCTGGACGTCCCAGACGGGTCGTTCGACGCCAGCGTGTCCATCCTCGGCCTCATCTTCTTTCCCGACATCTGCCGCGGCATGACCGAGCTGCGCCGCGTTCTTCGTCCGGGTGGTCGCGCGGCGATCGTCTGCTGGGGCGATCCGGCGAATTTCCAGCTGATGACGCTCATGATGCGGGCCGTCCAGCAGACGGTGCCCGACTTCCAGCCGCCGGCCGCCGTGCCCGTCTGGGCCAGGCTCTGCGGACCGGCGTCGTTGAAGGACCAGCTGCAGCAGGCCGGATTCCGCCAGGTCGAGATCACGACCGTGACGAGGTCCCTGCGGGTCGACTCGCCCGAGGCCTTCTGGACCGACTTTGCGAGCTCGGTGCCGCCGCTCGCCGACCTGTTCCGCCGGCTCGGCCCCGACCGGACCGCGGCGGTCGGACGCACGGTCGTCGAACTGCTGGCAGCCTCCGCCGGCGATGGCGTCCCCACCCTGAGCGCCGAAGCCTGCATCGGCATCGGACGGACCTGAGATCACGCGCCGGCCTTCATCCGTCCGTGCCGCCGTGGAGGAGCCGCGGCGGCCGCCCCACCGGCCGGCCGAATCGTGAGATGATGCAGCCCGGCGATCGGGCGGGGCCGCGGGCGCCCCCGCCGTGCGTCGAGAGGGCCGTCCCGATGTCCGACACGGTGATGGAACCGGACGTCGCCGCCAGGCCGGCGCCGTCGCGCGCGTCGCGCTGGCTCGTGCTCGCGGCGATCGGGATCGCCTGCTACGGCGGCTACTACGCGTTCGACTACATCGGGCCGCTCGCCCCGCTCCTCAGCCGCCAGCTGCACTTCTCCGACTCCGACATCGGGCTGCTCCAGGCGGTCTACAGCCTGCCCAACATCGTCGCGATGCTCGTCTGCGGCGTCATGATCGACCGGCTGGGGACGAGGAAGTCGCTGGCGATCTTCGGCGTGCTCATCTTCGCGGGGCTCGGTATCACCGCACTCAGTCCGCGCCTCGGCGTCATGGCGGCCGGCCGGCTGCTGGTCGGCTCCGGCGGCGAGGCGCTGGCGCTGGCGGCGAACGTCGGCGTGGCCCGCTGGTTCTGGCACGACGACCTGAGCCTCGGGTTCGGGCTGCGCGCGTCGGCCGCCCGCCTCGGCTCGCTGAGCGCCCAGGTCTCCCCCACCTGGGCGGCCGGCGCCTACACCTACTGGCGCTGGCCGCTGCTCATCGGCGTCGGCTTCGGCGGGTTCTGTCTGCTCGGCGCCGCGCTGTACTGGATGCTCGACGCGCGCGGCGAGCGGCGCTTCACGCTGGGGCACGCCGCCCGCGGCCGGAAGATCCCGCTGGCCGAGGTTTTCCGCTTCGATCGGTCGTTCTGGCTGATCGCGGCGCTGTGCGTCACCTTCTACGGCTGCATCTTCCCGTTCGAGACGTTCGGGCAGAAGTTCCTGATCGAGTCGCGCCACCTCTCGCCGCAGGCCGCCTCCCTGCTGGTCGGCATGGAGCCGTTCTTCTCGCTGGTCGGCATGCCGATCTTCGGCCTGCTGGTCGATCGCTACGCGCATCGGTCGCTGGTCATGATGTGCGGTTCGCTCCTCATCGTGCCGGTGTTCCTCATGCTCGGCTACACCGACATTCCACCGGCGATTCCGATGGCGATGATGGGCGTCGCCTTCGCGCTGGTGCCGGCGGTGATGTGGCCGGCGCTCGTCTACGTGGTGGACACGTCGCGCCTCGGCCTGGCGAACGGTATGCTGGACACCGTGCAGCAGATCGGGCTCGTCGTCATCAACCTGCTGATCGGCTGGGCCAACGATCACTGGCTGGCGAGCGCGACCAACGCGGCCGGCTACCGCCCCGGCATGTGGATGTTCACGGCGATCGCCGTCCTCGCCGTGCTGTGCGGATTCGCGCTGTGGCGCGTGGAGACGGGTCCCCGCGCGCACGGACTGGAGACGATCACGACGAGGCTGTAAGCTCGTCCCGTCGCCGTCGCGCCGTTGTTCCGTGATGGCAGGCGCCGTCGCCTTGTCGTCGTAGCGCCGGGCTTCAGCCCGGCTTCGAAAGAGTGTCGCCCATGAAAGTCGCGCAGATGAACTGGATGCAGGTCGAAGAGAGACTGAAGACCGACAGCCGGGCGGTCGTGCCGGTCGGCAGCACCGAGCAGCACGGCTACCTCAGCCTGTCCGTGGACTCCATCCTGGCCGAGCGCGTCGCCTGTGAGGCGGCCGATCCGCTCGGCGTGCCGGTGTTTCCCGTCCTCGGCTACGGCATCACGCCGTACTTCCGCCGCTACCCCGGCAGCATCAGCCTGCGCCTCGACACCTATCAGCGGATCGTGGCGGACGTGCTCGAGAGCCTCGTCGGCGGCGGATTCACGCGCATCCTCTTCGTGAACGGCCACGGCGGCAACATCCCGGGCGGGTCCATCCTGCAGGAGTGGATGAACGAGCACCCCGGCGTGGCGGTCAAGTGGCACAACTGGTGGAACGCGCCGAAGACGGCCGCCGCGGTCGCCGCCATCGATCCAGTGGCCTCGCACGCGTCGTGGATGGAGAACTTTCCGTGGACGCGGCTGCGCGGCGTCACCCTGCCGGCCGGCCGGAAGCCGATGATCGACCTCGCGCGCATGCGCCTGATGGATGCCGCGGCGGTCCGTGAATTCCTGGGCGACGGCAACTTCGGCGGCGCCTACCAGAAGCCGGACGAGCAGATGATGCAGGTGTGGCGCGCCGGCGTCGAGGAAACGCGCGAAGTCTTGGAAGGGCCGTGGGCGTGACGGCCGGCGCACCCGACCGGATTCTGGTCTGGGGGGCCGGGGCGATCGGCGGCACGGTCGCCGCGTACCTGCGCCGCGCCGGTCTCGACATGACCGCCGTGGATGCCGACGGCGCGCACGTCCGGGCGATCCGCGAGCGCGGCCTGACCCTCACCGGCCCGATCGACACCTTCACGCAGCCGATGCCGGCCTTCACGCCGGACGAGGTGGCCGGCGTCTGGGACATCATCTTCCTGTGCGTCAAGGCGCTGCACACCGAGGCGGCCGCGCGGCAGCTCCTGCCGCACCTCGCGGCGGACGGCGTGGTGGTCTCGCTGCAGAACGGGTTCAACGAGCTGACGATCGCGGAGGTGGTCGGTCGGGAACGCACGATGGGCGCCTTTATCAACTTCGGCGCCGACCTCCTGGAGCCCGGCGTCGTCCACTTCGGCGGGCGCGGCGCGGTGGTGCTCGGCGAGCTGGACGGCCGGCCGACCCCGCGGCTCGCCCGCGTGCACCGCGCGCTGCTCCACTTCGAGCCCCGCGCGATCACGACCGACAACATCTGGGGCTACCTGTGGGGCAAGATGGGCTACGGCGCGTTGCTCTTCGCCAGCGCCCTCACGCCCGCCAGCATCGTCGACGTCCTCGGCTCGCGGGAGGCGCGCCCGGCGCTGACCGCCCTGGCGCGCGAGGTGATGGCGGTGGCGGCGGCCGAAGGGGTGACGGCGATGGGGTTCAACGGCTACGATCCGGCCGCCTTCGGCCCGGACGGCCCCCCCGGAGCGATCGACGCCTCGTTCGACGCCATGGTGGCGTTCAACCGCCGGTCGGCCAAGACCCACAGCGGCGTGTGGCGGGACCTCGCGGTACATCATCGCAAGACCGAATGCGACGCGCAGTTCGCGCCGATCCTGGCGCTCGCGCGCCGGCGCGGCATTCCGATTCCTCGCGTGGAGCGCCTCGTGGCGCTGATGCGCGAGGTCGAAACGGGCGCGCGCCCGCAGGCGCCGGAGAACCTGGCCCTGCTGGCCGGCTGACTCCTTCGTCATGCCCGCGGAAGCGGGCATCCAGCACACCGGGGCACCCATGCACATCCGATTCGACAATCGCACCGCCCTCGTCACCGGCGCCGCACACGGCTTCGGTCGCACCATCGCCCTGAGCCTGGCCAGCCTCGGGGCGCACGTCGTCGCCTGCGACGTGCAGAAGGGGGAGCTGGACGAGACCGCCCGGCTCGCGAGGGCGCAGGCGACGCCGCTCGACGCGCGCGTGCTCGACGTGAGCGATCGCCAGGCAGTGCACGCCATGGTGGCCGGCCTCCTGGGGACGGCCGGACGGATCGACATCCTCGTGAACGACGCCGGCGGCGTCCTGGGGCAGGTCGGCCGGCCGCTGGAGGAGATCTCCGACGCCGACTGGCGCGCCATCTTCGCCGTGAACCTCGACGGCGCCTTCTACTGCGCCCAGGCGGTCGCCCCCGCCATGAAGGCCGCGCGTTACGGTCGTATCATCAATATCTCGAGCGGCGCCGGCCTGGGTATCAGCCTGACCGGTATCCAGGCGTACGCGTCGGCCAAGGCGGGCCAGATCGGTCTGACGCGGCAGCTCGCGCACGAGCTCGGGCCGTGGGGCATCACCGTCAACAACGTCGCCCCGGGCTTCGTGCGCTCCAACCCGACGACCGAGCGGCAGTGGCAGTCGTACGGCGAGGAGGGCCAGCGCCGGCTCGTCGAGAACATCGCGCTGAAGCGGCTCGGCACGCCGGAGGACATCGCCGGCGGCGTGCTGTTCTTCGCGAGCGAGCAGGCCGGCTGGATCACCGGTCAGACGCTGGCGATCGACGGCGGGCGGTGATGGTGCGCGGCGGCCGTGTCGGCCTCACGGCGACGCCGGCACGCCGGGCGGTCACGGCCCTCCGGGCGCGAATGCGGTCCGTCGACGCGGGTGCGTGATCGGAACTGAGACAGGCGGGGAGGGTCTCGTGGCGAATCAGGTGCTGCAGGTCGGTGCGCTGTCGGCGGGGCCGGGCGAGAAGCGGTACGGCGTGAGCGAGTTTCCCGTGCAGGGCCGGCCCTACCGGCTCCCGATGTGGCTGATCAACGGGCGATCGGAGGGGCCGACGCTCGTCGTGACCGGCGGCGTGCACGCCGCCGAGTACGCGAGCATCGCGGCGGCGCTCGACCTGGGCCGATCCCTCGACCCCGGCGACCTGCGCGGCCGCGTCATCGTCGTCCCCGTGATGAACGTGCCGGCGTTCACCGCGCGCTCCATCTATGTCTGCCCGCTCGACGGCCGGAACCTCAACCGGGTGTTCCCCGGCGACGCGCACGGCACCGCGTCCGCGCAGATTGCCGACTGGGTCTTCCACCACGTGATTGCGCAGGCCGGCTACTACGTCGACCTGCACGGCGGCGATCTGATCGAGGCGCTCGTCCCCTTCACGATCTTCTTCCGGTCCGGCAACGACCACGTCGACCGGATGTCGCTGGAGATGGCCAAGGTCTTCGGGATCCGCTACCTCGTGTGCAGCGAAACGCCCGGCTCGACCTTCTGCGCCGCGTCCCGCGCCGGCATCCCGTCCATCCTCGCCGAGTCCGGCGGCCAGGGGATCTGGACGCCGGAGGATGTGGCGCGGCACACGAACGGCCTCGACCGGCTGATGCGCCGCCTCGACATGATGCCCGGCGGCATGCCCGAGCCCCTGCCGTTCACGCTGCTCGAGCGGTTCCTCTGGCTGCGCAGCGAGCACGAGGGGTTCTGGTATCCGGCGGTGGCAGTCGGCTCGGCGGTCGCGGCCGGCCAGGACCTCGGGTGCGTGAAAGACTGCGAAGGGCGCGTGCTGCAGACCGCCGTCAGTCCGGCCGACGGCCGTGTCCTCTTCATTGTGACGTCGCTGGCCATCAACGAGACCGATCCCCTGCTGGCCGTCGGCGCCTGACGCCCGCCGGCCGGCCTCGACGCCGACGCGGAGACTGCTCACATGGACGCCGTGCTGAAGACGCTCGCCGACAACGAAGCTCAGTACCTGCGGGAGCTCGCCGAGTTCGTCGCCATCCCGTCGGTCAGCACCGACCCCGCCCACGCGGGTGACGTGCGCCGCGCCGCCGACTGGGTGGCGCAGCGACTGCGCAGGGCCGGCCCCATCGAGGTCGAGACGTGGGAGACGCCGCACCATCCGGCGGTCTATGGCCGCTGGAACGGCGCGCCCGGCGCGCCGACCGTGCTCGTCTACGGCCACATGGACGTGCAGCCGGCCGACCCGGTCGAGCTGTGGCACTCGCCGCCGTTCGTCCTCACCGAGCGGAACGGACGGCTCTACGGCCGGGGCGTCAGCGACGACAAGGCGTCGATGCTGCTGCCGATCCTGGCCGTCGAGGGGTTCTTCGCCTCGGGCGGGCGGCCGCCGGTCAACCTGCGCTTCCTGTTCGAGGGCGAGGAGGAGATCGGCAGCGTCGATCTGCCCGACCTCGTGCGCGCGCGGCGCGACGCCCTCGCGTGCGACGTCGTGCTGTCGGCCGACGGCGGCATGTGGCGGCCCGACGTGCCGAGCATCAACGTCAGCTCGCGCGGCATGGCGCTGCTGTCGTTCACCGTGCGCGGTCCGCGCAAGGATCTGCATTCCGGACGCCACGGCGGCGGCGTGGCCAACCCGCTGCACGCGGCGGCCGGGCTCGTCGCGTCGCTGCACGACGGCGGCCGGGTGGCGGTCGACGGCTTCTACGACGATGTGGCGCCGATCGAGCCGGCGCTGCTGAACGCGCTCGAGCGGCTGTCGTTCGACGAGCAGCAGTATCTCGCCGACGTCGGCGCGCCGGCGCCGTTCGGCGAGGCCGGCTACGGCACGCTCGCGCGCCAGTGGTATCGGCCGACGGTCGAGGTGAACGGCATGTACGGCGGCTATCAGGGGCCCGGCAGCAAGACCGTGCTGCCGAGCGAGGCGCACGTGAAGCTGACGTGCCGGCTCGTGCCGGACCAGCGGCCGGACGATGTGGTGGCGAAAGTGAGGCGGCATCTGGAGCGCCACTGTCCGCCGGGCGTGAGTCTCACGATCGAGGAGGGGCACGAGGGGGCCGTGGCGTATCGCGTCTCGCCCGACAGCCCCGCCGTCCGCGCCGCTGCCGACACCCTCGCGCAGGTCTTCGGCAGGCCGGCCGACATCGTCGGGATGGGCGGGTCCGTGCCGATTGTTTCCACGTTCCGGGAGGTGCTGGGGGTCGATACCGTGTTCTTCTCGTTCAGCACCGGCGACGAGGACATCCATTCGCCGAACGAGTTCTACCGTCCCGAGCGCTTCCGTCTCGGCCTCCGCGCGTGGCCCGGCGTGTGGCGCCGGCTGGCGCAGACGCTTTCGTCGCGCCGAGCTTCCGCCTCCGCTGAGGCTTCGACGGACTCGCCGAAGCCCTGACCCGAGACCACCAGACCGGTCAGGGCGAAGGCGGTTATCCCGACCCGCGTCCTTCGTCGCGCCGAACCACATCGCAGCGTCGGCGATGAGATTCGAGCCGGATGGGTGCGGCGGACAGAGACGGAGAGACCACGGCGCCAGCTTTCTGCACGCGCCTGGCGAAGCCCCGCGGTGGAATGCGCACGACTTCGGCATGTGGGCTCATAGCCACCGTTTGACTCGACGAGAGATGAGAGCGTGAAATGACCTCCCTCCAGACTGGTGTGACAGCCGCCTTCCTCGAGTTCTCGCGCTGGAAGCTGGTGGATGAGTATTGGCCCCGCCTGCGCACCTGTGTCGAATCACTCACCGAAGAGCAAGTGTGGTGGCGCCCGAACGACGCGAGCAACAGCGTTGGTAATCTGCTTCTGCACCTGAACGGCAATGTGCATCAGTGGGTGGTGGCGTCGTTCAACCAGGCGAGCGACACTCGAAACCGGCCCGCAGAATTCGCTGTACGGACGGGAATGCCTCCCGCTGCCATGCTGACGCAGCTTGGCGCCACGATCAGCCAGGCGTCAGAAGTGCTGTCGCGACTGACCGATGCCGACCTGATGGCGACGTTCCAGATTCAGGGCTACACCGTGACGGGACTCCATGCTGTGTACCACGTCGTCGAGCACTTTGGTCTGCACTATGGGCAGATTGTCTACATCACGAAGCTTCTGCGTGGTGCGGACCTCGGATTCTATCGGGAGTTGGATCGCCCCGGGCGGGTGTAGCCACAACGGCTGCACGGTGGAACCCCCAAGCCTGCCGTCTGATAAGCACCTGCAGCCGGCGGCGGCGGGAGGACACTCGTGGCACTCGTGGTTCTTCTGAGAGGGGTCAATGTCGGCGGTCACAGGACGTTCCGGCCTGCCGCACTGGCCGGACAACTGAAGCACCTCGACGCGGTCAACATCGGCGCGGCAGGCACCTTCGTGATCCGGCAGCCGATCACCCAAGCGCACCTCCGCGGCGAATTCGCATCCAGGCTCCCCTTTGATGCGGAGATCATGATCTGCCAGGGCCGCGAGATTGTCAGGCTGATGGCTCACAATCCTTTCGCGGAGCAGCCGGTGCGACCCGACATCGTCCGCTTCGTGAGCGTCCTGTCCCGCCGCCCACGCTCGGCGCCGCCGATGCCCATGCGCGCGCCTTCCAGCGGCATGTGGCTGCTGACAATCCTCGCGAGGAACAACCGGTTCGTCTTCGGCCTCTACCGGCGTCACATGAAGGCCATCGGCTACCTCGGCTCGCTCGACCGCCTCTTTGGCGTACCGGTCACCACGCGCAACTGGAATACGATCACCGCGATCGCCAGGGTCCTGGCTGGGGGAGGAGCCTGATCGACAGGCTCCCGCAGTTCGGGCGCGGACGGCTTGCCGCCGGCGGCGGCCGGCGGCAGAATGAGCCCTGACGGATACCTGCGCCCTCCGCACGGCCTGAAGTCCGGGCACTGCCGCCGGCGCCCGAAAGAAATGGTGGCTGCGATGGCCAGAGTGCGATCGCTCGAAGGACGCGAGGCGGGAATCGTTGTCGGGGCCATTCAGGGAATATTCCGGCTGGCTCTGGGCCGTCCGCTGAATCCGGTCAAGGTTCACGCGCACGCGTCGGCATGCCGGCCATGACAGGCGCTCGTGCGATTGCGGTCGCCCAGACGATCCCGGTGCGGGGTGACGTCGACGCAAACGTGACGCGACATCTTCGGCTCGCTGACGTCGCCGCGGAGGAGCACGCCCAGGTGCTCGTCTTTCCCGAGCTGTCGCTGACCGGCTACGAGCTGGATCTCGGCGCCGACCTGGCGTTCTCAGAGAAGGATGCCCGCCTGGCACCGCTCGCCGAGGCGGCCTCCTCGTCTTCCCTGATCCTCATCGTCGGCGCTCCGGTCAGAATCGGATCTCGGCTCCACATCGGGGCGTTCATCGTCTTGCCAGATGGCACGACGGAGCTCTATACCAAGCACCATCTGGGGGCGTTCCCGGCCGGCGCGAGCTGCGACGGCATCGTGCCGGCGGCGGAAGCGACCTTCTTTCAGCCCGGCGACCGGAGCCCACTCGTCCGGCTCGGCGACCATGTCGCCGCGGTGGCGGTGTGCGCCGATACGGGCCGTCCGTCACATCCGCAGGCGGCCGCCGACCGGGGCGCGACGAGCTACCTGGCCGGCATGTTCGTCATCCCGTCCGGGTTCGAGCGCGAGACGGCGACCCTGGAGGCGTCCGCCGTGCAGCACGCCATGACCGTCGCGTTTGCGAACTACGGCGGGCCGTCAGGAGGGCTCGCGACCGCCGGCCGGAGTACGATCTGGTCGGGGAAGGGTGAGCGGCTGGCCCGGCTCGAGGCGACCGGCGCCGGCGTCGCGGTCGCCGTCGAAGACCGCGCCGGGTGGCACACCCGGACCGTCATGCTCTGAAGGCCGTCGAGGGACGAACACCGGAACCGCGGAGGACATGTCATGCATCCTGAAGCCATCGGCGGCGTGGCCGGCGTCGTTCTCATCGTCTGGTACGTCTGCTGGCGGGTCGGCCTCGTCCGGGAACTCATGCGGCGCGCGGGAATCGGCCGCCATGGCCGCGAGAACAAATCCTGACGCGGCGCTCGCTCCTGATGGACGAGGACTCTCGGCGCAGGGAACACGCACAATCGTGAGGTTTCGCGATGGCCGACATGCACCGACATCTTGATATCACGTCCAGGCTGGTCATCCTCGTCACCTTCGCCCTCTTCGTCGCCGCGATCTTCTTCAAGGGCTTCAGCCACGACATCCTGCTCGAAGCGGCCGTCTTCCTGGTGTCCGTCAAGCTGATCCTGCTCGCCTACAACAACAGCGTCGCCGCGAGTCAGCTGAACGACCGGCTCGACGGCGTGCAGACGACGCTGGCGCGAATGGAGAGCCTGATCACCTCGCGGCACCCGCGGGACCTCGACGCGCGGCTGATCGGCCAGGCGCCCGGGCCGGCCGCCCCCGCCGATCGCTCAGGGGATGAGTCCAAGGGAAGCGACCGGCAGTAGCCCTGGATCGAGGGACATCGCCGCGGTCGCTGGAGACGATGTCGTCGCGGCGGCGGCCGATCGCGGGATCTGACGAGCAGGCGTACACCGCGGGGGCGCACTTCGAGGCGCGCCCCTGTCAGCCATCCTCGCCGAATGGCGCGTGGCACGCGGACGCTTCCATGGAACAACGCCAGAGCGATCCACCCGTCACGATTGACCGCGCGAACAGACTGCGATCCGCAATGTCGGTGACTGTCGCCACCGGCGTTCTTGCCGTGGCGGCGGCCGCGGTCCTGTTCGGGCTGCTGCAGTGGCGATCCGCCACGACGGTTCCGGAAGCCGGGTTCTGGTACGAGAACGGGGCATTGACGCTTCCGGCCGGCGTGGCCGCGAGACTCGGCGGCCCGCTCGAGCCGCAGGAGATCGCCGTCATCGAGGCCACCTCGCGCGCCGGGCTCGAACGGGCGTTCTCCGGCCTGCGGATCACGATCACTCACAACCACCACGCGTTCTGGCGCCTCGTCGTGCGCGAGACGCTGGCCAGCCGGGGACGGTCGCCGAACGCCGGAGAATCGTTCGAGCTGGCGCCGCTCGGCGGGGCCGGAGCGGTGAGCTTTCTGGTCCTGGCGATCGACGGGATCGAACACGCGCCGCCTGGCGCGTCACGCCGGCAGATTATCGAGGGGATCGGACGGGGGATCGGACGGGCGGCGGCGCACGAGCTCGCGCACCAGATTCTCGGCGCCGACATGCACGACAACGGCACCGATCCGAACAGCTACGAGTATTTCACCTCCGACCGGGCCTCCCAGTATTACGGCCGGCTGCACTGGACGACCGCCTGGCCCTTCCTGCAGCGGAAGCTCGGGACGCGCTGAAGCACTCGGGGCTCGGGGCTCAGTGCTCGGGGGCTCGGCGCTCTGGGCTCGGGGCTGCGTGCTCGGCGCTCGGCCCTCGGGGCCTCGGGGCTCGGGGCCTCGGGGCTCGGGGCCTCGGGGCTCGGTGCTCGTAGCGCCGAGCTTCAGCTCGGCCTCTCTCGGGCGCTCAGGCGGCTCGCGCCCGGGTTCAATGGCGCGCGTCGCACCCCGGCATCCGGAAGGCGCCGATGCGGGTCGAATAGCTCGTCGCCCCCTTCTGGTAGTAATCCCCCACGTACCAGATCGTGCAGTCGTCGCTCGGGTCGACGGCGGTCTGCGAGTAGTCCTCCCAGCGCAGCGTGCTGGTCTGCGACGCCTCGCCGGTGGCGAGCACCGCTTCGTGCAGGGTGAGCAGCCCCTTGGGATCGCCCGCCAGGCGGCCGGCAAAGCGCTGCCCGGCGAAGTCGGGCGTCCCTCCGAACGAGTAGCCGATGCCGATGTCCCCCTTCGCGTCGATCGCCGGGCTGCCCATCCATCGATAGAAATGGTCGGGCGCGTACGTCCCCTGCTGGTCGAGCGTGAGGTGGTCATGGGCGTCCAGCCGCAGCTCGTACCAGCGGACCCCGCCCGCTCCCTCGGCGGTGTTCACCGAGTGCACGGCGACAATCATCTGCCGGTTGCCGATGCGGCGGTAGACGACGCGCGCCATCAGCTTGTCCCCCTGGGAATCCAGGCGCACGTCGGTCCCCGGCTGGGGCACGCAGCGCGACAGCTGGCCGTTGCACAGGTAGTGATAGGGAGCCACCGGAATCTTCATCGGACCATCGAGCGTCGTCCTGGCCGGATCGCGCCAGTTCACGTGAAACAGCCACGCGTACAGATCGTGGCTCTCGAAGACGTGCTTCAGCTGCGTGCCGCCGGCGGCCAGCATGACGTTCGGCGTGCCGGGCGGCGGCAGCGCCTTCCCTTCCAGGTCGGCGTTGTTGAGGAAGTTCACGCCGTCGATGATCACGCACTCCTCGCGCGCGGGCTCGCCCTTCAGCATCTTCGCGCGCTCGACCACGCACGCCTGCTTCTGGACGACGGCGTCGCCGGTGCTCGTCGGCACGTAGTAGCCGTCGGGCCACACGGCCGGGCGCGGATAGTCGGGGAAGAGCGGCCGGATGAACTCGTAACGGTAGTACGAGCCGAGCGGATTCGAGCTGGTGCTGACGGCGTAGCACATCGCGTAATGGCCCGGCGTGCCGGCGGCCGGACGAGGGCCGCGGCGGCGCTCGGCCACAGCGCCCGGCGGCGGAGGCGGCGGCTGATAGAGCGCCACGGCTGGTCCCGGCTGTCCCTTCACGCCCGGCAGGCTGTACTGCGCCGGCTCGCCCGCCTTCGGCTTGGGCGGCTCGTCGGGCAGCGGCGGCAGGAGCCGGAAGATCGGCATCACGATCAGCCAGCGGCCCGCGAGCTGGTCGTACCGCACCACGGCATCCCCGTTGTCGCGGGCGCCGCAATCGCCGCCGAAGCCGCGGAACACGTTGTTGGTCGGCACCGGTCCGTAGAGCACCCGGCCGGTCGTCGCGTACTTCCGGCCCTTCTTCGTGTAGATCGCCATGCGCGCGTTGACGATCTGCACGATGTCGTCCGGACCGACCGCCAGCGAGTTGTCGGACGGATTCCGCAGCGGCGCCGTTCCCTGCGGACCCTTGAAGCCGACGCCCAGTCCGTCGAAGCTCGCGACGATCGCCGGCGGCGGCTTCGTCCCCTGCGCGGTCTGTTCGACGGCCGCCGAGCCTGGCGGCACGGTGATCGCGACGGCGGCGGGCGCCTGGTGCGCGGGAGGCGCGGGCGACGGCACGCCGGCGGTCTGGCGGTTGCGGACGGCCACGATGGCAATGAGCACGGCGGCGAGGCCGGCGGTGGCGATGGTGAGGATTCTCCGGTTCATCGTACGGCTCCAGGTGGTCGGTCCAGGGTGCCGAGGGCCTCTCGCGTCAGACTTCCTCGGCCAGCGCCGCGCCCGGGATCTTCCCGACCAGCGCCGCGAAAACGATCAGCGCCGCCACGCCGGTCAGCGCCTCGGTGTACAGCATGCCGTTCGTCCCCCACCCGTCGTGGGCCCAGCCGTCCACCCGCAGCATGCCGAGGCTGAACAGCGTGTTGAGCGCGATGAAGATATTGAGCTTCGTGGCGGCCGCCGACCGTCCGATGATCGCGAGCGCCATCGCCATGAACGACGCGGCGCACGCGCCAAGGCTGAACGTGTAGAGGAGCGTCGTGACGGTGTACCCCATCTCCGTGCGCGGCGACCAGGCCATCGCCACGCAGGCGACGAGACCGAGCGCGCACGAAAGGGCGTAGGCGACGGGCCGGTTGACGCGGTCCGCCAGCCAGCCGCCGGCGAAGCAGCCGAGGACGATGGCGACGCCGCCGCCGAGGCCGAGCACGAGCGACACCGTGTCGGCCGGGGCGTGCCACTCGGGCGCGAGCGAGCCGAACAGGTCGTGCGCCGCACCGGTGCCGATCGGCAGGATGGCGAGAATGAGCGCGATGCGCCCGGCGCGCGTGCGCAGGATGCCAACCAGCTCGCGCCACGCGTCGCGGGCGCGCGCACCGACCGACGCGCCGCGCAGCGGGCGCGGCGGCTCCTCGAGGAACAGCAGCGGGATCGCGCACGCGAAGAGGACGATCCCGAGCAGCCCGCCGCCGATCCAGGGCGTCGGGGCGTGCTTCATGAAGTAGAGCGCCAGGCCGCCGCCGGCCGTCTGGCCGAAGTGATTGCCCGACTCGAACCAGGCAGCGGCGCGCCCCCGCGCGGCCAGCGGCGTGTTGTGCACCATCAGCCCTTCGGTGGCGAAGGCGACGAAGGTCGCCGCCACCGCGGTCAGCAGCACGAGCAGCGACATCACCGGCACCGTGCGCGTCGAGAGCGGCACCGCCGTCATCGTGATGAACCCCGCCGTCACGATCCCGGTCGCCAGCAGGTACCACCGCTTGCGCGACAGCGTATAGTCGCCCACCGGCGCCCAGACGAACTTCCAGCCGGAGGCGAGCAGCGTCATGCCGACCACGCCGGCGACCGCGCCGACCGACACGCCCGCCTGGACGGCGAGGTAGCCGAGCGCGATCGATGGAAACCCGAACGAAAGGCCGAAGGGGAAATAGAGGACGAACCAGACCCAGGGATGGGGGGCGGCCGGCCGCGGTGCGGCCGCCGGGGCGACGAGAAGGTCGACGGCAGCCGGTTCCAGTGGCGGCATGATGGGCCATCATACGCGCGGGTCCCATGGGGCGCGAGGGCGTTGTCGGATGAGCTTGAAAGAAGCGCCGGAGCGCGGGCCCGGGGAACGATGATCGCGGCAGATCGCAGGGGAAACTGACGGGCGCTCAGGCGCTCGGGTGGTAACCTGAAGCCTCACGGGAGCGCCACTTCGGATGGACGCGAAGCAGCACTGGGAACACGTCTACTCGACGAAGTCGGCCACGGAGGTCAGCTGGTTCCAGCGCGAGGCGCGCGTGTCGCTGGATCTCATCACGCGCGCGGCCGGGCCGGCGGCGGCGATCCTCGATGCCGGTGGCGGCACGTCGACACTGGTCGACGGCCTGCTCGATCGGGGATACACCGGCGTGACCGTACTCGACATCGCCGCCGCCGCGCTCGAGGCCGCGCAGGCCAGGCTCGGGTCACGGGCGGCCCGCGTCCGGTGGCTGGCGGCCGACCTGCTGCGCCACCCGTTCGCCCGCCACGGCCTCGACGTCTGGCACGACCGGGCCGTGTTCCATTTCCTGACGTCGGCCGCTGACCGCCAGGCCTATGTCGCGCAGGTGGCTCGCGCCGTCCGGCCGGGCGGACACGTCATCGTCGCCACGTTCGCGGCGGACGGTCCGACGAAATGCAGCGGCCTCGACGTCTGCCGCTATTCGCCCGGCGCCCTGCACGCGGAGTTCGGCGCGGCATTCGAGCTGCTCGGCAAGGTGTTCGAAGAACACGTCACACCGGCCGGGCATCTCCAGCGATTCCAGTACTGCCTGTGCGCGGTCCGGGCCTCCGCCTCGGTCGCCGCCTGAGCAGGCGCCCGGCACGGATGCCGGCGCGTGACTTCAGGTACGATGTGGATCGCGGGCGCGGGCGCGCCCGGGGAGACACATGGAACCACGGACTCGCACGACATCCGTCACCAAGCGCGGGGCGGACCTGCTGCACGATCCGGCCCTCAACAAGTACACGGCCTTCACGGAGGACGAGCGGGAGCGGCTCGGCCTGATCGGGCTGATCCCGGACGGGATCGACACGCTCGACATGCAGCTCCAGCGGGCCCGCGGCCAGCTGGACGCCAAGATCACCGACCTCGAGCGCTACATCTTCCTCGCCCAGCTCCTCGACCACGACCAGACGCTGTTCTACGCCCTGGTCCGGTCGGATCTGGCGCGATTCCTGCCGCTGATCTACACGCCCACGGTCGGTGAGGCCTGCCTCCAGTACGGCCACATCATGAGGCGGACGCGCGGACTGTTCGTCTCGTTGAAGCGGCGGGGCCGCATCCGGAGCGTGCTGCGCAACTGGCCGGAGCCGAACGTGCGCTTCATCGTCGTCACCGACGGGGAGCGCGTGCTCGGCCTGGGCGATCTCGGCGCGAACGGGATGTGTATTCCGATCGGGAAGCTGGCCCTGTACTCCGCCTGCGGCGGCGTGCCGCCGGAGGTGACCCTGCCGATCCTGCTCGACTGCGGCACCAACAACTCGTCGCTGCTGGACGACCCGCTGTATCCCGGCATCCGGCAGCCGCGGCCGTCGACCGGCGAGCTGGACGAGTTCGTCGATGAGTTCATCGAGGCGGCGGAAGAGGTCTTCCCGGAGTGCTGCATCCAGTTCGAAGACTGGGCCGGGACCGACGCGGTGCGGCTGCTCGCGCGGTACCGCGACCGGGTCTGCTGCTTCAACGACGACATCCAGGGGACGGCCGCCGTCGCCCTGGCCGGCGTCCTCGGCGCCCTCCGGATCACCGGCGGCCGGCTCTCCGACCAGCGGTTCCTGTTCCTCGGCGCGGGGTCGGCCGGCACCGGGATCGCCAGCCTGCTGGCCCAGGCGATGGTGCTCGAGGGGCTCTCGGAGGCGGAGGCGCGCTCGCGCCAGTGGTTCTTCGACTCGAAGGGGCTGGTCGAGTCGACGCGCACCGATCTCGCCTCGTTCAAGACGCCGTACGCGCACGAGCATTCGCCGATGCGGGACTTCGCGGCCGCGATTCAGTCGGTCCGCCCGACGGTGCTCATCGGCGTCAGCACGATCGCGAAGGCGTTCGACCGGAAGGTCATCGAGGCGATGGCCGCCATCAACACGCGCCCGATCATCTTTCCGTACTCGAACCCGACGTCGAAATCGGAGTGCACCGCCGAGGAGGCGTACACCTGGTCTGACGGACGTGCCGTCTTCGCCAGCGGCAGCCCCTTCGCACCCGTGCGGGTCGGGGATCGCACCTTCGTCCCCGGCCAGGGGAACAACGTCTACATCTTTCCGGCGATCGGCATGGCCGTCTACGCCACGCGGGCGCGGCGGGTGACCGACGAGATGTTCATCGCCGCCGCGCGCGGCGTGGCCGAGCAGGTGACGCAGACCGAGCTGGACGTCGGGCTGATCTATCCGCCCCAGTCGGCGCTGTTCGAGACGGAGCTGCGCGCGGCCGAACGCGTCGCGGCGGTCGTCTTCGACCGCGGCCTCGCCGGCGTCCCGCGCCCCGGCGACCTGCGCGCGTTCATCCAAGCGCACGTCTACCGGCCGGAATACACCCGCGAGGTCTGGGCCTCCGCCGCGCAGGGGCCGGGCTGAAGCCCGGCCAGGGTTGCCCCATGCAGGCCCAAGGGTTGAGCATCCGTGACGCCGCCGCGGCCGACGCGCCCGCGCTGGCCGCGCTCAGCTCGCAGCTCGGGTATCCGGTCGCGGTCGACGCGCTGGCCGGGCGGCTGGCCCGTATCCTCGCGCGGGCCGATCAGATCGTGCTCGTCGCCTGCGCCGGCGGCCGGGAGGTGGCCGGCTGGATCCACGCCGCGGAGCAGGAGATGCTCGAGTCGGACCGGCGGTGCGAAATCCTGGGGCTGGTGGTCGATCAGCGCCGGCGGCGCCTGGGCATCGGCCGGCACCTCGTCGCCGCGGTCGAACGGTGGGCATCGAGCCGGGGGCTCGGCGGCATGTCGGTGCGCAGCAACATCGTCCGGGCCGAATCGCACCCGTTCTACGAGCGCCTCGGCTACGAGCGGACGAAGACGCAACACGTGTATCGCAAACGCCTGGCCGGGCCGGGCGCCGCCTGATCCGCCTCGCGCACGTCGCGCGCCGCTCCCGCCCTTCCATGGATCCGTCAGGCCGTCCCCCGGTGTCCATGGTGCTATCGTCGTCCCGTCGGTCGCGGTCGGACAGCTCAACCAGGCAGCGGGAATCACGAGGAAGCGGACAATCGCGAGACTTCTGACCGGCGCGCAGAGGCAGAGGAGGAGTCCATGTCCCGGGAACAGAAGCTGAAACAGCGGAACGAGCGAGATCACGCGCCCCGCGCCGGGAGGACGATCGTGAGCCGGGCGACGATCGTCATGGTCGGGATCGCGGCCGTGCTCGCCGCCGCCACGGCGCGCCCCGAGGCGCGTCGTGCCGCAGCCAGACCGGCGCCCGCGGCCGCCTGCACCAGCGCGCCGTACCGGCAGTTCGATTTCTTCGTGGGCAACTGGGACGTCTACGACACCGGCAACCCGTCGACGATCGTCGGGCACAACCGGGTGACGAAGATCCTGGGCGGCTGCGTCCTGCAGGAGCTCTACGCGCAGAACGACGGCCTGCGCGGCGAGAGCTTCAGCCTCTTCGACGCATCGCACGGCGCGTGGCATCAGAGCTGGGTGACCAACCGCGGCCAGCTGCTCCTCCTCGACGGCGGTCTCGAGAACGGCCGCATGGTGCTGACCGGCACCGAGCGGGCGGCCGACGGCGCCTCGTCCCTGCTGCGCGGCATCTGGCGTCGCGTGGGAACCGGCGTCCGCGAGTCGGCGGAGCGCTCGACCGACGGCGGCCGGACGTGGAAGCCGGTCTTCGACGTCGAATTCCGCCCGCATCAGCCGCAGAAGAACCGGTGACATGATTCATCCACGCCCCGTACCCCTCGAACGCCACGGCATCCGGCTCGAGCCGCTGGCGGCCGACCACCACGATGCGCTGGCCGCCGCCGCCGCGGACGGCCGGCTCTGGGAACTCTGGTTCACGTCGGTTCCGGACGCAGCACGAACGCGGGCGTACATCGCCGACGCGCTCGCCGGCCAGCAGGCCGGCCACATGCTGCCGTGGGCGGTGCGGGAGCTGACGAGCGGCGCGGTCATCGGCACGACGCGGTATCACGACATCGTCGCCGGTCTGGATCGCGTGGAGATCGGCTACACCTGGTACGCGAGGCGCTGGCAGCGCAGCCATGTGAACACCGCCTGCAAGCTGCTGCTCCTCGAGCATGCGTTCGACACGCTCGGGTGCCGGGTGGTCGGCCTGCGCACCGACAACTTCAACTTCGCGTCGCAGCGGGCGATTGAGGCGCTGGGGGCCAGAAGGGACGGCGTCATCCGCCATCACCAGGCGCGTCGCGACGGCACCGTGCGCGACAGCGTGATGTACAGCATTCTCGCCGGCGAATGGCCGGACGTGCGGCGGCATCTCGAGTTGCGCATGGCCCGTCACGCCCGGGCCCAGGATCGGCCGCCGTCCGGCGGCTGATCGACGGCGGTCGGCGCCCCGGCGCGCAAGCAGCCGACGGGACGCCCGGTGTACACTGCTTCCCGTAATCTCCCTGGCATTCACGCGCACGATCAGGAAGGGGCACAGCCATGAACAACGGCGTCTCGGGCAGTGTCTACGGAATGGCGTTCCTCGGCGCGCTGGTCTATTACATCAGACACGCGGCCACGTTCGGTGCTGCGGTGCTGGGCTTCCTGAAGGCGGTCTTCTGGCCGGCCGTGCTGATGTACAAGGTACTCGAACTGCTGAAGATGTAAGCGACGATGAACGCGACGGGGCACACGCGTCTGGAAACCTTCACGCAATGGCTGCACGCGCCGCCGGACATGCGCCGGCAGGGCGTGCGGGCCTGTCTCGATCGCATCCGCGAACGGGAGCCGTCGGTTCACGCCTGGGTGCAGGTGCAGCCCGGGGAGGCGGACGGTGACGGCCCGCTGGCCGGAATTCCGTACGGCGCGAAGGACGTCCTCGAGACGCGCGGCCTGGCGACGGAGTACGGATCGCCCGTGTACAAGGGGCGCCTCGGCTCCACCGACGCCGCCATCGTCGCCGACCTGCGCCGGCGCGGCGCGATCCTGCTGGGCAAGACGCACTGCGCCTCGTTCGCCTACCGCACGCCCGCCCCCACCTGCAACCCGCGCAACGTGGCGCACACGCCGGGCGGCAGTTCGAGCGGGTCGGCCGCCGCCGTCGCGGCCGGCTTCGTACCGTTCACGATCGGCACGCAGACGCTCGGGTCGGTGCTGCGGCCGGCCTCCTACTGCGGCGTCACCGGCTTCAAACCGAGTTACGGCCTGCTGCCGCTGGAGGGCGTGCTGCCGGTGTCACCCAGTCTCGACACGCTCGGCCTCTTCACGCACACACCGGCCGACATGCTCGCGCTCTGGGAGGCGATGGGACAGCCGACGGGCCGCGAGGAGGAGATCGCGCTCGCAGTGCCGGACCCGATGCCCGAGGTCGAGCCGGCCATGAGCGCCGCCTTCGAGGAAGCCGTCTCGCACCTGCGCCGGGCCGGCGCCGCCATCCGATCCATCGACATCGCCGGCATGCTGGCCGGTCTCGCCGCGGCGAGTCACACGGTGATGTTCTACGAAGGGGCGCGGATCCACGAGCCGCGTTATCGCGAGCATGGCGACCGGCTGGCCGACCTGGCGGATCTGGTGCGGGAGGGGCTCGAAATCCCGGCCGCGCAGTACGAAGAGGCCCGGCAGTACATCGCGGCGTGCCGGGCGAGGATGACGGAGCTGTACGACGACACTCCGGTGATCCTGGTGCCGGCCGCCACCGGACCGGCGCCGGCCGGTCTGGGCTGGACCGGCGATGCGCGCATGAACGCGCCATGGACGGCGCTGGGGACGCCGGCTATTTCCCTTCCGATGCCGGTCGGGCGCGAGCTGCCGCTCGGGCTGCAGCTCACCGCCAGCCACGGCCGGGACGCCAGCGTGCTCCGAACGGCAACGCGGCTGCACGCGATGCTCCATGGTGGACAGGCATGAGTCTCCTCACCCGCATCGCCCGGCAGCTGAACTGGAGGCGGCGACAGTGGTCGACGACGCGCGACCGCGCGTTTCACGACGCGATGTTCGCCGGGCAGACCCACGATCCGTTCAGCCCCAGCTACCCCGGCTGGCTGACGATCCAGCGGTTCGCCGATCTGGCCGGACAGCACGTACGGCCATCCGACGTCGTCGTCGATCTGGGGTGCGGGCCGGCGGAAATCACGTGCGAGCTGGCGCGGCGCCATCCTGACGCCCGTTTCACCGGCGTCGATCACAGCAACGAAGCGCTCGCCCGGGCCCGCCAGCTCGCGGCCGGTCTCGGCCTCACGAACATCGAATTCGAACGGCAGGATCTCGAAGAATACGATCCGCCGCCGGGCGCCGGGCTGGTGGCGATGTTCGACGCGTTTCACCACCTGCTCGATCCGGCGGCGTTCGTCCGCCGTGTCGGGCCGTCGTGCGACCGCTTCTTTCTCATCGAGCCGGCCGGCAACTGGCTCGGGCAATGGCAGAAGACGCTCGACCTGGACTGGCTGGCCGAGTCGCTGTTCGTGATCCGCGACCGCCTGGAATACCAGTTCGACCTCATCCCGCCGGCCGGCGCACCGGCGTCGCCCGCGCCGCCGGAGGGCGAACCGACGGAACATCGCTATGCGATCGACGACTTCGCCCGCTGGTTCGAGGGATATGGCGTGGACGTGCGCGGGACCGTGGCCGGGCTGGAGCGCTGCGGCACCTCCCTCAATGCGAACAGCCCGCTCCGGGACGACCTTGGCCGGAGCCTGTATCACCTCCTCGTCGAGATCGAAGAGGCGCTCGTTCGCGCGAACCTCGACCTGGCGGCCAAGCATTGGGCGGTGTACGCGGAGCGCGGCCGGAGCTTTCCGCGGCGCCTGGTGCCGGAGCTGCCGACGCGGGTCGTGCAGCCGCCGCTTCCCGGTCCGTACGACTGCGACTACGCGGAATTCGAGGGGCCCCGGGACGCCGCCGCCGGTACGACCTTCGACGCCACGGTCCGCCTGGTGAACCGCAGCTGGCGCACGTGGGACAGCCGCGCGGCCGACACGCCGGTGCTCCTCAGCTATCACTGGCTGGACGCCGGAGGCCACATGGCGATTGAGAACGGCCTGCGCTCTCCCCTGCCCCGGCCGATCGCGCCGGGCGACCGCGCCGTGGTGGCGATGCGCGTGCAGTGCCCCGCCAGGCCCGGTCGCCACACGCTGGTCGTCGACCTCGTGCACGAGCAGGTGAGCTGGTTCAGCCGCGCCGGCGTGCCGGGACTTCGGACGACGGTGGTGATCCGCTGACATCGGCGGGGCGATCGGCCTCGACGTCGCCGGCCGGCGCGAAGCGGTGTAGGCTTGGGCCCGGGTGGGCCGGCACGGTCGCGTGGCCGGTCTCTGCAGGAGGTTCCATGACCATTGATCGCGCGCTCGTGCCCTCAATCGTGCTGGCGGCCGGCCTCGCAGCCGGCGGCCTGTTCATCGGCAACGGTTTCGCCCGCGGGCGGGCCGCGGATCGCTTCGTCACGGTGAAGGGGACCGCCGAGCGCAACGTCCGGGCCGACCTCGCGATCTGGCCGCTGCGCCTGGTCGTCGCGAACAACGATCTCGCCGCCGCGAACGCGCAGATTCAGGCGAGCGTCGACGCGGTCCGCCAGTTCCTGCAGCGCCATCACATCGACCCGTCGGAGACCAGCCTGCAGGATTTCTCGGTGACCGACGCCGCCGCCAACCAGTTCGGCCCGCAGCAGGCGGCCTCGCGGTACGTGATCCACGAGACGGTCGTGGTGCGATCCGAGCGGCCCGACCTGGTGCTCGCGGCGAGCCAGCAGGTCGCCGAGCTCGTGACCGCCGGCGTCGTCCTGTCGTCCGGCGGCGGGTACGGATCCGGCGGTCCGACGTTCACCTTCTCGGGCCTGAACACGCTGAAGCCGGCCATGATCGCGGAGGCGACCGCCCGCGCCCGCGAAGCGGCCGAGCAGTTCGCGCGCAATTCGCACAGCCAGGTCGGCGGCATCAGGGAGGCCAACCAGGGCGTCTTCGAGATCCTGCCGCGCGACCAGGCACAGGGGATCACCGAGGCGAGCCAGATCCTGAAGACGGTCCGCGTCGTGTCGACGATCCAGTACTTCCTGCGCGGCTGACACCGCCGCGTCCCACCCCGTGCTACCATGCGCCAGCCGCCGGGCGGGGCCGGCGGCCGCTCCACACGATGACAGACGACGGCATGCAGGAGGGCGCGGCGCCGGACCGGACGCGACTCGTCCTGCTCGGCACCGGCACGCCGAACGCCGATCCACGGCACTGGGGTCCCGCGGTCGCGGTGGTCGTCAACGGCGAGTCGTATCTCGTCGACGCGGGCGTCGGCATCGTGCGGCAGGCGGCCGCCGCGGCCGGCAACGGCATCCCGGCGCTTCAGCCGGCCAGGCTGCGCCGCCTGTTCGTCACGCATCTTCACTCCGATCACACCCTCGGTCTTCCCGATCTCATGCTCAGCCCCTGGGTGCTGGAGCGGCCCGTGCCGCTGGACGTCTACGGCCCGGCCGGCCTCGCCGCCATGACGCGCCGCATCGAAGAGGCGTGGCGCGACGACATCCACAACCGCCTGAATGGCCTCGAGCCGCAGTCCACGCGGAACTACCGGGCGATCACCCACGCGATCGAGGCAGGGCGGATCTACGAAGACGCGAACGTCCGGATCGACGCCATCCCGGTCCGTCACGAATCGTGGCCCGAGGCGTACGGCTTCCGCTTTCAGACGGCCGACCGGACGATCGTGATCTCGGGGGACACGACACCGGTCGACGCGATCGTCGAGGCGGCCCGCGGCTGCGACCTCCTGCTGCACGAGGTGTATTCGGCCGCGCGGCTTCTCACGCGGCCGCCGGCGTGGCAGACGTACCATCGCGCGTCGCACACGTCGACCGTGGAGCTGGCGGAGCTGGCCGGCCGGGCGCAGCCGGCGCTGCTGGTGCTGTATCACCAGCTGTACTGGGGCGCGACCGATGCGGATCTCGTCCAGGAGATTCATGACGCCGGCTACACCGGTCCCGTCGTCTCGGGCCAGGATCTGGACGTGTATACTCGGGGACGGGTTACGTCACAGATTGTCACCGACGGCCTTCCGGAGAACATCTGGCCATGAAACGGACGAGGGTGGACTCCCGCTTCGACGAGGCCTGCGCGCTGATGGACGAAGCGCTGGCAGGCCCGTTCCGCCGGGCACTGGTGGCGAACGTGTCGATTGCCGCGACGCTCGGCGAGGCGTCACGGCCGCTGCGCGACAGCATGCGCGCCAACGTCTGGACGGTCGGCGCGCGGCGGATCGACCTGGCGCCGATGGTCACCCAGTACGACCGGCACACCCGGCAGGACGGCCTGCACGCGCTGCACGACTGGGACGGCGTCGCCGACCACGTCAACGCGGAATCGATCCCGGTCGACGTCATCAACTACCTGATCGAGAAGCGGGCGCACGAGGAGCTCGACACCGCCGCCCTGGCCATCGCGCTCGACTACTACTTTCTCTACGTCCTCGCGCTCCTCTCGCTCCGCATCTGGGACGACGGGGATGCGGACGTGAACCTCGATCGCGTCGGCCGGCTGCTCGGCGAGCTGCAGGGCCCGAACGGCAGCGGCCACCGGTTCGCGGACGACGCCGAGACGCTCATCCTGATCGCCACGTCTCATTACGAGCTCACCGAGTGGGGCTACGACCGGCTGCTCGAGCGCGTGCGGACGCTGAACCGGCGGCATCGACTCGCGATCGCGCTGGGCCACGCGGCGGCGATGGGCTGCCATCTGCGGTTCGGCTTCGAGGCGACGTACGCCCGCGACATCGTCAAGATGCGCGACGACAACATCGCGGACTACCCGTGGCTGTGCTTTGCCGTGGCGACGCTGATGGACGAGTACACGCGCCTGCGCGACGAGGGCGTCCACGGCATCGAACGCGACGCCCTCGTCGAAGCGCTGCTGAACGGACTCTCCCCCGACGCCCGCGCCTTCGCCGGCATCCCCCCGGCCTTCCTGGCGCCCCACGAAGCGGAGCGCGCCCGGTTCCTCGAATGCTTTCAGGGCTGCAGGGACGACCTGCTCGCGGAGTTCGAGCGCTACCGGCCGTCGGCGCAGGCGTATTCGCCGCTGTCGTTCTTCTTCAACTTCTCGCACAACGTGCTCAAGGGGATGGCCATCGACGCGCTGCTCTGGGGGGAGCCGTGGCGCCTGACGCTGAACGACCTGTTCACGGGGATTCAGCGCGACCGGTCGGCGGGCGAGCCGAAGGCGACGCTCGCGACGCGGCTGATGGGCTACGCGCGCGCCAACCCTCACACGATCCGTGGCCGCCTGATGCCGGTCATCGTCTACGACACGCAGGCCGGTCACCAGGCGTTCGCCGTCACGATGCGGAAGCTCAGGGAGTAGGGGCGGCCGGCTTCCGCCCGACGACCGGCGCCAGGAAGTCGCTCTGCCGGTGCCGGCCGAAGATCGCGCGCCCGGCTTCCGCCCGGCGGGCGCGGGCCTCCGGGTCGGCCGCCAGCGCAAGGGTCGCGTCGACCAGCGCCTCGTAGGGCGAGAAGGTCACCGCGTCGCGATACGGCGCCTCGAGCGCCGCGTCGCTCCCTTCCTCGGACACCACGCAGCGGCCGTTGGCGAGCAGGTAGGACACGCGGACGATCTCGAACAGCCGCGCCTCGTAGGTGTGAATGTTGAGGACGATCTTCGCCCGGGCGATATAGCTGTCGCGGCGCGCGCCGTAGACGTTGAACAGCCGCACCACCTTGAGCCCGCGCCGGCGCAGCGCGTCGAGGACGGCGATGCGCCGGTCGCTCATCGTCCCGTAGGCCAGCACGTCGATGTCCTCGGTCGCCGCCGGCGCGATCCGGGCCAGGCAGGGCGCGTAGCCGATCGGCACCAGGCGCGCGGCGATCCCCAGGCCGGCCAGGAACGCCAGGTTGCCCTGCGCATAGTCCCAGACCTCGTGGCGGCGCAGGAGATCGCGGTACGCGGGCGTGAACCACTCGTTCGAGTCGGCCGCCTGTTCGAGGTTGTAGAGGACCGCGCCGGGGGGCGGCGTCCAGCCGGCGTGCGGGATGAGGTGGGGCGCCAGCACGATCGCCCGCCCTTCGACCGCCGCCGCCGGGTCCCAGGTCACCGCCGCGGCGTGCCCGAGCTCCTCGAGCGCCTGCAGGAGGGCCTCCGCGAGCTCGGCGAACGCGAGGACGTGCCGGTAGTCCGGCGGCGAGACGACGCAGATGGTGAAATCGCGGGCCATGGCCCCTTTCACGCGGACCCCGCCGGGCCCGCCCCGGGGCCCGTCCCGGTATTCTGTAACAGTTCCGGCCGCGGTGCACCGCCCCCGGCGGACCGGACGCGGCCGCAGGAGCCACGCGATGCGCAAGAGGAGCCTTCCGCTCTCACGGGTCTACGGGCTGCTCGAGCCCGGCCCGGTCGTGCTGGTCACGACCGCCCGCCGGGAACGGCCGAACGTCATGGCCATGTCCTGGCACACCATGATGGAGTTCGAGCCGCCGATCGTCGGCTGCGTCATCAGCAACCGGAACTACAGCTTCGGCCTCCTGAAGGCGACGAAGGAATGCGTGATCAACATTCCGACGGTGGAGCTGGCCGCGCAGGTCGTGCGCTGCGGGAACACCTCGGGCCGGACCGTGGACAAGTTCGCAACGTGCCGCCTGACGCCGGCGCCCGCGTCGCGGGTGGCGCCGCCGCTCATCGTCGAGTGCTACGCGAGCCTCGAGTGCCGGGTCATCGATACGGCGCTGGTGACGAGGTACAATTTCTTCGTCCTCGAGGTGCTCAAAGCCTGGATCGATCCGTCGCGCGCGCAGCCGCGGACGATCCATCACCGGGGGCGCGGCGTGTTCATGGTGGCCGGCCGGACGCTCACGCTGCCGTCCCGGGCGAAGTAGGCGGGACGGACAACCCGACAGGAACAAGGGAGGCATGCATGAAAGGCAACGAGAAGCTGGTGGCGGTCCTCAATCAACTTCTGGCGGAAGAACTGACCGCCATCAGTCAGTACGTGGTGCACGCCGAGCTGTGCGAGAACTGGGGCTACGGCAAGCTGCATGACGCGATCGAGCACCAGGCGATGGACGAGATGCACCACGCCGAGTGGCTGATCCGCCGGATCATCTTTCTGGAAGGCAAGCCGGTCGTCTCGAAGCTGAATGCGATGAAGATCGGGCAGACCGTGCAGGAGATGATCGGCAACGACCAGACCGCCGAGCAGGCGGCGGTGCGCGCCTACAACGAGGCGATCATCGTCGCGCGCGAGGCGGCCGACCAGTCGACCGCCGACCTCCTGCAGAAGATCCTCAAGATGGAAGAGGACCACGTGGACTGGGCCGAGATGCAGCGCGCCCAGATCGACCAGATGGGCGTGCAGAACTATCTGGCCAACCAGACGAAAGGCGCCGCGAGCTAGCCTGCCGCCAGCTTCGGCGGGCGCGCCGCACAGGCCGCCTCCTTCGCGACGCGGCGGAGTCCTCCATGAAACGGTACCTGGCGTCGCTCGGCATCGCGTACTGCGCCTACGCGCTCGCGTTCCTGCTGTGGTTCGTGCCGCTGGCCGCGGCGACCCCCGCGCTGCGCCACCTGCTGGGCATCCGGCTGGCTGGCGTCTTCGCGTGGACCGTGCCGTTCCTGCTCGTGATGGCGTTCATCACGGGCCCACTGCTGACCGCCGCGCACCGGCACTTCGGCGCGCGCTTCGGCCCCCGCCGCGCCGCCCTCGTCGGGGCGGCGCTGTTTCCGATCCACATGCTCCTGCTCTGGGGGCTCGTCGCGAGGCCGGGCGACACGCTGGGCGCGATGTTCGGATCGTGGCGTCTGTTCCCCGGCGGCGACTACACGCTCGTCGGCTGGCCGGCCGCCGCCGGCGCCGCCGCGTTCGCCGCCTGGCTGACCCGGGCGCCGGCGTCCACCCGGCCGGCGGAACCGCCCGCCGCCCGGCCGTCCGTCCTTCCTTGACGCCTTGACGCGGGCCGCCAGTTCGGTCAGCATGCCGTGGTCTTGTCCGGTGAGGTTCATTTCGGCGTGAGGTCTTTTCGTTCTCTCGTGCGTCCGGCGCTCGGCGCGGCGGCGTTGTCGTTCGGTCTGGCGGTGACCGCTCTGGGCGCGCCGCGCCCGGCCGTCGTGTCCGCGCCCCCTGCCCGCGAGGCCGCTGACGCGCCCCGCCGCCTCCGGGCCGTGCGGACGCGCGGGCCGATCGTGCTCGACGGCATCCTGAGCGAGCCGGCCTGGCGGCGGGCGCCGGTCGCCCGGTCCTTCACGCAGAACAACCCGGATGAAGGGGCGCCGGCCACCCAGGAGACCGACGTTCGCGTGGTCTACGACGCGACCAGCCTCTACATCGGGGTCTTCGCCCACGACAGCAATCCGGCCGGCATCATCACCGACAGCCTGCAGAAGGACTTCGACCCCACGAGCACGGATCTGTTCGAGGTGCTGCTCGACACGTTCGACGATCAGCGCAACGGCTATCTGTTCGCGGTCAATCCCGGCGGCGGGAAATGGGACGCGCAGATGGCCGACGACGGCCGCTACGTGAACAGCAGCTGGGACGGCATCTGGAACGTCGCGACCCGGGTGACGAAGGAGGGCTGGTACGCGGAGATCCAGATTCCGTTCCGCACCCTGCGGTTCTCTCCGGCGACCAGGCAGGTGTGGGGCATCAACTTCCTGCGGCGGATCCGGCGCAAGAACGAGGACACGTACTGGGCGCCGGTTCCGCGCATCTACGACATCACCCGGGCGTCGCTCGAGGGGACGCTGTACGGCCTGCGGCGCGTCCGGCCCGGCAACGACGTCCGCGTGAAGCCCTACCTGCTGACGAGCGGAACGGAGACGGCCCCTTCGCCGGTCGCCGGCATCGTCCACGGCGGCTTCGACGCCAGCGTCGGCCTGGCGAGCGGCCTGACGGGAGAGTTCACGGTCAACACCGATTTCTCACAGGTCGAGGCCGATCAGCAGCAGATCAATCTGACACGGTTCAACCTGCTCTTTCCGGAGCAGCGGCAGTTCTTTCTCGACAACGCGGGGCTGTTCCAGTTCGGGCCGGCCTGGGGTCTGGGCAGCGGGTCGAACGCGCCAGCCGACAGCGTGCTGTTCTTCAGCCGGCGGATCGGCCTGTCGGGCGAGAACAACGCCACGCCGGTGCCGATTCTCGCCGGCACGCGGCTCACCGGCCACGTGGGCCCGTACTCGATCGGCGCTTTGAACATCGAACAGCGGCAGCAGGGGGCGTCACCGGCCACGAATTTCACGGCCGTCCGCCTGCAGCGCGACGTGCTGGCCGACTCCGACGTCGGCTTCCTCTTTCTGAACACGGCCGGGGGCGGCCGCGTCAACACCGTCGCCGGCGCCGACGCCAACTTTCTGTTTCACCAGAACCTGAACGTCAGCGGCTACCTCGTCCGATCGTTCTCGTCGCAGGCCCTCCAGCCGGGCGCGGGGAAGGACTGGTTCGGCCAGGTCGGTTACTACTATCCGACCTCGGGGATCGACAGCACCACCACGTTCACGACGATCGGCAGCCGGTTCGACGACGAGCTGGGCTTCGTGCCGCTGGTGGGGATCAACGAGATCGAAGGGCGGACCGGCTGGCACTTCAGGCCGGCGCTCACGTACGGGTGGCTGCGGGAGATCTTTCCGCACTGGCACTATACGTACATCACGCGGCCCGGTCTCGGCTTCTACTCCCGGTACTTCGATTACCACGTACCGTTCACCTTCCAGAACAGCACGTCGCTCGAAGTGGGGATCAACACGAGCCGCGAGCGGCTGACGAGGCCGTTCCTCATCAACAGCCGGCGCCGCATCATCGTCCCGGCCGGCCTGTACAGCTACCCGAATTACTTCGCCAAGATCACGACCAACCCGGGCGCACCGCTGTCGGTCAACGCGCAGTACCTGACCGGTCCGCTCTACGGCGGCTACGAGCACAGCTACACGGGGGGCGGCACCGTGCGGACCGGTGCACGGTTCAATACCGGGCTGGAATGGACGCGGGACGTGATCGCGCTTCCCGGGGGAGCCTTCACGACTGATCTCATCACCACGAGCATCGACTACAACTTCTCCACCCGGGCGTTCCTGAACGCGCTGATTCAGTACAACACCGACACCGAGCAGTGGAGCGCCAACATCCGCTTCGATCTCATCTACCGTCCGCTCAGCAATCTGTACCTCGTCTACAACGACCAGCGCGACGCCATCACGGGCCAGCTCATCGGCCGGCAGCTGGTGGCGAAACTGACCTATCTGATGGCGTTCTGAGAACTCGGGGCTCGGGGCTCATCGTCGAAGAGCGCGTTAGTGAGCCGGGGTCCGGAGCGGAGCCCCGGCCAGCTAACGCACGCCCGTCACCACCCGCTCGAACGACGGCGGGAGCGGGCGCAGCCCGATGTCGCGGAAGCCGGCGTCGCCGAACATCCGCCGGTACTGCCCGAAGGTGTAGGCGTCGCCGCCCGGCGTCGCCGCCAGCATCGTCAGGCTGAAGCGGGCGGCCACCGGCGGCGTCAGGCGGTTCTCGTCCGGCACGAACTCCAGCGCCGCCACCCGTCCGCCATCCCGCAGCACCGTCCGGATCTTCGTCAGGAACGTCGTGCAGTCGGCCTCACTGAAGTGGTGCAGGAAGTTGGTGAGCAGCACGAGGTCGTAGCCGGAGCCCAGGTCGCCGGTGAGGGCGTTTCCGGGCCTCATGCGGTACCGGTCGCTGACGCCCGCCTTCGCCGCGTTCTCCCTCGCCACCTCCAGCACGGGCGCCCAGTCGGCCGCCACGATCTCCGCCTGCGGGTTCTGCCGCGCGACGGCGATGCCGAACAGCCCGTGTCCGGCCGCCACGTCCAGCACCTTCATCGGCCCGCCGTGCGCCACGTCGAGCAGTCCGGCGAGCAGCTGCGCCGGCATGGCCATCATCGGCGCCATCGACCGCGCGAACGTGACCCACATCGGGTGCTCGGGCGCCAGGCCGCCGACGTCCGGCTTGCCGTGGCGGATGATGTCGGCGAGACTCTCGTACGACTTCATCTGATCCGGTGCGAGCAGGAAATCCGCGGTGGTGCCGACGTAGGCCGGCGACGTCCGCGCGAGGAACAGGGCGCTGTCCGGCGTCAGCGCGTACCGCCCATCCTCGGACTTGGTGAGGAACCCGAGCATCGCCATGCCGTCGCAGAGGATCCGCACCCCGCGGGCCGATCCGCCGCACCGCGCCGCAGCGGCCTCGACCGTCGCCGCCCCTTCGGCGATGACGGTGAACAGGTCGAGATCGATGGCCGCCTTCAGCGCGTAACTGTGCTGAAACGCGTGCAGGCAGTCGAAGATCGCCGCGGGCGACGGCGGCGTCCCCTCCGCGGTCGGTGGTGGCGCCGCCGCCCCGGTCGTTTGCATGTCTCTCCTCCTCCGTCTGAGTCAGATTCCGCGTGGCCGGCGGGCCGCCCGCGCGCATTGGTCGGTTCGGCAGTCTAGCCCGGCTCGCCCTCGGATGGCCAGGGAGATTCCGGTGCAGGAACCGCGGAAGGGCCTGTCGCGCGTCCGCCCGTGGGACCACGCAATCCCGGAACCGGACAACGTGATCCGCTTCGGAACCCCGGCCCCCGCCTTCCGGCCCGCTTTCCGGCCGGCCCTGGCCGGTCCGGGGGCGGATGGCGTGGCACGAAACGTGATGGGAGTCCGGCGTCGCGAACGTTCGACGCTCGGCATTCGGCATTCTCCGTTCACGGCGTTCAAGACCTATGGACCTCCGTTACGCCTTCCGCACCCTGTTGAAGAACCCCGGCTTCACGGCCGTCGCCGTGCTGACGCTCGCCCTCGGGATTGGCGGCACCACCGCGATCTTCAGCGTCGTCAATGCGGTGCTGCTGCGGCCGCTGCCCTACAAGGATCCGGGGCGGCTGATGGTCCTCTGGGATACCCGGCCCGGCCGGCCGCGGGTGTCCGTGACGCCCGGCGACTTCGAAGCCTGGCAGCACCAGACCCGCACGTTCGACGGGATGGCCGGCCTCGACTACGAGGTGACCAACCTGATCGGCGGGCACGAGCCGCAGCTGCTGCCGACGGGATTCGTGTCGCCGAACTTCTTCGATCTGCTCGGCGTCCACGCGGCGCTCGGGCGCCTGCTGCAGCCCTCCGACGGGACGCCCGGCCAGACGCCCGTCGTCGTTCTCAGCCATGCGATCTGGCAGCAGCAGTTCGGCGGCGATCCATCGGTCGTCGGCCGGACAGTGACGCTGAACGACAAGCCCTGCACGGTCGTCGGCGTCCTGCCGAAGGGCTTCACGTTCTGGAACTTCGACGACGTCCAGCTCTGGTCGCCGCTTCCGATTCCACGCACCATGGACCATCTGCACGGGTGGCGCTACCTCAACGTCGTCGGCCGGCTGAAACCAGGGGCGACGCGGACCACGGCGCAGTCCGACCTGACGGTGATCATGCGGCAGCTGGCGGGTGCGTATCCCGACTACAACAGCGGCACCGGCGCCAACGTCATTCCGCTGCGCACCGAGTACGTCGGCGGCATCCGGACGGCGCTGCTCGTCCTGCTCGGCGCGGTCGGATTCGTGCTGCTCATCGGCTGCGCCAACGTCGCGAATCTGCTGCTGGCCCGCGCCACCGGGCGCCGGCGCGAACTGGCGGTCCGGTCGGCGCTCGGCGCCAGCCGCGTGCGGCTCGTCCGACAGCTCCTGGCCGAGAGCCTCGTCGTCGCCGCGGCAGGCGGCGTCGCCGGGCTACTGCTGGCGCTGTGGGGGCAGGACGCGCTCGTGAGGCTGGCGCACGACGTCCTCCCGCGCGTGGCCGTCGTCCGGCTCGACATGAGCGTGCTGGCCTTCACGTTCGGCCTCTCGCTGCTGACCGGCCTCGTCTTCGGCGTCGGGCCGGCGCTGCAGGTGTCCCGCCCCGATCTCACCGACGCGCTGAAGGATGGCGGCCGCGGCACCGTCGGCGCCGGCCATCACCGGTTGCGGTCGACGCTGGTCGCGGCGGAGGTCGGCCTGGCGGTCGTGCTGTTGATCGGCGCCGGCCTGCTGCTCCGCAGCTTTGCACGCCTGCTCGACGTGAACCCGGGCTTCAACCCGCGGCATCTGCTCGCCGCCAGGATGACGCTGCCGGAGAGCCGCTACGCCACCGGCGCGCGGCAGCAGGCGCTCTTCGACGCCGTGGTCGAGCGCGCGCGGGCGCTGTCCGGCGTGCTCGCCGCCGGCGCCGTCTCGGACCTGCCGCTCAGCGGCAACAACGATGGCTACGGCTTCACGATCGAAGGGCGCCCCGCGTCCCTCCCGGCGGACCGGACCCACGTCAGCGGCCTCATCGTCACGCCGGGCTGTTTTCGGACCATGGACATCCCGCTGCTGCGGGGTCGTCTCTTCACGGCGCTCGATGGACCGGACACGCAGAAGGTCGCCATCATCAACGCCGCCATGGCGAGGCAGTACTGGCCCGATCGCAATCCGATCGGGCAGCACATCAGGCTGGGCAGCAAGGCGCCCTGGCTGACGATCGTCGGCGTCGTCGGCAACGTGCGCTTCCGGAGCCTGGACGACCCGGCTGGGATTGCGCTCTACCGGCCGCTCGAGCAGGCGCCGACGGCCGGCATGACGATCGTCCTGCGCACCGCGGGCGATCCGGTCGCCGCTGCCGGCGCGCTCCGGGCGGAGGTCGCCGCCATCGACCGCGATCAGCCGATCGGTCATGTGACGACGATGGAGCGGTTGATCAGCGAGTCGGCGGCCCCGCGGCGCCTGAACGCGGAGCTGCTCGGCGGCTTCGCCGGTCTGGCGTTGCTGCTGGCGGCGATCGGCGTCTACGGCGTGATGGCGTACGCCGTGGCGCAGCGCACGCACGAGATCGGCGTCCGGATCGCGCTCGGCGCCGCGTCGCGCGACATCGTCCGGACCATCGTCGGCAGCGGCATGCGGCTCGTCGGCCTCGGCCTGGCCGCCGGCCTCGTCGCGGCCGTCCTCCTCACCCGGCTGCTCTCGAGCCTGCTCTTCGAGGTCAGTCCACTCGACCCTCTCACGTTCACCGGCATTCCCCTGCTCCTCGCCGCCGTCGCTCTCCTCGCCAGCTATCTGCCGGCCAGACGCGCGATGCGCGTGGATCCGGTGGTGGCGCTGAGAGAGGAATAGGAAGCCCGGCCGACCTGGCCTTCCCTTCCCTCTCCCCTCCGGGTGTTGAATAATCAGACGTCGGACAGACGTCGGTCGCGACGCGCAATGCCCGAACCGGCCGTGGAGGGTCGAAGCATGAATGAACGGAGATTCAACCGCCCGCCTGACCGCCTGCGGGCGCCGGAGCGGCTGGCGCGTCTCGAAGTCGAACGGGTCGTGGACCTGTGTCTCGAGGGGATCGTGGTGGAGCAGGCGCTCGACGTCGGCACCGGCACCGGCGTGTTCGCCGAAGCCTTCGCGGCCCGGGGCATCGAGACGACCGGCATCGATGTGAACCCCGAGATGGTGGCCGCCGCGTCCGCCCTGGTGCCGGTCGCGCAGTTCGTCATGGCGCCGGCCGAGGCGCCGCCGTTCCCCGCCGGGTCGTTCGACCTCGTCTTTCTCGGCCACGTCCTGCACGAGACCGACGATGCGCGGCGGGCGCTGCGGGAGGCGCGCCGCCTCGCGCGGGCGCGGGTGGCGGTGCTCGAATGGCCGTACCGGGAAGAGGAGATCGGACCGCCGCTCGCGCATCGCCTGAAGGCCGAGGACGTGAAGGCGCTCGCCACGGAAGTCGGCTTCACGGCCGCCGAGACGTTGCCGCTCAGCCACATGGTGCTGTTTCGGATGGAGAAGTGAGGTCAACGGCTGAGCCATGACCAGACTCGACAGAATGTTTTTTGTGCGCATCGCCTGCTTCTGGCCTATGATACGGCCGCCCAGAAAGACGACTCGTAACTCGCTAATTTGAAGTCGTCCATGGCCCGGGCTCCAGGAGGAGGCCTCCCGATGACGAAACCGAGACAGATCTTGACGGCGTTGCTGAGCGTGGGTGCCGTCACCTCGCTTGTGCTGCTGTCTGCCGCACCCGCGAAGGCGCGCGATCGGCGCGACCACGACCACGACCATCACGCCGCGATCGCGATCAGCACGTGCGGGTACGTCATCACCGCACCGGGCCGGTACGCCCTCGCGGCAAACCTGAACTGCAGTGGGTTCCCGCCCCCACCGCCCCCACCGCCCGGCTCCTCGACTCCGCCACCGCCGCCGCCACCCCCGACGGGGCCGGCCATCACCGTTCAGGCCAGCCACGTCCGGCTCGAGCTGAACGACCACAGCATCACCGGCAGCGGATCCGATGACGGAATTCTGGTCTACTCAGCGGCCGGCCGGCTTTCCGACATCGAGATCGAGGGCCCCGGCGTGGTCACGCACTTCGCCAACGGCATCGATCTGGAGAATCTCTCTGACTCCAGCGTGGAAGGCGTCACCTCGACGTTCAACAGCGGAAATGGTCTGGTGACGAACTACTCGTCTGCCTCGACGGCCACGCGACTGCGCCTGACCGGTAATGTCGTGTCCAGCAACGGGGCCTGGGGCATGATCCTCGGCAGCATCAATGACAGCCAGATCCGGCACAACGTCACCGCGCTGAACGCGACCGCTGGCGCCGGGGGCGTGGCCGGACTCGCGATCCTCGGCGGGAGCCACAACCTCGTGCAGGACAACGTCTCTACGGGCAACTACGGCAGCGGCATTCTGATCGCGAACGGCTCTTCGGTGGCCGCCACCAGCAACCAGGTCCGCGACAATGTGGCCAGCGGCAACACCGTCGCCGGCATCAGTATCACCTCCGGCACCGGCAACCTGATCGAGGGCAACGAGGCCCTGGGCAATAGCGGCTATCCCGGTAGCTACGACGTGACGGATGCGACGCCGTGCGGCACCAACACCTGGCGCGACAACGCATTTGTCACGAGCAACGAGGCGTGCATCGTGCCGGCGGTACACCACTGATCGCCTGGCTGACCCGATGGGGCGCCGTGGCCGACCGTACCGGTTCGGCCGCGGCGTCCGCTCCGTCGATTTCTGTTCCCAAGTCCTCCCACCAGCTCGCCGTTCCCGCTCCCGACCCCGGAAACCCACGACCGCACCGTGCCCGGAAGCCGGGGAGCCAGATGCGAAATAATGGAGCAGCCGAGAGGCCCGACCTGTGTGCAGCCCGGGTCATTTCTTCAGGAGGAATGCAGCTGATGAACGAACGACGGTTCCACGGAGATCTGGATCGCCTGCGGTCGCCCGAGCGGCTCGAGCGTATGGACGTCCCGCACGTCGTCGACCTGTGCCTGGAGGGCATCACCGCGACGCAGGTGCTGGACATCGGCTCGGGAACGGGCGTCTTCGCCGAGGCGTTCGTGGCGCGCGGCCTCGACACGACCGGCATCGACATCAATCCGGCGATGGTCGAAGCCGGAAACAGCCTCGTGCCCGGGGCCCGCTTCATGCTGGCGCCGGCCGAGGCGCCGCCATTCGCGGATGCGTCGTTCGATCTCGTCTTCCTCGGCCATGTGCTCCACGAGACCGACGATGCGCGAGGGGCGTTGCGGGAGGCGCGACGTATCGCGCGGGTGCGGGTCGCGGTCCTCGAATGGCCCTACCGCGAGGAGGAAGTCGGCCCGCCGCTGGCCCACCGTCTGAAAGCGGAGGATGTCGAGGCGCTCGCGCGTGAGGCCGGCTTCACCGCCGTCGAGACGCTGCCGCTCAGCCACATGGTGCTGTTTCGGATGGAGAAGTGAGGAATTGCGCCGACCGACGTGGCCGCCCGAAGCAGTGGTCCAGCGAGCAACGGCGCCATCTGGCTCTGGGCGCAAACGGCATGACAGAGCGAAATGACCTGCCGGGAGAATTCGAAGGCCCGCCGCCTGATATCGTGGTCCGGGTGGCGCCCGCTCATCTTGCTCGCCAGTATCAAACAGCGTGCCGGACACGTTCGCCCTTTTCTTCAATTCTCTAATTCTCAAAGTCTTGAATTCTTCAATTCTCCAGTCCCCCCTTCCCCCATCCCGCAATCCCCACCCACACGACTCCGCAGACCGCGACGGCGACCGGCACGATGAGCACGGCCTTCGCGAGACCGATCCGATCGGCGATGGCGCCGATGATCGGCGGGGAGATCGCGTCGCCGAAGAGGTGGATCGCGAAGATGCTGACGGCCATCGCGGTCGCCCGCATCGCGACCGGCACGGCGTTGACGATGACGACGTTGATCGGCCCGGTGCTGAGGAACAGGAGGAACTCCGCCACGAAGAACGCGACCACGTACCCGGTTTCAGAGGAATGGGTGAGCGCCATCCAGGTCGGCGCGATGGCGACCAGCGCGGCGCCGCCCGACAGCCAGAGATAGGCCCGGTCGTTCCACTTCAGCAGCCGGTCGCCCAGCCAGCCGCCGAGGAACGTGCCGCCGAGGCCCGCCACGACGGTGATGCCGCCGACCAGCAGGTCGGCCTCTCGCAACTCGAGCCCGCGAACCCGGTTCAGGTACGTCGGCATCCAGATCGCCAGCCCGCCGACGCCGAACGTGTACGCGGCGTAGCCGACGACCGTCCAGACGTAAATCGGCAGGCGCAGGAGCGTGCGGAAGCTGGCGGCGAGCGTGGCGGCCCCGGGCGATCGCGCGGCCGTCTCGTCATCCTGGACGCCGCGGGGCGGCTCGGCCACGGTGAGCGTCAGCAGCGCGAGCGCCAGCCCCGGCAGGCCGACGGCGTAGAACGCGGCGCGCCAGCCGAACGCATGCTCGAGGAGGCCGCCGAGCAGGAACCCGATCGCGGCGCCGACCGGCAGCGCGACGTAGAACACGGCGAACGCGCGGCCGCGCTCGGCGCGGGGGAAGTAGTCGGCGAGCAGCGACGGCGAGATCGTGGCGTAGGCCGCCTCGCCGACCCCCACGGTCGACCGGGCGGCGAACAGCTGCGGAAAGGTGGCGGCGATGCCGGAGCCGGCGGTGGCGACGCTCCAGACGGCGACGCCGGCCGCCATCAGCCGGCTGCGCGACAGCCGGTCGCCGAGCCAGCCGAACCACGGGGACGTGAGGAAATAGGCGACCAGGAAGCCGTTGCTGAGCAGGCCGAGCTGGAAGTCGTCCAGCCGCAGGTCGGTCTTGATGCGGGGCATCACGGCCGCGAGGATGTAGCGGTCGATGTAGTTGACGAAATTGAGCAGCGTGACGATCGCCAGCCCGTAGTACGCCGCCCGGCGGCCGGGCGCGGAGGAGGACGAGGGCGAGGCCGATGGGCACACGGGGAGATTCTGACGCGACTGTTCAGTACGCCATCAGCAGCCGGGCGGCGCGCTCGACGTCGTGCTCGCTGACGAGGAAGTACTCCTCGAGCGGCGGGGAATACGGCACCGGCGTGTCGAGGCCGCCGAGAATCCGGATCGGCGCATCGAGCGACTCGAACGCCTCTTCCTGGATGATCGCCGCCAGGCTCTCGCCGATGCTGCCGGTCCGTGAGTCTTCCTGCACGATCAGCACCTTGTTGCAGTGCCGCACCACGGCCAGGACCGCGTCCCGGTCGAGCGGCACCAGCGACCGGAGGTCGAGCACGCTCGCCTCGATGCCGTCGGCGGCGAGCCGGTCGGCCACCCGCATCGCGACGTGGACGTAGGCGCCGTAGGAGATGATCGCCAGGTCGTCGCCCGCGCGGCGCAGCGCCGCCTTGCCGATCGGAATCGGCTCGGGGGGGGCCTCGCTCAGCACCTGCTTGATCCGCGGCTCGCGGTACAGCGTGATGTGCTCGTAATAGAGGACCGGGTCGGGATCGGCGACCGCCGAGGCCATCAGCGCCCGCGCGTCGTTCGGCGTCGACGGCACGACGATCTTCAGCCCAGGCGTCCGGTAGAACCACGGCTCGGTGTTCTGGCTGTGATACGGGCCCGCGTGGCGGAGCCCGCCCCACGGCATCCGGACGACCATCGGGACGCTCCCGCCCCAGCGATAGCGGATCTTCGCGGCGTTGTTGACGAGCTGATTGAAGCCGGTCGCCACGAAGTCGTTGAACTGCATCTCGCCGATCGGCCGGCGGCCGGCCAGCGCCGCGCCGACGCAGACGCCGAGCACGCCCCCCTCGGCGAGCGTCGAGTTCAGGATGCGGTCGCCGAACTCCTTCAGCAGCGGTCGCAGCAGCAGGAAGGCGTTGCCGTACTTCCCTCCGACGTCCTCGCCGTACACGAACACGCGCGGGTCGGCGCGCAGCACGTCGCCCACCCCGCGCATCACGGCGTCGAGCAGCGTGGTGCCCTTCGGGTCGAACGGCAGTCCCGGCTCGAGCGGCGGCAGCGGCGTGCCGAGGGCCGTGCCGACGCGCCGCGCCGGCTCGAGCACCTCGATCCGCTCGCGCGGCGGCTCGTTCGCGAACACGCTGGCCGCCGCCGACTTCGGCTCGGGCCACGGCGCGTCAATCACCGCCCGCGCCTGCTCGAAGACGATCCGCTCGGCCTCCGCCTTCATCCGGTCGAGGTCGCCCGGCTCGATGATCCCCTCCGCCTCGAGCCGGGCCGCGTAGGTCGGGATCGGATCGCGCTGGCGCCAGAATTCGTACAGCTCGCGGTTCGCGTAGCCCTGCTCGGTGAGCGGCGGATACTCCCAGCCCGGCTTCGGGTCGTGGCCGAGGTACAGCATGTCGTCGTGATGGGCGTGGCCGCACATCCGCATCGCGACCAGCTCGATCAGCGCCGGTCCGAGCCCGGCGCGCGCCCGCTCGGCCGCCCAGGTGAACGCCGCGGCAATCGCATCGGGATCGGTGCCGTCGATCGTGATGCCAGGAATGCCGTAGCCGATCGCCTTGTCGGCAAAGACGCGGACGGACGATTGATCCGACACCGGCGTCGACAGCGCGGTCTGGTTGTTCTGCAGGCAGAAGACGGCCGGCAGGCGGCGCGCCGCGCACAGGTTGATCGCTTCGTGCCATTCGCCGAGCGACGACCCGCCCTCGCCGATGAAGGAGAACGCCACCCGGCCGGATCCCTCGAGCGCGAACCCCATGGCCATGCCGGCCATGGTGACGGTGCCGACCGCGAGCGGCGCGGCGGCCGGAAGGATGCCCCAGTCGAAGTCGCCGACATGGAGGTCCTTGCCCTCGAGCGGCGGCCCGGCCTTGCCCATCTGCGCCGACAGCACCATCCGGACCGATTCCGCCGAGGGCCGCATGGCCAGGGCGATGCCGATGTCGCGGATGACCGGCGCGATCACGTCACCCTGCCACGAGCCGTCGGCGCCCCGGTACTTCGGCCCGCGCCGGAGCCGGATGCCGCCCGCGTAAATCGCTTCCTGCCCGAGCGATCGGAAGCCCTTCCCCTGGAACGAGATCCCCTGGTAGCGCACCTCGCCGCCGGAGAAGAACGCCTTCAGCTGGCTGTCGGTCGCACGCGTCAGGATCATGCCGCGCAGGATCTCGCGCCGCTCGTCCGGCGTCAGCGACGCCGCAATCGATTCGCGCCGCAGGAAGCCGTCGCAGGCCTCGAGGAATTCGTCGCGCGCCGCGGTCAGACGCGCCTTCGCCGTCACACCGGGCGTCGTCTCGGCCAGCCAGCCGGGGGCCGCGATGGACACCCGCGACGCCAGTTCCTTCCGCAGCAGCGGCCGCAGCGCATCAATCGCCCCGGCGTCGCGCCCCTTGCCGCGGGCCTCGCCGACCGCGGCCTCGAATCCCGCCAGCGCCCCGGTGACGACGAATGGATAGCGCTCGGCGACGAACGCGCCGAAGCGGCCCGCCAGCCCGGTCAACGATTCGGTGTCGACTGTCTTGGACATCGTCGCAATGCTCTCACGGCACCTGGACCAGGCGCTCGCCGGCCCGGCCGAGCCGCCCCGGACGGCCCCGACGCGCGGCGCAGATGCCGCCAGAAAGTATACCGCCTGGGGGCGCCGGGGCGGCGCTGGACCCGCGGCCGCGCCTCGGCTATCGTCCTGCCATGCCGACACGCTGCCCCTGGGCCGGGACCGATCCGCTCTACGTCGCCTATCACGACGAGGAATGGGGCGTGCCGTCGCACGATGACCGGCACCTGTTCGAGATGCTGCTGCTCGAGGGGGCGCAGGCCGGCCTCAGCTGGATCACGATCCTGCGGAAGCGGGGGCACTACCGCAAGGCGTTCAGCCGGTTCGATCCCCGCCGGATCGCCCGCTACGACCGGCACGACGTCGATCGGCTGCTCGCCGACGCCGGCATCGTCCGGAACCGGCTGAAGATCGACGCCGCCATCCGCAACGCGCGCGCCTTTCTGGACGTGCGCCGGGAGTTCGGCACGTTCGACGCCTACATCTGGCAGTTCGCCGGCGACCGGCCCCGACGGAACGCGTGGCGCACGCCGCGGGACGTGCCGGCCCGGACGATGGAATCCGACGCCATGAGCCGCGACCTGCGGCGCCGCGGCTTCTCGTTCGTCGGCACCACCATCTGCTACGCGTTCATGCAGGCGACCGGCATGGTCGACGATCACCTCCTCACCTGCTTCCGCCGCTCCGCGCGGTCCAGCGCGGCCTCCCGCCGCTGATGCGGGCCGGGCCGGCCGGTCCTGCGCCGGCCGGCGCCCATCGGCGTTCCGTGTCCGGAGTTGATGCACTCGGCGCCCGATCCGCACCGGCATTCCGACGTCCGGCGCCACGCGTCCGGCCGCCGCTGCACGGGAACGGTCGCCATTGCGCCGGTTGTCACGGCTGAGCTGAGACTCGGCCGGCAGGCACCGGACTTGCAGCCGGGAGATCGGGCGCATCGGTGCAACACGCCTGAAAGGGTCCAGGTCATGCGACGACTCGGCGTCGTGACATTCGCATTCGGCCTCTGGCTGATTGCCGCACCGTTCATCCTGGGCTACGGCGCGCTCAGCACCGACAAGCTGTGGGGGCCGTCGATGTCCGAGAACATCGTGCTCGGCATGCTGATCGCCGGCTTCTCGATGCTGACCGTGCTGGACGCCGCCGTGCCCCGCGCGCTGGGGTGGTTCATGCTCGCGTTCGGCGGCTGGGTGATGCTGGACCCGCTGCTGTACCGCGCGTGGGGCTTTACGCGGCCCGAGACACTCAACGACCTCGCAGCCGGCGTGGCCGTCATGCTCGTGTCCCTGTTCCAGCTGTTCAGCGTGAGGCGGAATCCGGCCTGACGACGCGCCGGATGGGGCGGCCGCGGAAGCGGACACGCGCCCTCCGACGCATCGCTCGCCTTCTGTTCCTATAATGTCGGGTCATGGGTCCCGGACATCTCGGCATCGGGCTCGCGCTGAAGCGGGTGGACCGCCGTCTGAACGCCGGCTGGCTGGTGTTCGCCGCCTACCTGCTCGACTTTCTCCTCGGCATCTTCGTGCTGCTGGGCCTCGAGCAGGTGCGCGTGCCGCCCGATCTGCCGGCGCGTCACTACTTCCTGTACTCGTTTCCGTATTCGCACAGCCTGGTGGCGAGCCTGGGCTGGTCGGCACTGGCGGCGCTCATCGCGTACGCGGCCGTGCGCGGGACGGCGGCGGCGCGGCGCCTGGCCGCGCTGACGATCGGCGCCGCGGTCTTCTCGCACTTCCTGCTCGACGTGGTGGTGCACGTGCCGGAGATCCCGATCGCCGGCGCCTCGTCGCCGCGTCTGGGCCTGGGACTGTGGAACCACCTGCCGCTGGCCCTGGGCCTGGAGGCGGCGCTGGTCGCGATCGGGCTCGCGCTGTATCTCGGCGCGGGACGCGCGCGCGCGCCGGTCGGACGTCATGGCATGGTGCTGTTCGCCGGAGCCATGACGATCATGATGCTGATGGGCCAGGCGACGCTCGTGGCCGCGCCGCCGCCGGCGGTGCTCGCGGCCGGCTGGATCCTGCAGAGCGCCGGCATCAGCCTCGTCGTCTACTGGCTCGACACGCAGCGGACGCCGGCGTGATCGGCGCGCCGTCGTGCGCCGCCACGCACCGCCCTGCGGCGCCCGCGCGGCCGCACCGCGCCGACTCGACCGCCGGACGCCAGCTCAGCCACGCGATCGACTCGCGCTTCGTACACGCGGAGTCTAGAATAGGCATGCGTTCAACGCATCTCCGGGAACTGCAGGCATGAACGACTTCGACGATTTCCGTCTCGACGGCCCCCCCGACGCGCCGAAGGTCCCGGATCGAAGCAACCCGCTCGAATCGAGCCGCGCGCCGTGGCTCGTCACGATCTTCCTCGTCGTCGTGGCGGCCGTCTTCGTGTATCTCTTCTTCTTCCGCGAGCGACGGATCGTCGTGCCGCCGCCGTCGACGACCACGACCCAGCCGGCCCCCGCGCCCGCGCCCGCGGCGGCGCCCCCGCAGGTCACGCCGGCGGATGCCGGCCTGCCGCCGCTCGATCAGAGCGACGCGCTCGTCCGAAGCCTGGCGCACGGCCTGTCGTCGCATCCGCAGCTGGCCGAGTGGCTCGCCACCAAGGGGCTGATCCGCGGCTTCGCCGTGATCGTCGACAACCTCGCGGACGGCAAGGTGCCGATCCAGCGCCTGCGGCTGCTCGCGCCGAAGGGCCGGTTCCGCACGGCTGGCGGCGACGCCAACCTCCGGATCGACGAGCGCGAGTACATGCGGTTCAACGGCTTCGCGGATGCGGTCGCCTCGCTCGACACGCAGGGCAGCGTCGAGACCTACCAGCACCTGAAGCCGCTCATCGTCGTCGCGTACAGGGACCTCGGTCATCCGAGCGGCAATTTCGACGGCGCCCTGCTGAAGGCGATCAGCACGCTGCTGTCCGCGCCGACGCTCCAGGGCCCGGTGACGCTCCTCCACCGATCGGTCGCGTACCAGTTCGCGAATCCCGATCTGGAAGCGCTGCTGCCGGCGCAGAAAGAGCTGATCCGCATGGGCCCGCGCAACATGCGCCTGATTCAGGACAAGGTGCGCGCCCTGGCCGAGGCCGCCGGCTTCCCCGACTCCAGCCTGCCGCACGCCGTGGCCGTCCGCCCGTAGCCGCGCGACCCCGGCCGCCCTCCGTGGACGGGCGGACCGCGGCCCGCGCCTCGCGCCGGCGCCCGGCCCGTCTCCCTCCGGCCGCGGCGTATCGACCGGCGTGCAGGACGAGATCAAGATCGGCCCGGCCGGGACGATTGAATGAATGCAGCCGCCGGCCGGCCCGTCCGGACGCCATCCTGGCACCGGCGCGACGGCGGCTCTTGACACGATAGACCATCTCGCTCAACCCTCTCAGGCATGCAGCTCAAGGTCGATCATGTGACGGTCGCGGGTGCGTCTCTGACGCCGCTGAAGGAAGCGTTCGCCAAGGTGGGCTTGAAGGCGGACTACGGCGGCGTCCACTCCAACGAAGTCACGCACATGGCGTTGCTCGGACTGGACGATGGATCGTACCTGGAGATGATCTCGACCCGGCAGCCCCGGGCGCTGTCTCCCATCTGGCACCGGCACATCGCCGGCGATGCCGGCCTGTGCGCGTGGGCGGTGGAGCCGCCGAACCTCGCCGACGAGATCAAGCGCCTCACCGATCTCGGCCTGCAGGTCGAGGGACCGACCCACATGACCCGCCGCTGGCCCGATGGCGCGCTGGCCGAGTGGGAGATCGCGAGCGTGGGGGAAGGCGACCCCGGCACGCTGCTGCCGTTCCTGATCAAGGACCGCACGCCGCGCCAGCTGCGCGTTCCCCCGTTCCGCGGCTCGGCGGGCGGCACCGACCGCGGCCGGCAGCGCGCCGATCGGCTGGGCGGCGTCGCCCAGGTCGTGCTCGGCGTGCGCAACCTCGACAAGGCGATCGCGCTCTTCCGGCGTGTCTACGAGTTCCCCGAGCCGGAGCAGCTGGAGCACAAGGCATTCGGCGCCATGCTCGCCCGCTTCCCCGACACGCCGGTCGTCCTGGCCGCACCGCTCAAGCGGGCGGAGGCCAAGCCGCGCCACTACGAGGACGACGACGACGCCTGGCTGGAAGCCCGGCTGCATCGGTTCGGCGACGTCCCGACCGCCTGTCTGATCAGCGTGTTCGACATCGAGCTGGTGATCGAGCGGTTCGAGATGGACCAGGAGCCCGAGCCGTGGTTCGGCAGCCAGGTCGCCTGGTTCGATGACGTCGCGCTCAACGGCATCCGCCTCGGCATCATCGGCTGACCGCCGGCGCCTCCGCCGGCCGGATCGGCCTGCCGGCAGTCCTAATCAACGCACGGGCGGACGTCCGATTCCCGCCGGGAGGGCAGACACCACATGAACAGGCCACGGAGGGAGGGCGGCCGCCTGGCGCGCCGGATCGGACGCGTGCGGGCCGGCGTCGTCGCGGGACTGGCGGCGACGGTGCTGCTGGCGGGCGTGGCAGGAGCTCAGCCGCCGATCGCTGCGGCCGAGGTCGCGCGCGAGGCGCCGCGACTCGCCGACCTCATTGCCCTCATCCCCGGGACGACCATCGCCGAGATCGGGGCCGGCCACGGCGAGATGACCGTCGCCATGGCGAAGCTCACCGGACCGACCGGCCGGGTCTACGCTACCGAGCTCAATCCCGGGCGACTCGCCGACATCCGCGCGGCCGTCAGTCGCGCCGGCCTGAAGAACGTCACCGTCGTCCAGGCCGGGGAAGAGGCGACCAATCTCCCGGACAGCTGCTGCCAGGCGATCTATATGCGCGAGGTGTACCACCACCTCACCGATCCGACCGCGATCGACGCCAGCCTGTTCCGCGCGCTGCGGCCGGGAGGCCTGCTGGCGATCATCGATTTTCCGCCGGGCGGCGGCGCGGCGGCCGTGCCACCGGGCGTGCCGAAGGATCGGGGAGGCCACGGCATCCCGTCCAACGTCCTGGTGCACGAATTGACGGCGGTCGGCTTCCAGGTGGCGCGCGAGATCCCCGACTGGGGCGACGGCCTGTACGCCATGCTGTTCCAGAAGCCGACTCCCCGCTGAGCCCGGCCATCTTCCCGCGGTCGCCGCGCCGGGCTTCAGCCCGGCAACCCCGGGGCAAACCATACGTCGCGCCGGTCACGGTGCCGATCGCCCGTGACCATCGCTGTACATGACTCCGCCCGCCGGCAGGCCGTCCTGCCGGCGGGCGGAGGGTGTTTCAGCCGGAAGCCGCCTTAGTCGCGCGAGCCGTGACCGTCGCCACCGCGGCCATGATCGCCGCCGTGGTCGGTGTCACCGTCGTGGTCGTGCGTCAGCGCGCGCACGGCCTGCTCCACGTCCTGCCACGCATCCCGGTAGTGCTGGATCGCCTCGTCGCCATCCGGCCGAGCCGCGTCCTGGTCGCCCTGGGCGATGTCGCGGGTGGCGTCCGCCAGCCGCCGCGCATCGGCGCCGGCCGCCTGCGCCGCATCCAGCGAGACCTGCGCGAGCGCCCGGTCGACCTCGACCAGGATGTTCGCCTGCGCCGCCAGCTGGCTCACGAGCGCCGCCGGCGCCCGCCGGAGATGCTCGTGCTCGGTCAGCTCCTGCACCGCCTCACGCTCCTCCTCGAACACCAGCTGGCCCTTCGCCGTCAGGTGCGAATCGTCCGCCCAGAGTCTCGGGTCGAGGCTGGCATCGATCTCCCGCAGCGCCTCGTCCAGCTCGTGATCGAGCTGACGGCTGCCGGTCGGCTTCAGCGCCGCGATCGCCGCGCGCGCCGCCTGCTTCACCTGCTGCAGGCCGACCACCGTCAACGTGCCGTTGACGAAGGTGATCGAATAGTTCGGGTCCGTCGCCCCCGCCACGACGATCGGGTAGGTCCCCGACGGGCTCAGCGGCAGCGCCGTCGTCGTCTCCGTCGGCGGCGTCGTGAGACTCGCCGGCGTGTCGCCGTTGACGAAGCCGGCGTAGGTGACCGTCAACGCCGGCACCGCCGCCCCGAACCACTTCGTCTGGTTGTCGGCCGTGATCGTCAGGGCCGCCGGGTTCACCGTCAGCAGGCCGTTCACGAACACGATCGTGTAGTTCGGCGAGGTCGCTCCGCCCACGACGATCGGGTACGCCCCCGCCGGGCTCGCCGGCGTGGCGGTCGTCGAGATCGTGACGGGCGTCGTGAGGCCGGCGGCCGTGTCGCCGCCGACGAAGCCGGCGTAGGTCACGCCGAGCGCCGGCACCGGCCCGCCGTAGACCATCGACGCGCTGGCCGCCGTGATCGTCAGAGGCGCCGGGTTGATGACGAGCGTTCCCGTGCCGTTCGCCGGCAGGTAGTTCACGTCGCCGGCGTAGGAGGCCGCCACCGCGTACGACCCGGCCCCCGCGGGCACCGCCGTACCGCCGTTGTAGGTGACCGTCACCGGCCCGAGGGCCGCGCCGCCGACGCCGGTCGCCGTCACCGTCGCGGCGTGCGGCGTCCCGTCGTAGGTGAACGTGCCGCCGGTCACGGCGAGCGCCGGCGTCGCCTTGTTGATGACGAGCGTCCCCGTGCCGTCGACCGACTGGTAGTTCGCGTCACCCGCGTAGTGCGCCTGCACCGTGTAGGTGTTCGCGTTCACCGGCACGGTCGGCGACCCGTTGTAGAGCACCGTCGCCGGGCCGAGGATCGCTCCACCCGCACCGGTCAGCGTCACCACCGCGGCATGCGCCGCGCCGTCATACGTGAACGTTCCCCCGGTGACGACGATCGTCGGGAGGGCCCGATTGATCGTGACGGTGGCCGTCGCCGTCGCCGGCGCGTAGTTCGCGTCACCGGCGTACGACGCCTGCACCGTATAGGCGCCGCCGTTCACCGGCACGTCGGGCGCGCCGTTGTAGGTGACCGTCACCGGCGCGAGCGCCGCGCCGCCGACGCCGGTCGCCGTCACCGCCGCGGCGTGCGGCGTCCCGTCGTAGGTGAACGTCCCACCCGTCACCGTCAGGCTCGGCGTCGCCTGATTGACGACGATCGTCTGCGGCACATCGGCGGCCGGATTGAACGTCGCGTCACCCGCCTGCGAGGCGGTGACAAGGATCGACCCCGCGCCCGTGATCGTCAGCGTGCTGCCGCTGAGTGTCGCCGGGCCGGAGACGAGCGTGTAAGTCACCGGCAGCCCGGACGAGGCGGTCGCCCCCAGGACGATCGGCGCGTTGCCGAAGGTCTGTGGCCCGGCCGCAGGGAACGTGATCGTCTGGTCGGCCTTCGTCACCGTGACGCCGATCGTGCACGTCCCGGTCGAGAAGAACGTGTTGGTGGCCGCCACATCGACCGTGTGGCTGCCGACGGCGAACGTCTGCGTCGACGACAGCGGCGTCGGCCCGGTCGTGCCGCCAGGCACGGGGTCGGTCTGCGCCGGCGTGGCCGCGCCGTCGACCGTCCAGGTGACCGTCAGCGGCAGCTTGTTCGGATCGGCCACCGACGCCGACATCGTGACGTCCGCACCGGCGCCGGAGGTCGCCTGGACGTTGTAGGAGGCCGGCGAGCAGGTGGCCGTCGGCGGCTGCGGGTTCGCCACGTGGATCGTCAGCGAGTTGGTCGACTGCAGCCCTGTGTTGTCCGTCGCGGAGAAGACCACGGTATAGGTCTGGCCCGCCTGCGCCACCGTCGGTGTCCAGGTGAAGACTGCCGACTCCGGCACGCGCTGGGTGAACGGCATCGTCGGCGTCACCGTGGCGCCCACCGGCAGGCCGCCCGACCCGAGGGTCACCAGCGTGTTCGGCAGCCCGGTCGCCGGGTCGAGATCGGGATCGTTTGCGCCCACCGCCACGCTGAGCGGAACACCCGCCTGGGCGTTCACCGTCACCGGGCTGCTCGAGTTGTTGATGAGCACGGTCGGCGGCGTGCCGCCCGAGTACGGAATGACGTTCAGGATCACGTCGAGCGGCACGGTGTTGCCGTCGTTGTCCGTGATCGTGAACTGGATGGCATGCAGCCCCTCCTGGGCGGTGGTCGGCGTCCAGGTCACGATCCCCGCGTTCGACAGCGTCAAGCCAGGCGGCGCGATCGTGTTCAGCCCGGACTGCGCCGAGGTCGAGAGCGCGTACGAGGCAATCGTGCCGTCCGGATCGGTGGCCGGAATCTGGAACGCCGTCGTCACGTTCGCCGGGACCGAAATAATCGGCACGCTGGCCACCGTCGGCGACTGGTTCGGCTGCGTGTTGCTCAGCACGACGTTCGTCTGCACGCGGAAGTTGATGTCGTGGTTGTTGTCGAGCAGCGTCGACAGGCGGCAGCAGTTCTCGAAGTACGCCGTGTAGGGACCGTTGCCCGAATAGCTGTGCGTCAGCGTCGTCGTCGCCACCATCCAGTCGTTCGCGGTGTCGACGGCCGTCACGGTGAGGGCCAGGTTGCCGTAGCTCCCGTCCCCGAAATAGAAGACGTAGCCCGAGTTGAACGTCTGCCCCACCTGCGGATGCGAGATCTGCCACGGGAAGTCCCAGCGCCAGGCCGACTGGATCTGGAACGTCACCTGATGCGGGTTGGTCGGGCTGGCCGACCAGGAGATCGTGCTGTAGCGGAAGTGCGTGGCGTACGCCCGGCTGCTGAACATCCCGGTCAGCGCCAGCACGGCCACCAGGACCAGCGCGGCTTTCCTCAGTTGTGCGGTCAAAGTTGAATTCTCCATGTGAGTCGGAAGCCTGCGGGCCCTAGAAGTTGAGGCTCAACGTGCCGGACGAGGTCGCGAAGTCCGCGAAGCCGGTCGCCTGCATGGAGCCGCCACCGGCCGCGCCGTCGAACTGCAGGCTGCCGCTGACGATGAAGAGTTGCGCGCCGCTGACGCCGACCACCGCGCCGTTCGAGTCGACCACCAGCGTCGCGCCCGTGAGCTTGCCGCCGAGCGTTCCCTCGTTCACCAGGGTCATCGCCTGCGCGTCGGGATCGTCACTCGTCGTCCCCGCAGGCAGCGGCGAGTACTGGGCGTACGCCACTGCCAGCGCCCACGTCGCCGACGTCACTGCGGTCGAGCCGGCATCGTGATTGAGCGTGAGCGTGAGCAGGCCGGGCAGCGCGCCGACAGCCTGCATCGTGATGACCACCTGCGTCGCGCTCGGATACGACACCTGGGCATGGGAGAGATCTGAAACATAGGTCTGCGGTCCGGCGGTCTGCGCCTGTGCCGCCCGCACCGGCGTCAGGCCGACCATCAGACCGAGAAGAGCCAGCCATCCGGTGGTACGCACCGAGCGGCGAATCCATACCGATATCGTCAATTTGGGCCTCCAGGAAATACAGCAGCGATTGAAGTGAGGAGCTGGGAGTGGCGAACAGCGGGCCGCACCCGGCGCTGCGGGCCGGGCAGAAGCGGCGAGCCACGAGCGCGGTCAGCAGTATAGAGTGAAATGCTCTTCTGTAGTCCTGATACCAGCGTCAAAGACCGGTAAATTCTTCTACTCGCTAAGCATTCGCAGGCACTTGACGCTCATTAAGAGACTTTGAAGACATTTAATATTTGGTCGATCGCCATAGCGATGGAATGCAGAAGCGATGACCTGTTGCCGGAGGGCCAGCGGGCGCAGGCGGTCGATCTCGACCGGAGGACGGGGATCAGCGGGCGAACGGCAGGAACAGCAGCGCGGTTGCGAGGTAGACGAGCCACCCGATGACGCAGACGCCAACGGCGCGCAGCGTGCTGGTGTAGTCGAGCGCCTGGCGCACCGCCACAATCATCGCCGCCAGCATCCAGACGGACGCGACGATGGCGACGAGCCAGCCGAGCAGGGGGATGGCGGCCAGCACGCGGATCAGGCCGGGCGCGGCGGCGAAGCCGGTGGTCCGGAGGAGCTGTCCGACCGTCGCTTCGGTCTGTGGCTCGGGGAGAATGCGCGTGCCGATCGCGTAGGTCAGGAGCGCCCAGACGAACCAGGCGACGAGCGCGCTCAGCGTGCCGCCGATGACACCGGCGGGACCGAGGATCCGCATGACGCCGAGGCCGGACGAGAGGCTGGCCAGGATGACGACCGCCATCGCCTGCCCTGTGGCGGTCCGATCGGCCTCGACCTCCTCGTACGTCGCGGCGTCGAGTTTCATCGCGCCGATGATGCGATCGCCGAAGCTGGCCATCGGTCCTCCCCTCCGGAGCCGGGCGCGGACGGCGCCTGGCGGTTGCGGGCGCTCAGAAATCCCGGCCCTATTATAATGGTCGCCCCGGGGCCGGTGCCGGCCGCCGGACATGAGGGGCGTATGAAACTGGTGCGATTCTCGTTCGGCAGCGAGCCGCCGCGGCTCGGCGTGATCCGGGGCGACGAGGTCGCCGATCTCCGGGCGAGCTATGCGGCCAGTCTGCTCAAGCGCGGCGTGCTCGACGCCGGCGACCGGGCCGCGGCCCTGTTCCCGTCCAGCACGCGCGCGTTCCTGCAAGCGGTCGGACGGCCGCTCGACGCCATCAGCCAGATCACCGAATGGGTGGCGCGGCCGCAGTCGGCGGTCCGGCTGCACGCCCCGATCGCCGATCCCGGCAAGATCATCTGCATCGGCCTGAACTACAGCGACCACGCGGCCGAGACGAATCAGCCCCTGCCGAAGGAGCCGCCGATCTTCGCCAAGTGGACGAATGCGATCCTCGATCCGCACGGAACCGTCCTGCGGCCGCGCGGGTGCCAGCAGCTCGACTGGGAGGTCGAGCTGGCGGTGATCATCGGCCGGACCGCGCGGTTCGTCCCGCCCGAGGAGGCGCTCGACCACGTCTTCGGCTACACGGTGCTCAACGACGTCAGCGCGCGGGATTTCCAGTTCATCACCAGCCAGTGGGGCCTCGGCAAGGCGGCCGACACCTTCGCGCCGATGGGGCCCTGCATCGCCGACCGGTCCGAGGTGCCCGATCCGCACCGGCTCTCGCTGCGCACCTGGGTGAACGACCGGCTGATGCAGGACGGCCACACGTCGAAGCTGGTGTTCGACGTCCGCTACCTCGTGTCGTTCCTGTCCGGGATCTTCACGCTCTCGCCGGGCGATGTCATCTCGACCGGCACCCCCCCGGGCGTCGGCGCCGGACACAAGCCGCCGGTCTTTCTCCGGCCCGGCGACGTCTGCCGGATGGAGATCGAAAGCATCGGCACGATCGAGAACACGATCGGCGAAGCGTAAGAGCGCCGACGCGGGGTGCTACTCGACGCGGCAACCCGTGTCTATCAAGATCCGGAGCGTCAGCGACGGCAACGCATGGGGGTGGGGCCCCATGCGAACCGAATCATGAGGACCCGATGGTGACCAAGCGTCTGTCCGTCTCGACCCTGCTCTTCGCCGCCTCGCTGTTCTGCCTGGCCGCCACCGCGCGCGCCCAGGACAAGCCGGCGACGCACGACGGCCCAATCATCAAGGGCTACGGCGCCGTCTTTCCGGTGCCGGACGCCGGGTTCAAGCCGCCGTTGGACCACGTGTTCAAGGTGGTCTTCAGCGTCACCGCCGTACCGAAGTCGGTCTCGGCGCTCAACCCGGGCATCAACACCGTCGCGCGGTTTCTCAACATGCAGGCGCAGGCCGGCGTGCCGCTGAAGAACATGAAGCTGGCGCTCGTCCTGCACGGCCCCGCCGGCCAGGACGCGCTCGACGACGCCGGCTACCGGTCGCGCTTCCACACCGCCAACCCGAACCTGCCGCTGCTCGACGCGCTGCACCGGGCGGGGGTCGCCATCTACCTGTGCGGCCAGACGGCCGCCGCCCGCGGCTTCCACCGGGGCGAGCTCGCCCCGCCGGTGACACTCGCCCTGTCCGCCATGACGGTCATCACCACGCTCGAGGGCGAGGGGTACGTGCTCATGCCCTGAGCCGGCCCCCCGAACGCCCGACCGCCCGACCGCCTGAGTCCCCGCCCCCCGAGCGCCCGAGCAGAGAATTAAGCTCTGCCTTGGAGCCAAGCCGCTATACTGTCGAGCATTCTGGCAGCCAGCTCTACATTTCAGGCTGTGCCGTCATCCATGCGTCACCTCCCACTCATCCCGAGGATGTCCTCTATGCGCAAGCCCATCAGCTCAACGCTGTGCCGCGGCGCGCTGGCGCTGGCGGTCACCGCGACGGTGCTGCTGGCCGGCTCGGCCGGACGGGTCCGGCTCGCCGCCCAGTCCAATCCCAACGTCCTCATCGACCCGTCGCTGTATCAGGACCTGACGTGGCGCGCCATCGGTCCCAACCGCGGTGGCCGCGTGACAGCGGCGACCGGAGTGCGGACGGAGCCGAACGTCTTCTACATGGGGCCTTCCGGCGGCGGCGTCTGGAAGACGGTCGACTCCGGCCGGACGTGGCGGCCGGTGACCGACGGGCAGATTCCGACGCCGTCGATCGGCGCCATCGACGTCTCCGATTCCAACCCCGACATCGTCTATGTGGGCACCGGGAGCGAGGCGATCCGGAGCAACGTCATTCTGGGCCGGGGTGTCTACAAGTCGACCGACGCCGGCAGGACCTGGCAGTTCGCCGGCCTGAAGAACGTCGGACAGATCGGGGCGGTGCGCGTCGATCCCAGGAATCCGGACATCGTCTTTGCGGCGGCCGTCGGTGATCCGTTCGGCTGGGGGCCCGACCGGGGCGTGTACCGGACGAAGGACGGCGGCCGGACGTGGGAGAAGGTGCTCTTCATCAACAACGAGACCGGCGCGGTCTCGCTGGCGATCGACTGGCAGAATCCCGACGTGGTGTACGCCGGGGCCTGGCGCGCGCAGCGCCGGCCGTGGACGATCATCAGCGGCGGCCCCGCCTCGACCGGCGGGATCTACAAAACGACCGACGGCGGCGATCACTGGACGCATGTGTCCGCCGGGCTCCCGCACGACCTGATCGGCAAGGTCTGGGTGGATCTCGCGCAGTCGAACCCGAACGTGGTCTACGCGATGATCGAGGCCCCCGGTCCGGAAGGCGGACTCTACCGCTCGGAGGATGCCGGCGCGACCTGGCACCTGCGCAGCAACAGCCCGCGGCTGAGGGCGCGCCCGTTCTATTTCAACTACGTCGACGTCAACCCGAAGAACGAGAACGAAGTGTGGGTGAGCGAGCTCGGCCTGCACAAGTCGACCGACGGCGGGCTCACCTGGACGACGGTGCCGACGCCGCACGGCGACAACCACGGGATCTGGTTCAACCCGGACCATCCGCGGATCGCCATCGAGTACAACGACGGCGGCGCGAACGTGACGCAGGACGGCGGCCGGAGCTGGTCGTCGATCATGAACCAGCTCACCGGCGAGTTCTACATGGTCGACACCGACCGGCAGTTCCCCTACCGCGTGTACGGGCCGCAGCAGGACAACTCGACGGTCGTCCTGTCGAGCCTGCCGCCGGTGTCGTGGCCGCTGGATCGCCCCGAGCAGGCGTGGGGCGAGGCGTCCGGCTGCGAGAGCGGCCAGATCCGCCCCGACCCGGGCGGCCGCATCGTGTACGGCGACTGCAAGGGGGAGTTCGGCCGCTACGACACCGAGACCGGCCAGGAGCAGATGGACTGGATCAACCCGCAGCAGCGGTACGGCCTCAACCCGAAGATCCAGATCGACCGGTTCGTGCGGCAGGCGCCGATCGAAGTGGATCCGCTCAATCCGAAGGTCGTGTATCACGGCGCGCAGTACCTCTTCAAGACGACCGACGGCGGGATTCACTGGGCGAAGATCAGCCCGGATCTGACGGCGGACACCCCGGCCACGCAGACCGACTCGGGCGAGCCGATTACGCGCGACATGACGGGGGAGGAGGTCTACAGCGCGCTGTACGCGATCCGCGCGTCGCGCGAGGAGCCGGGCGTCGTCTGGACCGGCTCCAACGACGGGCCGGTGTGGGTGACGCGCAACGGCGGCACGACGTGGAAGAACGTGACGCCGCCGGGCCCGGCGGGCGGCCGCGTGCACACGATCGAAGACTCCCCGCACCGCAAGGGCTCGGCGTACGTCTCCATCTACCGGATCTACCTGGACGACTACAAACCGTACCTGTACCTGACGAACGACTACGGCGCCCACTGGAAGCTGCTCACCGACGGCACGAACGGCATTCCGGACGACTGGCCGATGCACGTCGTCCGCGAGGATCCGCAGGTCGAAGGGCTGCTGTACGCCGGGACGTGGTACGGCGCGTTCGTGTCGTTCGACAACGGCGGGCACTGGCAGACGCTGCAGCAGAACCTGCCGGCGACGGCGGTCACCGACATCAAGGTGGTCGACAACGGCCTCGTCATTTCGACGATGGGCCGCGGGTTCTGGATCATGGACGACATCGGTCCGCTGCGGCAGCTCGCGCTGAGCCTGCGCGGGCATGGCACGGCGTCGCACCACGCCGCCGCGGCGACCGGGCGGGACGACATCCGGCTGGCCGTGCAGACGGCCGGTGCGGCCGCACCGGCCCGCCCGAGGCGGCCACGGCTCACGCCGTTCGACCCGTCCGCGCCGGCGTTCCTCTTCACGCCGGTGCCGGCCTGGCGGATGCGGTACGTACCGGTCGTCGGCGAGCCCGGCTGGCCGACCTACCCGGCGGCCGGCGCGCGGATCGACTACGTGCTGAAGAGCGCGCCGTCGGGCCCGATCACGCTCGACATCCTCGACGGCGCCGGGACGGTCGTGCGCCACTACTCCAGCGAGGGACGCAACGAAGTGACGGGCGGCTACATGGCGCGGCGGTTCGCCGGCCTCACGACGGTCCTGCCGGCGAAGGCGGGGATGAACCGGTTCGTGTGGGACCTCCGGTATCCTGCCGCGTGGGAGCCGGGCGCGCCCGACGGCGGACTCGGCGGGCCGATGGCGCCGCCCGGCACGTACCGGGCCAGGCTCACCGTCGACGGCCGGACGATGACCGAGCCGTTCCAGCTCCTGGTGGATCCGCGCGTCGCGCGGGCGGGCGTCACGCAGGCCGACCTGGTCGAACAGGCGCGGTTCGCCCTGAAGGTGCGGGACACGATCAGCGAGGCCCGACAGCTCGCCGACCGCATCCAGAAGGCGATGCGCAGCGGCACGGGCGACAAGGCGGCGCTGCAGCGGGTGTACAACGAGCTGGTCAACACCCCCGGTCCTTACACGCCGAACGAGCTGATCGCCCAGATCTCGAACATCGAACGCGAGGTCGGCAACGCCGACCAGAAGGTCGGGGCGAGCGCATTCGCGCGGTATACGGTCGTGCTGAAGGACTTCGCCCGCGTCAAGGCGGACGCGGCAGAGGTGCTGAAGTAGGAATTGACGCCTCCGGCACAAAGCCGGACGATGAGGGATGCCGGACGCTCGCACCGGACCGGACCGGGGACGCGCGCGCGGCTGGAGGTGTGCGCATGGAGAGGCGGAGGGTTTTCGACACGTGGGGACTGGCGCTGCTGCTCGCCTGCGCCGGCGTCGCCGGCGCACCGCGCCCGGCGCGAGCGGATGATCAGACCGCCGCCCGCCAGGCCATCCAGGCGGCGATGCAGCGATACGCCGAGCTCGGCCGCACCGGCCCGGTCGCCGCCACCGTCGCCATGTTCACCGCCGACGGCGAGCTGCTGGAACCCGGCATGCCGCCCATCCAGGGTCGCCCGGCCATCCAGAGCTTCCTGGCGCCGCTGGCGGCGAAGTTCACCGTGGAGTCCGAGGTCATGACGACCGACGCCCTCGACATCTATGGGTCGGCGGCGTACCAATGGGGCACGTACCAGCAGACCGCCGGTCCGATCGGCCAGCCGGGCGACACTTATGCCGGCCGTTACGTGGCGGAGTGGCGCCACGAGCCGGGCGGCCAGTGGCGGCTGCGGCGACTGATGATGCAGCCGGTGCAGGCTCCCCGGAAGAACTGAGGCGCGCGGTCCCGGTCTGGTCTCTCATGCCCGAGTCGAATCCCGATCCGCGCGTCTACTTCGCCGCCGAGCGGACCCTGCTCGCCTGGGTGCGCACCGGCATCGGCGTCATGGCCTTCGGCTTCGTCGTCGCGCGGTTCGCGCTCTTCCTGCAGCTGCTGCAGGCGCGAAGCGGCACGGTGGCGACCCACGGCCTGTCGACCTGGCTCGGCGCGGCGCTGGTGATGGCCGGCGTCCTGGCGACCGTGGCCGGCGGCGTTCAGTTCCACCGGTTCTGCCGGCGACTCCTGCCGGAGGAACTGCCCGGCGACCGCACGCACCTGTTTCCGATCGCGCTGGCCGTCATCCTGGCTGGCGTCGGCGTGGTCCTCGCCGTGATCCTGGTCACGTAGCCGTCGATCCGCGCGTCCGGCAGATCGTCGACCTGCTCCGCCTGCCGCCCCACCCGGAGGGCGGCTCCTCTCGCGGGCGCTTCCACTCGGCCGTCTCCGTCCAGCCGCTCGACGCGCGCCGGCGTGGCGCCGCCACCGGCAGCGCCCGGCCGGCATGCTAGAATCCGCTCACAACCGGGACGCGGCCCGGCAGCCGCACCCGTCGGGCGACCTCGGCCGTGTGCCCGACCTTCCCGCCCGGATTCGAGGAGATCACCATGAGCCCGTCCGATCCTCTGCTCGCTCCCATCGCGGGCGCCGACCATCGCGTCGTCGGCGGCGTCCAGCTCGACGTCGTCCCGGCCGGTGAGGGGCGTGTGAAGCGCACGATCTACCCGGTGGGCTTCCGCTGGGACACGCACATGAAGGATCTGGTCGGCACCGCGCTGTGCATGCACGCGCACGTCGGCTTCCTCGCCCGCGGGCACATCCAGATCCGCTACGCGGACGGCTGCACGCTGGATCTCACGGCCCCGATGGCGGTCGTCATCGAACCGGGACACGTGGGCTGGGTGGTCGGTGACGAGCCGGCCGTCCTGATCGAGGTCGATTTCGAGCGCGCGACCGCCAGCCGGTTCGGCATCCCCGAGGCTCACCGTCACGCCTGAACGTCTCCAGTGCCGATCGGCCGCGGCCGCGCGATCCGGGGCGCCACGGTGATGGTCGCCGGCGCTGCGTGCGATGTGTGAGGAGCGGGACGGGAGGGAGTGGAGCGTCCTGTGCGGGCCGCGACGATCTCATCCGTAATGGCGTCACACGCCCCGCAGGCCGTCGGTTGGAACTCCGCCGTTTTCAGGGTCCGCGCGGGGGCGGCGACGATCGGATCCGGGGCTATGCCGCCACGCTGGCCGCCTTCCACTGCGCCGCGTTCTTGTCGGACCGGTAGACCGTGTCGAGGTCGACGACCACCGAGGTTCCCTGCAGGCTGACGGCGTAGCGATCCATGTTCCGCGTCGCGCGGCCGGACATGAACACGCCCAGCTCCGTGTATTTCGAGTGGTGCTTCGGACACTGGAACCGGTGATCGGCCGGCAGCCAGTCGAGCGCGGTGTTCTGGTGCGGGCACCAGAGGCCGAACGCGTAAATCCGGCCCTGGTAGCGGACCAGGATCACCTCGTTCGACCGATCGATCCTGACGCTGTCGGTCGCCGGCAGCGGATAGCGGCTCGTCTGGTCGGCCCGTTCCCCGCGCGCTTCGAGCACGGGAAGATTCCAGACGTCAATCGCGAGACCGAAGGCGAGCGCACCCGCGGCGCAGCCGGCCCGCTGCAGGAACTGCCGGCGGCTGGATCCGCCGCACCCCTCCTCGGGCCGGCGGTCGTCGCCGCAGATCAGTGACATCGAGTACTGCTTGTTCGTCATGGTCCGGTATCCCTCCTGCCGATACCCGTGGTTCAGAGATTCAACAACGCCGTTCCGATGAGCGCGGTGGTGAACCAGAGCGTGAGGCTCGCCACCGATGCGTACTGCAGCCGCCGCCACGCCCGCGCCTCTCCGCCTGCGGCCCGGCGCTCCGCCCGCGCCAGGATGCCGCCGTTCGCCAGCAGCACGGCGACCAGGCCCATCTTGGTCCAGAACAGATAGGAGTGCAGGAACGTGCCGACATCGCTCGCGAACAGCAGGACGCCGCTCGCGATCACGAAACCGAGGCTGATGATCACGATGCGGTGGACGCCGGCGAGATCGTTGAGGCGCAGGGCCCGGACGTCCGCGCTCTCGCGCGACGCGCGGAGCGTGGCCCGATCCGCCGCCACCGCGCAGCCGCCGCCCGCGAGCAGGCCGCCCACGTGGGCGAACTCCACGCACGTTTCCAGGTTCGAGTGATTCGCGTAGACGGTCGCCCACCACGCCACCAGATGTGAGATGACACCACCCATGATCAGCGGTTGAACAGCAGCATGATCAGATAGCCGGCCGTCGCCAGCGACATCGACGTGGTCGCCCAGCCGAGGTGCAGCGTCTTCCGGCTGTTGAACTGCGTCAGGCCCTGGCGGATCTTCGGCGCCGTCGCCGCCGTGCCCAGCATCCCCACGGCGGAGGCGAGCATCAGGATGCCGTGAATCGTGCGGACCGTCCGATCGTGGGGATCCTTCCGCTCGTCCCACAGGTTCCAGATGCCGGTCACCGAGTTGAGGCCGAACAGGCCGTAGATGCCGGTGGCGACGAAGCCGTGCGCGTGCCGCAGCGAGTTGTCGTACGGATTGTTGTAGAGCTTCTCGCCCAGCACCGCCTCGGTCACGAACAGCGGCAGCATGGCGATGCTCGCATACACGTGAATCTTCCGCCGGACGTAGAACCCGTGCGTGTAGCTGTACACGACCGGCCGGTGAAACGTCCGGCCACCGTCGCCGCCCGCGCCGGCCGGGACCGCCGCCGCCGACGCGTCGGCCTCCAGGTCGATCGGCAACGGCGCGGCCGCCACGTCAGCAGGCGCCGCAGCCGGCGCCGTCCAGGTCACCCGCAGCGGATCCGGCGCAACCGACGGCGACTGGCCGGTCCAGCCGCGGCTCACCGCCGAACTCATCACGGCCTCGTTGAAGCCTGAGGCGGCGGGAGCCGCCAGGGCGGGGGCGCATGGCACCACGAGGAGCAACCCGATCGCGATCGCAGCAGTTCGCATCAACGCATCCTCAACACGTGGCCAACGGTCACGTCACATTCAAGTGGACGCACCGGCGCCGACCCGCCAGGGGCAGGCGCCAGCCCTGAAGCATGTCGCGTTCCAACCGGAGACCAGCCGAAAACAGGCCGATTCGCTAGGCTTTCCGGCAGCAGTGTATCGCAACCCGACAGCTGAGTGACATTCCGGGGTCAAAGACCGAGGACATCCGGTCAGGTGGGGAGGACAGCGGACCGCCGAACTGCCGAGGTCGGCACGGGCGGCCACGGCCGGCCGCGCCAAGGGCGCCCGACCGCTCACGCCGGTCACACCGGGCGAATCCGGATCGGGTGAGGGTGCAGTGCCGCGGCCGGTGCCGGCGCGGGCGTCGGAGCCGGCATCGGCGCGGGGGACGCGTCAGCTGAGCGTCACGGTCATCATCAGCGCGAGCGAGACCGCCAGGACGGCGGCGACGAAGATCCAGCGCTGCACCGCGTAGACGTTCTTCAGCTCGTCGAGCGCCACCATCAGGTTGTCGATGTCGCTCCCCTCGGTCGCGGCGATCCGCGTGAAGTGCCGGGCGGCGCCGACCAGATAGAGACCAATCACGACAATCAGTACGGCGAGCACGGCGATGATCACGCTGCCGCGGATCGTCACGGTCCACAGGCTCACCACGCCGGCGCCGAGCACGAGACCGAGCAGCACGTTGGCGAACCCCACGAACCGCATGGTCACGGCGAGATGCGCCATGGTCGCATTCTGCGAGGCCGTGAATTCGTAACGGGGGCCGCCAGGGGGAGGCGTCGCCGGCGTGTCGGTCATCAAACCCTCCTGCCTGGAGTATACGCCGCCGACCGTGTCGACGGCCGGGATTCACGTCGGGCGCCGGAGGCCGGGCGACGGGCGCCGGCCGGCGGCGTATCATGAGCAGACAGGAGGTTCCGATGACCCGTCTCGTCGTCGCGCTCACGACCATCGCCGCGATGGCCGCCGCCACAGGGGCCGGCGCCCGCGGACAGACCCCGTCCGCCGCCACGCCCGCTGCGATCAGCACCTACACGGTGCAGGTCGACTCGATCGACGGCAAACCGGTGCAGGTCGACGGCTCGTTCTGGGTCGACGGCGGCATCCCGCATGCGCAGATCGTGCACCGGCAGACGCCGTTCACGATCACCGACGCCGGCACGGTCGCCGACGGTCTGTTCTCGGCCGCGCGCGGCGCGATTCGCGTACGGCTGTCCGTCAAGGGCGGTGGCAGCGCGAGCGCCGAGGGGCCGGTGGTCGCCGTCGTGGAAGGGCTGGCACCGGCCGCCGGCCGCGGGTTCCTCAAGACGTTCGGCGCCGCCGACCCGCGCTGACGGGCGCCCGGCGCCGCGTCCCGGCGGGAGGGTGGCTCAGCTTGCGACGCGCGGGAAGGGGCATAATGCCTTCTGTCCCGCCACGGAATCCCGCCAGTAAGGAGGTGGACACATGAAGAGGTTCCTCTGGGGCGCCATCACGCTGATCCTCGCGATCGCCATCGTCGGATTCTGGTACCTGAAGACCGGCCGGCTCGACACGAGGGCGCTCGGCAACACCCCGTCCACGATGGAATCGGTGATCGCGTCGGCGGCGCTCGATGCGTCGATCATGCGCCGGGCTCCCACCATCAGCGATCCCGTCCTGCCGACCACCGCCACGCTGACCACCGGCGCGCAGCTGTACAGCGCGCACTGCTCGGCCTGCCACGGCACGCCCGCGGTGCCGGAAAGCGTGCTGGCGCACGGCCTGTACCCGCCCGTGCCACAGTTCTTCCAGCGACCGCCGGACATGCCGGCGAACGAGAACTTCTTCGTCGTCAAGTACGGCGTCCGGTGGACGGGCATGCCCGGGTGGGGCCGGGCCCTCAGCGATCAGCAGATCTGGACGCTGGCCACGTTCCTCAGCCAGATCGGGAAGCTTCCGCCGGCGGTGACGCAGACCGCCAACGGCGCGGCGCCGGCGACGCCCTGAGCCGGCGGCGTCCGCCGAGACGTCTCCCCACGCCGTCCGGACGATGAGGGATGGACCGGCCGCGCGCTACCAGCAGCGCACGCGGCCGACGTCGACGTGCACGAAATCGGAGTGCGGATAGTAGCCGACGCCGCCGCCGCGGAGATCGATCGCGGCGCGATGGACCACGCGCAGGTCCCGGCCCGGCACGCGGATGTCGGCCGCCATCGCCTGCATGTGCAGGCTGTTCTTCGCGACGCCTTCGCTGCGGTGGCGCAGCATCGCGTTCGTGGCGGGAGTCCGATAGCCGGAGATGATGTCGAACGGCTTCGAGGTCTCGAGCCGGGCCGACAGCCGATGGAGCAGATCGAGCAGGTCCGTGTGGATCGGCTTGACCGTGTTGGTGCGGAAATCGCGCAGCACGTGGTTGATCTCGTCCAGCGCCCCGGGCACGTACTCGCCGCCCGACCAGTAGACCGTCTTCAACCGTTCATCGGTGTGCAGGTTGTAGAACGCCAGCTCGCGAACGGCCTGCGCCGGCCCCGGAGCCGCAGCCGCCGCCTCGGCAGGGACCGCCATCGCGCCGATCACCCCCGCCACCGCCGGCAGCAGCGCGCCGAGCCTCACGAAGTCCCGCCGTGTCCAGGTTCGATCGTCCGCCATGCGCTTGTTACTCCTTACTCGCGCTCCGGCGAGTCCTCCTGTCGATCGACGCGCCGGGCAATGCCGGCTCTCTCCGCGAGAACCTGCCGCACACGGGCCGGATCCAGGCGCGACGTCACGCCGAGGACCTGCGCGGCCTGGTCGACGATCGCCGCGAAGTCAATTTTCCTATTATAGACGTCCGGCTGAGCTTCGAGAAGGACCGCGCCGTCCGGCCCGACCGCCAGCAGAACCGGCGCATAAAGGAACGTCACGGGATCGCCGACCTGCACGCGGGCGAACAGGTCCTCGATGTCCGCAGGCTCCAGGCGGACGCAGCCGTGCGTCTGAAACGTGTAGATGCTCGCCGGCGCGTTCGTGCCGTGAATAGCCCAGTCGACGCCGGCGAGGCGAAGGCGGTACGCCCCCAGCGGATTGTCCGGCCCGGGCGGGACCCTGGTCTCCACCGGCTTGCCGGCCTCCTCCATTTCCTTCTGGATGGCGGCCGGCACGACCCAGGTGGGGTCGACGTCCTTCGCCGAAATCCGAAACGCGCGGATCGGCGTCTGCCACTTCGACGCCGACCGGCCGACCGCCGCGGGGTACGCGCGCTCCAGCCGGCCGTCGCGCAGCAGGAACACCATCCGCTGCGGGATGTTCAGGACGAGGCCGTCGGAGATGCCACCCGGGATGACGTGCTGGTTGTCCACCCGCAGGCCCTGCCCGATCCGCAGGCGCGCCGTCCGCGGCAGACCGTTCTGCCGCGCGAGCTCGCGCGGCTCGACACCGAGCTGCGCGCCAATCCGGGTCAGCGTATCGCCGGCGGCCACCGTATAGACGAAATCCCGCCCGGTCACGCCGCGGCCGGCCGCGACCACCGCCGGCCCGGGCACGACATCCGGCGCGGGCGGAACGGCCATGAAGCCGGCCAGCGCCATCACCGCCACGACCGGCAGGGCCAGCGGAATCGTCGATCGACAGGCCCGTGCCCTCCGCGGCAGACGACCAGACATACAGCCACTCGACTTTCTGTCAGACATGACCGGGCTGCCCGGCCGATCCCGATCCCAGTCTAGCGTGGACCGGCCAGTGAGAAGCGACCGGCCCGGCGGCCGGCACGCGCGCACTCTGTGCGGGTACTGGTCACAGCCGCGCGCGCGCCGTGTGCGGTAACCGCGCACCCGCCCGCCGGGCGGATGGGGCCGATTCGACTTAACCGCAGCAGAACAGGCACTTGTGCCGATCCCCTCGCCTGGCACCGTTCTCGCTATTCACCCGGACGTCAGGGAGAACACCCATGCGTATGCGAATCATCTTCGGCACGTTTCCGCGGTCCACCGAACGGCTTCCCCTGCCGCGTCCCCGGCCGACCGGTCCGGGCAAAGAGGCCGCCAAGGCTGTATGGGGCGGTGGTGGTCGATAGTAGTGACGGCAGGGGTGCCGGCGAGCACCCTGGAAGGATCGCGCACATAACCATGTCCGCCATGCAAAGCTTCACGAGTCGCGTTTCGACGTACCTGGACCAGCGCAGCCTGTGCCACTCGGTCGACGCGTTCATTGCCGAACTGGAGCAGCTGGCACAACTGCATCCCGGCGCGGTCGACGTGAACAACGTCCGCGCGCGAGTGGAGGCGATGGTCGATCTCCTCGAAGGGCGGCTCGATTGGGCGCAGGTCGGGCTCAAGACGGCGCAGCGTCTGGCGTCGCGCGTGTACGAGATCCGGCGGGTGGAGGAGATGCTGCTGATGCGGCTGCGCGGCGAGGACGCGCCGGCCGCCCTGCTCTTGGCGACCGCCGGGGCGTCCGCGACGGCGTACGAGTATCCGAGCGCCTGAGCGTCCGAGCGAGACTCAGCCTGGAATCAGCAGATCGGGCGGCCGGGCGATCTCGGGAAACGCCGCCAGCAGTCGTGCGTCGTACGTAGCCAGCGGCAACCGCTCGCGCACCGCCAGCTCGACGAACAGCATGTCGTAGACGGCGAGCCCCGATCGCGCGGCCCGGACCATCGCGCCCCGCCACAGCCGCCTGACCGGCACCGACCGGACGCCGAGGCGCGCCGCCAGCGTCAGCCGCCGCTGCCCGGTGTCAGCGGCGAACACGCCGGCCCGCACGGCCATCCACACCACGTTGGCCAGTTCCGCTTCCCAGATCGCCGGCGCCGCCGCGTTGGCGACGCCGCGCCAGAACCGGCTCAGATCGTCCAGGTACGGCTCGGTGCCGAGCAGGTAATACGCCACGACACCGGTGTCGACGACCGCGTTCACGACTGGCCCGTCTGGATCCAGGCGTCGATTTCGCCCGGCTCCGGGCGGCGCGCCTGATCGCGCCAGCCGCGCTCGATCTGCTGGATCACCGACTGACGCTCACCCACCGATTCCTCGAGCAGCTCGCGGACTTCCTGCTCCATCGATCGCCCGTTGCGCCTGGCCAGCGCCTTGAGCATCTTCACGAGGCGGGGAGGGACGTTGCGGATGGTGAGCGTCGGCATGCGGCTTCCTGCTGGCCGCATGCTAGCACGGAGCGTGCGGCACGTTCTCCGCCGCGTCGCCGCGGGCCGCCCGGCCCAGGCCGCGGACGGACCCAGAGTTCCCTCGTCTGCCCGGGCCCTCTCCGTGGCAGAATAAGCTCATGCGTTGCCGCCCCCTTGCCTGTGCCCTGCTGTCCGTGGTGGTCGTCGCCACGACGACCGCCGCCCGGTCGAAGAGCCAGGGGCCGGCGCCGGCCGGCCGGCCGGATCGCGTGACCTCGGCGGCGATCTGGCAGCCGGGGATGGACTTCCTGCGCGAGGCGCACGAGGCGTGCGACCGGCTGCACGCCCCCGACTACGGCGGCTGCTTCGTCGACCAGATGGCGCGGGCCGGGGCGCCTGCCGCGGCGGTGGCCTTTGCGCGGCGGCTCAACGAACGGCCCGACGGTCAGGGGATCGTCGGCGTCCTCCGCGATTTCCGCGACACGGGCCGCGTCGATCTGGCGTTCGTCTTCTACCCGCTCCGCGCGAATGAGAATGAGGGCTGCCTGCTGGTGAACGGCCTGCCCAGCCTCATCGACGTCGACAGCCGCGCCTGGCTGCCGGACGAGGCGCTCGAGAAGAACCGGACGTATGCGGCGCTCGCCCTTCAGTATCCGCAGATCAGCCTCTGGCCGGGCGACCGGTTCGGCAGCCGGTTTGCCCGGGCCATGGCCGGGCCGCAGGGCGGCCAGCGCTTCATCTTTCCTTACCTGCTTCGCGACGGCTGTCACGCGTGCGCCACCATCGGCACGGTGCAGATTGCGTTCGATTTCGATCGGACCGGCGGGTTTCTCGGCACGCACCTCCTCCGCGTCACCGCGGCACCACCGTTGCGTCGTCGCAGATAGCACGCCCGTCCATCCGTCGAACCGGCCGTCACTTTCCAGGAGCCGCCCATGCGATCCCGCTTCCTCGTCGCGCTGTGTCTCGCCCTCGCCGGCGTCTCCGGTCTGTCCGGCCTGTCGGCCGTCTCCCGCCTGTTCGACGCCCGCCTGTCGGCGCAGCCGTTGCCGGCGCTGTCGCCGGCCGTCCGCGCCTTCGTCAGCGTCGACGCGCCGGTGGTGGCGCTGACGCACGTCCGCGTGATCGACGGCACGGGCGCTCCGGCGAAGGCCGACCAGACGCTGATCATCCGGGACGGCCTGATCGCCGCCGTTGGTGACGCCGCGACGACGGTCGTGCCGGCCGGCGCGCGGGTGCTCGATCTGACCGGCCGGACGGTGCTCCCCGGCTTCGTCATGCTGCACGAGCACATGTTCTATCCCGCCGGCCAGGGGGCGTACAACGAGATGGTCTACAGCTTTCCGCGCCTCTACCTCGCCGGCGGCGCCACCACCATCCGGACGGCCGGCAGCATGGTGCCGTACGCCGACCTCAACCTGAAGAAGTGGATCGACGAGGGGCGGATTCCCGGACCGGAGATGGACGTGACCGGGCCGTATCTGGAAGGCCCGGGCCTGCCGATCGCGGCCGTGAAGGAGCTCAAGGACGCGAACGACGCGCGGCGGATGGTCGACTGGTGGGCAGACGAGGGGGCGACGTCGTTCAAGGCGTACATGCACATCACGCGCGCCGAGCTGGGAGCGGCGATTCAGGAGGCGCACAAGCGCGGCTTCAAGCTCACCGGCCACCTCTGCTCGGTCACGTTCAGCGAGGCGGCCGACCTCGGCATCGACGACCTCGAGCACGGCCTGGTCGTCTCGACCGATTTCGTGCCCGACAAGCAGCCGGACGTCTGTCCGCCCCAGTCGGAGGTGCAGGCGTCACTGGTGAAGCTGGACATCGCCGGCCCCGCGGCGCAGGCGCTCATTCACAAGCTGGTCGCCCATCACGTCGCGCTGACCTCCACGCTGACGGTGTTCGAGACGTTCGTGCCCGGCCGGCCGCCCGCCTCCGAACGCGCGCTCGACGCGATGGTGTCCGAGGCGCGCGACATGTACCTGCGGCAGCGCGTCCGGATCGCCGTCGATACCGCCTCGCCGTGGACGATCCTGTTCAAGAAGGAGATGGAATTCGAGCACGCCTTCGCGGAGGCGGGCGGGCTGCTGGTGTCCGGCACCGATCCGACCGGCTACGGCGGCGTGGTCGCCGGCTTCTCGAACCAGCGCGAGGTCGAGCTGCTCGTCGAGGCCGGCTTCACGCCGCTCCAGGCGATCGAGATTGCCACGCTGAACGGCGCCCGCTATCTCGGGCGGGAGAACCGCATCGGCTCGATCGCCGACGGCAAGCAGGCGGACCTCATCGTCGTCCAGGGCGACCCCTCGACGAAGATCTCGGACATCGAACACGTGGAGACGGTCTTCAAGGACGGCATCGGCTACGACTCGCAGAAGCTGATTGCCGCCACGCTCGGCACCGTCGGTCTGCGCTGAATGGGGACGGGTTATGTCATCGTCTCGCTGTTGCCCTGCACGTGCTCGCGACCGGAGCCGGTCACGCTAGCTTGCTGCCATCTCCTGCCACTTCGCGAGGTTCAATCCCTTCAGCAGCAGCCACAGGCACAGCACGACTTCCGCGAGGCCGGAGACCATCAGGAGCGCGAGCGCACCGGAGGCAAGGCCGGGCGCCAGGAAGTCCACGAAACTGTTGGTCAGGTAACACACGCCTTCGATCGCCAGCAGCACGCCGATGACGCGCGGCAGGAAGGTCGATCGGAAGATCAGATAGCCGATAGTGAGGCAGTAGCCGCCGAAGAACGTCAAGGCCGCGCGCCGGTTCACCACCTTGAACGGCTCATAGAAGATGACCGCCAGCGGCATGTTGCACAGACACGGCACGAGCTCGGCCGCGAAGCCCCAGCGGAAGAGCCGCTCGTGGGTCAGGATGTTCTGCGCGGTGGCCGCGGCGTCGCCGGCCACGATCAGTCGCTGCCGCACGAAGATCTCGGCGAAGACCCCGCCCACGATGACGACGAGGTACAGCAGGCCCGCGATCCGGGCGTACGTGATCGGCGAGAATCCCCGACGAGGCCGTGTCGCGCGAAGATTTCCGAGGCTGCCTGGCGGGGGTCATATGGCGAGCCACCGCTTCCGCGACATCCTCACGCGTTGAACTGCGGCGGCCGCTCGTCGACGACGTGCATGGCGCGTTCGAGGGCGAGACCGACGCGTACGATCGTCCCTTCGTCGAACAGCCGGCCGATGAGCGTCACGCCGTGCGGCACGCGGCGGGGCGGGTTGAACCGCGGCAGCGGGTGCGCCGGATCGGGCGCCCAGTCGCTGCGCGCCTCCGACACGCGTACGAACCCGGTGCGCAGCGTGAGCGACGGATGCCCGGTGTTGTTGCCGATCACGAGCATCTCGTCCCGCAGCGACGGCACCAGCAGCAGGTCCACCTGCGACATCAGGCGCGCCATCTCCTGCGCCACCTTGCGCCGCAGCCGGTCGGCCTGCACGAAATCGACGGCCGACAGGAAGCGCGCCTCGCGGAAGAGATTCGGCCAGGCGTCCGGCACCTGCATCCGCATCTCGTTCGTCCGTCCGCTGAGCGTCAGCTCCTCGAACGACGCGGCCGCCTCGGCGAACAACCCCAGGTTGAGCGAGTCGTACGGCCAGTCGGGCAGGGTGACCGGCGTCGGCACCATGCCGAGCTTCCCGATTTCCGCGAGCGTCGCCCGGTCGACGTCCGTCGCCGGCGCTTCACGCATCCATGGCTCGAAGTAGCCGACCTTCAGCCCCTTCACCGGCACGCTCGCGTCGTAGTCGAGGTGGCTCGGCACGCTCGCCACGTCGCCCGCGTCCGGTCCGGAGATCGCGTGGAGCACCAGCATCCCGTCTTCGACCGACCGCGTCATCGGCCCGAGCTTGTCGAGCGTCCAGCAGAGCGTCATCGCGCCGGTGCGCGCGACGCGGCCGTAGGTCGGCCGCAGCCCCTCGACGCCGCATCGCATGCTGGGGCTGATGATGCTGCCGCCGGTTTCGCTGCCGACGGAGAAGCCGACCAGCCCGGCGGCGGTCGCCGCGCCCGGACCCGCGCTCGATCCCGACGCCCCCTCCTCGAGCAGCCACGGATTCATCGTCTGGCCGCCGAACCAGATGTCGTTGAGCGCGAGCGCCCCCATGCTCAGCTTCGCAATCAGCACGGCGCCCGCATCGGTGAGACGCGTCACCACCGCCGCGTTGTCCGACGGCACCCGGTGGCGGAACGGCTCGGCGCCGTAGGTGGTCGGGATGCCGGCCGTGTCGAGCAGGTCCTTCCCGCCCCACGGGATGCCGTGCAGCGGACCGCGATAGTGGCCGGTGGCGATCTCCCTGTCCGCCTGCTTCGCCTGCTTCAGCGCCAGGTCGGCCGTCAGCGTGATGATGCAGCGGAGCTTCGGATCGTAGCGGTGGATCCGATCCAGGTAGATCTGCGTCAGCCGCTCGGAGGTGAGCTTGCGCGTCTCGATCCAGCGGGAGAGCTTCGTGACCGGCGCGAAGGCGATGTCGACGTCGTTCGACGGGAGCGGCCCGGGATCGACGCGGCTCGGCCCGAACCGATCGCGCGACGGTCCGGCACTCTGGCCTGGCAGCACCGGATTCCAGACCGTCGCCGGCGCCAGCGTGTCTTCGAGCGCAATCCTGCGGGGGCCCGTGCGGCGCTCGAGCAGCGCCGCCATGGAGGTGCGCCAGCTCTCCGCCGCCATCGTTCGCTCGGCGCCGGTCATCTGCACCTGCGCCAGCTTCTCCGCTTCCGCGAACGTCGCGGGCGACACGTCGGGTCCGACGGCCGGCGACGTGTTGAACGCCGTCGGCGCGCCGGGCGTCGTCTGGCTGAAGGCCGGCTGCTCGGAGGGCTTTGGCTGTCCGCCCTCCTGGTTGCGGCTGCCGCTGCACGCCACCGCGAGGCCGGCCACGCCGAGCGGCGCGCGGATGAGAAACTGTCGGCGCGTGTTCATCGCGAGGCTCCTCCTGCAGACATGTGATGCGGTTGAACGTCAGCCGCGATCGCCACGCTGCGGCTCCGGAGACGCCAGCGTGGCGGCGGTGATTTCGTAGACGTCGTTGTCGCGGCCGAAGCGGTACGTCGAGCCGACGCGGACGCCGCCGATCTTCTCGACCGCCCGTCAAGATTGTGGCGATGGTGCACCCGGAGTCGCACCGCCTCCGGCGTCGCAACCGAGGAACTCCCGTCGCCGCATGACGCCCTCACGTGGTACGCGCATCGGCACCGGCTGTGGCCACGGCATCATCAAACGTCCCGTAGTCATCGATTGTCCGCATTCGTCACCTCTTGATGCGGGACGCGCCTACGCAGAATGACGTGGGTCGCGCGTTCGCCGGGGACCGATCTGGCGCATTCATAGCCCAGGGCCGGCAGATCGATGTCGTGGAACAGGTGCTCGCCGGAACCGAGGAGGACGGGGCGAACCGCCAGATGCAGCTCATCGATCAACCCGGCCTGCAGATACTGCCGGATCGTCGTCACGCCGCCCCCCAGCCGCACATCCCGGCCGCCAGCCGCCGCCCTTGCCTGCTCCAGCGCAGCGTGAATGCCGCCGGTGACGAAGTGGAACTCCGTGCCTCCCGCCATTTCGAGCGGCGCGCGCGCGTGATGCGTCAGCACGAAGACCGGCGTGTGATACGGCGGCTCCTCGCCCCACCAGCCCTTCCAGCTGTCATCCGGCCACGGTCCCCGGACCGGACCGAACATGTTCCGCCCGAGGATCCAGGCGCCGATGCCCGCGAAGGCCTGCTCCGCCATTCCGTTGTCCATCCCCGTCTCGCCACCCTCCAGGCCCTGCATCGTGCGCCAGACGCGGGTCGGGAAGAACCACTCCATCAGCTCGGGGCCCCTGACGCCGAGCGGATGCGCGAGATCCTGATCCGGCCCGGCACCGTAGCCGTCGATGGACACCGCGAAGGATTGCACACGGAGCTTCGCCACGGGACCCGTGCTCTCTCCTCGCCCCTCACACTTCGATCGCGTCCCCGGCGCGAACGACCGCGCCCGACACGACCCGCGCCCTCAGCCCGGCGCGGTGCACCATGTTGGTCAGCACCGCCGGATCGACCAGCGCAGCCAGATGCGCGCACGGCTCGCACAGCCGGACGCCTTCCAGCACGGCCCCGCCGACCGTGAAGCGTCGTCCGACCAGATCGTTCAGCCTGACGTCGCGCGTCACGATGTTGCGACGGAATTCGGCCGGCGACCGTGCCACGCCGTCGGCGTCATTGAGTCTCTGGATCTCCTCGCGCTCGATGAGCGTGACCTCGACGTCCGGCTTGCCCTTCAGCCTCTCCGAGAACGTGCCGACGCCGAGGTCGTATCGGTCGCCCACCAGTCCGCGGCCCGCCTCGAGCGCGGCCTCGGCCTCGGCGTGCAAGGCCGCGCCTGCGACGGATCCGGTGTAAATCGCCACGACGCTCGGGTTCACGGTGTCATCTCCCTGCGGTCAGCAGGCGGCGTTCGAGCCGCCCGTTCGTCAGCTCGCCGCCGCATCCCGCCGGTCGGTCCGCGCTGCCGCGGCCTCCGAGGCTGGCGGCATCAGCCACCAGAGACATGCGTAGAGCACGACGCCAGGGAAGCCGGCCGTCCCCAGGGTCAGGATGACGTAGGCGATACGCAGGCGGGTCGCATCCCAGCCGAAGTACGCCGCGATTCCTCCAAGGACTCCCGCCACCACGCCGCCGGTTGCCCGGCTCATCGCGCGCGATCCCATCGTGCCCTCCAGGGTGCCGGCCTCTCCGCCCGATACCGTCGGCGACGCGGGCAGCCGCACGGCGCACGCCGCCACATCGGTGCCTCACGACGTCAGGTCTGAACCGCGGCCGGCACATCATTGCATCGCCCGATGCCGGCTGCAAGCGCCTGTTGGGCCGCGCACAGCTGACGACGCAACCGAAGCCTTGAAGAGCCAGCGGCACGCCAGGACCGTAGCGGCGCCGGCGACCGCCAGGCAGGAACTTCCCAGCAGCTCCTTCGCCCCGGCGCCCGGGCGGAGGCCGGGGGTCACGCGGACGGCGGCGCGAACTGCTTGAAGAACGCCTGCGCCCGCTGATCCATTTCCTCGCGCGAGAGATCCTCTTTGTGCGTCGCGATCGTCCACTGGTAGCCGTACGGATCGGTGAACGTGCCGGTCCGATCGCCCCAGAACTGATCGGCCAACTGTCCCATGGGTCCGGGGGCGACACGGCCTCCGGCGTTCACGGCGCGGTTGAACAGCGCGTCGCAGTCAAGCACGTAAATCCAGAACCCCACGGGCGATCCGCCTAAGGCCTTCGCGCTCTTGACACCGCCCATCTCGTCGTTCAGCATGAACCGCGAATTCCCGATCTGCAGCTCAGCGTGAATGATCCTGCCGTCAGGTCCCAGGGCACGCGACTTCTCTTCGGCGCCCAGGGCCTTCTTGTACCAGTCGATCGCCTCGGCCGCCCTGTCGAGAATCAGGTGCGGCGTCATGGTGTGAAACCCCTCCGGAATCGGGCTCTTTGCTCGTGCCATCACGTCCTCCTGCTGTTCGATCATGCCTGCCGCCGGATGCCTGCCTCGGATTGTCGAACACGCTCCTGGCGATCTACCGGTTCCGCCCGCTCTGGAACGGCAGCGGCGCGCCGGTCTCGAGGAGCGTCTTCAGGCCGCTGAGCACCTCGCTCCAGCCCCCGCCGGCGCCCTGCGGCTCGTGCTCGCCCGCCACCAGCGAGGCGACGCCAGGCGCGCCGGTGACGTCGTGCGTCACCGTGACCCGCGTCACGCCGCCCCGGACGGGCTCGATGTCGTATGTCAGCCGCGTGAACCCCTCGGCCGCGAGCGACGGCTCCATCAGCATTCGCCACGTTTGGACGAGCCGCCGCGGCGGATCCGCCTCGATCACGTCGCCGTCCACGATCACGCCGGTGATCCCCATGGCCTTCATCCCGTCGTTCGGGTGCGCGCGATACGCCCCGCCGGGCCGCAGTTCGTAATCGACGAGCGGCGCGTAGCCGTACTTCACCGTCCACTCCGGCCTGGTGAGCCCGTCCCAGACCGCCTGCGGCGTTGCCTTGATGTACACGCGATGCGTCTGAATCGTCCTCGTCGCGACAGGGGTGGTCATCGCGTCCTCCAATGCAGATCGCCGCGCCATTATCGGCGCAGCGGCAGCAGCGCCCGCAACCGTTCTTCCCGCAGGATCATTCCCGCCCAGATCAGCGCCGCGAACGGAACGGGAAACATGGTCTCGAACAGAGGATCGCCGACGCGGACGTTGGCAGCGGTCGCAATGTTCCGGTCGCCGGACGCTCTCGTCGTCGTCGGGCTCGATCAGCTCCCATTGCACCCGGCCGACCATGGCAACCGCAAGACGCCAGGAGCGCTCGACCGGCCGAAAGCTTGGTCAGCTTCGTCCCATTGTTCGGCGGCATCACCCTTCTGTGATCTCGGCCTCCACGAGCTTCGCCAGAAGCTCCAGCGACTCCTGCCAGCCGAGGTAGCACGCTTCCAGCGGTATTGGGTCAGGGATGCCCTGCTGCACGATGGTCAGCTCAGTACCGCAGAACACATCGCCGAGCGACACCGTGATCTCCATTTCCCCCGGCATGTTCGGGTCGTCGAACTTGTCGGTATGCCGGATCCGCTTGCCCGGCACCAGCTCGAGGTACTCTCCGCCGAACGAGTGACTGCTGCCGGTCGTGAAGTTCCTGAACGACATCCTGAACGTGCCACCCACCGTGGCATTGAGATGATCGACCTTGCACGTGAAGCCATGTGGCGGAAGCCACTTGACCACAGCCTCTGGATCCAGAAACGCCCGATACACTCGCTCGGGCTTCGACTTGAAGACGCGATGAAGACGGATGCTCCGATCGGCCATGCTTCTCTCCTTCCCGATTCATCCTCCAGCGGACGCCGACGTTCATCGCCCGCTGCTCCGTGTTCGCCGAACGACTATCAGGCGGAACTCGATAACCTGGTACGGCCGCGAGGCTCGCAGTGTAGCGCCGCCGTTGCCGAGGTTCAATGTATTCGCAAGCCTTGGCACAAGAGGCTGTTGCGTGCGAGCCTGAAGGTCAGAGTCGGCGCCCGAGACCGTCCAGGGGCTGCGCACTCCGCGGCCGCCGGTGTTGAGCACGTTGGCGCAGATCATCATCGTGCTCACGTCGCGATGCCCGAGCAGCTCATGGATGATGCATAATCGGCACCGGCGACACCCGACCCTCGGGTACGTCACTCCCGTGCAGGACGAACGCCGGCTTCAGGCAGCGGCGCAGCGAACACGAAACCCGCGTCCACGACCATCGCTCCGGCTCCACGAGTGAGGATCGTCCATGCAGCGCTCCGAGCAGATGACCCGTGTGGGATTCGCCTCGGGCATGATCGCCCTGGGCGTGATCGGCCTCGTGCTCCGCGATTTCGCGCTCGTGTGGGGACCGGTGCCCCGGTGGGTCCCGTCGAGCACGGCGCTCGCCTGCGTCTGCGCGGCGGTGCCGCTCGCGGCGGGCATTGCCCTGCTCTTCCGGCGGACCGCGGCGGCGGCGGCGCTGGTGCTCTTCGTCTACGTCGGGCTCTGGTGGTGGCTGCTCAAGGTGCCCGAGGTGGTCATGGCACCGCTCACCGAGCTGACCTGGCTCGACTGCGGCATGTTCGCGATACTGCTGGCAGGCGCGTGGACCCTGTTCGCCGACCTTGGCGGGCGGCCCTTCCTGGGGGGCGAGCGGGGGATGCGGCTCGCGCGTCTGCTCTTCGGCCTCTCGCTGATCCCGACCGGCTTGTCACATTTCGTCTACGCCTCCCTCACCGTCCCGTTGATCCCCTCGTGGCTCCCTTACCACCTGGGATGGGCGTACTTCACGGGCGCCTGCCACCTCGCGGCCGGCCTCGGCGTCCTGTTCGGCGTGCTGCCCGGACTGGCCGCGTCGCTCGAAGCGGCCATGCTCGGGATCTTCACCATCCTCGTGTGGATCCCCAGGGTGATCGCCGCGCCCGCCACGCGCGGGAACTGGACTGAACTCTGGATCTCCTGGGCCCTCACCGCGGCCGCGGCCGTCGTCGCCGCCCACGTCCCGCCGCGGTCCCGGCGAGCGGCGTAATTCGCGGCGAACCCTGTCTCCTTCCAGCGGCCCTCTGCGTCAGTCCCGTGCTGAATACCAGTCCATCACTCGTAAGGCACGGAGGGTGTTCCACCGGCTCGGCCGGCCCTCGCTTTCGTCTTCGTCTACTGTCTTGATCGGCATCTCGCCCGGGTACCGGACCTCCAGCGGCCACCGGCCCTCCTCGTCCCGCTTGGAGGCGACCAGGTCGATCGCCTCCGCCACGCGCTCGTCGGGTGCGACGCCGGCGCAGCGCAGGTAGTCGAGGCCCCGCAGCACGTCGTAGTGCCACCACGTCGGGAAGGCGAAGCGCGTCCACGCGGGCTGGCCGCTGCCATCCGGGCCGGTCTTCCGGTCGTAATCGATGACCGCGCCGGTCGACCGCCGGCGGAAGAGGCGGCGCTCGAGAAGGTACTCCTGCCCGCGGAGCCGGGCCGCGGTCACCCCTGGGCGGCCCTCGACGGCTCGTTCGTATTCGAGCAGGGCTTCGAGCACGCAGATCGTGGTGTTGAACGACGACCGGGTCGAGCCGTTCTCAGCCTCGCAGTTCCAGCCGCCGTCGGGCAGCTGATCGCCGAGCAGCCGGTCGACGATGGCCCGGACGTCCTGGCTGAAGTAGGCGCCGGCCGCCGCCACCTGCCCGTTGATGCAGGGCTCGACCTCGCCGGCGAAGAAGGGGTTGGCATCACACTCCGGCGGACCGCACCCCTGCCAGGTGACATTGTCACGGACGAGCCCCACCGCACGACGAGCCTGGTCGCACCCGGGATCGAGACCCAGGTCCCGCAGCAGCATCAGCACGTGCATCGTCGAATTCCATCCACGGTTCCAGGCTGTGCCGCCCCACCGCCCGTCGGCCCCCTGGAGCGCGAGCAGCCGGGCGCCCACGCCCTCGGTCGCGACCCTTGCGCGCTCGGCCGCCACCTTCTCCGCCGGCGCACCGGTCAGGTCGCGCATCGCCTGCCAGCGGATCGACGGGTCGGCATCGAGCAGCCAGCGTATGACCGAGCTCTCTGGCCCGGGAACTTGCCGTGCGGGTGGAGTGGTCACGATCCGCCTATATGCCACCGGTCACATCGATGAACGCACCCGTGGTGAACGACGCCTCATCGGACACATGCTTCTCATCAGCCCTTTGTCGTCACGAGATGCCCTGCCGGGCCATGCGGCCTGTCCCCATTCCGTGAATCATCGTCAAGCTGTGGACTTGTTCAGCGTCACGGCCGCGCGAACGAGCGTCTTCAATGCCTTCTCGTTGATCTTCTCGCCCTCGTGGAAGTCGATGGCACGCCTGGTGTTCCAGCCAAGGCTGGAGTTGAAGAGGCCCGACGGATCCTTCAGCGCCGCCCCCTTGGCGAAGGTCATTTTCACGACGTTCTTGTACGTCTCGCCGGTGCAGATCATGCCATCGTGATACCACACCGGCACCCCGCGCCACTTCCACTCCTCGACCACTTCGGGATCGGCCTGCCTGACCAGGGCACGGAGCCGGCTGAGCATCTTGCCCCGCCAGTCGCCGAACGGCTTCGCGCCGCCGCTGCGCCAGCACACGTGGCGTCCGGGATCAAAGCGCGCTGATCGTGACGTAGTACCCGTCCGGATCCCGGAGCGAGAACTCCTGCGTTCTGGTGTTCGGGTTGAGATGCGGCTCCTCTTCGAGCCGAGGTACGAGCCCGCGGGCCCGTTGCAGGGCCCGGTCGAAATCGTCGAGGCGAAAGAACAAGAGGAGGCCGTTGCCTGGCGTCGCGCGATCAGGACTCGTCAAGGAGGGATGCTCGTGGGCGCCCCACTCGTGCAGGCAGAGCAGGACCGTTCCATCCGAGTCGAGGAGCTGGCCGAAGTCCGCGTGGGCCGGTCCCGTCTCCGGCTGGCCGAAGAGTGACTGGTACCACTTGAAGCTCGACCGGACGTCGCTGACCCCGATGATGGTCCAGATGCGCTTCATGACACTCCTCCAGCGGCTCCACGCTCCGGCTCACCGGCGGCGCGCCACGCCGGGCGCTGCAATCGGTCGTCGGGCCGCCTGATCCTACTCCCACGAGCGGGCTGCGTTGACCGAGCGGCGTCGCGAGTCCGGCTCCGGTCGTCGGACCGCGCTGCGAGGGCGACGCAGGCCGCCGCCCGTCCTGGCCCATCGAACCTTTCGGAGTCCACCCCGATGTCCGTGCAGATCATCACCCGGCGCTGTCGCACGATGGCGGAATCCGCAGGCTGCGTATAATCGCTGGATGGCATCTTCAGGTCGCGCCGGGGCCGGCGCATGACCGGCGGCCACGGTTCCGAATCACACGCCAGCGGCCGGATCGCCGAGAGCTTCGGCCGCCAGACCCTGATGGCGCTGTTCGGTGCGACGCTCGATCGGGTGGCGAAGGGGGAGGTCGACATCCGGTTGCCCTACCGCCCCGACCTCTGCCAGCAGCATGGCTTCCTGCACGCCGGCGTCGTCACGGCCATCGTGGACAGTGCCTGCGGGTACGCGGCGCTCACGACGATGCCGGATGGCGTCGGGGTGCTGAGCGTGGAGTTCAAGATCAACCTGCTGGCGCCGGCGGCCGGCGACGAATTCATCGCGCGCGGACGCGTCGTCCGGGCGGGCCGCACGGTCACCGTCTGCACTGGCGAGGTCGTCGCCCGGCAGAACGGCGCGGAGAAGCCGATCGCGCTGATGCAGGCGACGATGATGACGGTCCGCGGGCGGGACGAGGTCGTGGGGTAGGCGTGGAACGATCCACGGATTGAAACGTCGGACGCCGAACGAAGAAACAGGACCCGCCCGCTACCTCCCCCTCGGCATCCGCCGGCCGGTGCTGGTGGAATTCGCCTGGTCGGCTGCTTCCTGGCAACGGACGCACGTGCGGACGCCGGGCAGCGCCTTGCGGCGCGCCTCGGGGATCGGCTCGCCGCACTCCGCACAGTTCTCCAGGCTCTCGCCGCCGGCCAGGCCGCTGCGCGCCTTGCGCACCGCCTTCTCGATGTGCGCGTCGATGTTGTCGTGAACCGAGCCTTCGTTGAACCAGCCGCCGGCCATGCTGCGCTCCCCGGAGATCGAACAGGTGATGTTCCAAGCGTAGTGCCGGGCCCGGCCGGAGTCAAAGGCTGCCCGGCGGCCCCGCTGGTTGGATATCCCCCCTACCCCTCGTCGATGTCGTAGACCGTCTTGACCTGGCGGTTCCGCCGCCCCCCCTCCATCTTCGTCGTCACGTCGAGGTGCAGGCCGTGGCGTGAGAGCTCGTAGGTCCGGACGACCTTGAAGCCGCCGCCCAGGTCGTACTCGGTCACCAGCTTCTCGTGGTCCCACTTCGTCTTGCTGTTCACCGTCCCATCGGCGAACTGGTGTTTCTCCTTCTTCCCGTCGGCCTGATAGCGGTACACCTGACCGTCGGTGTAGGTGAAGGCGACGGTCCGTTCCTGATGCATCATCGTCAGCACGAACCGCTTGGGCGGCTGCATGATCTCGCGCATCAGCTTCATCCGCGCGCGCATGGCGTCCGGATCCACGCGACGACCGCCTGCCACGCCGCCGCCCCCGAACCCACCGCCGTAGCCACCGCCCATTCCGCCGCGGTACCCGCCGCCCATCCCGCCGCCGAACCCGCCGCCCATGCCACCGCCGAAGCCGCCGCGATCGCCGCCCCCGCGGCCGCCGTCCCGCCCGCCCCCGCTGTCCGGCCGCCCGCCATCGGGGTTCTGACTAAGGTCGGGATTGAGCCGCCAGGCTCCAGCGATCGTCGTCCGCGTCGGAGTGGGCGCCGGCGCGGCCGCGCTCTGACCGGGCGTCCGGGCAGCCGCGGCGACAGGCCACGACAGCGAAGCCGCCAGAACGACCGCATAACGCATCCTGTTCCGTATCATGACTGACTCCCTCGAAGCCCAGGGCCCCGGTCTCACTCACTCATACCGGCCGGATCCGCGCGCCGTTTACCGGGGAGAACCCCCGCATCTGCTGGTTAGACCGGTGAAACCGGCAAAGGACACATTCGCGGCCTCTACGGCAGTGATCGCGCTCGTCGCGATCGTCATCGCCACGCCAGTGCTGACGGTCGGCCTGCGCCCCGAAGCTCGGCCGCCGCGTGCGCGCCGCCCGCGGCCCGGCCGCGGTCCGTGCGGTAAGATCCGCTCATGCCCCCGGTCGCCGCCCCGACGCCGGCGGACGCGGTTCTGCTCATGCTGGCCGCCGTCGTGCTGGCGGTGGGGCTCGTCTCGCTCGGCATGACCGCGTTCCACCAGCGGGCGATCGAGCGATCGACCACGGCCTTCGGCGCGTTCTGCCTGCTGTACGGGATCCGCCTGACGGCCGCCACCCTCGAAGCGATCTATCATCCCGGTTCGCCGCCGGTCGGGTTCGAGATCGTCCGCGTGACCGCCACCTACTTCATCCTGGTGCCGGTGACGCTGTTCGCGGAGCAGATCTTCGGGTCCGGCTGGAAGGGTTCCATCCGCGGCCTCATTTACCTCGAGCTGGCCTACGCCGCCGCCGGGGTCGTGGCGGACGTGGCCGCCGGACGGCCGGGCGCGCTCCTGCCACTGCATCCGTTCCTGGTGATCCTGGCGGCGGTCGTGCTGTTCGCCAACGCGCTGCGGACGGTGACCCGGGCGAGCCGCGAAGTGCAGATCGTGGAGTACGGCCTGCTCGCGTTCGTGCTCAACATGCTGGCGCCCAACATCTCGTTCCTGACCCGGCACCGGCTGCTGTTCAATCCCGAGCCGGCCGGCCTGCTCGTCTTCGTGTGCTGCTTCGGGTACGTGGCGGTCCGGCGGGTCGTACACAACGAGCGGCGCCTGCTGACGCTGGAGCACGATCTGGAGACCGCCCGCCGGATCCAGGCGTCCATCCTCCCGCGCCGCGTGCCGGAGGGCTACGGCCTCGCGATCGCCGCGCGCTACCTTCCGATGCAGGCGGTCGCCGGCGACTTCTACGACTTCGTCCCGGTCGACCGCGATCGCCTCGGCATCTTCGTCGCCGACGTGTCCGGGCACGGCGTCGGCGCGGCCCTGATCGCCTCGATGCTGAAGATCGCCGTCGCCTCGCAGATCTCGCGCGCCGGCGATCCGGCCGCCACGCTCACCGGCCTCAACGACACGCTGTGCGGTAAGCTCGAGCGTGACTACGTGACCGCCGCCTACCTGCTGGTCGACGGGCGCCGCGGCACGCTGACGTATGCCGGCGCCGGCCATCCGCCGCCGCTGGTGCGCCGGCCGGCGACCGGCCGTGTGGAGGAACTGCTCCAGAACGGCCTGATGCTCGGCCTGTTCGATGGCGCCACCTACGAGAACCTCGCGCAGCCGGTCGAGCCGGGAACGCGCATCGTCCTCTACACCGACGGCGTGGTCGAGGCGGCGACGGCCCGCGACGAGTTCTTCGGCGTCGGTCGCCTGCGCGAGTTCGTCGGCGGGCACGCGGCACTCGCGGCGGGACCGTTCGCCGACGCGCTGCTGCAAGAGGTGGCCAGATGGACCGGCCGGACCGACGGGTTCGACGATGATCTGACGCTGATTGTCGTCGACGTGGTCGGCTGACCCGCGACGGGAAGCCGGCGAGGAGTCGAAACGCCATGGACGAACCGACGATCCCAACCATGAGCGGCCGGGTGGCCGTCGTGACCGGCGCCAGCTCCGGCATCGGTCTGGAAGCGGTGCGCGGCCTCGCCCGGCTGGGGGCGACGGTCGTGCTCTGCTGCCGCGATGCCGGCCGCGGCGAGGCCGCGCGCGCCGCAATCGCGCGCGCGCCGGCGGCCGGCCCGGTCTCGCTCGAGCTCGCCGACCTCGCGTCGCTCGCACAGGTGCGGGCGCTGGCCGATCGCCTGCTCGCCCGCTTCCCGGCGATCCACCTGCTCGTGAACGACGCCGGCGTCTACCGAAGCGGCCTGGAGCACACGCCGGACGGCGCCGAGATGACGATGGGCGTCAATCACCTGGCGCCGTTCGTGCTGACCGCCCGGCTGCAGCCCGCGCTCACCGCCGGCCGCGCGCGGATCATCAACGTGTCGTCCGAGGCGCACCGCGGGGCGAACCTCCGCCGCGCGCCGCTCGACCGGATCCTGCGCGGCGACGGCCATTACAACGGGTTCCGCGCGTACGCCGATTCCAAGCTGGCGAACATCCTGTTCACCCGCGAGCTGGCGCGCCGCGACGCCGTCCCGGGAGCGACCGTCCTGGCATTCCATCCGGGGATGGTCGCCACCCACATCTGGAATCAGAACCAGGACGCCGCGAGCCGGATCATCCGGCTCTTCAAGCCGCTCATGCTGTCGCCCGCCAGAAGCGGCGGATTCCTCGTCCGCCTGGCCACCATGCCGCTGGAGCAGGGGAGCAGCGGCCGGTATTTCAGGCAGGATCGGCCCGGGCGTCCGTCCGCCGACGCGCTGGACGAGGAGCTGGGCCGCGCGCTCTGGGACGCGAGTGGAAGAGTAATGAAGAATGAATGACTGGGAACGAGGAACGAGGAATGAGGAACGAGGAATGAGGACCTTCGCCGCGATCGAAAGGCGCCCGCCGGTCGTCCCCCGTACAGTGCTGTTCGCTGAACCGCCGGCGCCGGAGTCGGCGGCGGCTCTCTGATCAGGAGTCTCACCATGTCGCGCATGTGCCTGTGGCTGGCGATCGGTGTGGCGGTGTCCGGCGGCGCGGTGCGCGCCGCGCCGTCCGTGCCGAAGGGGGCGCCGCGGGCCGCGGCCGCCTGGCTGCGGCTCGTCGACCAGGGCCGGTACGGCCAGTCCTGGCGGATCGCTTCCGCACTGTTCAAGCGGGCGGTCACGCAGGACGGCTGGCAGCGGGCGATGGAGCAGATCCGGGCGCCGCTCGGGCCGGTCGCCAGGCGAAGGCCGTTCAGGACGACCGCGACGACGTCGCTGCCCGGCGTGCCCGACGGGCACTACGTCGTCCTGCAGTACCGGACGTCGTTCGCGCACAAGGCGTCGGCTCTCGAGACCGTCACGTGCGTGCAGGAGGCCGACGGCGCCTGGCGCGTCGCAGGCTACTTCATCCGGTGATCGCCCCCCCCCCGACCGGCAAAGGCCGGTTCGGCGGCCGCGCTTGAACGGGTGCGGCCGGCAGGGGTCGCCCGCCCCGGGAAGAGGTGTTCCGGCCGCCGCTCCCCGGCGGTGATCGGACTGCCCCCGTCGCGACGGTGGGAACTTCGCCCGGACGTGGCTCGTATGGCCTAACCAGAGCGGTTCTTTTCCGGTGGAGACGCGCGTCCGATGGATTCACTGCTGCAGGATGTCCGGTTCGCACTCCGGCTTCTCTGGAAGGACAAGGGATTCACGCTGGCGGCCGTGCTGACGCTCGGCGTCTGCCTCGGCGCCAACGCGGCGCTGTTCAGCGTCGTCAACACCGTGCTGCTGCGGCCGCTGCCGTTTCCGCATGCGGAACAGCTCGTCTACGTGTACGACAGCTTTCCGAACGCCGGCATTCCGCGGGCCAGCTCCAGCGTGCCGGACTACGAGGACCGGGTGCGGGGCGTCCCGGCGTTCTCGCAATCGGCGCTCTACGACGACCACAGTATGAGCCTCGACGTCGGCGGCGGCCGGCCGGAGCAGGTGACGGTCACGCAGGTGACGCCGTCGTTCTTTCCGCTGCTCGAGGTGGCGCCATTCATCGGCCGCGCGTTCACCCCCGAGGACGGCGAGGTGGGGCGCGAGCACAAGATCGTCCTGAGCTACGCGACCTGGCAGGCGATGTACGGCGGGCGCACGGATGCCCTCGGCCAGGACCTGCGCGTCAACGACGTGCCGTACACCGTCATCGGCGTCATGCCGAAGGGCTTCTCGTTCATCAAACCCGACATCCGCGCCTGGATTCCGACGGCGTTCACGCCCAAGGACAAGTCGCTCGAGTCGCGATTCAACGAGAGCTTCGAGTTCATCGGCCGGCTGAAGCCGGGGGCGACGCTCGCGCAGGCCCAGGCCCAGCTCGACGCCATCGACGCCGCCAACTTCGACCGGTTCAAGGAATTCCAGCAACTGCTGAAGAACACGGGATTCCACGTGACCGCGGTGCCATTCCAGGCCGATCTCGTCCGGAACGTGAAGGCGATGCTGTACCTGCTGTGGGGCGGCGCGCTGTTCGTGCTGCTCATCGGCGCCGTCAACGTGGCCAACCTGGCGCTCGTCCGGTCGCGGGTGCGGCTGCGCGAGCTGGCGACGCGTGCGGCCCTCGGCGCCGGACGGCTGCGCCTGGCGCGCCAGCTCGTCACCGAGAGCCTCGTGCTGGCGGCCGGCGGCGCCGCGCTGGGCCTCCTGGTCGGCGAGGCCAGCCTGCGTCTCTTCAGCACGCTGAATCTCCAGGAGCTGCCGCGCGGCGCCGGGATTCACCTGGACGGCGCCACGGTCGCGTTCGTCCTCGGTCTGACGGCCGTGGTCGGCCTGCTCATCGCGCTGATTCCGGTCGCGTCGATCGTGCGCGCCGATCTCAACGCGGTGTTCCACGAGGACGTCCGGACCGGCTCGGCCGGCCGGGGCGCCCGCGCCCTCCGCCGGGCGCTCGTGGTCACCCAGATCGCCCTGGCCTTCATCCTGCTCTTCGGCGCCGGCCTGCTGCTGGCCAGCTTCCGCCAGGTGCTGGACGTCAACCCCGGCTTCGACGCGCGGCACGTGCTGACCGCCTCGATCCGCCTGCCGGACGCGCGCTACCCGACCGGCGACGCGCGCGCGCAGTTCACCGACCGCTCTCTCGCCGCCATCCGTGTCCTGCCGGGCGTCACCGCCGCCGGCGCGACGAGCCAGGTTCCGCTGGGCGGCGACTACAGCAGCAGCGCCATTCTCGCGGAAGGCTACCAGATGCGGCCGGGCGAATCGATCGTCTCGCCCTACTACAGCGAGGTCACGCCCGGGTACTTCCAGGCGATGCGCATCCCGCTCATGAAGGGCCGGTTCTTCGACGCCCACGACACGAAGGACGCGCTGCACGTGGTCATCATCGATCAGCGGCTGGCGCGGCACTTCTGGCCGCACACCGATCCGGTCGGCCACCGGCTGTACAAACCGACCGACCCGCAGAATCTGACGGCCATCACCCCGAAGACGAAGTTCTTCACGGTCGTCGGCGTCGTGCATGACGTCGCCGTTCGCGGCGCCGGCGAAACCGATCCGACCGTCGGCGCGTATTACTTCCCGATCGACCAGTCGCCCGTGCACCTGGTCACGTTCACCATCCGCACGGCCGGCGATCCGAACGGCCTGATCGGCGCCGTGCGGGCGAAGATCGCATCTCTCGATCCGCAGCTGCCGGTCTACGACATCGAGACCATGACGCAGCGGACCGACAAGGCGCTGGTCACGAGACGATCGCCGCTGGTGCTCGCGATCGGCTTCGGGGTGGTGGCGCTGCTGCTGGCGGCCATCGGCATCTACGGCGTGCTGGCCTATCTCGTGACGCAGCGGACGAAGGAGATCGGCATCCGCATCGCCCTCGGCAGCAGCACGCGCGGAATCTTCGAGCTGATCCTCCGCGAGGGGCTCGCGGTGCTCGGCATCGGCTTCCTCGTCGGCCTGCTCGGCACCTGGGCGGTCGGCCGGGGCCTGCACAGCCAGCTGTACGGCGTGCAGCCGACCGATCCGCGCGTCCTGATCGGCACCATCGTCGCGCTGGGCGCGGTCGCACTCGCCGCCTGCCTGCTGCCGGCCGGACGCGCCACGCGCGTCAATCCCGTCACGGCGCTCCGGCAGGAGTGAGCTCCTGACGCCTGTGACGCCGAGCGAAGAACGTCGACAGGTCTCACCGAAGACCGCAGACTGACGACCGAAGACCGTCGATCTCGTCGAAAGCCAGGAACAGTGGACACCCTGCTGCAGGATCTCCGGTTCGGCCTTCGCCTGCTCTGGAAGGACAAGGGCTTCACGGCCGCGGCCGTCCTGACGCTCGCCGTCTGCCTCGGCGCGAACGCGGCGCTCTTCACGGTTGTCGACACCGTGCTGCTGCGTCCGCTTCCCTTCCGCAGCGCCGGCCGGCTGGTCGCGATCCATAACGCCTTTCCGAACGTCGGTTTTCCGCTGGCCAGCACCAGCGTGCCGGACTACGTTGACCGGTTGCACGGCATGCCGGCCCTCGACGCCTTGGCCATTTACCGCCACCGCGACTTCAGCATCGAGGCGGGAGGGCGGCCCGAGCAGGTGGACATCCTGCAGGCCACGCCGTCACTGTTCCGACTCCTCGAGGCGGCTCCAGCGATCGGCCGTCTCTTCACGGAAGAGGATGCCGAGGTCGGCCACGAGCACGAGGCGATCATCAGCTACGCCACCTGGCAGCAGATGTTCGGCGGCCGTCCGGACGTCCTCGGGCGCGACATCCGCATCGCTGACGTCCCCTACACAATCGTGGGGGTCATGCGGCGCGGCTTCTGGTTCATCAACCCCGCCATCCGGGTCTGGACGCCGGCCGCTTTCACGCCGGAAGAGAGGTCCGAAGACAACCGCCTGAGCGAGAACTGGAACGAGGTGGGTCGACTGAAGCCCGGCGTTACGATTCAGCAGGCACAGGCGCAGCTCGACGCCTTGAACGCGAACCTGCCGGATCGCCTGCCACAGTACCGAAAGATCCTCGAGGACGCCGGATATCACAGCTTCGTCGTGCCCCTGCAGGCCGACCTCGTCCGGAACGTGAAGGCGATCCTCTACCTGCTCTGGGGCGGCGCGCTCTTCGTGCTGCTCATCGGAGCCGTCAACATCGCCAACCTGACGCTGGTTCGCTCGCGCGCCCGCCTGCGCGAGCTGGCGACGCGCGCGGCGCTCGGCGCCGGTCGGTTGCGGCTGGCGCGGCAGCTCGTCACGGAGAGCCTCGTGGTGGCGCTTGCCGGCGGCGGCCTCGGCCTGCTCGGCGGCTATGCCGCGCTGCGGCTCTTCGGCGCGCTCGATCTCGGCGACCTGCCGCGCGCCGGGGCGATCCACCTGGATGCCGCGACGGCCGCCTTCAGCCTCGGCCTCGCGGGTCTGGTCGGCCTCCTCGTGGCGACCATTCCGGTCTCGTCGGTCCTGCGCGCGGAGCTGAGCAACGTCTTTCACGAGGACGCGCGGACGGGCACGGCCGGACGGAGCGCCCGCGTGCTGCGCCGGCTGCTGGTGGTCACGCAGGTCGCCGTCGCCTTCGTCCTGCTCGTCGGCGCCGGCCTCCTGCTCGCCAGCTTCCGCCAGGCGGCCGCCGTCAATCCGGGCTTCGATCCACACGGTGTCCTCATCGCGTCGGTCCGGCTGCCCGACGCGCGCTACACGGACGACGCCGCGCGGCGGCTGTTCGCCCGGCAGGCGCTGGACCGGATCCGCGCGCTGCCGGGCGTCGCCTCCGCCGGCGCCACCGACGCGATTCCGCTCGGCGGCAATCACGACGACGAAGTCATCATGGCCGAGGGCTACCGGATGAAGCCGGGCGAGTCGGTGATTTCGCCGAACGCCGCGGTCGTCACGCCCGGCTATTTCCAGGCGATGCGCATTCCGCTCGTCAGGGGCCGGTTCTTCGATGCCCACGACACGCCGGACGCGCCGCGAGTCATCATCGTCGACGAACGCCTGGCGCGCCACTTCTGGCCTGATCGGGATCCGCTCGGGCATCGGATGTTCATGCCAACGGACCCGCAGAACCTGACGGCCGTCACCCCCAAGACGAAGTTCTTCACGGTCGTCGGCGTCGTCCACCACGTCGCGATGCGCGGCATTGCCGACAACCAGCCGGACGTCGGCACCTACTACTTTCCGTTCGCCCAGCAGCCCCAGCGCGCCATCACCTTCGCGGTCCGGACGTCGCGCGATCCCGTCGCGCTCGCGCCGGCCGTCCGGCGGACGGTGGCGTCGGTCGATCCCGAGCTGCCGGTCTACGACGTCCAGACGATGCGGCAGCTCACCGACCATGCGCTGCTGAGCCGTCGATCGCCGTTGATGCTGTCGGTCGGGTTCGGGGCGATGGCGTTGCTGCTGGCGGCGATCGGCATCTACGGTGTGCTGGCGTATCTGGTGACCCAGCGGACCAGGGAGATCGGCATCCGCATCGCGCTCGGCAGCACACGTCGCCGGATCTTCGACCTGATTCTGCGCGAAGGGCTGGTCGTCGTGGGCGCCGGCCTGGTCCTCGGCCTGGCCGGCGCGTTCGCTCTCAGCCGCGGTCTGCAAAGCCAGCTCTATCGCGTGCAGCCGACCGATCCGCGCGTGTTCGCCGGCACGACCGCGGTCCTCGGCGCCGTCGCCCTGGCCGCCTGCCTGCTGCCGGCCGGGCGCGCGACCCGCATCAACCCGATCACGGCGCTCCGGCAGGAATAGGAAGAGAGGACGCCGTGGGCCACTACGTGGATCTCGGCCGCTACGTCGTCGGCGTCGCCGTCATGGTCGCCCTGCCGCCGGCCGTTCTGCTGTGGTACGCCATCCACCCGCTCGCACCGGTCTGGCGTCGGGTGGGGCCGATCGCCACATACGGGATCCTGGCTGCGCCATATCTCCTGGTCGTCGCCCTGCTGGCCGGCTTCAGGGATCGGCTGCTCGGTCCCGACTTGGGCGCCAACCCTCTGCTCATCGCGCTCGGGGCCGCCTGTCTGGCGGCGACGATCGTGGTCAGGCGGCGCCGGAAGGGGCTGCTGACGACGCGCGTGCTGGTGGGGGTCCCGGAGCTGTCGCGTCAGTCGTCCGGCGAGCTGCTTCAGACCGGCATCTACGCGCAGATCCGCAATCCGCGGTACGTCGAGGTCTTCCTCGGGACGCTCGCCTACGCGCTCGTCGCCAACTACCTCGGTCTCTATGTCCTCACGGCGCTGCTCGTGCCCGGCCTGTACGCCGTCGTCCTGCTCGAGGAGCGGGAGCTGCGCCAGCGGTTCGGCGCGGCGTACGACGACTATTGCCGGCGCGTCCCGCGGTTCATCCCGAGACGGCCCCACCTCCCGGCGGCATGACCGAGGCCCCTCCCCCCGGGTCCGGGGACTGCGATACGCTAGAGGGGATCGGCGGCTCTCATCATTCCCGCACACGTTCGCCGGCCGCCGCCCCGTCAGGCGAACGACAGAGGATGGCATCATGAACAGGGTCATGGACGCCGTGAACGTGCTCGACGCGCTCGGTCTGTCGGCGACGAACGCCGGCGGGTTCTGCGGCGACTGGATCGGCAGCGGTCCGGAGATGGGCGTCATCACGCCGATCGACGGATCGCCCATTGCGCGCGTCCGGCAGGTCACCGAGGAAGAATACGACCGGATCATCGACCGGGCGCGCCGGGCGTTCCTGCACTGGCGCACCGTGCCGGCGCCGAAGCGCGGCGACCTGGTCCGGCGGCTGGGCGACCGGCTGCGCGAGCTCAAGCAGCCGCTCGGGGCGCTGGTCACGCTGGAGATGGGCAAGATCCTGGCGGAGGGCGAGGGCGAAGTGCAGGAGATGATCGACATCTGCGACTTCGCCACCGGGCTGTCGCGGCAGCTCTACGGCCTGACGATGCAGTCGGAGCGGCCCGATCACCGGATGTACGAGCAGTGGCATCCGCTCGGGGTCGTGGCGGTGATCAGCGCGTTCAACTTCCCGGTCGCCGTCTGGAGCTGGAACGCGGCGATCGCGGCCGTGTGCGGCGACGCGGTCGTCTGGAAGCCGGCGAGCAAGACGCCGCTCACGGCGATCGCCGTGACGAAGATCGCGGCGCAGGTCTGTGCCGAGGCAGGCGTCGATCCGGCCATTTTCTCGCTGGTGGTCGGCCCGGGCTCGACCATCGGCGAGCGGCTGATTGCCGACCGCCGCGTCCCGCTGGTGTCCTGCACCGGCAGCACCGTGGTCGGCCAGCACGTCGCGGAGGTGGTCGGCGGCCGGCTCGGCCGGACGATCCTCGAGCTGGGGGGCAACAACGCGATCATCGTCACGCCGTCGGCGGACCTCGAGCTCGTGCTGCCGGCGATCCTGTTCGGGGCGGTCGGCACCGCCGGCCAGCGCTGCACCAGCACCCGCCGGATCATCGTGCACGAGTCGATCAGGGACGAACTCGTGCGCCGGCTGCGCCGCGCGTACGAGGACGTGCCGATCGGCGACCCGCGCGCCGCGGGAACGCTGATGGGCCCGCTCGTCACGAAGCGCTCGGTCGATGACATGCAGAAGGCGATCGCGGAAATCCGGAAGGAAGGCGGCGAGATTCTGTACGGCGGCGAGCCGCTCGACGGGACCGGCCATCCGGGCGGCCATTACGTCAGGCCGTGCATCGCCGCGGTCAGGAACGAGTTCGACATCGTCCAGACGGAGACGTTCGCGCCGATCCTGTACATCATCGGCTACGGGACGCGGACGGCGTCGGCGCGCGAGGCGGTGGCCGAGGTCGAGGAGGCGATCCGGATTCACAACGACGTGCCCCAGGGGCTGTCGTCGGCGATCTTCACCGAGCACGTCCGGGAGATGGAGCGGTTCCTGTCGGTCCGCGGCAGCGACTGCGGCATCGCCAACGTGAACATCGGCACGAGCGGCGCCGAAATCGGCGGCGCGTTCGGCGGCGAGAAGGAGACCGGCGGCGGCCGCGAGTCCGGCTCGGACGCCTGGAAGGCCTACATGCGACGCCAGACCAACACGATCAACTGGAGCACCGAGCTGCCCCTCGCCCAGGGGATCCGGTTCGGCGGGTGAAGGCCCGGGGGCGCGGTCAGCCCGGCCTCGGAGCGCAAGGCGCCCGTCGCTGGCGCGCGTACCGGCCGCCCGCTGCCGTCGCGCCGGCTACTCGTACCGCAACGCCAGGATCGGGTCGATCCTCGTCGCGCGCCGGGCCGGGAGGTAGCCGGCCACCAGGGCGACGACCGCCAGCACCATCGCCGCGCCGGCCATCGTCCACGGATCGGTGGCGGAGAGCCCGAAGAGCTGCGACCGGACGAGGCGGCCGAGCGCCAGCGCCACGGGCAGTCCGATGGCGACGCCGAGGACCACGAGCAGCGCCACCTCACGGAGCACCAGCCACAGCACCGTGCCGCGCTCGGCGCCGAGCGCCATCCGGATGCCGATCTCGCGCGTCCGGCGCGCGACCGAATACGACATGACGCCGTAGAGGCCGATCGCGGCCAGCAGTGTCGCCAGGAAGCCGAACACGATCGACAGCGCCGCCACCATCCGCTCCGCGAACAGCGACTCGGCCACCTGCGCGCTCATCGTCTTCATGTCGAAGACCGGCATGTCCGGGTCCACGCGGCGCACCACGGCACGGAGCGACGAGGCCAGGCTCAGCGGATCGCCAGCCGTCCGCACGTAGAACGTCATCTGGCCGGTGTCCTCGGCCGAGGCCTGCATGAAGGGGGTATAGACCGTCCGATCGATCCTGTCGCGCAGCGCGACGGTCTTCGAATCCTGCACGACGCCGACGATTTCGATGTCGAGCGGCGCGTTCCGCCCCCCGAAACCGATGTGACGGCCGATCGGGTTCCGGGTGCCGAAGAAATAGCGGACGAACGCCTCGTTCACGACGGCCACCTTCGGCGCCCCCGCGCGGTCGGCGTCCGTGAACGTGCGGCCGAGCAGCAGCGGAATCCCCATGGTCGCGAAGTACCCCGGCCCGACGTTGTCGTAGTCCGGGTTCATGTCCTCGCCCTGCTTCGCCTGATAGCCCTCCACCTCCGTCGTCCGCATCCACTGGTCGTCCGCGAGAAGCGGCTGCTGGGAGAGGGACGCGCTCCGCACGCCGGGCAGCGCGCCAATCTCCTGCTGCAGCCGCTCGTACAACGCGATCGTCCGCTCGGCCGAGTAGCCGCCGAGCGTCGGATCCAGCGAGAAGCCGAGCAGGTGATCGGGCTGAAAGCCTGGATTCAGGCTCTGCAGGTTGTAGAGGCTGCGCGCGAACAGTCCGGCCCCGGCCAGCAGCAGCACCGAGAGGCCGACCTGCGCGACGACCAGCCCCTTGCGGAAGCGGGCGTGACCGGCGCCGCCGGCCAGTGTGCCGGTTTCGTCCTTGAGCGTCGGCGCCAGTTGCGGACGCGTCGACTGCAGCGCCGGCGCGAGCCCGAACAGCAGCGCCGTCACAAGCGAGGCCCCGAGCGCGAACAGCGTCATCCGCGCATCGGGTTCGGCCGACAGGGTACGCGCCGCCGCGTCGAAGGGGAGCATCTTCAATAGCAGGCTGCCGCTCCACCAGGCCACCCCCAGCCCCAGCACACCGCCGCCGACGGCCAGCAGCAGGCTCTCCACGAGCCGCTGCCGGACGATGGCGCCGCGGCCGGCGCCGAGCGCGAGGCGGATCGCCACTTCCTTCTGCCGCGCGGCGCCGCGCGCCAGCAGCAGGTTCGCCACGTTCGCGCAGGCAATCAGCAGCACGAGGCCGACCATCCCCATCAGCACGAGGATCGGCATGGAGAACTGACGCCGCAGATCGGACACGCCCTTGCCCCCCGGCAGCAGCGACAGATGCTTGCTGACGAAGCGCTGGCGGAACCGCTCGCTGACGGCGATCGGCATCTCCTTGATTTCCTGTTCGTTCCGTTGCCGGTACACCACGTTCAGCCCGGCCTCCGCCTGCGCCACCGACACCCCGGGCTTCAGCCGGCCGGCGATGATGAGCCAGGCGTACCGCGGATCCTGCAAGCCGTCGAACGTCGGCGTCATCGCCGCCTTCATCGTCAGCGGCACGAACACGTCTGCAGGGTTCGAGAAGTCGAGCCCATAGAACCCCGGCGCCGCCACCCCGACCACCGTCATCGGATGCTCGTTGATCCGGATCGTCTGATTCAGGACCGAGGCATCGCCGCCGAACCGCCGCATCCAGTAGCCATCGCTCAGCACGACGATCGGCGAGGCCCCGGCGGCGCCTTCGTCCGAGGCGGAAAAGACCCGCCCGAGCGCCGGCTGCACCCCGAGCACGTCGAAGTAGTTGCCCGAGACCAGGTCGCCGGTGACCCGTTCAGCCGTGCCGCCGGCCAGCATCGTCAGGCTGGTCGGATAGTCGGCCAGCGCGCCGCTCAGCACCTGGTTGCGGTCGCGCAGGTCGCGATACATCGGATACGAGAAGCGATCGCGCCCCTCGACACGGCCGATGAACGCCCCGTGGCTGCTGAAGAGCACGAGCCGGTCGGGCTGCCGCACCGGCAGCAGCCGCAGCAGCACCTGGTCGGTCAGCGAGAAGATGGTCGTGTTCGCGCCGATGCCGAGCGCCAGCGTCAGCAGGACGACCAGCGTGAACGCCGGCGTCCGCAGCAGCGTCCTGACCCCGTGCCGGACATCGCGCCACATCGCATCCATGAGACGCTTCCCCCTCTTCTCCGACGGCTGAATGGCGGCGCTGGTGTGACCGCCGAGTCAGCCCTGTTGGACGGTGCGCGGCCCGATCCGGTTCGCCGGATCGTCCGTCAGGCCCTGACGCCGGCTGGCGGATGACGCCACCGCCAGCGAGCGGCGGCGAACAGGCCTGCGATCACGAGGAAGGTGAAGAAGCTGGCCTCGGGCCCGAGCGAGCCACCGGTCAGCCAGTCCGGACCGTGGAAGGTCGTGGCCAGCAGGCGATCGGCGAGCGGTTTCCCTTCGTTGCCGCTGTTCGGGCCGCCGAAGACCACGAGTGCGGCGTAGTCGAACGCCGCATGAAAGCCGGCGGCAAACCACAGGCTGCCAGTGCGGAGGAACGTAAAGGCGAAGAAGAGGGCGATCAGCGAGACGGTGCTGAAGTCGACCCAGGTCTCCATCGGCTTGGTGAAGTAGTGCAGCGCGCCGAACAGGACTGCAGCCGCGGCGAGCGCGGCGATCAGCCCCAGCCCGTCGGCGAGCAGGAGATCAGACGAGCTGAACCCGGGGCTGGGCACATAGCCGGCCGCTTTGATCACCAGGAACTGAACGACGCCGCCGCCACCGATCGCCAGGACGAAGAAGGCGAGGAACCGCCATCCGCCGCGCAGGCCGTCCCGCCCGACGAACCACGACGTGATCGCGTTCATCGTTCACCTGCTCTCGTGAGACCGCGACAGCCGGGCGGGAGGGGACGCCTCCACCACCCGTGGATCCGCGCCCGCTCAGCGCGCGCGATCGATCTGTTCGAGCTGGGCGAGGTGGTTGAGGTCGTGACCGGCGAGCGTGCGCAGAACCGTTTCGACCGTCATCCGGCCCCGCTCGGGATGCCGGCAGGCCCTCGTGCGGTCGGCCGGCGTGAGGCTCCGGAACAACGGCAGCTCGACGGCGCGCATCGCGACAAAGGCGGCCAGGGCCAGCGGACCGGTCGCGCCGGCCGGTTCCCTTCCGATCCACTTATCCTGGTCGTACGGCTGGAATGTGAAATCGTCCTGCGTCAGCGCCATCCGGAGGCGGACCGACATCATGGCCTCGCCCTCGGCCAGGTGCAGGAGAATCTGGCGGGCCGTCCACTTGCCGGGCGCATACGACCGCTCCCAGCGCTCCGGCGTCCAGGCCGCCGCCATCGCCTCGATCCGTGCCGGCACGTCGGCCAGGACGTCGATCGGGTCGCGGTCCCCGAGGAAGCGTTCCCAGGGATTGAGCGTCGCGTTCATGCGTCCTGCCCTCCGGTCACCTTCTGCTTCGCCTCGATCTTCCCCCACGTGTCGCGCAGGGAGACCGTGCGGTTGAACACGAGGCGGCTCGCCGTGGAGTCCGGGTCGACGCAGAAGTAGCCGAGCCGCTCGAACTGGCAGCGGTAGCCGGCGGCGGCGGCGGCGAGGCCCGGCTCGACCTTGCAGCCAGCCAGCACCTCGAGCGAAGAGGGATTCAGAAAGTCGGTGAACTCCCGGCCCTCGTGGCCTTCGGGATCCTCGACCGAGAACAGGCGATCGTACAGCCGCACTTCGGCGTCGAGGGCGTGAGCGGCCGACACCCAGTGCAGGGTCGCCTTCACGCGCCGGCCGTCCGGGGCGTCGCCGCCGCGCGTCGCCGGGTCGTACGTGCACCGCAGCTCGGCCACCTCGCCCTGTGCGTCCTTGACGACCTCGACGCACGTGATGAAATAGGCGCAGCGCAGCCGCACCTCGCGCCCGGGCGCGAGGCGGAAGTACTTCTTCGGCGGGTCCTCACGGAAGTCGTCCTGCTCGATGTACAGCACGCGCGAGAACGGCACCTTGCGCGTGCCGGCCGACGGATCCTCCGGGTTGTTGATGACGTCGACCTCTTCGACCTGGTCCTCGGGATAGTTCACCAGCACGACGCGGAGCGGCCGCAGGACGCCCATCACGCGCGGCGCGCGCCGGTTCAGGTCCTCGCGCACGCTGTACTCGAGGAGCGCCATGTCGATGACGTTCTCCTTCTTGGCCACGCCGACCCGCGCGCAGAAGTCGCGGACGGCCTCCGGCGTGCAGCCGCGGCGCCGCAGGCCGCTGATCGTCGGCATCCGCGGGTCGTCCCAGCCCGACACGCGCCGCTGCTCGACGAGCTGCAGCAGCTTGCGCTTGCTCATCACGGTGTAGTTCAGGTTGAGGCGCGCGAACTCGATCTGCTGCGGGCGGTCGCCGGTGAACAGCTCGCGCACCAGCCAGTCGTACAGCGGCCGGTGCGCCTCGAACTCCAGCGTGCACAGCGAATGCGTGATCTCCTCGATGGCGTCCGACAGCGGATGCGCGTAGTCGTACATCGGGTAGATGCACCACGCGTCGCCGGTCCGGTGATGGTGGGCCCGGCGGATCCGGTACAGCGTCGGGTCGCGCATGTTCATGTTCGGCGACGCCATGTCGATCTTCGCGCGCAGCACGTGCGCGCCGTCCGGGAACGCGCCCGCCCGCATCCGGGCGAACAGGTCCAGGTTCTCCGCCACCGGCCGGTCGCGGTACGGGCTGTTGCGCCCGGGCTCGGTGAGCGTGCCGCGGTACTGGCGGATGTCCTCCGCCGACAGGCTGTCGACGTACGCCTTCCCGCGCTCGATCAGCGTCACCGCGAACCCGTACAGCCGTTCGAAATAATCCGAAGCGTAGAACAGCCGGTCGCCCCAGTCGAAGCCGAGCCAGCGCACGTCCTCCTCGATCGCCTCGACGTACTCGACATCCTCCTTCGTGGGATTCGTGTCGTCGAACCGGAGGTTGCACTGCCCGCCGTTCTCGGCCGCGACGCCGAAATTCAGGCAGATCGACTTCGCGTGGCCGATGTGCAGGTAGCCGTTCGGCTCGGGGGGGAATCTGGTGTGGACGCGGCCGCCGTACGGGCCGGCCGCGCGATCGTCGGCAATGCGGGCGCGGATGAAATCGAGTCCCGGCCCCGCGGGCTCTCCGCCCCGGTCAGCCGGTTCATGCGCGCCCGGCTCCTGGTCGGTCCGAGACATGATGCGTCAGCGCTGCTCCCGCCCCCCACGATACCGGGCGCACCATGACGACGTCAATGCGCCCGCCGTCCGAATGGCGGCCCCGGAGCCGGCCGGCCCGGTCGATCGCGGGCCGGGCGGTTGCCGCCGCCAGCGGCAGGCAGTATTGTCATAGAGCGCGGTCGCACGAGGAACCTGACGTCATGTCCCCACAGCCCGACGCTCCCGTCCCCTCCGACTCCCTGGAACACCCGCCGGACGATCCGTTCGAGCTCTTCGCGGAACGGTTCCTGACCGCCAGGCGGCTGTGCGAAGACGACCCGACCGCCATGGTGCTGTCGACGATCGGCGCGGACGGCCGTCCCTCGAGCCGCTACGTCCTGCTCAAGGATGTCGATCGGGGGGGGTTCGTCTTCTACACGAACCTGACGAGCCGCAAAGCGGTCGACCTGGCGCACCACCCGTTCGCCGCCCTCTGCCTCCGCTGGGCGCCGATGGGCCTGCAGGTCCGCATCGAGGGGCCGGTCGAGCCGGTGACCGACGCCGAAGCCGACGCGTACTTCGCCTCCCGGCCGCGCTCGCACCAGATTTCCGCCTGGGCCTCGCGCCAGAGCGCCCCGCTCGCGTCACGGGCCGACCTCGAGCGGCGCGTCGCCGACTGCGAGCGCCAGTACGAGGGGATCGCGATCCCGCGCCCGTCGTTCTGGTCGGGCTACCGCGTCATCCCCGATCGCATCGAATTCTGGCTGCTCCGCCCGGACCGCCTCCACGACCGGCTCGTCTATGTCCGCCCCCACGAGCAGGCCCCGTGGACCCGCGATCGGCTGTATCCCTGACGCGGCCGCGGTGAAGTCCGGCGCCCGGCCGCCTGTCACTCGTAGTGCTTCGTGCGCGGCCACATCTGCGCCAGCGGCACCCGGATGTGCCGGCAGACGTAGATCGGCTGGTGATCTTCGTATGGCATGCAGTCGCCGCAGTCGACCTCTCCCGCCTGCACCACGGACCCGAAGACCTTGTCGAGGCTCGGCTTCGCGTAGGCCGGGACGAGGAAGATCATGACGTCGCCCGTGTAGCCGCGCGGCCCCCAGATCCAGTAGTTGTTGTGCCCGCTGAGGGCCGGCGGCAGTCCGAGGCGCGGCCCGAACAGGTCGATCGCCCCCGCCTCGCCGTAATTGCCGGTGAAGATCGCCGCCTGCGCGCGGTCGGCCGGCGGCAGCGTGTCGTAGACGCGCGCCACGTCGGCCACCATGGCCGGCCACCCCCGCATGTCCGCGTAGAACTGCGGCAGAGCGCCGAGCGCCTTCTTCTCGTCGGTCGACGGCTTCTGCCCGAGCGCCGCGGCGTACGCGACATAGGCGGGGATCGGCAGGATGGGCATCCCGAACGGCAAGGTGATCGCGCCGCCGAGCGCCAGCGCCGCCAGCGCCGCCGGCCTCAGCACGCGGCCGGCCGGCCGGGCGAACGCCCGTTCGACCATCAGGCCGCCGGCGGCGAACAGCATCGTGTAGGCCGGCGCCAGGTAATCCGGCCGGCTCTTCTGGTTGACCACCAGGATGAGCAGCACGGCGACGTAGATGATGCCCAGGGGCCGGAATCGCCGGCCGTCGGTCGCCACGAAGTAGAAGCCCAGGCCGGCCAGCCAGATCGGCAGCGTGAGCGGCTGCATGGTGTTCACCTGGTCGACCAGGAACGCCACCGGCGACAGCCCCTGCATCTTCTGTGTCGTCGCGTTGTGGATGAATTCAAGCGTCGCCCAGTGATTCGGGATCTGCCACAGCACGTACGGCAGGAACATCACGGCGGCGATCGCACCGGCAATCCAGGGGCCGCGCGTCCGGAGCCAGCGGCGCTGCGGCGTCAGCAGGAGGCCGCACGCCAGGCCGAAGCCGAGCCAGAGCACGCTGATCTTGTTCAGCAGCCCGAGCCCCAGCACCAGCCCCAGCCACGGCCACAGGCGCGCGTTGTCCTCGGCGAAGATGCGGATGAGCAGGTACGCCGCCACCGCCCAGAAGAGCAGATCGAACACGTTCATCGAAAAGACGCTGGCGGTCCCCAGGAAGTCGGGAGGGACGAGCGCCGCGAGCATCGCCAGCGCCTGCGCGAACCGCCCCCCGCCGAGCGCCCGCGCCATCAGGCCGGCGAGCCACACGACCAGGGCGGCCGCGACGGCCGGCAGCAGCCGGAGGGCGACCAGCGAGCTGCCGAGCGTGTGCATCACGACCCACAGCACCCAGATGGACAGCGGCGGCTGGTCGACGTACCCCCAGGCGGGATGGCGCGCGCACGCCAGGTAATACAGCTCGTCGCGGAAATAACCGTACCCGTGGATCCAGATCAGGTGGATCAGCAGCGTGGCGAGCGGAAAGGCGATGAGCGCCGCGGAGGACGACAGTCCATCCGCGCGGGTGGCGGGACGACTCGCGGGCGTCTCGGACATTCGCGCCTCCTTCCGTGAACGGGTCACCGTGGGGTGTGTGCGACGTCGGACGTGCAACGTACAACGTGCGACGTCCGACGCGCAACGTACGGGGCGGGCGCGAGGGAATTCAGAGCCGGCGCCGGCCGGCCGGCGCCGGCTGGGGGCCGGGGGCCTCGGCCGCCTCCGGCTCGACCACGTCCGCCGGCAGCCGGACGAACGCCTTGGCGCTGCGATGCGACGCGAGGACGTCCGGCAGCAGCCGCTTGCTCAGATACACCTTCGACTCGGCGTTGTCGGCCGGCTGCCGCTCGTACTTGACGACCTCGAACCGCAGGTGGTCGAGCGTCCCGCGCATCTCGTAGAACCTGTTCTTCGTCTTGACGACCACTTCGTGGAAGCCTTCGTCCACGGCCCAGAGCTCCTGCTGCTCGGTGAGCGCCCGGAAGTGCCCCTGCCCGCGCCAGTCGCCGCGCGTGCCGCCGATCCAGGAATACAGCACCCGGCGGCCGTCGAAGTCGATGCAGCCGTCGAGCCGCGCCACCAGATCGGCCAGCTTCGGCACCGTTTCATGCTGCCGGATCTCGTGACACACCTTGTAGGAAACCGGCACGATGGTCCCGGGATCGTGCGGCAGGGACGCCATCGCCAGCAGAATCAAATGCGCCCGGTCGGCGAGCCGCCCGACGATTTCGGTCGCCGTCTTCTTCCGGTCGAATTCGCCGAAATATTCTTCGATGTACTGGATTTCGAGCGCGCCCTGATCGAGCGGATACTGGACGATGCGGTATTCGGAAGCCACGGCGGTGGAAGCTCCTGCGTGAACCTGTCTGATGCCGCGCGCCCCGGGCGGCCGGCGGCGCGCAATCGGTCTCTACCCGGGACGGCGGTCCGACCGCCGAACGCCCGAGCGCCCGAACCTCGTATCGTACCCCAGCCCGGGCCGGTGGCGCGAGCGCCGACCGGCCGGGACCCGGGTCGCGGCCGCCCGCCCGCCCTGCCTCCCGTACAATGGTTCACATGCTGGAGATCACGCCGGCCATCCGGATCGACGACCGCGATCTGCGGATCGCGTTCGTCCGGTCGTCCGGCCCGGGCGGGCAGAACGTGAACAAGGTGGCGACGGCCGTCCAGCTCAGGTTCGACGCCGCGCGGTCCACGGCCCTGCCCGAGGCCGTCCGCGCCCGCCTGCGGAGCCTGGCCGGACGCCGGATGACGGAGGACGGGGTGCTGATCATCGACGCCCGGCGCTTCCGCACGCAGGAGCAGAACCGGCGCGACGCCGTCGACCGGCTGACGACGCTCCTCCGCCGCGCCGCCGCGCCGCCGATCCCCCGCCGTCCGTCGAAGCCGACGCGCGCCTCGAAGGAACGGCGGCTCGAGTCGAAGCTTCGCCGCGCGCGCGTCAAGGAAGCCAGGAAGGCCGGCCCCGAGGACTAAGCGCCGCCGGGCGCGGCATGTCGGCCTCGTACTCGCTGGCGAGCCGGCCGAGGTCGAGCGACGGGCGCAGCACCAGCAGATCGACGTGCCGCATCCCCGCCCGCTGGTCTTCGGGCAGGCGGTCGACCAGATCGTTGATCCGCTGCAGCCGCAGCGCGTCGCCGTCGAACAGATCCAGGAAGATCGCGTTCAGCAGCACGCCGGCGACCTGCGCCGGCGGCGGGTAGCCGTCGACCGCCGGGCGGTCGGCTTCCTCGCGCGTCCGGCCGTATCGCGTCGAGATGGCCAG